>NZ_JAUCZC010000001.1 GCF_030373265.1 Blastomonas sp.
GCCCATGGCTGCGTAACTTAAACCAAACAGCCTCCGGGAAACCCGGTGCGGTTCACATCCATGATGGCCTGTCTCACAAACGCTGGCCCTTCGTCGCTATCCTGCAACTCTTCCATATAGACATTAATCAGAGCGATCATTTCTTTTCGCTCGTGTTCTTCGAGTTCAGGATAGCTTACAACTTGTCTGACTGTTTTCTCCAAGAACCCTAACCGAGCACCGTGGTCCCTCATAGCCGGAAGTCCACCATTGCCGTGGTTCCAGACGTTAAAAAGAGCCGATCCAGCAAATCCATTCTTAAACGCAGTGATCTCTTCTGCCGCTTTGTCGCGGTTGATCGGCTTCATGTCGGAAGCGACCACAATGTCATAGACCAGATCGGCACGTTCTAAAATACAGGCTACAATCTTGTAGAATTCAGCTGACCAAGGTTCCACCTCAAACTTTTCTGCGAGGTAAGCACCGCCTTTTGTGTTGGTGCTGTCGAGGAGGTTTGAGGCGACATCTGAAAGTTCTGTCGCGGGATCGGTTATTGTGGCCATGCGCCGTTATAGCGGACGGCCGTTCACCGTGGAAGCGTTAGGAAAGTTGCTTGCGGATAATCCGGTGGATCGTCTTCAATGGGCCGGAGGGAATCTTCCAGCCCAGCTGCTCCGCGATATGGTCGTCACTGCAACTCAGCTGCACCATCCTCAACCCGGCTGTCATTCGCTCAGGATCGCCAATCGCGTCGGGCTTTTCCGGTCGTTCAATGGCGAGGAGGAAATGCCACGAGGATGGCCATGCGGTGATCTGCTGTTGTAGGTCGCGGGCTTGCGCGAGGGTGAGGATAATGGGCGAGGTCATGCTGTATTTAAGGGACCACGTAGCCTACACGGCTTGCCCATTAGCCCGATGCCTGCTTTCTGCTTTTTCGAATGTTACTCGTGGGGGAGGCGATGCCGGACAAGCTCTACAAATATAAACCGTTTGGGGTGAACACCCTCCGGGCGATAACCGAGGCGGAGGTTTTTTATGCCAAGCCTTCCACATTCAATGACCCACTGGACTGCGATCCAACAATCGACATGGATATCGATCGAACCCATTTGGAGCGGCTTCTGTTTCGAATGTTGATGAGAGATGAGACTGAGGACGATGCTCGAGAGCGGATTGGATACCTTCGTTACATGTCAACGGAATATGGAGATTTTAGAACGGACCCGGACGTTGAAAACTACCTCATGCGAATGTTGGCACGGGATATAAAGTCTGAGTTGGATAAGGAGCTGGGTACAGAGGGAGTGCTTTCTTTGTCTGCTACCTGGCAAAGTGGATTGATGTGGTCGCACTATGCAGACGAGCACCGAGGCATTTGCATTGAATATGACACTCGTGACATCCCACATCCGTGTTTGGGGAAGGTGGATTACAAAGGTCCGCGCGCTGTCAAAACCAGCGACCTATACCGTTGGAAAGTTCAGGAGCGAACAGATGCCAAGGATCGGGTCTTTCAAACGTACTTTTACACGAAGTCAAAAGAGTGGCGTTATGAGCGCGAGTGGCGTGACCGGCGATTCAAAAGCGGTGTAGCGGAAGTTCAATTCCGAACAACAGCTATACTTTTTGGATATCGCTGCAATTCAAGTGTCATCAAAAGCATTGTAAAGTTGCTAAACGACAACCCGGAAATCAAAATCTGGCAAGTGCTTCCAAAGGATGAGGGCTTCGGCCTTCGTCGCCAACAGGTTGATAGGCGGGAAATTGACGCATTGGCAATCCGCGAGCCAGGATTCTTGATGTTCAAGGACATCGTTTGGGATGACGATAATGCCGACACTGAAGACCTTGGACCAATTGCCGAGATACAAGCCGACGAACCGCCAAAGAAGGATTAGCCCAGCGCCAGCTTGAGCATGATCGCGGTGGTGCGGTCGTTCAGGACGACGACGATCTTGGGCCGGATAGGATTGCGGCATAGGTAGGCATTTAGGAAATGGTCGGTGCGGGCATTTTCGTCCAGCCATTCAGGCAATTGGGATCGCCATGGTCGGCTTTTATGGTCGAAGTTCAGGTAAGCCTTATAGGGAGGCTCCCTCATCGGTTGGCCTGCAAGGGTGCATAGGTGAGGCATCTGGGTTTGAGGCTGTCGAACACGTCCTTGAACCTACTGTCGCAATCTGTTTCCTGCCATAGCGTTTTTAGTTGATCCTCATCCAAGGTCAGGTTCCAGCGATAGCCGATAGTGAATTGCACCTCACGTTCGTTGAGCTGTCGGGTATCGACGCGGAGGCGCGTGACCCTCGCAAGTGTGGTTTGAACATCAAATGCTGCGTGGGGCTTTATCACGGACGAGCATCCTCGCCGGGCGGCTTCCACATGGCCAGCTTGAACATGATCGCATCATCGCTGGATTTGAACTGGATGAGGTAGGTTTCGACGCCTCGCGCCAGCTCAGCCGCATAGTTTTCTCTAGTGATCCCTGCATTCGAGACACCAACCTGAATGGCTACGCGGTTTAGCAGCCGGCGGCTGATGTTGGTCGGCAAGCCTAGCACGGTGACCGCAACCTTCTCATTGCTATCCGTGGATAGCAGGGCAATTCGCTCGATCAAATCCGTGATGCGATGGTAATCACCGCATTCACGCGCTTCTTGCTCGACAGTAATGCGCTTTATCTCTCGCCACTCATCAATGGTGAGATCACCCACCATTTCTCGTCGAGCGATGGTGTATCTGTCCGGTGTTAAGGTATGAAGGTATTCTGCCACTCTGTCGTATTCCAGTGTCGTGACGTTGAACTTGTAGGGATAGTGGTCGGTCATTGTAGTTCTCCTTTCCTGACCCCCTATTTACGCAGATGGCTAACTCAGATTTTGCAGTGAGTCCGCGTCACCGGAAAAGAGTGAAATCAAGTCCAAAGAGTGGATGACGCAGGAGTCGGGCGATGTCTTTTACGATGATGTCGGCGCAATAGTGCAGCTGGCAAGATCGGAGTAACTCACAATGGCTAAGTTCAACCCCTCGCTGCTCGTTCCTGCAAACGCCCAGGCAGCAGCTTCCGCGCAGCGCAGTGCAAAGGAGGTCGCACTTGCAAACATTGACAAGCAAAAGCACCTCTTCAACACTCCGGAGGACAAGGAAGGCAAGCGGACGTTCAAATCCGTCGATGGCGGTCGGGTGCAGTTCACTCTCAGGGTCAGCAACACTCCGCTGGTTCTCGGTCAGTATGAGGTCGATGGTGTGAAGGCTGATGTTCGCGAGATGACCGTCCCGGCGGCAAACTTTGCTGAGGCGCTCGACTATTTCGCGGACAAGCTGAAGGCTGGAGAATTTGACGGCCAGCTGGCTGCGCTGGATGAAAAGAAGACTGCCCGCACTGCAAAGCTGCGCAAGACCCGTTCGGAGAAGAAGGCGGAAGCAAAGCCTGCATAACTGCAAGCCACCTCAACCCAAGCCCCGGTGCTAGTCACCGGGGCTTTTTTGCTGTCTGCTGTTGACCTCTGGTTAAGATTGTGTGCCTATCGCGCCAGCATCACACTTGTGGAGATCGAAATGGCAGGCTTTCTGGAATTCATCGACAACACACTGGGCACTCATTTCGATGCACCAGTCTATGACCCCTCAAAGGGCCGGAAGAAGATGGTGTCGGTAATCGACAAAGCGGCAGCACAGCACAATGAGGGAAAGACACCTCCCACGCGCTCGTGGAAGCTGGGCAGCAACAATGCCATCCGGTTTTCCCCAAAGATCAATGGCAATCCCGTGCTGATTGGTGGTGAAGCTGAGAACCATATTCCAGCTGATCGCTTTCAGGACTTCCTTGCCGGATTGAAGGCCGCAGTTGAGGCGGGTGATTTGGACGAGGAGATCAAGGCCGCGCTGGAAGGCGAGCAGGGCAGCACGGCTAAGCCAGCCCGCAAGCGCACCACATCATCCTCAAATGCCGATAAGCCTTGGGCTGTTCGGAAAGGCTGGGGAGAACTTTCGGCTGAGGATAAGCGCGCTGTTAGCTCACGTTACCGCTGGGGCAAAAACCCCGACAATTCGATCATTGCGGAAGCGGGCCATAAGCCGGACGCGCCGATCTCTGCTGAGCGCAAGAAAGCCTAATAAGGATGGAGCGGCTGAGACCGATCAGCCGCTCCACCGCTTTTAGCCTTTGATGTAACGCAATCGGGAAGCCTCGCTCGCATATTCGCTGAGCGTTTTCGTGGGCTTCCAATGCAAGTCCTGCTCAATGCGCAGGCCACCCATCAGCTTGAGGCTGGCTAGTTCGTCTAGGCACACATAACCCAACTCGGGTTCTCCCACGCCCAAATCGCAAAGGCCGAATGCCAGGCTGCTATCGGGTTCGAGTTCGGTCAGTACCCACGTGCCTGACCCACAGGGGTTGAACAGCTTGACCACAGGTGTGAAGTCTCGTTCCTGTCTTGTGCCCTTGAGGGGCGCTTGTTCCTGCCAGTTCATCACCAGCTGCTGAACGTCCTCGGGGCGGATCATCTTGAGGAAGTCCATCATGCACCTCCCTTGTGGATAACAGGCTGCTTACCAGACCAGTCGATATTCTCGGCAATCCATGCGGGGACGAACTCCCAATCGAATGGCTGGTCATACTGGTCTTTGACCTCTGCCCAGGCGGCGTCGATCTCATCTACCCATTCAAGCACGGTGAGACGCAGGCCGCTTGTGCCGATTTCCTCGCGGATGCGATTGGCCTTTGCGCGCAGACCTTTTTGCCCTGCACCGCCGTTGAGAATTTCGAGAACGGCTTGCCATGCGACGGCTGCTGTTTCCAAACTGCTTGGGGGATATTGCTTGCTTGTCATGTGGCTCTCCTTGTTTTGCCACAAGAACATCAAGCGCCTTCGGGCTGGGAGAGCAAGAACAAGGGTGGTCGGAGAGAAGGGAAAAGAGTGGCCGGTTGCGCCAGGAAGTAGATGACTGGTGAATCAGGTGATGTCTTGATGTCCTTGCATGGAACAGGAGACACACGCCATGCAGATCGATCTCAGTGCGCTCGCAACCTTTGTTGAAACTCTGGACTGTAACGCAGAGTTTGAAGATGATGCGTTCGCATTCACTTTTGATGATGTGCGCGTCTACTGCGAGCGCAAGCGTAGGCACTTCAACCTGCACATTGGTGCAGAGGTGCTACAAATGCCCCGCTAAGGGGTCTGCGCGGTTTGATAGGTCTAGAGTGCGCCTAATTTGCGGGCGCGGTCGGCCAGCTTCTCATATCGCCCGCCAACGATCTTACCGAAGTGGCGACACCACGCCGCTAGAAATGCCGCTTCTTCCTCACGGCGCTTGGCTTTGCCGAGAATGACGGCGATACGCCATGGATAGTAGGGCGCTGGCTGGTCGCCTTTTATAAACCAGTTATCCAGGCTTTCGTTCACAATGGCGATTTGCCTGCCAAGGTCATTGTCGATTGACCGCAGTTCGGCACGAAATGCCTCCTCCGATTGGTTGAGGATCGTGAGGCCGCCTGAAGCCTGCCCATATGTCTTGCCTTGCAGCATCGTAGGAAATGCAGCTGCAAACGACGCCCTAAAGAGGTCACTTGCCTGATGGCGAGGTAGGATTGCGGTCGTGTCGAGGCGATGGGTTATCTCACTCAATTCCTTTTGGAAGTCCATCGCTGTCTCCTTTGTTCGCAGTCTGTCCTATTTCCGTCCCTGCTGTCCAGAGCATCTATAAGGCGCTTTGGTGTATCTGGTATTCGGCTTCGGGAAAATCAGGATGCCAGTCGATCTCACCATTGGGACCAAGGAAGGTTGTGCCTTGACCGTGTTCCTTTCCGATCAACTCACCTTCCTGATTGTATGACAAGCGCAGCGCATTGGCACCAATTACGATGTGCATGTTGCGCTCAGTGTCACATTCCATCGACTTGATGAGACTGTTGAGCGTTTGCTTCATCGCAACCCTGGCTGCATTTCGTGTTTCCGCATCATCTGAGAACACCGAAGTCTGCTGGTGGTCGATTAGCGCGAGAAAATCCGGGGAAGGGGAGGAGGATCGCAAGGACATCAGGTGCGCTTCAAGCGAGGCTATCTCTTTGGACTGTTCTGCGGCCTCTGCCTCAAGTTCAAGCATCAGCCGCTCCATTGTGGCGCTGTTGGTCCTGACGAAGCTAACGGCGGCATTGGCTGCTTGGGCTTGCTTGTCCTCCAGGTAGCGCCTCGCCTCTGCAACCTGCACCTCAACGTCTGAGATGTCGGCAGTTGGAGCGCCTAACTGGTTTTGGGCAAGCCATCCTGACACGAGTTCGACAACCGCCTTTTCCAGTTTCTCGTATCGGACCCAATTTCGGTTCGTGCAGCGCGGTATGCCTCGCTCCTCGTCATGAACTCGATTGAGGGCGTTATGGCATTTCAGGTAGCTGAAGCTCTGCTTTGCAACATATTTGAGGTGCGGTGTTTTGCTATATCGCCTCAGGGCACCTTTCTTCACCGTTGTTTCGAGCTTCATCCGACCATCACAAACGCCGCATTTTGCGATGCCGGAAAAAAGGTTGTCGTGGGTTTTCTTCCATGAACCACTCGTGCTTTTCCTGGCTTGCCGTGCCGCGTGAGCCTTTGCGAAGGTCACGGGGTCTATGGCTTGTGGATAATGGTTGAGGACGACGACGCCTTTGCTGGTCATGGGACCACTGCGCGGCTGGTTCATCGGGTTGTATTCCCCCATAACCGCACGGTTCAGCACTAGCTTGGTCAGATAGCCGACGGTCCAACCATTGTTGCTTTTCTGTCCTAGGTGGTTCCAGACGGGTTCACCTCGCGCATTCAGTATTTTTGCAATCGACGGAGTGCCATGCCCGTCAATGGTAAGCTGGAATATCTCGCGGAGGATGGCGACCCGATTGAGGTTTAGGGTCATCTTGTAGGCTGGTCGATCTGCTGCCTTGGTGATTCGTTTTGTGTCCAACCAAGCGGGCACGGTGGAGGTGTAACTGATATGTTGCCCAGCTGTTGACTGTGCCACCTCAACCTTCCGGTTATGCGCAGCGCGCAGGCGCTTGCTCTTTTTCTCGCTTTCCTCGCGTGACAGTTCCGACTTGACCACCGCCTCAATAACGCTCGTCATCGAGACGCGCTCATAGGCCGGGTAAACCCGGTCACCATCCACAGTTGCGACTGTTACGCCTTGGCTGGTCAGCTTTTGCAGGAAAGGCAGGATCGCATCGTAACCTTGGCGGCTGATGCGGTCCAAATTCTCGACGACCAGGACGTGCCCGTTCCGATAAAGCCCTGCTTCTGCTTCCTGCTCAAAAGCGAAGAGGAGGCCATGCTCTGACCTGTTTTTCCCGGTGTAGGCGCTGAGGCCTTCATCGACCAGCTCGCGGGCTGCTGAACCCTGCCAACCGCGTCGGGCTATCATGTCCCTGCACAGGATCAACTGGCGTGCCTTGCTGTTGCCTAGGGCTTGCTCGGCGTTTGAAAAACGCGCGTAAATTGTTGCTGGTAGCGTCATCGTCCCCTCAATGCGTTGGGAGGGGTTAAAATATCCCAACTCCTATAACGGTATTACCGGCGCGGAGGTTCCGACGATCCGCTCGTGCGCGGCGGCGCTGCTGGTGCTCGCGGCGCTGGCGCTCGGGCGCGATCCGGTGTCACCGCGGCTGATCGCGGCAGGGGCGATGCTGGTGCTGGTCTTCTGGCCGGAAACGCTGATGGGGCCAAGCTTTCAGCTGAGCTTTGCAGCGGTCACCGCGATCATCGCGTTGCATGATCACCCGAAGATGCGCGGCTGGGCGACGGCCGACCTGTCGTGGCCGGGCCGCCTCGCGCGGTTTCTCGCCATGCTGTTCCTCACCGGGCTGCTGATCGAGTTCACGCTGATGCCGATCGCGCTGTACCATTTCAGCAAGGGGGGGCTGTATGGCGCGTTGGCCAATATGATCGCGATCCCGCTGACGACCTTCGTGATTATGCCGCTTGAGGCCATCGCGCTGCTGCTCGACATCGCAGGGCTGGGCGCTCCACTGTGGTGGCTGTGCGGTGCGGCGCTTGATGCGTTGCTGACGCTCGCGCACGCGGTTTCCGATGCACCCGGCGCGGTGACGCTGTTTCCCAAGATGCCGCCCTGGACGTTCGCGCTGTTCATCTTTGGCGGGTTGTGGGTGTTCCTCTGGCGCAGCCGCGCGCGCTGGCTGGGACTGGTTCCGATCGCGCTGGCCAGCGTGCTGGTCGCCCTGCAACCGGTGCCCGATCTGCTGATCACCGGCGATGGCCAGCATATCGCGATCACCGGACAGCAGGGCCAGATGGTGGTGCTGCGCGCGCGCACCGGCGATTTTGCGCTGCAGACGCTGAGCGAAAGCGCGGCGTTCGAGGGGGAGCCGACCGCGATGGAGGACTGGCGCGAGGCCAGCTGCAGCGCCGAGTTCTGCAGCTTTGCGCTGCCAGGGGATACGCGGACGTTCACCGCGCTGGTCGGGCGCAACCGCGAGCGGGTGCCCGAGCGTGCGCTCGCGGCAGCTTGCAGGCGGGCCGATATCGTTATCGCCGCCCGCTGGCTTCCGCGCAGCTGCCGCCCGCGCTGGCTCAAGGTCGATCGGGCGATGCTGGCACGGACCGGCGGGCTGGCGCTGTATCTCGATCAGGGGGCAGTGCGCACCGTGGCTGCCAATCATCGCGGGCATCCGTGGTGGGACAGGGCGGTGGCGCTGCGCGAGGCGGATCGGGAGGCGAAGCGCGCCGCCCGGTTCAGCACTCCACCACGTTGACCGCGAGCCCGCCCTGCGAGGTTTCCTTGTAACGCTCGTTCATGTCGAGCCCGGTGCGGCGCATCGTTTCGATCACCTCGTCGAGGCTGACCCGGTGGGTGCCGTCGCCCATCATCGAGAGCCGTGCCGCCTCGATCGCCTTGACCGCGCCGACCGCGTTGCGCTCGATGCACGGCACCTGCACCAGCCCCGCGACCGGATCGCAGGTGAGGCCCAGATTGTGTTCCATGCCGATCTCGGCAGCGTTCTCGACCTGCATCGCCGAACCACCCCAGGCGGCGACCAGCCCGGCTGCGGCCATCGAGCAGGCGACCCCGACCTCACCCTGACAGCCGACTTCGGCACCCGAGATCGAGGCGTTCTCCTTGAACAGCGAGCCGATCGCGGCGGCGGTCAGCAGAAAGCGTTCGACCCCGGCCTGGTCCGCGCCCGGCGCAAAGCGGTCGTAGAAGCGCAGCACCGAGGGCACGATGCCGGCGGCGCCGTTGGTCGGTGCAGTGACGACCTTGCCGCCTGCCGCATTCTCCTCGTTCACCGCCAGCGCCCACAGGTTGACCCAGTCGATGACGGTGAGCGGATCGGACAGCATCCGTTCCTGCCGGGCCATCAGATGCGCCATGATCAGGGGCGCGCGGCGCTTCACGCGCAGGCCTCCGGGAAGCTCGCCGCCGGTGCGGATGCCGCGATCGATGCAGGCTGACATCGCATCGGCAATCTTGGCCAGCCCGGCGGACAGCGTGTCGGCATCGCACGCAGCCAGTTCATTGGCGCGGGTGATCTCGGCGATCGACATCCCGGTGCGCTCGGCGATCATGAGCAATTGCGCGCCCGAGCCGAAGACGTGCGGCGGATCCCACAGCCCGCCTGCGGCCGGGGCATTGGCTGCGGTTTCATCCTGATCGACCACCGCGCCGCCGCCGACCGAGAAATAGGCGCGCTGTTCGATCTGCGCTCCGGCGCAATCGAATGCGGTGAACGTCATCGCGTTGGAATGATAGTCGAGCCGCTCGCGCTGCAGAAACAACAGGTCGCTGTTTTCGTCGAAAGCGATGCGGTGGCGCTTGCCCAGCAGGATATCGCCCGAGCTGCGGATCTGCTCGACCAGCCGGTCGGCGGAGTCGGGATCGCAGCTCACCGGTTCTTCCCCAGCCAGCCCCAGCAGAATGGCACGGTCGCTGGCATGGCCCTTGCCGGTCAGCGCGAGGGATCCGTAGAGCCTGGTCTCGATCCGCACGACGCGGTCCAGCACCCCAAGCTCACGCAGCCGTACGACGAATCGGTTGGCAGCGACCATCGGCCCCATGGTGTGCGAGCTCGACGGCCCGATGCCGATCTTGAAGAGGTCGAAAACAGACGCGACCATTTTGTGTCCTTGTGTTGGGGGTCAGTCTGCCGAGCGGCCCTTGGCGCCGAGCAGGTGGCGTTGCCAGAACGCCAATGTTGTCCAGAACAGGAAGTCGGCATTTTCCTTGCGGCGAAAACCATGGCCCTCGTTGCGCGCCAGCAAATGCCAGGCGACGCCGCCACGCGAGCGCACCGCATCGATGATCTGGTCCGCCTCGCTCGCGGGCACCCGCGGGTCATTGGCACCCGTTACCACCAGCAAAGGCATCTTGAGCTCGTCGACTCGCGTGAGCGGGCTGATTTCCTCCAGCTTGGCGCGCAATTCGGGCACGCGCTCGTCGCCATATTCGAAGCGTCTCAAATCCCGGCGGTATTCCTCTGTATTTTCAAGAAAAGTAACGAAGTTCGAAATCGCAACGATGCAGTTCGCGGCGTTGAACCTGCGGCTGTAGCGAATGGCGCTGGCATAACACATATAGCCGCCATAGCTGCCTCCGGTGACTCCGAAGCGTTTGGGATCGAGCATGGGATGCTTGCCGAGGCGATCGAGCAGCGCGCCGATATCCTTGACCGAGTTTTCGCGCAGGAATGGGCCGTTATCCAGGCTGACGAACCGTTTGCCAAAGCCTGTCGACCCCCGGACGTTGGGATAAAACAGAGCGATTCCAAGCTCATTGATCAGATAGTTGCTGCGACCTAGGAAGCCTGCCGTGGCCTGGCCCTCCGGTCCGCCATGGATCGACATGATCAGCGGGCGTTTGCCGGGATGGCGCTTGGCGTCGGGACGGTAAAGCAGACCGGATATCGGCTCGCCATCGAAGCTCTGGATCTCGATCAGTTCGGGCAGGACGTTGTCGGCAGGGTCGAGTCCACCGGTTTCGCTTTCGGTCCAGCGGGTGATCCGCAGCGTGGCCGGATCGAGACTGTAGGCATCACCGGGCGACTGGTTGGAATAGACCGTGAACCCCAAGGTCCCCCATGGCGCGAACTTCATGCCCGCCCCGATCTCCCCGGGGGGAAGCCCCGCCACGGGACGCTTGGCGCCGCTGTCAATATCGTACAGGTAAAGCCTGGAAAAGCCTGCCTCATTAACGACATAGGCAATGGTCTTGCCGTCGGCTGCAATATCGAAATTGCTGATGTCCCAGCGTTCTCCATCGATCATCGGGGTGAAAAGTCCCGTGGTCGGATCGAGCACGCCGATCCGCTGCACGTCCGAATCCTTGTCGCTCGATACCCAAAGCTGGCCATCGGGCGCGAATTTGAGCGTCCCGTACGCAACCGGCGTGGCATCGCGGGTCACCTTGCGGATCTCGCCGCTCGCCACATCGATGATATGCAACTGGCTATCGGTCACCGAGATATAGTTGAACACCAAAAGTTCTTGGCTGTTGGGGGCAAAGTCGATCGCCACCCAGCCGCCGCTGTCGCTGGACAACACCAGCCGCGCCGACGCGGGATCGCGCGGATCCATCACATAGATATCGTTATACACGCCGGTGCGCATGTTGCTGCCAAACGCGACCAGTGTGCCGTCACCCGACCAAGGGCCCAGCGTGTGACGGCTTTTGCCATCGCTCAGCAATGTCATCCGGCCGACGTCGAGCGCGTAGATCTGCGAAACTTCGTTGCCGCCAGCATCCTTTTCGACCAGCAGCATCGACCCGTCGGGTGACCAGCTGCCGCGATAGATCGGCTCTTCCTCGAAGCTGATCTGGCGCCGCGCGCTGCCCGGCGCGGCGACGCGGTGGAGTTGCGAGACATTGCCGAACCGCGTGGTGATCAGCATCGAGCGGTCCTGGGGATGCCAGCCCGAAAAGCTGGCTGTGCGGTACTCCAGATATGGCCGGGTGTCGGCGACCAGCGACAGCGGGATGGGCGGAACGCCATCGGCCAGCATCGCGACGGGCGGCGGCACGGCAGGCTCGGCGATGGCGCTTTCCTGGGCGATGGCGGACACCATAGTGGTCAGCATCCAAACAGCGCACAGGCACGGTGCAACTGCCCGCCATTTCCGTCTGCCCATGCGCGATCTCTCCCGTTCTCGTTGCTGGCTGCTCTATGCGGGCGATGGCTTTTTGGCAATCAGTGCGCTCCAGGCGCTCTCCATGCGTTAGCCCTAGGCAGTGCTTGCACCACGTCCTAGAAGCCCCTGCATGGACCGCACCGCCGCCCGTACCCCAGAACGTACCCCTTCCAGTAGCGCGCCCTTCGTTTTGCTGGACGACGCCCGGGCCGATCATGCCAGCGCCGCGCGGCTGTATGCCGATCCGGTGCGCTGCCTTTCTGCGCGCACTGCTGGCGAACTCGACCTGCTGCTGGATGCGCTTCAGGCGGCGGGCCGGGAAGGGCTACATGCCGCAGGGTATTTTGCCTATGAGGCCGGGCTGGCGCTGGAGCCGCGATTGCGCCCGCTGCTGGCGGACATGCCGCCGATGACTCTGGCGTGGTTCGGACTTTTCGAGGGTCATGACGTCATGACACCGGATAGCGTGCCCGACTGGCTTGCCGGCCAGGGCGAGGCAGCCGACGCCTATCTCGCTTCGGCTCGCCCCGCGATGCTGCAGGAGGACTATGCCGCGCGCTTTGCCCGGGTCCACGATGGCATCTCGAGCGGCGACATCTATCAGGCGAACCTCACCTTCCAGAACCATGCGGCGATGTCGGGCCACCCGCTGGCCTTGTATGGCGCTCTGCGGGCCGGCTCGGCGGCGGGCTATGGCGGGGTGGTCTTCGATGGCACCGACTGGCTGCTCAGCCTCTCGCCCGAACTCTTCTTCTCGCTGCGTGGTGGAGAGGTCACCGCACGGCCGATGAAGGGAACTGCCCCGCGCCACCGCGATCCGCAACGCGACGCCGATGCCGCACGCGCGCTGGAAACCTCCGAAAAGGATCGCGCCGAAAACCTGATGATCGTCGATCTGCTGCGCAACGACCTGTCACGGGTCGCAGTCCCTGGCAGCGTGGGGGTAACCGATCTGTTCCGCATCGAAAGCTACCCCACGGTGCACCAGATGACCTCCACGGTGCGCGCGGCCATCGCGCACGGGCTCGACGCGATCGATGTGGTGCGCGCAATCTTTCCGTGCGGCTCGATCACCGGTGCCCCGAAGATCCGCGCGATGGAGATGCTGCATGCTATCGAGGCCGGGCCGCGCGGGATCTATTGCGGTTCGATCGGCCGGATCGACCCCTATCGTGGCAAGGCCCCGGGCGATGCCGCCTTCAATGTCGCAATTCGCACCTTGCATCTGGCAGGCGATGCGCAAAAGGTCTCGCTTGGGCTGGGATCGGGTGTGGTCGCAGATTCCAGCAGCAGTGCCGAATGGCGCGAATGTCTGGTCAAGGGGGCGTTCTTGAAGGCGGCGACGAAGCATTTCGATCTGATCGAAACCATGGGGTTCGATCCCGCGCAGGGCATATTGCGGCTCGAGATGCACCTCGAGCGGATGAAGGAGAGCGCGGCGGAATTGGGCTTTTCGTTCGATCGTCACGCCGTGCGCAATGCGCTCAACCATGCCTGTTTCTATCTCGACGCGCCCACCCGGATACGCCTGCTGCTTGCGCCGAGCGGCGATACCGCGATCGAGATGCGCGCTGCGCCCGCACCGCTCGCCGAGCCGCTCCGCGTGGCAATCTGTCCCATGCAACTGTCGCCCGCCGACCTCAGGCTTGTGCACAAGACCACCGATCGTGCCTGCTACGACCAGCCGCGGCGAGCCTCTCAGGCGCAGCATGGCGCCGACGAGGTCGTGTTCACCGATGGCAATGGCGCCCTGACCGAGGGCAGCTTCACCAGCCTGTTCGTCGAGCGCGATGGCAGGCTGTTGACCCCCAAGCTGTCACAAGGCCTGCTGCCGGGCGTCTTGCGGCGCGAACTGCTGGAGCAGGGCAGGGCGGCCGAGGCGGTGCTGCACACAGACGATCTTGCCGATGGGTTCTGGCTCGGCAACTCGCTGCGCGGGTTGATGCGAGCCCAACTGGTCGACTGATCGACGCCGGCCATCGCCTTGCAGAATTGGCTGAACATTGCCCTGTGCGCTGGTTCACAGCGGATACAGACGATTTAGGCGAGCTTGGGGAGGCCCAAGCAATGCCATCACCGGTACGGCTTGATTCGCATCCGGCGCGGCATACGTCGCATTCACGGTTGTAACCCCGCGGGCCATGCCGACGAACATTGGCTGCGGCAAGAAGAAGACGAGATCGAAATGAGCATTATCCTGACATCGGACCTGTTCCGCAATTTCATGGGTGGATTTGTCATCGGCGCGGTGGCGTTGCTAGCGTTGCAGCCGCGTGAATCCGATGCCCGATCCTATTCTGCGCCGGTCGCGGTCGAAGCGCCCGTCACCGGCCTGGGGGTCTGATGGCGCTGCGTTCTGGCCCCTTGACCGCGCTGGCTGCGCTCGGCTTGCTGAGCGCTGCGGTGGTCGCCATCGGCGGTGGCACCCAGGCTTTTGCCGCCGAAGAGGCCAAGATCATCCCCGCGCCCAAACTCAAGGCGGTGGAATCCGGCAAGCAGCGGGTGGCGATTTTCGCAGGTGGCTGTTTCTGGGGTGTCGAAGGCGTGTTCAGTCACGTCAAGGGCGTCAAGAGCGCGGTGTCGGGCTATCATGGCGATGGCAAGGCGAACGCCAGCTATGACGATGTGTCGAGCGGTGCGACGCGCCATGCCGAATCCGTCCGCGTGGTCTATGATCCTGCGCAGGTCAGCTATGGCCAGCTGCTGCAGGTCTATTTTTCGGTGATTGCGGATCCCACGCTGCTCAATCGGCAGGGCCCCGATACGGGCCGTCATTACCGGACTGCGCTCGTGCCGATGGACAAGGCGCAAGCACAGGTCGCGCGCGCCTATATCGTCGAACTTGAAAAATCCGGCGTATGGAAGAAGCGCATCGTCACTGCGGTCGAACCGTACAAGGGCTTTTTTCCGGCGGAAACCTATCACCAGGACTTCATGTTCAAGAACCCCGACCATCCCTACATCCAGCGCTGGGATGCGGTGAAGGTCGTCAATCTCAAGCGTGTCTTTCCTGCACTCTATTCGGCAAAACCCGTCCGCGGCTGATACGCTGCCAGCATGCTTGCCATTGCAACCGGCGGGTGCGGCGCGTAGATACACAGACATGTCCACCGTCAAAGACCATGGCCACAGGCACAAGGAGCATGCGGGGGCAGACCTTGCCCATGCTGCGCGCGTATCGCTGGAAGCAGCGGGCGAGCAGTGGACCGACATGCGCGAGTCGATCTTCACCGCCTTGGCGGAAATCGAAAAGCCTGCATCAGCCTATGATATTGCCGACTCCGTCAGCAAAGCGCGTGGCAAGCGCGTCGCCCCGAACAGCGTGTATCGCATTCTCGACCTTTTCGTCCGCACCAACCTTGCGCGGCGGGTGGAGAGCATCAACGCGTATATCGCCAATTCTCATCCGGGTTGCCTGCACGACTGCATCTTTCTGGTGTGCGATTCGTGCGGATCGGCGACCCATATCGACGACGACGGCCTGTCGCGCAGCGTTCGCAAGACCGCTGAAGCCGCAGGCTATGCCGACATCCGTCCGGTCATCGAGGTTCGTGGCCGCTGTGCGGAATGCGACTGAAACTCCGCATTTGCGGAACTGTCCAAAAAACTTTACACTTATCCCGCCAGTCCATGTCGGTTATTCGACAGAGCCCCGCAGTTGGGCTAGGATCAGCGGTCGAAAGGGAGCTCAATGACCACTCTGCCCGCCACGCCACTTCTCGATACCGTCGATGTGCCTGCCGACATGCGCAAGCTCAAGCCTTCGCAGCTTCGCCAGCTTGCCGATGAGCTGCGGCAGGAAGTCATCTCGGCGGTTTCTGTCACCGGCGGGCATCTCGGCGCGGGCCTGGGCGTGGTCGAACTGACCACCGCGATCCATTATGTGTTCGATACGCCCAATGATCGGCTGATCTGGGATGTCGGGCACCAGTGCTATCCGCACAAGATCCTCACCGGCCGGCGCGACCGGATTCGCACACTGCGCACCGGCGGCGGCCTTTCGGGCTTCACCAAGCGCTCCGAGAGCGAGTACGATCCGTTCGGCGCAGCGCACAGCTCGACCTCGATTTCCGCTGCGCTGGGCTTTGCCACCGCCAACCAGATGACCGGAGCGCCGGGCAAGGCGATCGCGGTGATCGGCGACGGTGCGATGAGCGCGGGCATGGCCTATGAGGCGATGAACAACGCCGAGCGCGCGGGCAACCGGCTGGTCGTGATCCTCAACGACAACGACATGTCGATCGCCCCGCCGGTCGGCGGGCTGTCGGGTTATCTCGCACGCATCGTCTCGAGCCGCGAGTTTCTGGGGGTGCGCGAGGCGCTCAAGCGTCTGGCGCGCAAGCTGCCCAAAAGCCTGCACCAGGCGGCGCGCAAGACCGACGAATACGCGCGCGGAATGGCAATGGGCGGCACGCTGTTCGAGGAACTGGGCTTCTATTATGTCGGCCCGATCGACGGCCATGACATGGACCAGCTGGTCGCGGTGCTCGAGAACGTGCGCGATGCTGCCGAAGGGCCGTGCCTGATCCATGTCGTCACGCAGAAGGGCAAGGGCTATGCCCCCGCCGAGGCTGCCGCCGACAAATATCACGGCGTCGCCAAGTTCGATGTCGTCACCGGCAAGCAGGACAAGGCCGCCGCCGGTCCGCCCGCCTATCAGAACGTGTTCGGCGAAACCTTGGCCAAGCTCGCCGACACCGACCCCCGGATCTGCGCGATCACCGCGGCGATGCCTTCGGGCACCGGGGTCGACAAGTTCGCCAAGGCGCATCCTGACCGCAGCTTCGATGTCGGCATTGCCGAGCAGCACGCGGTGACCTTCGCGGCAGGCCTTGCCGCGCAGGGCATGCGCCCGTTCTGCGCGATCTATTCGACCTTCCTCCAGCGCGCGTACGACCAGGTCGTGCACGATGTCGCGATCCAGAACCTGCCGGTGCGCTTCGCGATCGACCGCGCCGGCCTGGTTGGCGCGGATGGCTCGACTCATGCCGGATCGTTCGACGTCACCTACCTTGCGACCCTGCCCAACATGGTGGTGATGGCCGCCGCCGATGAGGCCGAACTGGTCCACATGACCTACACCGCCGCCTGCCACGACAGCGGCCCGATCGCATTCCGTTACCCGCGTGGCAACGGCATCGGCATTCCGCTGCCGGAAGTTCCCGAGCGGCTCGAGATCGGCAAGGGCCGGATCGTGCGCGAGGGCAAGAAGGTTGCCATTCTGTCGCTGGGCACGCGTCTGGCCGAGGCGCGCAAGGCGGCCGACGTGCTCGATGCCAAGGGGCTGTCGACCACGGTCGCCGACCTGCGCTTTGCCAAGCCGCTTGACGAGGAACTGATCCGCAAGCTGCTCGCCACCCATGAGGTGTGCGTCACGGTGGAAGAAGGTGCGATCGGCGGATTGGGCGCGCATGTGCTGACGATGGCATCGGACGCGGGGTTGATCGATGCTGGCCTCAAGCTGCGCACGATGCGTTTGCCTGACGTCTTCCAGGACCAGGAAAAGCCCGAAGTGCAATATGCCGAAGCCGGGCTCGATGCCGACGGCATCGTCGAGACGGTGCTCAAGGCATTGCGCCACAACAGCGCTGGTGTCAGCGTCGTCGGGGATGGTGCGCGGGCCTAGCTGTCCCGCGCCGCATCACCTGCGCCAGGCACAAAAAAGCCCGGCCGATCGCGTGATCGGCCGGGCTTTTTGTATCCGGGGTGCCCGTGCTTATTGCGGGATGGAGGCTTTCGCGTCCTGCCCGTCGCCTTCAGGAGCAGCGACGATGTCGCGGGTTGTCGCGCCCTTGTCGGTGGTCTGGGTGGCGGGGTCGCCAACCTGCGAGCGGATCGCGGCATCGGGCCTTCCGGCACGGTCGAGCGCTGCGCCCTCGACACCGGGGCGCTGCTGCGGGCCGCCGAACAAAGCGTCGAGCGCCTGCTGGCTGGCCGGAACCGACTGCGGACGCGCGGCGCCGGGCGTAGGCGGGGTCAAGGCAAAATCGGGTGGGATCACCAGGGGTGCCTGGCGCGACACCGCGAACTCGTCCGGACGGTCGCGGTTGAAGACGCCGCCGCCCGAGCCGCAGGCCGACAATGTCGCTGCCGCGACCGAGACGCCGGCGAAGAGGGCCAATTTGCGGCCAGGATTAAACATGCTCATTCTCCGTTTTGGCGGCAGGGGCGCCATCGTTAGTCCCGCCAGCCTGAACCGCCGCTGTCGCAGGGTCCGATTTCGAGGACTTGTCGCCGATTATCAGAACGCGGGCAAGCAATAACAACACCCCGATGGTGATCGCGGCATCGGCCACGTTGAAGATCATGAACGGCCGGAATGCGCCGATATGCAGGTCGGCATAATCGACGACATAGCCCAGCCGGGCGCGATCGATGATGTTGCCCAGAGCCCCGCCCAGGATCATCCCCAGCGCCAATATGTCGCCGCGCGCGCGTTCCTTCCACATCCACAACAGCACGATGGTGGCGATGATGCCGGTCAGCGCAACCAGCAGCCAACGCGCGGTATCGGTCTCGGCGGTGAGGAAGCCCATCGAGACGCCGCGGTTTTCGGCCCAGGTCAGGTTGAAGAACGAGGTGATCTCGATCTGCATCCGGCTTTTGAGCGCGAGCGGCCCTGCGACGATGAACTTGACGAGCTGGTCTGCGACCAGGATGGCGCCAGCCAGCGCGACGCCCTCGGTGCGATAGCGAGCGAGGGTCACGCCAGCATCTCCGTGCAGCGATCGCACAAGGTGCCGTCTTCGGTCACCTCGGGCAGGTGACGCCAGCAGCGGCCGCATTTGTGGTGGGTTGTGCGGGTGACTTCGATGACCTTGGTCTCGGCAACAGCATCATCGGTAAAGCCGGTGACCTGCGCGGACGAAACGATGAGCAACTCGTCAAACTCTTCCTTGCCCAGCGAAGATGCAGAAGCAGCGGCAAGCGGGTCCTTCAGCTTGATAGCAACTTCGGCCTCAAGGCTTGAGCGAATGATCTTGTCCCTGCGGAATGGCTCAATGGCTGCGGAAACACCAAGCCGCAGGTCTCGCAAACGCTCCCACTTCGCGACAAATTCCGGTTCCCCGCGAAGGCGGGGACCCATCTCCTGACCGTCCGATGATGGGCCCCTGCCTTCGCAGGGGACCGCGTCCGCGCCGCTCAGCAGCGCCGCAAAATCGGGCCATTCGAGCAGATGCACGCTGCCGCCATCGGGATAGCGCGTCGTCCACACCTCTTCCGCCGTGAACACCAGCACCGGTGCGGCATAGCGGACCAAAGCCTCGAACAGCACATGCAGCACCGTGCGGTACGCGCGGCGCTTGTCGGTGCCGTGCGGATGCGCGGGGCCGATGTCGCAGTACAGGCAGTCCTTGCGGATATCGAAGAAGAACGCCGACAGGTCGTTGTTGGCGAAATCGGCCAGCGACCGGACATAGGTGTTATAGTCGAAGTCCTCCACTGCCTGGCGCAGCTTGGCGTCGAGATCGGCGAGCAGGTGAAGCACATAACGCTCGAGCTCGGGCATGGCCTCGACGCCGACCCGTTCCGCGTCATCGAACCCGGCGAGTGCGCCGAGCAGATAGCGGAAGGTGTTGCGCAGCTTGCGATACTGGTCCGAGACGCCGGCGAGAATTTCCTTGCCGATGCGGTGGTCCTCGGTGAAATCGACCGACAGCGCCCACAGCCGCAGGATGTCCGCGCCCGAATCCTTGATCAGCGTCAGCGGATCGATGGTGTTGCCCAGCGACTTGGACATCTTCATGCCCTTGGCGTCCATCGTGAAGCCATGCGTCAGTACCGCCTTGTATGGCGCATGGCCGCGCGTGCCGCAGCTTTCCATCAGCGACGACTGGAACCAGCCGCGATGCTGATCCGATCCTTCGAGATACAGGTCCGCCCACGGACCGACATGACCTTCGGGCCGCGTCAGATCGGGCCATTTGCCGCTTTCGAGCACGAAGGCATGGGTGCAGCCGCTGTCGAACCAGACATCGAGAATGTCGGTGACGCGCTCGTAATCGGCGATGTCGTAATCGGGGCCGAGCAGGGCAGGGGCGGCGGCGTCGTTCCAGGCGTCGACGCCGGCCTCGCGCATGGCCGCGACGATGCGGGCGTTGACGTGAATGTCCTTGAGATACTGGCCGGTCTTGCGGTTGACGAACAAGGTGATCGGCACGCCCCAGGCGCGCTGGCGGCTGATCACCCAGTCGGGGCGACCCTCGACCATCGAACGAATGCGGTTTTCGCCCTTCGTAGGCACCCAGCGGGTTTCGGAAATCGCGGTCATCGCGGTCTCGCGCAGCGTGTGCGAGGCGCACAGGCCCTCGTCCGCCGGATCGATCGCGCCGCCTTCGTTTTCCCAGCCCTTTTCGGCGCGGGTCTTGGCGGGGAGATGGGTGAGCGGCGCGTCCATCGGGATGAACCATTGCGGGGTGCAGCGATAGATCACGCGCGCCTTCGACCGCCAAGAGTGCGGATAGCTGTGCTGGAATGCGGCGGCGGAAAGCAGGGCACCGGCGGCGCGCAGGTCTTCGCAGATCGGGCCGTCGGGTGCATTGAACTTGGGGTTGATCACCGACATCCGCCGCTCATCCGCGCCGCCGAGCCAGGCCCAGTCATCGCGATAGCGTCCGTCGCCCTCGACCGCGAATACCGGTTCGATGCCATGCGCCTTGCACAGATCGAAATCGTCCTCGCCATGGTCGGGCGACATATGGACGAGGCCGGTGCCCGCATCGGTGGTGACGAAATCGCCGGGCAGGAACGGGCGGGGCTTGGCGAAGAAGCCGCCGAGTGCGTGCATTGGGTGCCGGGCGGTGGCGCGATCGAGCTGCGAACCTTGCAGATTGTAAAAGCCGCCATCGAATTCAGCGGCGTCATACAGAAAGTCGTCAAATTCTACGATAGGGTTCTCGCTCGACCACTCAGCAGCGGATGGCAGCTCACGAAGCTGCCGTTCAACCCGCGCACGGAATTCCGGATACAGCTTTTTCGCAACAACGACTCTCTTCCCATTCCATGGCGCGTCGATGTGTGTCGTGATCTCAAAAAGCGCGTACTCAACCTCAGGCCCATAAGCGAGCGCCTGGTTCACCGGGATCGTCCAGGGCGTGGTCGTCCAGATCACCGCATAGGCGCCAACAAGTTCGGGCGCATTGGGCGCATCGATGATCTCGAACGCCACATCGATCTGCGTGCTCGTCACATCGGCATATTCGACCTCGGCTTCGGCGAGCGCGGTCTTTTCGACCGGCGACCACATCACCGGCTTGGCGCCGCGATAGAGCTGGCCGCTTTCCGCGAACTTCATCAGCTCCTGCACGATGGTCGCTTCCGCAGCGAAGTCCATCGTCAGGTACGGATTGTCCCAATCGCCGTTGATGCCCAGGCGCTTCAACTGCTCGCGCTGGGTGTCCACCCAATGCTGGGCATAAGCGCGGCATTCGGCGCGGAAGGCGACGGGATCGACCTCGTCCTTGTTGAGCTTCTTCTTGCGATACTGCTCCTCGATCTTCCATTCGATCGGAAGACCATGGCAGTCCCAACCGGGAACGTACGGTGCGTCCTTGCCGAGCAGCGACTGGGTACGGCAGACCATGTCCTTGAGGATATGGTTGAGCGCATGGCCGATGTGCATGTCGCCATTCGCGTATGGCGGGCCATCGTGGAGGATGAACTTTTCACGACCTTTTCGTGCGTCCCGCAGCTGACGGTAGAGGTCGGCCTCCTGCCAGCGCGCCAGTATAGCCGGTTCCTTCTGGGCGAGGCCAGCCTTCATCGGGAAGTCGGTGGCGGGCAAAAAGACGGTGTCTTTATAGTCCGTGGCGGGGCTTGCAGTCTGGTCAGTCATAGACGCTGGCGCTTAAGGCGCGCGGGGCTTTCAGGCAAGCAATTCCCGCGCGCGCACGCAGTCCGCCTCGATCTGCGCGGTCAGTTCCTCCATCGAGCCGAACTTCGCCTCGGGGCGGATGAAGTGGCGCAGCGCGACCTCGATCGTCTGGCCATACAGGTCTTCGTTGAAATCGAAGAAATGCGGCTCGAGCAGTTCCTTGGGCGGATCGAACTGCGGGCGGATGCCAAGGTTCGCCGCGCCCTTGAGTACCCGGCCATCGGCGAGGTGCCCGGTAACGGCATACACGCCGTATTTCGGCCGCAGATAACTGCCCATGTCGACGTTCGCGGTGGGATAGCCCAGCAGCCGCCCGTTCTTGTCGCCATGCTGCACAACGCCCTGCACCGCGAACGGGCGGGTCATCAGCCGCTCGGCCTCGTCGGGATGGCCGTCGATCAGGCACTGGCGGATGCGGCTCGACGAGATTACCGCGTCTTCGGTCGACACCGGGCCGATCGCCTCGCTGCGCAGGCCGAGCAAAGCGCCCAGATCGCGCAGCACCTCGATGTTGCCACCGCGGCCCTTGCCGAAGGTGAAATCCTCGCCGGTGACCACGCCCTTGGCGCCGAAGCGCGTCACCAGCAGATCGCCGATGAAATTGCCCGCGGTGGTGTTGGCGAGCTTTTCGTCGAAGGCGAACACCAGCATTGCGTCGGCCCCGGCCTCGGCGAATAACGTCTGGCGCTGGTCGAGACTGGTCAGGCGGAAGGGTGCGACGTCGGGCTTGAAATAGCGCACTGGGTGCGGATCGAAGGTGGCGACGATCGCGGGGCGATGGTCTTCTTTCGCCCAGGCGATCGCGCGGCCCACCACGGCCTGATGCCCGGCGTGAAAGCCGTCGAAATTGCCCAGCGCGATGATGCCCCCGCGCAACCGTTCTGGCAGCCGATCGCCGCCTTCCACCCTGATCATGACATCGGCCTATAAGCGCTTGCCGGGCAGGGGTTCAATGCCCTGTTTGATGATCCGCAGAGCGTTGCCGCCCATCACGGCGCGAATCTCGGCCTCGGTGAAGCCGGTATCGAGCAACGCCTGGGTCACCTGGACGATCTGGCTGGCGTCGAACCGGGTGGTCACCGCGCCGTCGAAATCGCTGCCCAGCGCGGCGTGCTCGATGCCGACGAGATCGCGGACATGCTTGATCGAGCGCGCAATCTGCACCGGATCGGTCGAGCACAACGCCCCATCCCAATAGCCGATGCCGATGATCCCGCCGGTCGCCGCGACGCCGCGAATCTCGGTATCGCTGAGGTTGCGGTTGACCCTGCACACCGCCTGCACGCCGCCATGGCTCGAGACGACGGGGCGGCGCGCCATGGCGAGGATGTCGGCGACCGCCGGATGGCTCGAATGCGCGATGTCGACGATGATGCCCTTGGCTTCCATCGCGCGGATCATCTTGCGGCCAAATGGGGTGAGCCCGCCTTTGGCCTCGCCGTGCATCGATCCGGCAAGATCGTTGTCGAAGAAATGCACCAGCCCCGCCATGCGCATGCCGACGCTGTAGAGGCGGTCGAGATTCTCCGCCTTGCCCTCGAGGTTCTGCAATCCTTCGACCGAGAACAGCGCGCCGGTGACCGGCTTGCCTGCAGCGCGCGCGGCGAGCAGTGTGTCGACATCGGCGGACCGGCGCACCAGCATCAGCCGGCCATCCGAGGCTTTGGCGGCGGCCTCGAGCCTCTGGCCGTGCCACATTGAGCGTTCGTGCACCGAAAACCAGGTGCGCACCGGCTGCAACTGCGCCATCGCCAGCAGCGTGATGTTGTCGGTGTCGGCAGAGTTGCTGTCGTAGTTCTGCCCGCGCGGGGTCTTGGACACCGACGAGAAGATCTGCAGCGCGACATTGCCCGCCTCGAGCCTTGGCAGATCGATGTGCCCGCGCTCCGCCGTGTCGAGCAGGTCGCGCTTCCACAGCAGGGTGTCGCCGTGCAGATCGGCGATCTGCAGCGTCTTGTGCAACGCCGCCGCATCGGCGCGGATTTGCGGCAGCGGCTCGTCGGTGACGACATTGGTCTGCGCCTCGAACCGCCCCGGCAGCACTGTGACCACGAACACCAGCCCCGCTGCCAGCAGCAGCACCAGACCGATCAGGATCTTGCGGATCACCGGCGGATCATTTGCGCACGAGCGTGACGAAGCTGAACGCGGGCCGGTCGCGATGCTCGGGATCGGCCGCATGATCGGCGCGGGCGGTCTCGCGCCATGCGTCCGGGTCGAAGGCGGGCATCACCGTGTCGCCGGCTGGTTCGGCATGGACCTCGGTCAGCTCGATCCGGTCGGCGCGTGGCAGGAACAACGTGAAGATCTCGGCGCCGCCGATCACCGCGACATGCGGCGCGTTGGCAGCCGCGATCGCCGCGTCGACGCTGTGCACCACTTCGGCGCCCTCTTCGGCCCAGTCCTTGCTGCGCGTGAGCACGATGTGGCGCCGCCCGGGGAGCAGGCCGGGCAGGCTGTCGAAGGTCTTGCGGCCCATGATCATCGGCTTGTTCTGGGTCAGCGCCTTGAAGTGGCGCAGGTCCATCGGAAGGTGCCACGGCAGCGTGCCATTGGCGCCGATGACGCCGTTGCGCGCGCGCGCCAGCACCAGAAAGATATCGGGATGGTTCATGCTTGCCCTCCCGCAGGCGTCAGCGAAATGCGTGTGACATGGCCCATCTTGCGGCCGGGCGCGGCGCGATGCTTGCCATAAAGATGCAGGTGGTTGGCCGGATCGGCGAGCAGCTCAGGCCAGCGATGCGCGTCCTCGCCGATCAGGTTGCGCATCTCGGCGCTGTGGCAGGCCAAAGCGGTTTCGCCCAGCGGCAGACCGCATATCGCGCGGATGTGGTTCTCGAACTGGCTGGTGAACGCGCCCTCGATCGTCCAGTGGCCGCTGTTGTGGACGCGCGGCGCCATTTCGTTGAACACCGGACCGTCGGCGGTCGCGAAGAACTCCAGCGTCAGCACGCCGACATAATCGAGCGCTTGCGCCACCTTGGCGGCAAGCGCGCGGGCGGCGGGAACCTGCGCGGTGATGGCAGCGCTGGCAGGGACGGTCGATTTGTCCAGAATCCCTGCGACATGCGCATTTTCGGCGCTGTCCCAGAAGCGGATATCGCCATCGAGGCCGCGGGCTAGGATGACCGAGAATTCGGCATCGAAGGTGACAAAGCCTTCGATGATCGCAGCCACAGCGCCGGCCTCTTGCCAGCGCGTAACCGGGTCGTCGCCGGGCATCACGCGCGCCTGGCCCTTGCCATCATAGCCCATGCGGTTGGACTTGATGATCGCAGGGATGCCCGAGATGGCGATCGCAGCGGCGACATCGTCGGCAGTCTCGGCAAAGCCGTACGGCGCAGTGCGACCGCCCAGATCGGTGACGAAGCGCTTCTCGGCAATCCGGCTCTGCGCGATTTCCAGCGCTTTGGGCGAGGGGCGCAGCGGGACCTCGCCCGCTATCGCGACCAGCGGCGCCACGGGCACGTTCTCGAATTCATAGGTCACCACGTCGCAGGCATCGGCAAAGGCGGCGAGCGCGGCCTGATCGGAATATTCGGCCTGGGTGCTGGCGGCGGAAACCTCCGATCCCGGGCTGGTCGCCTCGGGCGCGAAGATGTGGCAGCGATAGCCCAGTTGCGCCGCCGCCATGCTGAGCATCCGGCCAAGCTGGCCTCCGCCCATGATGCCGATGGTTCTGCCCGGGGGGATAATGCTGCTCATACCGGGCGTTCACCCACCGATTCGCTCTGGGCGCTACGCCAGGCATCGAGCCGATCGGCCAGTGCCGGATCGGACAAGGCGAGGATCGAAGCGGCCAGCAGTCCGGCGTTCTTGGCGCCTGCCGGCCCGATCGCCAACGTGCCGACGGGAATTCCGCCGGGCATCTGGACGATGGACAACAGGCTGTCGAGACCGCTCAGCGCCTTGCTGGAGACCGGAACCCCAAGCACCGGCAGCCGTGTCATGCTGGCGATCATTCCAGGCAGATGCGCAGCGCCGCCTGCGCCGGCGATAATCACCCGGAAGCCAGCATCGACTGCGGTTCTGGCAAAATCGGCCATCCGTTCGGGGGTACGATGGGCCGATACGATTCGGCAATCATGCGCCACCCCCAGATCGTCGAGCACGGCTGCCGCACCGGACATCGTTTCCCAGTCCGACTGGCTGCCCATGACGATCGCCACCGGGGGAGCAACGGAAGATGCTATGGAAGGCGCAACCGGCACCGGGTCGGGCTTATGGGATGGCTCGGCCACGCATTTGTCTCCGCAGGTTTGCTGGTTCGATCAGCGTCTTAAAGCCAAAGACCTGCACCCGCAATCACCATGCAAAGGAAATTCAGCCCGTTCGCAAGCCCGAATAGCTGTCCCGGTTGTGCACACTTTATACTTGGTTTCCGGCATTTTCATCATGCTGCGCGGCATCAGAGTTGCTATGTCCGGCGTAGGGATCGCAAACAGGGGCTTTCAGGTATCACTTCATGAAAATGAACGACGTCCAAGGCAACGAGGGTGTGTATGCACCCCAGGCTGACATGGCGATGAGCCATGAACAGCTTGCGTTGCTTTGCTCCGATCTGAGGCAGCAAAATGCCTTTCTCAGCGCGCGGGTGCGCGTGCTGGAAGAGGAAATTTGCCGCGACACGCTGACGCCGTTGTTCAACCGCCGACATTTCGAACAGGCTGTGGCGGTCTCGATCGCGCATTGCCAGCGGTACGGCAGCCGCTCCGCGCTGCTGTTCATCGATGTCGATGACCTCAAGTCGATCAACGATTCGTATGGCCATGCTGCAGGCGATGAAGCGCTGCGCACCATCGCCCAGGTGCTGCTGGCCAATGTGCGATCGACCGATGTGGTCGCGCGGATCGGTGGCGACGAGTTCGCGTTGCTGCTGGGCACGATCAGCGATGACGATGTCGAGCAGAAGATCGCACAGTTGACCGCCGGAATCGCAGCCTGCCGTCCCGACTTTGCAGGCGGACAGGCCCGTCTTTCGGCGACGTTCGGCCATGCATTTATCCATCCGGATGACCGCGCCGACAAGGTTTTGGCCCGTGCCGACAGCCAGATGTACCGATCGAAGCGCTCAAGAGGCGGCCTGCTGCGCTGATTCGCGCGTTGCCCCCCCTAAATTCGGGGAGTGTTAACGCTTATGCTTTACGCGGCGTTACATGACCCAATGGCACAAGATCCTGATCGCGATGGGGTTCAGCGTTGGCGTAACACTGGCGTCCATGCTGGCGATGGCGACATTGACCGGTGAGGATATTCCCTGGCCATTCTGGGCTTGGGGCGCTGCCTGCCCGGCGCTGATCTCGGGTCCGGTCACCTATGTCCTTGCCAGCCAGGCAGAGGCCAATCGCAGGTTGAACCGTCAGCTGCTGGCGACCCAGAGCGTCTTGCGAGCACAGGCCGATATCGATCATCTCACCGGCACGCTCAACCGCGCTGCCTTCTATCGCTCGGCTGCGAGCTATGACGGGGACGCGCCCGCCTGCGTGCTGCTGGCGGACATCGATCATTTCAAGGCGATCAACGATCAGCATGGCCATGCGGCGGGTGATCACGCGCTCCGCATCGTGGCCAGAACGCTGCAGGCGGCGCTGCGTCCGGACGACCTGCTGGGTCGGGTGGGCGGCGAGGAGTTTGCCGTGCTGCTCGCCGGCATGCCGATGGAGTTGGGATTGACCATCGCCGAGCGGGCACGTTCGGCGATCGCTGGCCTTGAGGTGACGACCACAGAGGGCGTGCCGATCGCGCTGTCGATCTCGATCGGTGTTGCTCCGCTGGCGGCAGGGGCGGTGCTAGATCAGGCATTGGCGCAGGCCGATGCAGCGATGTATTCCGCCAAGCGCAGCGGCCGCAACCGGGTTCTGGCGGCGGTGTAACATCCCGATTGCAAGCCGGCCCACCCCCTGCAATGCTGCAGACCGGTTTGGAAACAGGGGTTTGCGATGCGATCAAAATTGTTTGGACTGCTTTTGGCGTGTTCGGTGCTGGGCGCGCCAGCGTTCGCACAATCCGCTCCTGCTCCTGCGGCGACGCCGGGCTCCACCCCCGGTCCGGCCACCGGCACCGGCGCGGTGGATTACGCCGCCCAGCTCAAGCAGGGCGATGCGATCCTCAAGGATTTCAGCTTCGGCACCGGCGAGACCATGGCCGAACTGCGGATGCATTACGCGACATTGGGCACGCCCCGGCGCGATGCGCAGGGCAGGGTGACCAATGCGGTGATGGTGCTGCACGGCACCGGCGGCAGCGGACTGCAGTTTCTCCAGCCACAGTTCGCGCAGGAGCTGTTCGGCCCCGGCCAGCCGCTCGATATCACCCGGTATTATGTCATCCTCCCAGACAACATCGGGCATGGCAAATCCTCCAAGCCGAGCGATGGGCTGAAGATGCAATTTCCCGCCTATGACTATACCGACATGGTCAAGGCGCAGCGGCGGATGCTGGTCGAGGGGCTGAAGGTCGACCGGCTGCGGCTGGTGATGGGCACATCGATGGGCTGCATGCACGGCTTCGTCTGGGGGCAGGTCGACCCCGGCTTCGTCCAGGCGATGATGCCGATGGCGTGCCTGCCGATGCCGATCGCCGGGCACAACCGCATGTGGCGCAAGGCCGCGGTGGAAGGGATCAAGGCTGACCCGGTCTGGGCGGGCGGTGATTATACCGCGCCGCCGGTGATGGGGCTGCGCGTCGCTGCCAGCCTGTTGCAGGTCGCAGGCTTCGCGCCGCTCTATCTGCAAAAGGCCTTTCCCACGCGCGATGCGGCGGACGCCTATATCACCCAGCGGATCGAGGCTTCGATCAAGGGCATCGATGCCAACGACATCATCTACCAGGTCGAATCCTCGCGCAATTACGACCCGTCCGCGAGCGTCGAGCAGATGACGATGCCGGTGACCTGGATCAATTCCTCGGATGATTTCATCAACCCGTGGGATTATGGCGTTGCCGAAGACTTTGGCGAAAGGCTGCCCGATGGCAAATATCTGCTGATCAAGGCCACCGACGACACCCGCGGCCACAGCACGCACACCTGGGCGAAGTTCTGGACGGACGAGCTGGTGGCGCTGCTGGCGCGGAGCGGGAGGTAACGCTTCTCCTTGCCGTCACCCCCGCGGACGCGGGGGTGACGCTTTTATAAGCCGATCACGGCAAAGAAAGCGGGATTCCCGCGTACGCGGGAATGACGGGGTTAAAACCGATACTCAGGCGAACACGCTCGCGAGCTGGTCGCTGTTGGTGCCTTCTTTCGATCCGCGCAGCTCGATATAGACCGCAGCGATGCCCGCCGCGCCGACGGCGGCGCTCACCGTGCTGAGCAGCGCGCTGCTGACCAGCGAGAGGCTGGTGCTGATCAGCGAGATCACGCCGATCGGAATGGCGATGATCATGCTGAAGATGAAGAAGACCACGATCAGCCCCAGCAATTTCCAGCGCGATCCCTTTGTCAGCGCCGCGCTGCGGCTCAGCGCCTCGAAAACCCCCATATTTTCGACCATCAGCACCGGTACCGCGACCATCCACATCAGGTAGAGGATCACCCCGGGGATGATCAGGAAGACAAAGCCGATCGAGACACCGATGGCCACGACGATGCCCAGGCCGATCAATGGAAGCAGCTTGGCGACGGCGCGGTTGACGCACTCGCCGAAATTGACCGGCCTGCCGGCAAGGTCGTTCGCCGACACCACGATCAGCGAGGCCTGCAGCACGATCGACAGGAACAGGAACACGATATAGCCGATCATGCTGGTGAAGATCGCTCCGGGGCTGGCGAACAGCGCCAGCGGATCCGATGACTGCGGTGTCGTTGCCATCCCGATCAGCAGCTGCGGCAGGCCGACAATGATCAGCGACAGCCCCAGAAACAACGGTGCGTTGCGCGCGATCACGCCAAAGGTGTTTGAAAATACGTTCGAAATGCTGAAATCAGCCGGTCTGCTTGCCATGGAAATCTCCCCGTTATCGTGTCCCGAGCACCCGAATCCTTCTGGTTTTGCAGGGGCAACCTAACACGCAGGTCCAAGGCGTCCAGTGTCCCAGGACACAGGCCGGTTTCGCGGCCGCCCATGATCCTCTGCAAATCGCCTTGCTCCACCGCACGGCTTCTGCGATCAAACCGGCTGTGACTGCCGGCCCAGCCCTTTCCGCACCACGCCGTGACGGCTTTGACGCGGCCTATGATCAGGTGCGTGGGGGCAGTGATATCCAGTTTGCGCCCAGCTTCGCCAAACCCCCCGACCCGCCACCCGCATGGTGGGGCGATGTGATCAAATGGCTCGAACAGGCTTTGGGCCCGGTGGCGCAGGCGCTGGCGAGCGCATGGCCGGTGCTGAGCAAGCTGTTGCTGGTCGCGCTGGCGGTGGGCGTGCTCGCGCTTGTGTGGGTGATCCTGGCCCCATACATCGCCGACTGGCGCGAACGCCGCGCAGGCGCGGCGCCTGACTGGACGCCCGATCAGGCGCTGGCGCGCAGGCTGCTCGAGGAGGCCGACGCGCTGGCCGCCCGGGGCCGCTATGACGAGGCGGCGCACCTGCTGCTTTACCGGTCGATCGAGGATATCGCGGCCAAACGGCCCGAGCTGCTGCGACCCAGCACCACGGCGCGCGAGATCGGTGCGTTCGAGGCGCTGTCGGCGCGGGCGCGGTCTGCCTTTGGCGTGATCGCCGGGCATGTCGAGGCGAGCTTCTTCGCGCGCCGCCCGCTTGATCGCAGCGCATGGGACAGCTCGCGCGAAGCCTATCGCGCGTTTGCGCTGGATGGTGGCTGAGATGAGCAGCGGGGGTGGCACCAATCCTTTCGCGCGCGGCACGGTGCTGCTGATGGTCGCCATCGGTTTCGCCGCATTCCTGGCGCTGCTGTATGCGATCGGCGCTGGCGGGGCGCTCAGATCGGGCAACAATGGCGCGGCGCATGGCGCGTCGGTCAGTTCGATCGGCTATTCGGCTTTGGGGCGGCTGCTCGAGCAGACCGGCACCAAGGTAAGCTATGGCCGCGGCCCCAATGCACTGCAGCAGCAGGACATGCTGATCGTAACCCCCGAGATCAGCGCGGACCCCGAAGAACTCGCGGCCCTGGTCAATCAGCGGGCTTTTACCGGTCCCACCATCATCATCCTGCCCAAATGGCAGGTGACGCCCGAACAAGGCCTGAAAAGTGGTTGGGTGCGGCTGGATTCCCCGATGCTGGCGATGCAGGCGCCGCAACTGCTGAGCCAGCTTGCGCCGGCGCGCACCAAGCTCGAAGGGATGGATGAAGCCCCCATCCCCGTGCCGTTCATTCAGCCGGAAAAGCCCGAGGATCGCGGCGTAATGATCCGCCAGGCGCTGACATCACGCGTCACCATCTCTGGCGATCGATTGAAAACCGTGCTGGCCGACACGGCCACCGGCCGCGCGCGGGTGGTGGTAATCGATGATGGCGGCTGGTACCCCGCACTCGATCGCACCGCGCCCGACAATCCCGCCGCAGCGCCCGGTATCCAGCAGGGCCGCTATCCGGTGGTCATCGTCGCCGATGCCGACCTGATGAACAACATGGGCCTGGCAAACCGCGAGACCGCGCGGCAGGCGCTGCAGATCATCGACAGCGCCTGGTCGGGCGGCGGCGAAGGCGTAGTGTTCGACCTCACCCAGAACGGGCTGGGCGCGTCGGAAAACCTGCTCTCGGTCGCGTTCCGTCCACCCTTTGTCGGTGCGGTCGTGTGCCTCGTGCTCGCCGCCATCGCCTTTGGCTGGATGGCGTTCTGTCGGTTTGGTCCCGCACTCGCCGAGACCCGGCCCTTCGGCTTCGGCAAGACCGCGCTGGTCAAGGGCAGCGCTGGTCTGATCCGGCGGCTGGGGCGCGATCATCTGATCGCAGACGCCTATGCGGATCTGGTGCGCGACCGGGCGGCGCGGTCGCTGGGCCTGCCGCCGGGCCTGCCGCGCGATCAGGTCGATGCGCGGCTGGCGATGGTTGCGCCCGACGTCGAAGGCCACAGCTATGAAACCCTCAGCGACAACATGCGCGCCGCGCGCGACCGCCCCGCTATCCTGGCGGCGGCGCGCGCGCTGAATGCCTGGAAGAAGGAACAATTGGGATGAACATTGCCGATATCAATGCGCTGGGTACGCGCATCCGGGCGGAGATGGCGAAGGCGATCATCGGCCAGGACGACACGATCGACCATATGCTGATTGCATTGTTCTCTTCGGGTCACGTCCTGCTCGAAGGGCCGCCGGGCACCGCCAAGACGTTCATGGCGCAGTGCTTTGCCGCGTGCCTGTCGCTCGATTACGGGCGTATCCAGTTCACGCCCGATCTGATGCCCGGCGATATCGTCGGCTCCAACCTGTTCAACTTCCAGACCAGCCAGTTCACGCTGACCCGCGGGCCGATCTTCACCGACCTGCTGCTCGCCGACGAGATCAACCGCACCCCGCCCAAGACGCAGGCGGCGCTGCTCGAGGCGATGCAGGAGCGCAGCGTCACGCTCGACGGCACCCGCCACGCGCTGTCGCCACACTTCATGGTGGTCGCAACGCAGAACCCGATCGAGCAGCAGGGCGTGTATCCGCTGCCCGAGGCGCAGCTCGACCGCTTCCTGTTCAAGCTGCTGGTCAGCTATCCCAGCGCCGAGGAAGAGACGCGGATCGTTGCCGAATATGGCAGACGCACCGGTGCGCAGCGCCCATCGGCGTTCGACATCCAGCCGCAGGTCAGCGGCGAAGACCTGACAGCAGCCCGCGCGGCGGTGGGTGAGGTGAAACTGGTCGAGGATGTCGTCGCCTATATCGTGCGGCTGGTGCGCGCGACGCGCGAGGCCGCCGATTTCGAAAGCGGCGCCAGCCCCCGCGCTGCGATCATGCTCGCCAATGCGGCGCGGGCGCGCGCGGCGCTGCAGGGCCGCGATTACGTGGTCCCCGATGACGTCAAGCAGCTTGCCGCTTCGGTGCTGCGCCATCGCACCTTGCTGTCGCCCGCCGCCGAGATAGAGGGCCGCAGGGTCGAGACGATCGTCGCCGATCTGGTCGAGCGCACCGAGGCGCCGCGTTGATTGCGGTCTACCCCAGTCTGCGCGCCGGGTTGCTGATCGCCGCCGGTGCGCCGGTGGCCATGCTGCTCGCGGCGGTTTCGCCGGGGTTGTGGGCCTTGGGCCCGGCGTGGTCAGCGGCCATGCTGCTGCTCGCCGCGCTCGATGCCCTGGTCGCGGGGCGCGCGCGCTCGATCCGGCTGGTGGTGCCCGCAAGCAGCGAACTGGGGCAGGCGGTCCACATCAGGGTGGAGGCCGAACTTTCGGGCCGCACGCCGGTGCGCCGCGCGCAGGCCAGCATCGCGGTCGAGACGCGTCTTGTGCCTGACGGTCGCGGCGATGGTGCGCTGGCGGACCCAGATGGGTCGGGCACCTTGTCCGGCACCATCAGCCTGCAACCTGTGCGCCGCGGCGCGCTGGTGATCGAGACGCTCTGGCTGCGCTGGCAGGGGCCGATGGGGCTCGGCTGGCGGCAGGCCAGCCGGGCGAGCGGCGAGAGCGTGGCTATCCTGCCCGACATCGCCGCGGTCCGCGCGCCCGCTTTGCAGGTGTTCCTGAAAGAGGCGATCTTCGGCATCCTTGCCCGGCAGGTGCGCGGCGAGGGCAGCGAGTTCGAAGCGCTGGTGGAATATCAGCCGGGGTTCGACCGGCGCGCGATCGACTGGAAGAGCTCGGCGCGGCACTCGAAGCTGCTGGCGCGCGAGTACGATACCGAGCGCAACAACCAGATCGTGTTCGCGCTCGATTCGGGCTCGGACATGTGCGAGCCGGTCGCGGGCCTTCCGCGGATCGACCGCGCAGTCTCGGCGGCTTTGCTGACCAGCTATGTCGCGCTCAAGGCAGGCGATCAGGTGCGGTTGTTCTCGTTCGCGGCCAGACCCGAACGCACCACCGGGTTCGTCTCGGGAAGCCGCAATTTCTTTCGCCTGCAGTCGGAGGCTGCGCAGATCGACTACCGGCACGAAGAGTCCAACTACACGCTCGCGCTCTCGACGCTGGCGGCGCAACTGCAGCGGCGGTCGCTGATCGTGGTGTTCACCGACTTTACCGACCCCACCAGCGCCGAACTGATGCTCGAATCGGTCGGAAGGCTGATCGACCGGCACCTGCTGCTGTTCGTGGCGATGGAGGACGAGGAGCTCATGGCGCTGGTCGATCAGGCGCCCGAGGCCAGCGAGCAGGTCGCGCAAAGCGTCGCGGCGGCGGGCCTGCTGGCGCAGCGGCGGCTGGTGATCACGCGCCTCAGGCATCTCGGGGTCGAGGTGATCGAGGGGCGTCATGACGAGATCGGCACGCGGCTGATGAACGCCTATCTCAAGATCAAGCGGCGGGGACAGTTGTGAACGGATCGGTGGGCCAGCCCGGCGGTGAGCAGGCAGTCGCCGCAGCGGTGCTGCGCAGCGACCGCTTCCGGCTCGAGCGCGAGGCCGACTGGGTGCGGCTCGATGGCATGATCACCGCGATGGAGAAGGGGCGGCTCAAGCGGCTGGCGGATGACGATGTCATGGCGCTGCCGGTGTTGTACCGCAACCTGCTCTCGAGCCTGTCGATCGCACGCGAAAGCTCGCTCGATTCCGGGCTGATCGCCTATCTCGAATCGCTCACCTTGCGCGCGTATTTCATCGTCTATGGCACGCGAACCACTTTTGGCGGATGGTGCCGCAGCTTCTTCGGCGGTGACCTCAGCCGCGCGGTGCGCGCGATCGGTCTCGATATCGTGATCGCGCTGGCGGCGATGGTGATCGGAGCGATGGTCGGCTTCTGGCTTGTCGAGGCGGACCAGCAATGGTTCTACCGGCTGGTGCCAGCCCAGTTCAGCGATGTCCGCGTCCCCGGCGCCTCGCGCGAGGCGCTGCTCGGGACGCTGTTCGGCGATCCCGATGGCGAGGGTTTGGCGGTATTCGCCGCCTATCTGTTCAGCAACAACGCGCAGGTCGCGATCCTGGCCTTTGCCTTGGGCTTTGCCTTTGGCGTGCCAACGGTGCTGCTGCTGATCTACAACACCGCCTCGCTCGGCGCGATGCTGTGGGTCTTCGCCTCGCGCGGGCTGACGGTCGAGTTTGTCGGCTGGCTATCGATCCATGGCACGACCGAATTGCTGGCAATCCTGCTCGGGGGCGCGGCGGGTCTGCACATCGGCCGCGCGCTCGGCTTCCCGGGACGGCGCAGCCATCTGGCGGCGCTCAGCCATTCCGGGCGGACCGCGGCACAGGTGATGACAGGCGTCATCGTCATGCTGATCTGCGCGGGACTGCTCGAAGGCTTTGCCCGCCAGCTCGTTCAGTCGACCGAGATCCGCTATGCCATCGGCTACGGCATTCTCGCGCTGTGGCTCGCCTATTTCTTTGCGTTCCGTCCGAGGCGCAGCTGATGGCGCGCAAAGCCCAACTCGGTCGCAGCCACGGCACCGACCCCAAGCTGAAGCGCACTCTGGTGACGCCCGAAGGGGTGGCGCTCGATATCGCGGTGGCTCCGGCGAGCGCGCGTATCGGGGCTTTGTTCATCGACCTCACTGCGCTTTTCGGGCTGGTGCTGGCTTTCGTGCTGACGGTGTTTCTGATCGCCTGGGCCTATTCGAGTGCTGGCCTGCCTGCGGTGTCGGATGGCTTCACCGGCTTTCTGTTCGTGCTGTTCATCATTGGCCTGTTTCTGGCGCGCAATGCCTATTTCCTGTTTTTCGAGCTCGGTCAGCGCGCCGCGACGTGGGGCAAGCGCGCGCTTGGCATCCGGGTGGCCTCGCGCGACGGCGGCAGGCTCACGGCAGAGGCGATCATCGCGCGCAACCTGCTGCGCGATATCGAGATGTTCCTGCCGCTCATGTTCATGACCTCGGGCGGCGTACAGGGCACGCTGAGCGAGTTCGCCGCCTGGTCGGGGATCATCTGGGTCGGCGTGTTTCTGGTCTTTCCATTGCTCAACAAGGACCGGCTGCGCTGCGGCGACCTGATCGCGGGCACCTGGGTGGTGGAAGCGCCGCGCTCGGCCCTGGGCGCGGTCGTTGCGAGCGGGGTCACGCCCGCGCCCGCAATGGGTGACGGCCCGGGGCTACCAGCCGACCGCTACCGCTTCGAGGACGCCGAATTGTCGGTGTATGGCGAATATGAGCTTCAGATGCTCGAGACCGTGCTGCGCACCGCCAATCCCGACGCGATGGAAACGGTGGCCGCGACCATCTGCGCCAAGATCGGCTGGACCCCGCCGACCGGCGACGAACGCGCATTCCTGGAGGCTTATTACACCCAGCTGCGCTCTCGTCTCGAACGCGGCCTGCGCTTCGGCAGACGCCGCGCCGACAAGAACAGCTGACATTTCCGCTCGATGCGAGGGGATCTGCACCGTCTTCAGACTCTCATTTGACGCACCGCTGCAACGCTTCGTCGTTTCCCGCGTAAGGGTGATGTTCAATCGAAACGCACCAAAAAATCAGCCTTCTGCATGGTCTGATCAGAAAAAACGGTGTGCTTCGTAATAGAGGGAAACATTACCATGCCGATTCTCAGCTTGATTCTCGTACTTGTCGCCGTCGGCGTCGGCCTTTGGTTGATCAACAACTACATTCCGATGGACGGAAAGATCAAAAGCATTCTCAACGCGGTCGTGGTCATTGGTGTGATCATCTGGCTGCTGCAGGTTTTCGGCATTCTGGGTTCGCTCAGCGGCGTTACCGTCGGCTAAACGCAGTTCGGCCGCTCCGTCATTGTCGACGGAGCGGCCGATTCTTTTTGACGTTCGACGCGGGTTCAGCCGAAGCGGTTGCCCAGCAAGCCGCTGACGGCTTCCGACGTCGGCGCACCCTGGATGCGCATGGTCTGCATCGGATCAGCAAGCATCGCCTGAGCCGTCTGCCAGGCAAATACCTCCATCGAAGCATCCGAGCGATCGCCACCATCGATTGCCATCAACCGTGCAGCCGGAGGGCTTGCAGCGGATGGTCGGCTGATCAGGCTGATCACGCCGTCGTCGGGCGCGAGATTGGCCGGCGGATCGGTCGCAGGTGGCACGATCGCGCTGGTCTGGGTCGACGCGCGTATATAGACCGTCCGCATGGCCGGCGATCCGGCAGGGTCTGAACTGTTGTTGATCATGATGACACATCCCGGCAAAGTTTCAGCCGGAGAATGCCAGACGCGCCCTTAAACGAAACTTTAGAAACGTGGGCGCCGGCGTCTTAACGATGATTTGCCGCGGAGCACCGCCGTGTCGCGCCGAGCTTGGCCCAGGCGAGATCGGCGAACTCGCACAATAACGGCCGTGTGTCACGCGGATCGATGATGTCTTCGATGGCAAAATGCTCGGCGCTGCGAAACGGGCTGCGGACCTTGTTCAGCCGTTCGCGGATTGCCTCCAGATGCGCCGCAGGATCGGCGCTGGCTTCGAGCTCGGACTTGTAGGCCACCTCGACGCCGCCTTCGATCGGCAGCGAGCCCCAGTCGCCGCTCGGCCAGGCGAAGCGATACTGGAAGCGCTCGGCGTTCGACATCGCCGATCCTGCGATGCCATAGGCACGGCGGACGATGACCGAGGCGAACGGCACCTTGGCGCGGTAGATCGCGTTCATCGCGTTGACGCCGTAGCGGATCGTGCCTGCGCGCTCGGCATCGGCGCCAATCATGAAGCCGGGATTGTCGACCAGATGGACGATCGGCAGCCCGAACTGGTCCGCCAGCTTGACGAAACGCTCGGCCTTTTCGCTGGTCCTGGCCTCCCACGAGCCGCCCAGAAAGCTGGGATCGCTGGCGAGCACCGCGACCGGCCAGCCGTCGAGCCGGGCAAAGGCGGTGATCGCCGCGCGGCCCCATCGCTTGCCCATCTCGAACACGCTGCCGGTATCGAACACCTGTTCGAGCACGCGGCGCATCGCATAGACCTGCGCCGGGTTGCGCGGGACGGTGCTGAGCAGGGCCTCTTCTCGGCGGTCCGCCGGATCGTCGCAGGGCGTTCGCGCGGCGAGCGTATCGACCGACGAGGGGAGGTAGGAGAGGAATCGGCGCGCGACGGCAAAGGCTTGCGCCTCGGAGGCGACCTCTTCGTCGACCACGCCGTTGCGGCAATGGATTTCGGTGCCGCCAAGGCCCTCCTTGTCCACCGTCTCGCCGATCGCGGCAGCGACTGCGGGGCCGGCGGCAAACAATTGCGACAGGCCCTTGACCATCACCGAATAATGGCTGGCGACGGTGCGCGCCGCGCCCAGCCCTGCGGTCGGCCCCAAAGCGAGCGCGACGACCGGCACGGTTTCCAGATTGGTGACGATATGGTCCCAGCCGGGGACCATCGGCACATAGGTGTAGCCCATCGTCTCGAGCGTCTTGACCGAGCCGCCGCCGCCGGTGCCATCGATCATCCGGATCAGCGGCAGCCGCATCTCGTGCGCCATCGCCTCGCACTGGACGAACTTGCGGTACACAGCGGCATCGCCTGCGCCGCCGCGCACGGTGAAATCGTCCGCGCTGGCGACGACGGCGCGGCCATTGATATCACCGCGCCCGAAGATGAAGTTGGACGCGGCAAAGTCGGCCAGATCGCCGTTGTCGTCATAGCTGCCGCGCCCGGCGATCTTGCCGATCTCGCGAAAGCTGCCCGGATCGAGCAGGCCGTCGATCCGCGCGCGGGCATCCATCTTGCCGCGGCCATGCTGGCGCGCGACTTTTTCCGTGCCGCCCATGTTTTCGGCCAGCGCACGGCGCTGATTCAATTCGTCGATTTCGGTCTGCCAGGTCATAACAGCGACGCTAGCGCGGGACCCTGGCCGGGTCACGCACCAATAGTGGTCAGCCCTTTTTCGCCTTGGCCATCGACTGGACCGCACCCAGCGTCAGCTTGACGTGATCGCGATAGTCCATGTCGTTGTGGAGGAAGGTGACGCGGCCATTGGGGGCGATGACCATGCTGGTGCGCCCGGTCATGTTGGGGCGTCCCGACAGGCCGACGCCATAGGACTGGATCATCTGCGGGGTGGCCTGCGCGACGGCGAACTTGCTCTGGCACGCTTCGGTCGAGAACTTCTTGAGCTCGTCGATGCCGTCGGCGGACAGGCCGATCACGGTGGCGCCGGCCTTTTTGAAATCGTCCATGCGGGTGGCGAACTCATGCGCTTCTGCGGTGCAGCCGCTGGTGAACGCCTTGGGGAAGAAATACAGCACCACCGGGCCTTTCTTGAGTTCGCTGGCGAGGCTGAGCTTGTAGGCCTTGCCCGCTTTCGCACCGGTGGTGGTGAACAACGGCGCCTTGCTGCCGATCGCAAGCTTGGCGGTGTCTGCCGCGATGGCAGGGGCAGCCGCCAACAGGGTGGCGGTTCCCGCGGTCAGCGACAGGGCGGCGAGGCAACAGGCAATGGAAGCGCGCATGGGTTTGGATCCTTCTGGAAGAAAGCTGTTTCACACTTAGGCACCGGACGCAGCTTTTCCAGTGCGGCATCGGCAATTGCCCCGCGCGTGGCGTGAAAACAACAAACCCTTCCGCCCAGGAGGGAGGAAGGGTTCGTTGTGTTCGGGCTGAAACCCGGGCTTAAGCCTTGCGCGTGCCCGACATCGCCATGGTGCCGAAAGCGCCGGCCTTGACCTGACCGGTGATGGTGTCGCCCTCGACGGTGGCGGTGCCTTCCAGCTTCATCGGCATGGGCACCTTCATGTCCATGGTCCAGGTCAGCGTGTTGCCGTCGACCTTGCCGTCGTTGATGTCGAGCGCGCCCATCTGGCCGGCGTTCGATCCGGTCCAGCTGTCGCCATCGACATTGACGGTGAGCACCGACTTCTGGTCGCCCATCGGCGATTTGGTTACGCAATCATATTGTCCAGCTACTGACATGGTCATTCCTCTCTTGGGTGGTTGAAGTGAAAACGCTTAGTTGTCTCCGGCTGCCGGGGCAGCACGGCGAACTTCGATCGGCATGTTCAATGCCTTGAGCTGATCCTCGATCTTGGCGGCATCGCCGACGATCAGCCAGGTCAGCGTCTTGGGGTCGAGCGCACCGCGCATCGCCCCATTGAGCTTGTCGGCGTCCATGGCGCGATACTGCGCGGCCAGGCTTTCGGCATAGTCCGCCGGGCGGCCATAGAGCACGTCCGACTGCATCTGCGACAGCACCGAGGCCGAGCGCTCATAGGTGCCTGCCAGCTCCAGGCTGTTGCCCTTGACCGTGCGGTCGAGCTCTGCAGGCGTCACGCCCTTGTCGCCGATGAAGCCGTTCATCTGCTCGATGATCGCGGCAACCGAGGGGCCGGTCTGGTTGGTCTGCACCGGCGCGAAGATGAGGAACGGCACGTCGTTCTTGGGCCGCTGGATCAGCGAGCGCGAGCCGTAGGACCAGCCCTTGGTTTCGCGCAGGTCCATGTTGATCCGCGACAGGAAGTCGCCGCCCATGATGTCGTTGGCGGTTTCCAGCGCGAGCAGGTTGTCGGTGCCTTTGGCCTTGAGCACCTGACCCGCCAGGATCAGCGACTGCGGCGAGTTGGGCCGGTCGACCAGGATGATTCTGCCCTGACCTTCGGGGATGGCCGCACTGAAGTCCTTTTCCAGCAGGGCCATGCGGTTCGACGGCCATTTGCCGAAGCGCTGCTCGAGCATCGGCAGCATGTCGGCGAGCGTGGTGTCGCCGACGACGAATATCGACGCGCGCTCGGGGCGCATCCACTGGCTGTGATAGGCGGCAAGCTGGTCGCGGGTCAGCGTCGTCACCGACTCGGGGTTGCCGGTGCCGGTCAGCGGAACGCCATAAGGGTGGTTCGCGCCGTACAGCAGGGGCGGCAGGTTGCGCAAAGCGATGCCCTGCGGCTGGCTGAGCTCGGCCTGGATGCGGGTGAGCTGCTGCACGCGGACGCGCTCGAGTTCCTTGGCATCGAAGGCAGGGTTGCGGATGACATCGGCCAGCAGATCGAGCGAAGCGCCCAGGTTGGGCTTCATCGCGCTCATCGAGACGATGGTGCGATCAAGATCCGACGAGGCGTTGATGTTGGTGCCCAGCCGCTCCTGCGCCTCGGCCAGCTGCACCGAGTTGAGCGTGCGGGTGCCTTCCTGCAGCAGCGCGATCATCAAGCTGTTGGTGCCCAGCGCATCCTTGGGGTCGCTGGCATAGCCGGCATCGAAGCTCACCGCGACGCGCACCACGGGGACGGCGGTCCGCTGGGCGAAGCGCACCTTGATGCCGTTGGACAGCTCGGCTTCCTCGACATCGGGGAAATCAAGATCGGGCACCGCGCCGGCTTCGGGGAAGGTCGAGCGGTCGACCGCGGCCAGCGGCTGCTTGCTCGCCGACCCTGCCGCGATCGCATCGGCGGACAGCGTCGAATAGAACGCCGGGGCGGCCAGCACGCCGGTGCGCATGGCGGGGCCTGAAGCATCTGCGTCACCGGCAGCGCCGCCAGCGTCGTCCTCATAGGCATCGCGCTCACCGGGGAGCACGTGCAGCTTGGCGACCGGCCGCGTGAGCCACTTGTTCATCGCTGCGGTGACCTTGGCCGGGGTCATTGCCGCGAGCATCTCGAGCTGCTTCTGGTAGAACGCCGGATCGTTGGAATAGAGCGCGCCTTCGGCGAGGGTAACCGCCTTGCCGCTGAACCCGCCGACCTGCTCAAGCCCGTTGATCCGCTGCGCTGCCTCGCGGGTGGCAACACGTTGAACCTCATCGGCGGTGGGGCCCTTGGCGATGAAGTCGGCCAGGATCGCGTCGAAGCGCTGCGAGACGGCGTCGATATCCGCGCCAGGTTTCACGTCGACATAAGCCTCGAACACGCTGCCGTGCACGAAGGGCAGGGCCATCGCGGTGACGGCGACCGCAGTCTGTTCCTCGCGCACCAGGATGTTGTCGAGCCGCGAGCTGGCAAGGCCGCCCAGTACGGTGGCAGCGACATCAAGCGCCGCATAATCGGGATCGTTGAGCCCCGGCACCGTCCAGAAGCGATACAGCCGCGCGGTAGGAACCTTGTCCTTCATCTCGGCAACCTTGACGGCATCGAGCGTGGGCAGCGGCGGGTTGAGCTTGGCGACCTGCGGGCCGCGCGCGATATCGCCGAAATATTTTTCGACCAGCGGCCGCGCCTCGGCAACGTTGATGTCGCCGGCCAGCACCAGGATCGCGTTGTTGGGGCCGTAATGGTCAGTGAACCACTTTTTCATGTCGTCGAGCGAAGCGGCCTGCAGGTCGGCCATCGATCCGATCGTCGAGTGGCCATAGGGATGATCGGGCGGGGTCAGCATCTCGATCTGCTTGTATTCGACCAGGCCATAAGGCTGGTTGTCGCCCTGGCGCTTTTCGTTCTGCACCACGCCGATCTGGTTGGTCAGCTTTTCCTGGGTGATGCCGTTGAGCAGATGGCCCATGCGGTCGCTCTCGAGGAACAGCGCGCCTTCAAGCCCGGCCTTGGGCACGGTCTGGAAATAGTTGGTGCGATCGAACCAGGTGGTGCCGTTGAAATCGGTCGCGCCCAGCTTCTTGAGGTACTCGAAATAGTCGCCCTCGGCGTTTTCCGAACCGTTGAACATGATGTGCTCGAACAGATGGGCATAGCCGGTCTTGCCCTTGGGTTCGTGCTTGGAGCCGACATCATACCAGATCGACACCGCGACGATCGGTGCCTTGCGGTCCTCGTGCACGATCACCGTCAGGCCGTTGTCGAGCTTGAACTGCTGATAGGGGATATTGACCGTCTTGACGAGATCGGCGACCGGTGCAGCCTGTTGCGCCGAAGCGGGTGCGATCGCGACGGTCAGCGCCAGCGAGGAGACGGCGATAAGCGAACGGAAAGGTTTGAACATTGAAGTGAGCCTCTCTTGGGAACGTTGCAATGCTTGTGGTTCGATCGCATCGACAGATGCGTCAGGACGGCGGTCTGTCATAGGTTGCTGATGGAAACCATAAGCACTGTGGCCCTCGATTCAAGCGGTGTTTCGCCCGAAATTCAGACATGGATCAGGGTCGGTAGCGGCGTTTGGCATGCGGCATCAACTGTTCGCGGGTAAAATAGACCGGCTTGGTCTTGTGGTCTACGAACAGCTTCGCCTGATCGGTATAATGCGGGCTGTCGGGCCGTGTCGTTGCCGCGCCGAAAGGTTGGATCGAACGCGAGGTGACATTGCCCTCGGCATCCCATTCGACGAACTGGATGAAGCTGTCGCCATGGCGCACCGCGAGCCGGCCGTCCGTCTCGTCGATATCCCACAAGGTCGCCGCGCGCAGCGTGTCCGAGCCACCATCCATCGGCAGATCGACCTCGCCCTGGCGCAGCCGCAATACGGTGCCGAGCTTCGGGTCGAGCGAGGCGAAATGCGTGTCCAAATGGTCGATCGTCTCGGTCAGGACCTCGCGCGCGTCAGGCAGCGGCAGGCGGCGATAGCTCTGCCGCATCGCCGGACGCATCACCATCAGCGCCAGGGCATCGCCTTTGCCCTTGCCGTCGAGCTGCCAGTCCCAGGCGCGCAGCAACGCCTGGGCCAGCGCGATGCGGTTGTCGCCGTCTGGTTTGACCGCAAGCAGGGCCGCCATCCACTGGGTCGCGTAATCCGATTTGTCGTAGCCGACATCGTATTTGATCCGCTCGAGCGTCGCCGCGTCGATCTGGCCCGCCGCCTCGAACAGCTTGATCGCCTGCCGCGCGCGGTTGGTCATGTCGTCTTCGATCCCCATCAGCGGGGAGAAACTGGCAGGGTCGAGCTCGTCACCCGGGCCGGCGGCGACATAGGGCGTGTTGTTGGCGTTCATGATGTAACCCGATGCCGGATTGACCAGCATCGGCACCCGGTCCCACGGCAGATGCGTCTGCCAGATCAGGTCGCTGCGATTGCCCGGCAGCACGCCGCGCCAGTTCGCACCGGGTTTGCGCGCGGGGAACAGCGCATTGTACGCCATCGCGATATTGCCCGCGGCATCGGCATAGATGAAGTTGGTCGCGGGCACGCCCTGGATCGCCATCGCCTGCTGCCATTCGGCGAAGTTACGCGCCTTGTTGATCCGGAAATACTGCTCCAGCATTTTCAGGTCATCTAGTCCGGCATAGCGGATGGCGAACGCCCCCTTGGCGTTGATGATCACCGGTCCGTGCGCGGAGCGGTAGATCGTCTGCGGATAGGGCAGGGTGAACGGCCCCATCTTGACCTTGAGCCACACCCGTTTCGCCTCGAGATCGCGCCACTGGCCGTCGAGCCGGTACTGCGTCTTGTCGTCGTTGAGTTCGAGCTTGTAGACATCGATCAGATCGGGGCGGTTGACGGTGTTGGTCCAGCCCAGGGTCTTGTTGTGCCCCAGGAACGGATAAGGCGATCCGGGGAAGGTCGCGCCGGCGAAGTCCCAGCCTTCTTCCGAATGCACCACGAGCTCGTACCACGCGACGCCGCCGCGCCAGGGCTGGTGCGAGTTGGACACCAGCCGGGTGACGTTGTCGGTCGAGCGGCCAGGGGCGATGGCAAAGGCGTTCGATCCGTTCATGTCGGGCTCGGGGCCGATCGGGGTGATCCGGTTTTCAGGCTCGCCGGTGAGCTTGGGTCCGCCTTCGATGGGCAAGTCCTTGCCCTCGGCCAGTGCGCCCAGCACCGAATCGAGCCCGAAGAAGAACGGCGAACGCAGCGCGAACCCCGCCGCGATGTCCTGGCCGTTGAGCGGGAACAGGCCGCTGAGGCTGACCTCTTCGGGATGCTTGTCGGCATAATGATTAAGGCCGGCGGCATAGGCATCGAGGAGCGCGCGGATGTCGGCGGGCAGCGCGGCGTACTTGCGATCCACCGTTCCGCGGATGTCGAGCAGATGCGCGGCGAAATCGATCTTGGCGCCGTCGGCGCCCGAGAGTGCGCCCATCCGCGCCCGGGTCATCGCGGCGACTTCTTGCAGCGTCGAAAAGTCATCCTCGGCATGGGCATAGGCGATGCCGTACGAGACATCGGGGTCGGTTCGCCCAAAGATGTGCGGAACGCCGAAATCATCGCGGACAATCTCGACGTCATAAGCACGCTGCGCGGGCGCACGAACCTCTTCGGCCACCAGGGGTTCCCAGATGGCAAGCGCGATGGCGGTGACGAGGATCAGGGCGACGAGGCCGAGAGCGATGCGCTTGAAGACACGAAACATGCAGCGCACCATATCAGCCCGGCAGGCCGCGTCTACTGACAAAGCTGTAGGTAGCGCGTGGTTGGCTAACACCCAGCCATTCGGCTAGGGCAGGTGCTCATTCACGGGCGGACAGGGAGAGCAGGCGATGCATCTGCGACAGCGCTATGGAACTTGGGCGGCGGCTGGCGGGGACATTGTCCGTGGTTGATGGCGCCCGTCCGTTTGTTCTGCGCGAGCATTTCGCCGATGGCTCGCCGCCCAGCGCGATCGAGCGCGCGCTGGTCGAGGAGGCGCCGGTGGCGATCGAGATCAACGGGCTCGGCTATGCGGTGATGATGGCAACGCCCGCGGATCTTGAAGATTATGCGCTGGGTTTCTGCCTGTCCGAACAGCTGATCGCGTCGGCCGGCGAGATGGTGTCCGCTTATGCTGCGCCCGTCGACGCAGGCGGCTGGGTGCTGCGTGTGCAGCTGGATGTCGCCAACGCCGCGCCGCTGATCGAACGCGCCCGGTTGCGGCTGGCCGAGGGGAGCTGCGGACTGTGTGGGATCGAGAGCCTCGAGCAGGTGATGCGGCCGCTGGCGCCGGTCGCCGCCTCGCTGGACGTCGAGCCTGCGGCGATGTTCCGCGCGGTCGATGCGCTGCGCGACCGGCAGGTGCTGGGCAAGGTCACCCGCGCTGCGCACGCTGCGGCGTTGTGCACGGCCGATGGCACGATCCGGCTGGTGCGCGAGGATATCGGGCGGCACAATGCGCTCGACAAATTGCTCGGCGCTGCCGGGCGGCAGGGATTGGCGATCGCCGAGCATTTCATCGTGCTCACCGCGCGGTGCAGCTTCGAACTCGTGCAGAAGGCGGTGATCGCCGGAGCGCCGGTGCTGGTCACGATCTCGGCGGCCTCGACGCTCGCGGCTGATCAGGCGGCGGCGCATGGCCTGCGCCTGATCAGCCTGGCGCGGCACGACAGCCTGCTGGAGCACGGCGGACCGGACATTCGCGGATAGCTGTCCGGTTGCTCGGCTGCTCTACCAAACGTTGGCGCGTGCGGGTCAGGCTGTCCGGCGGGCGGCGGCTGCCGTCACCAGTTCCGGCACCGGCTTGGCATAGCGCATATTGGCGATCAGCGAATCGACCAGTTCGATCCCGACGGGTCGGCTGAACAGATAGCCCTGGATGTTCGAACAGCCCTGCGCGCGCAGCGCCTCGAGCTGCGCAGCGTCCTCGACGCCCTCCGCGATCGTTTCCATGCCCAGTGCCGCGGCGAGCGCGGTGATTGCGCCGATGATGGCACGCGCGCTGGCATCGGTGGCGAGATCGTCGACGAAGCTCTTGTCGATCTTGATCTTGTCGAAGGGGAACGAGCGCAGATAGTTGAGCGAGCTGTAGCCGGTGCCGAAGTCGTCCAGCGCGATGCGCACGCCGCATTCGCGCAGCGCGTTGAGCATCGATGTGGTCCGCTCGATATTGTCGATGAACAGCGATTCGGTGACTTCGAGTTCGAGCCGCCCGGGCTTGAGGCCGGCCTTGTCGAGCGCCTGCATGACCAGCAGCGGCAGCCCGGCGTTCTTGAACAGCACCGGTGACAGGTTGACTGCGACTCGCACATCCTCGGGCCAGTGCCGCGCGCGCTGGCACGCTTCGTTGAGCACCCATTCGCTGATCGGCACGATCATGCCGGTATCTTCGGCGAGCGGGATGAAATCTGCCGGGGACACCCGTCCGCGCAGCGGGTGCTGCCAGCGGACCAGTGCCTCGAACCCCATAACCCGGTCCTGCTCGAGACTGAACAGCGGCTGGTAGTTGAGGAAGAACTGGCCCTTGCGGACCGCCTCGCGCATGTCGATCTCCATCTGGTGGCGCTTGCGGGCCTCCATATCCATCGCCTGCTCGAAAAAGCACGAGCAATTGCGGCCCTCGTTCTTGGCGCGATAGAGCGCAAGATCCGCGTTCTTGATGAGATCATCCGGGCAATTGCCATCGCCCGGCGCGACCGCGATCCCGATACTGCAGCTCGTTTCCAGCCGGTGATCGCGCAACTGGAAGGGGGCCTGGAAGACCGCGCTGACCCGGTCGGCGAGCAGAGCCATATTGGCATTGGGATCGAGCTGGTCGATCAGGATGGCAAATTCGTCCCCACCCTGGCGGCTGATCAACGCTCCCGGCATCGTCGTGCGCAGCCGGTCTGCCACCGCGCGCAGCAATTCGTCTCCCACCGGATGGCCCAAGGTGTCGTTGACCGCCTTGAAGTTGTCGAGGTCGAAATACATCACCATGATGCGTTCGGAGTTGATGCGCCGGCCCAGTGCGAACTCGAGCTGCTCGGCGAACAGCTTGCGGTTGGGCAGGTTGGTCAGGTCGTCGTGCAGCGCGATATGCGTGATCCGCTCCTCGCGTTCCTTGATCGAATCGACCATCGAGTTGAAGCTGTCGGCGAGGCGCCCGACTTCATCCTGCGACGCGATCGCGACCTTGTCGCGCGATCCACGGCTGATTTCCTGCGCGGCGTTTTCCAGCGCTGCGATCGGGCGGGTGATGCCGCGCGAGACAATCGCGCCGATCGCGATCGACAGCACCAGACCGATCGCGCTCAGCGCCAGCAGAAGATATTTGATCGGGTTGTATTGAGCGAGCGCGCTGCCCAGCGAATAGCGCAATACCAGGCGCGGTTCGGGCCCCTTGTCGAGTGCACTCAGCGGCTTGGACCAGTAAAGCGTCCGCTCGCCCGCGATCCGGGTTTCGACCGGCTCGGTGGCGCTCGCTTGCTGGAGCGTGATCCCGCCAGGCAGCTCGCCCGATGTCCGGATGCGCGCCGCCATGCCTTTGGGGGCGAGTTTGGCCATGTCGCGCATCGCTGCGGCGTCGAGTGGGCGGGCCAGCACCAGCCAGCCGGCAAGGTCGGGGATCAGGATCGGCGCGGCCACCGCGTTGTAATGATGGTCGCCCACCTGGAGAACGCCGCGATCCAGCCCCGAATCGACGGCGTCCCACAGGGCGTCCTGTTCGGCTGGGCTCAACTGCGCGCCGGTGCTGACGAAATCACCCTGCAGCGGCACCATGATGGCCAGCGGTGCCCCCGCCCGGTCGCGCAGGCTGTCGAGCGCGCTGGCGATGGTCGGCTGGTCGCTGATCGCGAACGCCTCGCGGAAGCCGAAATCCGCCGCGAGCACGTCTGCCGAGGTGCGCATCTGCGCCGCCTGGAGTTCCAGGATCTTGTCGAATGTCGCAGCGCTGGTGGCCATCTCGCTGGTGGCAACGCTTTCGGCGTACCGTTCGACACCGCCGGTGGCGACGATGATGAAGGCGGTGAACGTCAGCGCAATCACTGCAGCGTACCAAACCGTGATACGGGTGGCGAGGGAGCGGAAGCGCCCGGGAACAGGTAGGGTTGCAAAAGCCATGGCGGGTTACTTGAGCGGCCGCAGCTCGACGGATATGGGCCGAGACATGGCCTGACCGGCGGTTAGCGTGACGGCTTCCAGATGCTCGCCGGTACGGCTGCGCAGTCCCGGATGCCAGACCTTGATCGTCGCGGCTCCGCCCGGCAGCTGCGCCAGCCTGACCAGACCGTTGTGATCGGTCTTGGCGGCATAGGGCGTGTCGACCACCTTGATATAGCCGCGCATCTTGTCGTGGATCTTGCAACCCAGCGAAACGCTGCCGGGGACCGCGAACGCGTGGGTCCGGGTTTCGTCGCGCCCATAAAGCTGGATGTCGATCTTGGCAGCCTTGGAAAAGCTGTAGATGCTGTGGCGCACCTTGTCGTGGTTGGGGAAGCGCACCGTGGCGCCTGCGGGCACGATCAGCGTGCCAGGGGTGAACGAGATGTTCGCCTGCGCCATGTCGTATTTCCAGCCGAAACGGATTGGCCCGGATGCACCCGCCGATTTGGGATACACCATCACCACGGCGTCGCGGACGGGCAGGCCATTGGCCTGCTTGACGGTGACGGCCAGGCTGGCCGGTCCGGCCGCCTGTGACGAAGGGATGGCGGCGCAGGCGGCAAGCGCTGCGCACAAGGCCATGGAAGCGGGGAGTTTGGGGAAAGGCATGCCGCTTCGCTAGCCCCGAAAGAGTTAAAATTTGCTGGAGCGCCCTATCGATTCAACGTGTTGCGCGGTAAAAATCGCGTCAAAATGAATATTTTACATGGCGTTACCCTCGCAGCCCGCCATCCTTAACTTTTGATTAGCCAGTTTTCCCTTACCCGCTGTTTATGAACGCTATTTCTTCCCATCGGCTCTTGGCGGGCCTGACCTGCCTGGCTGTTTTCACCTGTGGGCCTGCGCACGCGCAGGATCTGCGCAACGGCGGCAAGCTGCTCCTCACCAACGGCGTCAGCACGATCGAAGGATCGGGTGGCGGCGGGCTGGCCACCTGGAGCACGATCGCGGGCAATGCCACGCAGGAGGGTATCGGTGCCTCGGCGCACGGAACGATCATCGAATTGCCCGACTATAACTGGACCAGCTATGGCGTCTCGCTCGGCTTTTTCGACCGGGTGGAACTGAGCTATGCGCGGCAGAACCTCGACACCATCGACGTCGGCACGGCGCTCGGCCTCGGGCGCGGCTATACGCTTAACCAGGACGTGTTCGGTGCCAAATTGCGGGTGGCTGGTGATGTCGTCTATGGCGATGCGCTGATGCCGCAGATCGCGGTCGGGGTGCAGCACAAACGGTCGAGCGACGATGCCGTCGTTGCCGCGGTCGGCGGAGCCTCGCCGCAGGGCACCGATTTCTATATCAGCGCGACCAAGCTGTTCCTGTCGCACAGCGTGCTGGCCAATGCGACAGTGCGGTTCACCAAGGCGAACCAGGGCGGTCTGCTGGGCTTCGGCAGCGCGACACAGAACAATCACAAGCCACAGTTCGAAGGCTCGCTCGCCTATCAGGTCTCGCGGCGCTTCGTCATCGGCGGCGAGTATCGCACCAAGCCCGACAATCTGGCCATCGCGCGCGAGGATGACTGGCTCGACCTGTTCGCAGCCTATGCGCTGACCCGCAATGTCACCGTCACCGCCGCCTATGTCGATCTGGGCAGCATCGCCACTGCCGACAACCAGCGCGGCGGGTTTCTGTCGCTGCAGGCGGCGTTTTGAGTTTTCGTTTGGGAATATGTCCATGATCAGCCTCGTTTTCGCTCTTGCCCTGTCCACGTTGCAGGAGACGCCCATCGCCGATGAACCCGCGGTCGCAGGCGAAGCTGTGCCCGAGCCTCAGCGCGATCCGGTGACCGGCGAACTGCCGGTCGATCCTTATGAGATGTCGAACGCGCATGCGGGCGCTGCGCCGTTCACCGGGACAGGGATGCGCGACGCGTTCCACGGGGAGGAGGGTATCCGCCGCGTCGTCGACGGCATGGTCGACCGCGCCATCGTCGATCCTCGAATTTCCGAAGTTTTCGTCTCGCACGATCTGGTCCGGCTGCGCCGGGCGTTGTTTGAGCAGTTCTGCCATATCCTCAATGCAGGCTGCGACTACACCGGCCGCGACATGGAAGCATCGCACCGTGATCTCGGCCTGCAGGTCGATGATCTCAACGTGCTGGTCGAAAACCTACAGGCGGCAATGGCATCGGAAAAGATCGGGTTTGCCGCGCAAAACCGCTTCCTGTCGAAGCTTGCACCCATGAAACGCGATGTGGTGACCCACTGATCGAGTGGGGATCGGTGGCACGCCTGTTTGCAAGCGGCATCGCGCGTGGTATTGACACAGGTGTAAGCGGGTAGCCCGCCCGCCGCTGATCAGGTGCCACGATGACCGAGCCCGTCTTCCGTCACCCCGACCGCCCCGTGCCGAAATTCCGGCCGTTCAGGGCGATGCACCATTTCCGAAAGCTGGTGGCGGACAAGGAAGACACCGAGCAGGTGTTCCACATCTTCCAGTGCCTGCCGCGCAAGGGGCTGGTCGATGAGGCCAGGGCTTTCGTCTACAGCGATTTCGGCAAGGCCCTGCGCGCCAGCGAGCCGTATCTTCCTGACCTTCTCGACGACCATGACAGGTTGCGGAGGATGCCCCAGGGCAGCGTCGCGCACGCCTATGTCGATTTCATGCAGCGCGAAGGGCTGTCGGCGGCGGGCCTTGTCGAGGAATACGACCGGTTCCAGCGCGGGCGTCGCTTCGGCGATCTGATCGAATGGTACGTCAACCGGCTGCGCGACACCCACGACCTGCTGCATGTGCTCACCGGCTATGGCCGCGATGCGCTCGGCGAACAGTGCGTGCTGGCGTTCACTTATGGTCAGAACCCCGCGCCGGGAAACATCTTCATCGCCTATCTGGGCGGGCTCAACATGAAGTGGACGATCCCCAGCGATGCGCCGGTGTTCAAGGCGATTGGCGAGGCGCGCAGGCTGGGCAAGGCCTGCGCACGCATATCCGAGCAGTCGATTGCAGCCCTGCTGGCCGAGCCTCTCGACTCTGCGCGGCAGCGGCTGAACATCACGCCGCCCGAATTCTATGGCATGGCGCACGACCGGTTCAGGGCGCGCGGCATCGATCCGTATAACCTGCTGGGCAGGCCTCAGCCCGCCTGACGTTGCGGGCGGTCAGGTCAGCGACCGCATCGCCAGCAACACCCGCTCCACCCATTCCGGGCGGCAGATCAGCAGGTCGGGCATGTAGGTGTCGGACTGGTTGTAGACCAACGCCGAGCCATCGACCCGGCTGACATGCAGACCGTGCGCCGCGGCCACCGCCACCGGGGCACAGCTGTCCCATTCGAACTGACCGCCGGTGTGGAGGTAGATCTCGGCCTCGCCGCGCACGATTGCCATCGCCTTGGCGCCTGCGCTCCCCATTGGCAGCAGCTCCGCGCCCAGAACCTCCGCCACCCCTAGCGCCTCTTTGGCGGGACGCGTGCGGCTGACCACCATGCGCGGGATCGGCGCGCCGGGCGGCAGGGTGAGCGGCTGATCGCTGCGCAACACGAGATCGAGCGCGGGCAGCGCGACCGCGCCGACGCTGGCGACGCCATCGATCGCCAGCCCGATGTGCACCGCCCAGTCGGCGCGTTCCTCGCCATATTCGCGGGTGCCATCGACCGGATCGATGATCCACACACGGCGATGCGCAAGCCGCTCGAAATCGTCCTTTTCCTCCTCGGACAGCACGCCGTCATCGGGCCGCTGTTCACGCAGGGCGTGCAGCAGGAACTGGTTGGCGGTCTGGTCCCCCGCCTGGCCCAGCGTCTTGCCGCTGACCAGCCCGGAGGCACGGACCTCGAGCAGGATCTGCCCTGCGACATGCGCGAGATGCGCGGCGAGCTCGGCGTCGGTCCTGCTCATTTCAGCGGCAACAGCTGGCGGATGATATGCTCGGCAGCCTCTGCGGGGGTCATCGCGACGGTGTTGACGCAGATGTCGGGGCCTTCGGGCGGCTCATAGGGGCTGTCGATGCCGGTGAAGTTCTTGAGGTCACCCGCACGCGCCTTCTTGTAGAGCCCTTTCACGTCGCGCGCCTCGGCGACCTCCAGCGGAGTATCGACGAAAATCTCGACGAATTCGCCCTCGGGCAGCATCTTGCGCACCAGCTCGCGTTCGGCGCGGAACGGGCTGATGAACGCGGTCAGCACGATGAGGCCTGCATCGGCCATCAGCTTGGCCACCTCGCCGACGCGGCGGATGTTCTCGATCCGGTCGGCCTCGGTGAAGCCCAGATCGCGGTTGAGACCGTGGCGGACATTGTCGCCATCCAGCAGGAAGGTGTGCCGGTTCATCACGTTGAGCTGCTTTTCGACCTCGTTGGCAATGGTCGACTTGCCCGATCCGGAGAGGCCGGTGAACCACAGAACCTTGGCCTTCTGGTTCTTGAGCGCGGCGTGCACCTCGCGGGTGACGTCGGTCGCCTGCCAATGGACGTTCTGCGCGCGGCGCAGGCTGAAATGCAGCATGCCAGCGGCAACGGTGCGGTTGGTCAATTTGTCTACAAGCACGAACCCGCCCAAAGTCCGGCTGTCGGCATAGGCTTCGAACACCAAAGGCTTGTCGGTGGCGATTTCCGCCACGCCGATGGCGTTGAGCTCGAGCGTCTTGGCGGCAAGCTGTTCAAGCGTGTTGACGTTGACGGTGTATTTGGGCTGCTGCACCGTGACCGAGACGGTCTGGGTACCGAGCTTGAGCCAGTAGGAGCGGCCCACCAGCATCGCCTCGTCGTCCATCCACACGATGGTCGCTTCGAACTGGTCGGCGACCTGCGGCGGGTGGTCGGCGGTGGCCAGCACGTCGCCGCGCGAGCAATCGATCTCGTCGGCCAGGCACACGGTAACCGACTGGCCCGCCACCGCCTCATCGAGATCGCCGTCGAGCGTCACGATGCGGCTGACGGTGCTGGTCTTGCCCGAAGGCAGCACCCGCACCGGGTCTCCCGGCTTGACCGAGCCGGTGGCGATCAGTCCGGAAAATCCGCGAAAGTCGAGATTGGGGCGGTTGACCCACTGCACCGGCATGCGGAACGGCTTGCCGGCATCGAGCGAGGACAGCACCTCGACCGTCTCGAGATGATCGATCAATGTCGGTCCGGTGTACCACGGCGTATTCTCCGAACGCGTCGTGATGTTGTCGCCCTTGAAGCCGCTGATCGGCATCGCGGTGAAGCTCTCGATGCCGATGCTGGTGGCAAATCCGCGATACTCGGCGACGATCTCGTCGAAGCGGGCCTGGTCGTAGTCCACCAGGTCCATCTTGTTGACCGCCAGCACGATGTTGCGGATGCCGATCAGCTGGCACAGATACGAATGCCGCCGCGTCTGCACGAGCACGCCCTTGCGTGCGTCGATCAGGATCACGGCAAGGTCCGCGGTCGAGGCGCCGGTGACCATGTTGCGGGTGTACTGCTCGTGCCCCGGGCAGTCGGCGACGATGAACTTGCGCTTTTCTGTGTTGAAGAAGCGATAGGCGACATCGATGGTGATGCCCTGCTCGCGCTCGGCGGCGAGGCCATCGACCAGCAGGGCGAAGTCGATTTCCTGGCCTTGCGTGCCGACCTTCTTGCTGTCGCTTTCGAGCGCGGCGAGCTGGTCCTCGAAGATCATCTTGCTGTCGTACAGCAGCCGCCCGATCAGCGTCGACTTGCCGTCGTCCACCGACCCGCAGGTGATGAAGCGCAGCATCGTCTTGTGCTGATGGACGTCGAGATACGCGTCGATGTCCTCGGCGATCAGGGCTTCGGTCTGGTAGATGGCGTCCATCAGAAATAGCCCTCCTGCTTTTTCTTCTCCATGCCCGCGCCGCCGGCATCCTTGTCGATCACGCGGCCCTGACGCTCCGAGGTGGTGGTGAGCAGCGTTTCCTGGATCACCTCGCTCAGCGTGCTCGCGGTGCTTTCGACCGCGCCGGTCAGCGGGAAGCAGCCCAGGGTGCGAAAGCGGATCGAGCGTTCGGTGATTGCGGGCTTTTGGCCCAGCACCTTGGTCAGCCGATCGATGTCATCGGCCATGAACAGCTGCCCCTCCCATTCGAAGGTCGGGCGGACGGCGGCGAAATACAGCGGCACGATCGGCACATCGTTGAGCTGGATATACTGCCAGATGTCGAGCTCAGTCCAGTTGCTTATCGGGAACACGCGGATGCTCTCGCCCTTGTTTTTCCGCGCGTTGTAGAGGTTCCATAATTCGGGGCGCTGGTTCTTGGGGTCCCAGCCGTGCGAGGCGGTGCGGAACGAGAAGATGCGCTCCTTGGCGCGGCTCTTTTCCTCGTCGCGCCGCGCGCCGCCGAAGGCTGCGTCGAAGCCGTGCAGGTCAAGCGCCTGTTTGAGCCCCTCGGTCTTCCACATGTCTGTGTGCAGCGGGCCGTGGTCGAACGGGTTGATCCCGCGCTCGGTGGCTTCCGGGTTCTGATAGACCAGCAGTTCCATGCCGCTCTCGCGCGCCATCCGGTCGCGCAAGCCATACATGTCCTTGAACTTCCAGGTGGTATCGACGTGGAGCAGCGGGAAGGGCGGGGGCGATGGGAAGAACGCCTTGCGCGCTAGGTGCAGCATCACCGCGCTGTCCTTGCCCACCGAATACAGCATCACCGGCTTGTCTGCCTGCGCCGCCACCTCGCGCATGATGTGGATGGCTTCGGCCTCGAGCCGTTCCAGATGGGTCAGGGTGCGGGTCATCGCGCAGGAACTCCATGTTTGCTGCACCCGGCCATGGCACAGGGGAGGGGGGCTTGAACCTCCCATATGGGAGGGTATAAGCAGCGCATGCGTGTTGATACCGGCCTGCTAGAAGCCCTCCACGAGGGGATGTTCCAGACACCGCTCTGGGATGGCTTTCTGCAGCGTCTGCGCGCCAGCGCCGGCGCGGGGTTCGCACTGCTCGCGATCCGGCCGCAGGGGCAGAGCGTTGTCGCTGAACTCGTCGCGGGAGATGGGCCGGTTGCGCCGGTGCGCCGCCTGCTCGCGCGGGCCAATCTGCGCGAAGGGCGGGGCTATGCGCTCGATGAACTGCTCGATCTGGCAGAGCCGGATGCGCGCGCCGAAGTGCGCGAGGCGCTGCACGCTGCGCGGCTCACGGCACTGCGCGCGATCCGGGTGACCGAGCCCAGCGGCGTTGACGGCTGGCTCGCGGTGGCGGGGGACCGGGCGCTGGGATCATCGGCGGGGGCGTTGTTGCTGGGGCTGGCCCCGCATCTGCGGATCGCGCTGCGCAGCTTTGCCGCGCTGGAGCGCGAACGCTTCCGCTCGGCGGTGACCGGCGAGGCGTTCAACCGGCTCAACATCGCCTGGATGACGCTCGACGCGCAGGGGCGGATCGTCGAATCGACGCAAAGCATGGAGCAGATGTTCCAGTGGGGCAGCCTGCTCCGGCGCGGGCGCTACGACCGGCTGGTGCCGGCCTCGCCCGCGATCGACCGGCAGTTGACCGGCTATATCAAGCAGGTGGCGACAGGCACGACAGTACGACCGCTGGCGATCAATCTCAGTCAGGACCCGTGGTTCGACATGCTGGTCGCGCCCCTGCAGGGGGACACGATCTCGGGCCACCGCTCGGCCACGGTGATCGTCTATGTCAGCGGTGACCGCCGCAGCCAGGCAGACCGCTGCGAGCAGCTCGTCGACCTGTTCGGCCTTCTGCCCAGCGAGGCGCGGCTCGCCTGGCTGCTCGCGCAGGCGACTAGCATCTCCGAGGCGGCGGACACGCTGGGCATCACGGTCGAGACCGCGCGCAATTATTCCAAGAAGATCTACGCCAAGACCGGCGCGCGCGGCCATGCCGAGCTTGTGCGGGTGATCATGACCAGCGTGCTGGCGCTGAGCTGAACCGCGACGGTCCGAGGTCGCCGCGAGCGCTTGGCCATTGACCTGAATGCTATAGTGTAACATTCCTGTCGGCCATAACCAGGCCGGGGCACCAAGCTCCGCAAAAGGGGGTCGTCTTGCGTCATCGATTTACTGCATCCGCGTCCGCGCTCGCGTGCGCCGTTTCAATCCTCGCCACCCCGGCGCTGGCCAGCCCGGTCGAACAGACCAAGGGCAGTTACGAGGACAAGTTCCGCCAGCTCGAGGGCGAGGACTGGCCGACCCCGACCGATTACCGCAACGCCTCGGGCGCGCCGGGCTATCGTTACTGGCAGCAGCAGGTCGACTACGACGTGCAGGCGCGGCTCGACGAGGCCAGGCGCACCGTCAGCGGCACCCAGACGGTGCGCTATCAGAACAACTCGCCCGACGCCTTGCCCTATCTGTGGCTGCTGCTCGATCAGAACACCTACAAGCGCGATTCGATCGCCGCGATGACCGAAACGGTCTCGGGCGACAAGATCAGCCTGGGCGAGGTGCGCCGCATCAAGCGCATGCAGGAGTGGGAAGGCGGCTTCACCATCTCGGCGGTGCGCGATGCTTCGGGACGCGCGCTGCCCTTCACGATCGTCGACAGCCTGCTGCGGATCGATCTGGCTCAAGCGGTCGCCCCTAATGGCGGCGAGACCAGCTTCTTCATCGAATGGTCGTTCCCGATGGTCGAGAACAAGGTCGTCGGCGGGCGTTCGGGCTATGAATGCTTCACCCAGCCGGGCGAGGACGGCAACTGCATCTTCGAAGGCGCACAGTGGTTTCCACGGCTCGCGGTCTATTCGGATTACGAAGGCTGGCACAACAAGGCTTTCATCGGTTCGGGCGAGTTCACGCTCGAGTTCGGCGATTACCGCGTCGCGCTGACCGTGCCCGCCGATCATGTCGTTTCGGCCACCGGCGTGCTGCAGAACCCCGATGCGGTGCTCTCTGCAGCGCAGCGCCAGCGGCTTGAGCAGGCGAAAAGCGCGACCAGCCCGGTCTATGTCGTCACCCCCGAAGAAGCGGTGGCGGCCGAACGCGGCAAGGCCTCGGGCGAGAAGACCTGGGTGTTTGCGGCGGAGAATGTGCGCGACTTCGGCTGGGCCTCGTCGCGCAAGTTCGCCTGGGACGCGCTGGGCGTCCGCCAGGATTATGCCGAGCAGCCTTTGGTGATGGCGATGAGCTTCTTCCCCAAGGAAGCGCGGCCGCTGTGGGATGCCTATTCGACCAAGTCGATCGCGCACACCATCGACGTCTATGGCAAGTTCGCCTTCCCCTATCCCTATCCGGTGGCGCAGTCGGTCAACGGGCCGGTCGGCGGAATGGAATATCCGATGATCACCTTCAACGGCCCGCGCCCGGTGAAGGACAAGAAGACCGGCGAACTGACCTATACCGACCGCGCCAAATACGGGCTGATCGGGGTGGTGATCCACGAGATCGGCCACAACTGGTTCCCGATGATCGTCAATTCGGACGAGCGGCAATGGACGTGGATGGACGAGGGGCTCAACACCTTCCTCCAGTTCCAGGCCGAAAAGCTGTGGGACAAGGATTATCCCGTCCGCCGCGGCGAGCCCAAGGACATCGCCGAATACATGCTGTCGACCAACCAGATGCCGCTGATGACTCAGTCGGATTCGGTGCTGCAGTTCGGCGCCAACGGCTATGGCAAGCCCGCGACCGCGCTCACCATCCTGCGCGAGACGATCCTGGGCCGCGAGCTGTTCGACCGGGCGTTCCGCGAATATGCCGAGCGCTGGCGGTTCAAGCACCCGACCCCTTATGACTTCTTCCGCACGATGGAGGAAAGCTCGGGTGTCGATCTTGACTGGTTCTGGCGCGGCTGGTTCTATTCGACCGACCATGTCGACATTGCGCTCGACAAGGTGGTGCGCGCGACGCTGGAACCCGCCGATGCGGCTGCGGCTGCGGCCGAACGCAAGAAGCGTCGCGATGCCGAGCCGGGATCGCTCACCGCTGCGCGCAACGCCGGGCAGCAGACCGTGGTCGAGCGCGATCCGGCGACACGCGATTTCTACGACGAGATCGACCCGCTCGATGTCACCGCGGCGGACAAGCGCAAGGCGGCCGAGGCCTATGCCGACCTGACCGAGGAGGAAAAGGCCGCGCGGCAGGCAACGGACAATTTCTACCGGTTCACCTTCGCCAATCGCGGCGGGCTGGTGATGCCGGTGATCCTGAAAATGGACTTTTCCGACGGATCCAGCGAGACCGCGCGCATCCCGGCAGAAATCTGGCGTTATAACCCCAACACCGTGACCTGGCAGTTCGTCAGCCCCAAGACGTTGGTCAAGGCCGAGGTCGATCCGCTATGGGAAACCGCCGATGCCGACCGATCGAACAACATCTTTGCCGGATGGATCGAGCCCAAAACGCTGGGAGTCGATACGCCCGAGACGGGCAAGAACCGAATGAAGGATTCGGATCGCAAGGTGCTGCCGGGTTCGCTGCGGACCTATGACGGAACATCGAAATGATCGCCCGGCGTTGTTTCGGGTTGGCGCTGGCTGCGCTTGGACTGGCGATGTTTCCTCCGCTGGCGCACGCGCATCGCGGGCATGATGCGATGACCGTGCTGACGCTGGCCGAGGACGGCGCGATGACCGTCTCGCACCGGTTCGAGGCGCACGATCTGGAACCCGCGCTGGCGGAGATCGCGCCGCAAGCCCAGGCCAGCCTCGACGATCCCGAGGCGATCGAGGAGCTCAAGACCTATCTGCTGGCGCATTTCAGCGTGTCGGCCGGTGGCACGCCGGTGCCGCTTGCGATCGCGTCGGTCGAGATCGGCGTGCGCGATGTGCGCATCGATTACAGCGGCACGGTGCCGGGCAATCCCGCCGCGCTCGAACTGCGATCGACGATCCTGCGCGACATCTATCCGCGGCAGGTCAACCAGGTCCTCGTCCGGCGCGGCAGCAATGTGCAGACGTTGCGGTTCGCGGGCAGCGAAGCCAAGGTGGTCGCGCTGCGCTGACGCGGTCGGTGCGGATCAGGCGGTCGTCCACGGTCCGGTGATCGCCAGCGTCATCGCCGGGCTGTAGAGATTGACGAACAGCGTCGATCCGTCGGGCGAGAAGCAGGCGCCGGCCAGCTCGGTCTGCAGGCGGCAGCGCGCCAGCGTGTAGACTTCGCCTGCAGGCGACACCCCGCGCAGATGGTTGTCGACCACCAGCGAATATTGATCCTCGCACACCACCAGATGGCCGTTCGGGGCAACGGTGAGGTTGTCACCGAAGTTGAACATTCTGGGATCGGTGGATTCGACGAAATTCTGCAGCATTGCAGGCGAGGATCGCTCTGCGGGCTGGCCTTCAGCGGAGCTGGGGCGATAGCGGAACACCTGGCCCAGTTTGGCCGCGCCGCCCGAGGTGCAGCAGAAATAGATCGACCCGTTGCCGAAATGCACGCCTTCGCCGCGCGCGAACCGGGCGGCGCTAGAAGCATGGCCGCGCAGGCGCAGGTCGTCGTCGGGGCTGTGGGTGCCATCCAGATCTATCCAGCGCACCGGGCGCGCTCCCCCGATGGGCAGCGTGACTTCGGACCAGTTGCGGGTGTCGTCGATCCCCGGTTCGACAAACGCCAGCGCCTGCAGCCGTCCGCCTGCGGAAAGCCGGCCGCGCTGCGCGGGCAGAAAGCGGTAGAACAGCGAATCGTCGCGGTCCTCGGTGAGATAGACGATGCCGGTCGCCGGATCGATCGCGGCGGCCTCGTGGTTGAACCGCCCCATCGCGGTCAGCGGCACCGGCTCGACAAGCCCCTTGTGGCTTGCGGGAACCTCGAACACCCAGCCATGGTCACGCGCCACGCCGTTGCCGGCGCGGGTGACGTCTTCCTCGCAGGTCAGCCAGCTTCCCCAGGGGGTGACGCCGCCCGAACAGTTTCGGATCGTGCCCGCAAGGCTCTGATACTGCGCCTCGACCTTTCGGCTGCGCAGGTCATAAACCAAAGTCGATGTGCCGCCGGGAAGCGCAAGGCCATCGTCCGAGCGGTCATAGGCAAGCGGCACCGGGCGCGATCCGAACGGGCCGCTTTCGTGGTGGCGCGCCTGCAGTTCATGGTTGCGCACCAGCGCGACGCGGCCGTTGCCGAGACCGAAGCACCCCATGCCGTCGGCGCGGTCGCCCACGACATGGCCGTCGTCCATCACATCGCCGCCACGCGAAATCACCCGGTACGCATAGCCCGGGCGCAGATCGAGAATGCCGTCGGGGTCCGCAACGAGCGGGGAGGGGCCGCTGCTGCCGGTAAACAGGTCGCTCGCCGCGCAGCCGGCCAGACCGCCAAAGGCCAGCGCGGTGAGGCCAAGGCCAAATTCGCGGCGATCCATGTCAGCGACCTTCATGATGGGAATGAAACATTATATCTTGGGCGCCTAGCATCGCGACGAGCCTGCGTCCACCGCGGAGCGTTCACGCTGCCTGCGCCGCGCCCCGGTCGGGCAGTTTGCGGATCAGAAAGATCAGCACCACCGCCACCAGCGTCATCAGCCCGATCAGCAGCCAGGCATCGTTGATCGCATCGACCAGCGCCTGCTGTTCGATCAAAGGTCGGACCATTTCCTCGGTAAACTCGTCGGGCGGTGTGCCGATCTGTTCGATAAACGCATCGCGCGGGATGCCGATGCCGACCGCCGTCTCGACATTGCCGTCCTGCAGCTCCTGCGCGATGGCCTCGCCGCGCGTGGCAGCGCGGCTGAAGATGGTGGTGTCGATCAGCGCCAGGCCGATCGCTCCGCCCAGATTGCGCATCAGGTTGAACAGCCCGCTGCCATCGGCGACCTTCTCGGTCGCAAGATAGCCCAGCGCGATGCGGGTGGGCGGCAGCAGGCAGAACATGCTCGCCGCCCCGCGCAGGATCTGCGGCACCAGCATCTCGGCAAAGTCGGTCTCGGCTGTCTGCCCGGTGCTGGCAAGCAGCCCCGCCGCGAACAGCCCGAAGCCGAACAGGCACAAGGTCCGCGCGCCGACACGTTGCTCCAGATACACCGCCAGCGGCGCCGACAGCAATTGCGCGATGCCGGTGACCAGCATGATCTGACCGATCCGGAACGCATCGTGCTCGCGCACCAGCCCCAGAAAGAAGGGCATCAGATAGGTCGAGCCGAACAAGCCGGCGCCGAGGATGAAGCTGAGCCCGCAGCCGACGGCAAAGTTGCGGTCGCTAAAGCAACGCAGTTCGACCAAGGGGGACGCAGCGTGCCAGGTGCGCCACGCGAACCAGCCGGTGCACACCACAAATCCTGCGAGCAGGGCTGCAACGGCAGGCGACAACCAGCCCAGCGTTGGCGCATCCTTGAGGCCGATCTGCAGCGCCGTCAGCCCCACGGCCAACAGCGCCAGCGCGATCAGGTCGATCGACCGGTCGCTCCGCGCATTGCTGGCGGCACCGCGCAGGGCGTAGGCTGCTCCCAACGCCGCGAGCACGCCGGGAACGATGTTGATCCGGAACAGCCAGTGCCAGGAATAGGTTTCGGTCAGCCAGCCACCCACGATCGGGCCGACGGTGGGCGCGAACACGGCGGCAACGCCGGCGATGGTGGTCGCCAGCCCTTGCGATCGCGGCGGAAACAGCAGGAACACGGCCGAGAACACCGCCGGGATCAGTGTTCCCCCGGCAAAACCCTGCACGATCCGCCACGCGATCAGCGCCTCGAAGCTGTCGCTCTGGCCGCACCCGACAGAGGCGACGGTGAACACGCAGATCGCCGAGACAAACAGCCAGCGCATTCCGAGCTTGGCGGTGAAATAGCCGGTCAGCGGAATCGCGACGATCTCAGCGGTCAGATATGCGGTCTGCACCCAGATCATCTGATCGGTGCTGATACCCAGTGCCTGCTGGATGGTGGGCAACGATGTGGCGACGATCTGGATATCCAGGATCGCCATGAACATGCCCACGCACATGCACAGGAACCCAAGCCATGGCAGGAAGCCGGTGGGAGACGTTTCAGTCTGGTGCATGTTGCAGCGTCAGGTCCCCGATCCGGGCACGCCGCCCGGTGGCCGCATCGTGACGATGGCGATTGGCGTGCGCGCGGAGCAACACGCCGGTTACTGGCTCGAGCCTTGTTCCCGTTCTGCCTTGATCCGGTACATCGCCGCCTTGCACTGCGGGGAGGTCTTCTCGACCTTGGCGATCATGCACGCCTCGACCTTCTTGCGGCTCATCGATTTCATCTCGGCTGGACACAGGGTGCGCGCTTCCTTTGCGCACGCTTTGCGGCCGGGATCGGGTGCAGCCTGCGCCGGCAAACCCAGCCCTGCCGTCAGCACGGCCGCGATCGCAAGGCTTAACGGGCGAAGAGCGGTCGGCGTTGTGAACCGGCTGGCAATCTTTGTCGTCATGCAGGGTCTCGCAGATGATACGGGTTCGAATTGGCCTCCAGGCGACAGAGGCGGCGGTTGGCGTCTGGCAGGAGTATCCACCTTCTGCCCATGCATCAACCGCGCAATGCCGGTTCGGGTTTCATGAACGGGGAATTTTGGCCGTTTTTTGGGAACCACCTGCCGCGTGCGCCGTAAGCGTTCCGGGCAATCTAGTTCCAGTCATGTGAGGGAAAACGAGCGATGGTCTCCGGAGCATCTTTGGCGGTGCCATATTGTGGGCTGACCGCCGCTGATCGCTGGCTGGCGGAATGGAACCTCGACCCGGTGGTGCTGGCCGCCATTGGCGTCGCGATCGTGCTTGCGGTGCGCGCAGATCCAACCGTCCGGCGGTCGCGGTGGGCGGCATGCGGCCTTCTGGTCCTGCTGTGGGTATCCCCGCTGTGCGCGGCCTCCGCGACCCTGCTTTCGGTGCGGGTGGCCCATCACATGATCGTCATGCTGCTGCTTGCGCCCGCGCTGGCGCTCGGCTTCCCGAAGCTCCGCGCCGGCGAGCCAATGACCTGGGCGATCGGCGCCGCGCTCACGCTCAGCGCATGGTTCGTTCCTGCGGTCTACAGCTTTGCCTGGGATTGGGATGCGGGCTACTGGCTGCTGCAACTCGGGATGCTGGGCGCTGCCTGGCAGTTCTGGGCAACCTGGTTCGACCCCGCCACCGATGAGCGACCGCTGGTCATGACCGCAGCCCCCGCGTTGCTGGCGATGGTGATGGGGTTTGTCGGCGCACTGCTGACATTCGCGCCCACACCGCTGTTTTCGGAACATATCTTCACCACCGTGCTGTTCGATGTATCGCCTTTGGCGGACCAGCAGTTGGCTGGGCTGGTGATGTGGACCGGCGGCATGGTGCCGATGGCGCTGCTGGCGTTTGTCCGGCTCGGCAGCATGGCAAAAGCGGCCCAAGAGCGCGCGCAATGCTGATTGTCTGGTCGACCCTGGTTTTCAAGGCGCTGCACATCTCGACCATCGCCTTATGGGCGGTGGGACTGATCATGCTACCCCTGCTGTTTCGCGCCTATCGTCCACAGCTCAGCGATTCGGCCTATATCCGCTTCCGCCAGCTGACGCATTACAGCTATGTCCGCTTCCTGACGCCGGCCGCCGTGATCGCGGTGGGAACAGGCATCGTCCTTATCCTGCTGCGCGGGATATTTGAGCCGTGGCTGTTTGCCAAACTGGCACTCGTGTCCATCCTTGCCGTGCTTCATGCCTATGTCGGCCACATGATCGTGCAGACAGCCGAAACCCGCGGCAGGGTGGAACTTCCCCCGCCATATCTGGTGCTTGCGCCGGTGATGCTGGTGCTGGCCGGGATACTCGTGCTGGTGTTGGCCAAGCCGACGCTCGCCGTCGAATGGCCGCAATGGATGACCGAGCCTCAGGCCTGGTCGGTTCCGCGCTGGGTACCGATTTGATAGTCGAACACCAGCTTGCCGCCGTGCCAACCGGTCAGGCCCGTCATCATGACGCACAGGGCGGAGAGCATGACTCCGTACGGCAGGATTGCGCCTACCGGATCGGCGAGCCGCAATCCCCAGTTGCCCCCGAGGACGGACAGCAGCGTCATGGCGAGAATGAAATGCGTCCAGCTTGCAGCGCGTACGCGGATGCCGGGCACCGCCAGCAACTCGATCGTCCCGACGATTCCCGCCAGCACGCCGAAGACGAAACCCGAGCCGATCGCCCACAGCGCAGCGCGCGCCCAGAATTCGTCCCCCGTCGCCCAATAGAACAGATCCGACCCGAAGGTGCCGAAGGCGGCGGTGATGGGGAAAGCGACCATCATCGCGTGGACCGGGTGACTGGCGAACGCAATGCGCGATTCGGTCTCGTTGAACCCGTGCCGCGACAGGATGGGATCGGCGCGCAGCGCCTCGGTTTTGTCATTCATCATGCGCGCCTTTCGTGCAGCCGGTTACGAAGGGTAATGCCTGCACCGGGGTTCGGTTCCCTTTTGCTGCTGCCGGGCTGCAGCGGCCCACTGTCGACACTCCATCCCGGCGGGCCACAGGCGCAATCGGTTTATGTGTTCACCTGGGCGATGACCCTGGTCGCTACGCTGGCGTTCGTGTTCGTGATCGCGTTGTTCGCGATGGCGCTCCGGCGCGGCGGACGGGCATGGCGCCCGAGCGATGCCGATACAGCCGGGGACGCAGCCGGCGCACGGACGCGGCGCTGGACGGTGTGGCTGGGGATCGCCTTCCCAATGAGCGTGCTCACCGCGCTGCTTGCGGCCACCCTGTGGATCGGCGAGGGGCAATTTGTCCGCGATGGCAGCCTGCCGACCTGGCGTGCTACCGCCTCGCAATGGGGCTGGCAGTTCGCGCCCATCGGCGCCGATGGTACCGTCGGCACGACCACCGATCGCCTGGTCATCCCCGCAGGCGAGCCGGTGATCATCGAGATCGTCTCGACCGATGTCATCCACAGCTTCTGGGTGCCGCGGCTTGCGGGCAAGATGGATGCGGTGCCCGGCAAGCTTAACCGCCACCTGATCCAGGCAGACCGGCCCGGAACCTATCTGGGTGTGTGCGCCGAGTATTGCGGCATCGGCCATGACCGGATGCGCTTCGAATTGATTGCCACCGCTCCGCGCGGACGCACCGGCGGGGGAACACGATGACAACCGAACGCACACAGGCGCAGGCGCAGCCGCGCGATCCCGCCGCACTGCATGCCGAGCTCGACGCGGTGTGGCGAGCCTGGCCAGGTTGGCGCGGCTTTGTGGGCGAGGTCAACCACGGCGCCATCGGCCTGCGCTTCATGGTCACGGCGATCATCTATTTCGTCATCGGCGGGGTGCTGGCGATGCTCATCCGCGTCCAGCTCGCCAGCCCACGCGCGGCCTTTGTCGGCCCGGACATCTACAACCAACTGTTCACCATGCACGGGACCATCATGATGTTCCTGTTCGCGATTCCCATGCTGGAGGGGCTGGCGCTGTATCTGCTCCCCAAGGTCATGGGCGCGCGCGACATGGCCTATCCCAGGCTCTCGGCGCTCGGCTGGTGGTGCTATGCGCTGGGCGGGCTGATCCTGCTGGTGGCGATGTTTGCAGGCGTGGCGCCCGACAGCGGCTGGTTCATGTACACGCCGCTGTCCGACAAGGTGCACACGCCCGGGATCAACGCCGATGTCTGGCTGCTCGGCGTGACCTTCGTCGAGATTTCGGCGATCTGCGCCGCGGTCGAGATCACGGTGTCGATCCTCAAGGTGCGCGCCGAGGGCATGGCATTGGTGAAGCTGCCGCTGTTTGCCTGGTACATGCTCGGCACCGCCGCGATGATGCTGATCGGTTTTCCGCCGCTGATCCTGGGCTCGATCCTGCTCGAGGTGCAACGCGCGTTCGACTGGGCGTTCTTCGATCCGGCGCGTGGTGGCGATCCGATCCTGTGGCAGCATCTGTTCTGGCTGTTCGGTCATCCCGAAGTCTACATCATCTTCCTGCCCGCAGCCGGCGCGCTCTCGGCGATGATCGCGACCTTCGCGCGCCAGCCGATCATCGGCCATGCGATGATCGTCGCGGCGATCTGGGCGATGGTGTTCCTGAGCTTCGGCCTGTGGGTGCACCACATGTTCACCATCGGCATTCCGCATCTGGCGCTGGCGTTCTTTTCCGCCGCCTCGATGCTGGTCGCGGTGCCGACATCGGTGCAGATATTCGCGTGGATCGGGACGTTGTGGAGCGGCCGGCCGCGCTGGTCGCTGCCGATGCTGTACATCGCAGGTTTCTTTCTGACCTTCGTGCTCGGTGGGCTGACCGGGGTGATGCTGGCGGCGGTGCCATTCAACTGGCAGGCGCACGATACCGCCTTCGTCACGGCGCACCTGCACTACGTGCTGATCGGCGGCTTCGTCTTCCCGATGCTCGCGGCGATCACCTACTGGATGCCGCACTTCACCGGGCGCAGGCCCGTGCGCGGGCTGGGCAAGGCGGCGTTCTGGCTGATCTTCATCGGGGTGCATGGCACGTTTCTGGTGATGCACCTCACCGGGCTGCTCGGCATGCCGCGCCGGGTAAGCATCTACCCCGACAACCCCGAATGGGAACTGCTCAACCTTATCTCTTCGATTGGCGGGTTCGTCATGACCGGAGGCTTTGCGCTGTTCGCGGTCGAGATGGGACTGCAGCTGTTCATGGGACGGCGCACGCGGCGCAACCCGTGGCGGGCGACCAGCCTCGACTGGGCGATGCGTCTGCCGCCGCCCTCCTACAACCTCGCGTCCTTGCCTCGTGCCGATATGGATACCGACGAGCGCACGCTGACGCCCTCGCGGCTCGACGCCATGGCCACCGCGCTGGCGAAGGGCGATGGCATGCTGGTCGGTGCGCCGCGCGGGGTGCGCGAGACGCTGATCGTCGATGCGGTGAGCGGCAAGGCCGAAGCCGTCGCGGTGCTGTCGAGCAACACGATGCGCCCGGTGATGACCGCCTTGACCATCGGGCTGTTCTTCATGTCGATGCTGGCGGGGCTCTATTGGGTCGCAGCGGCCACCGTGGTGCTGGTCGCCGCCGTGTGCGCCAGCTGGATCCGGCCCGTGAGTCCAGCGGACAGCCAATACCCCGCCGTGCCCAGGCAGGTCGAAGGATTGCCTGCCTCTCCCTATTACAGCCACGGGCTCGGCTGGTGGGGCTCGGCGGTGCTGCTGGTTGCCAACAGCAGCCTGTTCGCGTCGCTGCTGTTTGCCGTCGCCTTTCTGGCGGTGGTCGCGCCGGGGTGGGAAGACATGCCGCAGCGGGGTGCCCCGGGCGCCGGTCCACTGGCGGCGTTGCTGGTGACCGGAATCGGCGGCGCGCAGCTTTTATGGGCTGCTATCAGCGCGCAGCGCGGCGCCGGTGCGGCGCATCGCGCCCTGGCGGGCGCTGGCATTCTGGCGGTGGCAGGAGGCGCGATCGCTTCGGGCGCGATGATGGACGGCTCGCCCGTGGCGCATGCGCGCTATGCGGTGCAGGGAGCAATCCTGGCCTATCTCATCGCGCATGCGCTCATTCTCGTCACGATGCATCTGGCAGCCGCACGCGGGCACCGGATCGGGGTGCAGCGCGTCACCACGCAAGGCGTGCTGGCGCAATGGCACGGCTATACGGGGATCACCGCGATGATCGGCGCGCTGGCTCTGGGTGTGGCATGGCTGTGATGCACGGTTCGGCGATGATCAAGGCCTCAATGGCGCTGCTCTCGGGCCTGCTGCTCTGGGCCGCATGGTTCACGCTGGCCTACGCGCTGCACGGCGCGCAATGCGAAGGCGCGCTGGGCCTGACTCGCACCGGCGGACAGATGGCACAGCTGGCGTTGTGGGGAGCGATGCTGGCCGCCATAGTCGCGCAGGCGCGATGGGTGCAGTGCTGGGCCGCGCGGGGCGATGTATCGGGGCGCCTGCTGCGCTCGGCGCGCTATCTGCAGTTCGCCGCGATCGGTTCGACCGTATTTGTGGGATTGCCGATCCTGGTGCTCGCGCCCTGCTGAGCGGCGGGGTCAGGCCTTGCGCGCGGAGCCTGGCTTGCCCACGATCGAATGGCCATAAGCGATGGCAAGGGCCAGCGACGCCCCACCGACGATGTTGCCCAAAGTGCTGAACGCCAGGTTGCTCAGGCCATTGGCCAGATCGGGCGCGGCCAGCGGGTCGGCCAGCCATCCCAAAGGCAGGATCGACATGTTGGCGATCGAGTGTTCGAGGCCGGCTGCCACGAAGATCGTCACCGGGCCCAAGATGACGAGCAGTTTGGCGACGATGGAGGGAGCCGCCATCGCCATCCACACCGCCAGGCAGACCAGCACATTGGCGAGGATGCCCGAGCAGAACGTCGCGATCGGGGTCTTGTCGAGCTTGCCGTCGGCCAGGCTGATGGCGGCGTCGGCAACCCCGTCAACAAGGCCGCCGGCTCCCCAGAACAGCAGCGCCGCCAGCAAGCTTCCGATGAAATTGCCGGTCCACACCATCGCCCAGGCGCCGAGCATGCGGCCCACCGCCAGATCGCCGGTCACCATGGGCAGTACCATCAGCGTGTTGCCGGTAAACAGCTCCGCGCCCACCACCATCACCAGCATCAGCCCGACCGAGAAGGCCGCGCCCGCCAGGATCTGCACCGCGCCCCCGTCGCCCATCCCCGCTTGCGCGACCAGCGAGGCGATCGAGCCGAAGGCGATGAAGACCCCCGCCAGGATTGCCAGCACCAGCATCCTCGGCCAGGCATGGCCTGCCTTGCTTGCCAGCAGGTCCGGCGCGGCCTCAGCGATGGCTTCGCCGACCGGATCCTTGGGGGGCTGGTCCGCGATGATCAGCCTCCCGCCGCGATCCGCACCGGCACGGCCTTGCTCGCCGGGGTCTTCGAGGCGCGATCGTGGTGCGACAGCGCGATGAGCGGGTTCAATTCGGGGAAATAGCCGACGATGGTTCCCGATGGCAGATCGAAGGGAACGATCTCGAGACCGTCGATGCGCCGGTCGTGCCCGTCTTCGGCATCGCCGGTCAGCGTTATGCGCTGGCCAGCGACAAGCCCTGCGGCGTCGATGTCCTTGGGGCTCATCAGCACGACATCGCGTTTGCCTTCGATGCCGCGAAGCCGGTCGCTATAGCCATAGATGGTGGTGTTGAACTGGTCGTTCGAGCGGACCGTCACCAGCCGGTAGCGTCCCGGGTTATCGACCATATCGGTCGCCGCGAGCATCTCCGGCGCGGTGAAGACCGCCTTGCCGCTGTCGGTCTTCCAGACGCGCTCGCGCGCGCTGTTGCCGCGATAAAACCCGCCCGGCTCGAACATGCGCGCATTCATGTCGTGGAACTCGTCATGATAGGTCTCGGCGATGAGATCGCGGATCAGCCCATAGTCGCCGGTCCATTCGTCCCACAGCACCTTGGGATTGGGCCCCACGGTCGCCTTGGCGATGCCGGTGATGATCGCGGTCTCGGACTTGAGATGCTCGCTTGCCGGGGTGCGGTGCCCCAGCGATCCGTGGATATGGCTGAAGCTGTCTTCGACCGTCACCGTCTGCGGACCCGATGCCTGGATATCCTCTTCGCTGCGCCCCAGACAGGGCAGCAGATACGCGACGCGGCCATTGAACAGATGGTTGTGGTTGAGCTTGGTCGCGATCTGCACGGTCAGCTGCAGGTTTTCCCATGCGGGCTCGATCCGGCCCTGATCGGGGATCGCGCGCAGGAAATTCCCGCCGAGGCCGATAAAGGCCCTGGCGCTGCCGTCGAGGACCGCTTCGCACACCTCAACCGTGGTCATCCCGGTATCGCGTGGCGGCTCGAAGCCGAACTGCTCGGCGATCTTGTCGAGCGGCACCAGCTCGGGCTTTTCGGAAATGCCGACGGTGCGCTGGCCCTGAACGTTGGAGTGACCGCGCACCGGGCAGATGCCCGCGCCCTTGCGGCCGATATGGCCGCGCATCAGCAGCAGGTTGACCAGCATCGCGATGTTCTCGAACCCGTGAACGTGCTGGGTGAGCCCCATGCCATAGACGCCGATCACCTTCTTGGCGCCGACATAGACCCGGCCAGCCTCTTCGATATCGGCACGGCTCAGCCCGGATTCCTGCTCGATCCGTTCCCAGGACGTGGCATCGACCAGCCTGTGGAAATCGTCGAACCCGGTGGTATGCTCGGCGATGAACCCGCGGTCTAGGACCGTCCCGCCCGATGCTTCGTCCTGGGCAAACACATATTTGCACAATCCCATGATCGCGGCGATATCGCCGCCGGCGCGGACCTGCAGATACTGGCAGCTGATGTCGGTATCGCGGCCGGTGAGCATCTGTCCGGGGCGCTGGGGGTTGGTGAAGGCGAGCAGGCCCTTTTCGCGGATCGGGTTGAACGACACGATCCGGCAACCGCGCTCGACCGCCTTTTGCAGCGGGTGCAGGAACCGCGGGCTGTTGGTGCCGGTGTTCTGCCCGAAAAAGAAGATCGCATCGCATTCCTCGAAATCCTCGAGAACGCAGGTGCCGACCGGCGAGCCGATCAACTCCGTCAATGTCACCGAGGTGGTTTCGTGGCACATGTTCGAGCTGTCGGGCAGGTTGTTGTGCCCGTAGAGCCGCGCGAACAGCGCGTAGAGATACGAGGTTTCCAGGCTGGCACGCCCCGATGCGTAGAACACCGCCGATTTGGGATCGATCGCTTTGAGCTCCGCGCCGATCGCGGTGAAGGCCTCGTCCCAGCTGCATTCGACATAATGATCGGTGGCCGCGTCATAGCGCATCGGATGGGTGAGGCGGCCGACATGCTCGAGGTCGTGGTCGCTCCACGTGCGAAGCTCGCTGACGCTGTGCTTGGCGAAGAAGTCCGGGGTGCAGCGGTGCGACGTCAGCTCCCACAGGGTCGCCTTCGCGCCATTCTCGCAGAACTCGAAGGCGTGCGGGTGCTTTGGCTTGCCCCAGGCGCAGCTGGTGCACATGAAGCCGCCGGTCTTGTTCTGTTTGGCCAGGGTGGCAAGCGCGCCGGGCGAGGACATCTCGCGCGCCATGGTCTGTACCATCCCGCGCATCGACCCCCAGCCGCCCGCCGATCCTTCGTATTCCACGGTGGCGGGATCGTCATGGCTGTTGGTGCTGTCGGTCATGGGCGCTTTTTCCTTTTGCTAGAAAGAAACCCCCGCGTCGCGTTCGGTTCCGGAGTCTTTCAGGTTTTGGCTTGTCTCAGCGGGCGTGGCGGCGCTCCTGCTTTGCCAGGATGGCCTGCTGGGCCTCATCCAACGCGACCGAATCGGCAAGGACCGCGCCGCGCTGGCCGATGGGGCGGTCGGCACCGACGGTGGAATCGCGAAACGTCTGCCGCTCGGTTTCGGCGTTGATCTCCGCGCCGATCAGCACCGAATAGGCTGACAGGAACAGCCACATCAGGAAGATGACGATCGCGGCGAGCGAGCCATAGGTTGCGTTGTAGTCGCTGATGTTGGCCGCGTAGAATCCGAAGCCGACCGTGATGCACAGCCACAGGACGGTGGCGATCACCGAACCGAGCGACAGCCAGCGCCATTTTGCCGCGCGCCGATCAGGGGCGTAGCGAAAGAAGATCGCGAAGGTGGCGCTGACCAGCACTGCGGCGACCACCCAGGTCAAGGTCTGGATCAGCATCAACGACGAAGCACCGATATAGGGCGCTAGGAAATTGCGCACGTAGCTGAACAGGGAAATCGAAACCAGGCCGACGATCGCGGTCGCCGCCATGCCAAGCGTGATCAGGATCGCGACCAGGGTGGTCCGGAAGAAGCCGCGGGTTTCATGCTCCTCATAGATGATGTTGAGCGCGCGCATCATCGCGGTCGCGGCGCGCATCGCACCATACGTAGAAAACAGCAGCGCCAGCACCAAGCCAAGTCCCTGCTGGGTGGAGCTGGTGGTGACGATCTGCAGCAGCTGTTCGCGCAGGATCGTCAGCACTTCGGCTGGGGCGACATCGGTGAGCAGATCCAGGCTGCTGGCGACGGTCGCCGGATCGGCGATCAAGCCGTAGAGCAGCACGACCACGGCGATCAGCGGCACGAACGCCAGGAACGCGAAAAAGGCGACCCCGGCAGCAAGCAGGGCCAAGTTATGCACCCCGTTCATGACGTAGACGCGCTTGAAGATCGCCCACCATGCGCTTCGGGGCATCTGCAGCGGTGAGTGTGCCGCGGCGCCGGGCACCTTTTCTGCCAGCCGAGCGACGTCTTCCGTCATGGAAAGATCGCCGGAATTCGTCGGGCTTGGAGGAGTGGTAGGAACCATGATTACGGGGTGCTCGCAGATAAATCGTTAGCAGATGGGGTGGCAGGGTCGGAAGCAATCGGCAGAGCAGCGTTGGCTTCAGCCGCGGCACGCTCGGCCTCGCGCGCGGCATCGAGCTGTACCTTGGCATCCGCCTCGATCTGGCGCGCCTTGGCGGACAGTTCGCCGGATCGCTGCTCGAACTTCTCGTCAAACCCGGGTTCGGCCTGACAGCCGGCAATCAGCCCCAACGCCAGAGTGGCGATCCCGACAAACCGTCCCCGCATCAATAGTCCTTCCGATACTGGACGTTGACGTTCGAGCCGCCGAAGCTGCCCACCTGGCTGAGCACGGACAGCGCCTTGCTAAGGCTGATCTCGATCTGCGTTGCGGTGAAGCCGCGGGTGTCGGTGATGATCTCGACATAGACATCGTTCGAGATGTACTGGCCCACCGCCAGCGAAGTTCCGCGCCCGGTGTCCTCGTCCGCACCCAGGATGCGCAGACGATCGATGCCCGAGGCCGATTGCAACACACCCAGCGGATTGAGACCGCCGCTGCCGCCGCGCAGGCTGTTGAGCGATGCCGCCAGTTGCACGGCCTGGATCGGGGTGAGTTCGCCGATCGAATTGCCGAACAGGATGCGCGCCATCACCTCGTCCTGCGGCAACGCGGGGGTGGATGAGAACGCGATGTCCGGGTTCTCGCCGGTCCCCGTGACCGCGATGTTGACGGTGACGTCGTCCGCTTCGCCGCTGGCGCGCAGGTTGATCACCGGGTTGGTGGCATTGCCGCCGTTGAACTGCAGCCGGCCTTCCTCCAGATCGAACGAGCGGCCGGCAAAGCCCAGTGTTCCGCGCACCAGATCGATGCCGCCGGTGATCCGCGGATTGCCCGTGGTGCCGGTGATCTGGATGTCGGCCGCCCATTCCGAATCCAGTCCCATTCCAGAGACATAGATCTGGTTGTCGGCCACCACCTTGATGTCGAGCCTCCAGTCGCTGGGGACGCCCGAAATCGGATCGGGGTCGCCGGTGATCCGTTCGCGGCCCAATGCAGGCTTGCGCCTGACGCCGGTGAGCTTGGCGACCTGGGCCGATCCCTGCCGCACGATACGATAGCGGGTTTCGGGAAGGTTGATCGTGCCCGATATCAGCGCCGGCTGGGTCGCGCTGTTGACGATGCTGAGCTGGCCGGTTGCGGTCGCCGCAAGGTCGCTGCCCTCGGCCAGGCGAGCATTGTCGAGGTTGAGCGCAAGCTGAACCGGGAAGCCCTGTTCCGAACTCAGCGAGACGAAGCCTTCGCCGCTGACCGTGCCGTTGCCCGCGGTGGCGGTCAGCTGCTCGACCTCCAGCCGGTCGCCGGTAAAGCTGCCGCGAATGCGCATATTGGTCAGCCGGGTGCCATATTGCTCGTTCTCATACGTGAGGTTGTTGGCGCGCACGATTCCCGTCAGTTGCGGCTGCTGCACGCGTCCGGTGAAGTCCGCCGCAACGCCGATCGCGCCGGAGAGGCTCTGGTCGGGCAGGGCTGCCAGCGAGAACAGCGTGTCGGCAGGGCCATTGTAGCGCAGGCCGCCGCTGAGCGGGGCTGCGAGCAGGCGGGTCGTCCAGCTGCCCGCGCCTGATCCCAGCGGGTTCAGCGCCACCTGCAGCCGACCGATGACCGCGCCGCGCCGCCGGATGATCGCACGCGCGTCGCCGCCATCAGGCTGCAATCGCCCGACGAAGCTTACGTTTACCGGCTGCGACACCGATGCCAGGCTGGTCCGCGTGAAGTTGTCGATCTTCAGCCGAGCGTCAGCCACAGGGAAGCTGTTGGCGTCGGCCTGCCGGAAATCCAGACTTCCCGAAGCCGTTCCCCCCAGGCCCAGCCCCGGCATGACGGGATTGATCAGCGCAAGGCTGACATCGGCCAGCCTGGCTTCGATCGCCATGCCATCGCCGTAGTTCCCGGCAAGCTGGATCGTGCCGCGCGACAAATCGATTGTCGTCGGCATAAGCCGGTATTGCGCATTTCCGGGGATGATCCGGGCAGGGCTGCGGGTCTTGAAGTCGATACCGTTGGCGCGGCCATCGAGCGCCACGCGCCACAATTCAGGCTGCAGTGCGGCGTTGGCGGCAAAGCGGAAGGGGAAGCTGTTGCGTCCCTCGGCCATCACCCGCGCGCTGCCCTGGCCATTGCGGTAATCCACCTTGGCGCGGGCTGCAGCGATCTGAAGCTGGCCCATCGATGTCTGAGCGAGCTGAACATCCGCGACCATCTGCGGCTGTTCGGTGAGGATGATGTCCGCCGCCACGATCGCGCGGCCGATCACCACGCCGGCAGGGCCGGGCAGGCGGGCATCGCGGGCGTTCATCGCCACCACCGCGCGCTGATAGGCGCCGGATGCCGACAGCGCGACATTGCCCGATACGCCGGCGCCATCCGCGACAAGCTGGCCTGCGAATGGACCGGCTGCGGTCTGGCTGACCCGGCCGGTGATGCCGATATCGGCGAAGCGGGTGCCCGGGTTGACGGTGACCGCCAAAGGACCGCTGCCGGCAAAGACATTCACATCGGCGGCGAACGCACCGTAATCCGTGTCGCCATTGCCGGTCACGGCATAGCTCTCGCCGTCGCCGCGAATGGTGGCGACGACATTGGCCATGCCGACGCCGAGCCCTGGCCGCGCGGCGGCGATCGTCGCCACGGGCCGCGTGACGGTTCCGGTGACGTCGACGCCGAGCGGGCCGTACTGGTTCGATGCGCCACGCGCGCTGAAGCGGATCTGGCCATCGGCGCTGTAGGAGCCTCGGCCCTGGGTCAGGCGGAACGATGGCGCGGCCACGGTCAGGCTGGTCACCCGACCGATGCCGTCGCTGCCATAGCTCACATCGGCGTTGATCAGGGAATTGCCGCCAAGGAATTCGCGCAGGCCATCATTGAGAATCTGGCTCGATCGCGCACGCACACGGCCCGCAAGGCGGAAGCCGCCATTGGCGAGCGTCTCAAGGTCGATATTGGTGTCGAGGTTGAAGATCCCCACGCTTTCGACGCGATACCCGTTGACCCGTCCATTGAGCGCGCCGGTATACAGCCCCGTATTGAGGTCGGCGAGCAGCACTGCGGTGGCATCGATCCGGTCGGAGCGGATGCGCATATTGTCCGACATCAGCCGGGCGTCGGAATAGGCCAGATCGCCATCGAGCCGGACGTTGCCGAGCAGGTCGCCCGCAGCGGCGTTGAGCCCTGCGATACTCCGGGCGCGGGCGCTCACCGGAATGATCCACGCATCCTCATCCAGCCTGGCAGCACCGCTGGCGCGCAGGCCGATGATGTTGATGTCGTTGAATCCCAGCCGCGCGGCGTTGAGTTCATACGCGATCTGCGGCGCAGAGAAGGCACCGTTCAGCGTCAGCGCGGCGGCAATGCCTGCGCCGGAGAGATTCTCGGCGATCGTCCCGGGCTGCAACAGCCGGAACGAGAGCGCGAGGTCGCGCATCCGGCTTTCGCCCAAATCGACCAGGCCATCGGCATCGAAGGCGAAGTTGGCGTTGCCGATGCTGGCGTCGATGTCGAAGCGGCGATCATTCGCGGTTGTCGTGATGTCGAGCGACGTCGCGGGCGCCAGCATTGCGCTCGCCTGGCCGGGAATCAGCCGCGCCGGACGCATGTCACCTCGGGCGGTGAAGGTCCCCTTGCGCGCGGTGAGCGCGACATCCGCCAGCGACTGCCCGCCGAGCCTTCCGGTCAGCGTGCCATTCCAGGCGTCCCAGTCGCCCCTGCCGCGCAGCGCGACCTGCATCGGCTCGGCCACTCCGGTCATGCCCGCGATCAGTCCCTGGGCAGGGGCATCGAGGTTGAAGGCAACGTCGAGCGTGTTGGTTTCGGGGATTGCGCGCAGGTCCAGAACCAGCGTCTCGCCACCAGCAAAGCCTTCGCCCGCTCGGGTTCCGGCACGGGCGTTCACGACCGCGGTGCGATCGGCGATGTGCACCTTGCCCAGCAGCGAGGCCTGGTGGCGCTGACCCGTAACAGCAGGATCGATATTGATCTGGCGCAACTGAAGATCGGCGATGTCGATATCGAGATCGGGCAGCAGCGGCTCGTCGGTTTCGGGTGTCTCATTGAACGCGGGCAGGCGGCGCAGGCGCATCTGCGGGACCACCAGCGACCGAATATCGACATGGCTGCCGATGAACGCGAACGGCCGCCAGTCGACTTCGACCAGCGGCGAGGATGCGAAGACACCCTGCGGATCGCGCAATGTCAGGTCGCGCACCTGCATCTGACCGTACAGCGACCCTTCGATCGATCCGATGCCGATGTTCAGGCCGTTCTCGAACTCCATCCCCGCGATCTGCTTGGCGACGAACCGCCTGCCGCCGTCGCTGTCGAGCCAGAGATAGGCGATCCCGAGCAGCACCACGATCAGCCCGAGCACGCTGGTAACGCCGAGGGCGATCCTGCGCGGCCAGGAGGCCCGCATTGCGCGAGTCTCAGGAGCTGGATCGGGAGTCGTATCTGGCAAATCCGATGGGGATTCAGGCGTCATGTCGTTGTTGTCCGCCATCAGAAGGCCTGACCGATCGAGATGTAGACCGCGACCCGCGATTCGCCCGGACGCCGGTCGATCGGGGTTGCGACATCAAGCCGCATCGGGCCGAAATTGGTGTAGAAGCGCCCGCCCAGGCCCACGCCATAGCGCAGATCGCTGAAGCCAGGGGTCGAGCTGGTCGAGACCTGGCCGGCGTCGATAAATCCGACGACCCCGTAATTGCCGAAGCGATAGCGGACTTCCGCTGCGCCTTCGACCAGGCTGCGTCCGCCGATCGGGCGGTTGTCGGGATCCTTGGGCCCCAGCTCCTGATAGCCGAAGCCGCGGACCGATCCGCCGCCTCCGGAGTAATAGCGCCGTGAAGGTGCGATGTCCTCGCGATCGGCCCCCATGATCGAGCCGACGCGCGCGCGCCCGGCGAGCACGATGCTGTCGCCAATCGGATAATAGGCGGTAGCCTCGAGAAGGCCGCGGCCATAAAACTGCGTGCCGCTGCCGAGCGAGGCCTCGGGCGATATCTGGGCGGACAGCCGGAAGCCACTGGTCGGGTCGAGCAGGTCGTTGGAGCGGTCCCAGGTCACCTGGCCGGGCAGCGCGGCGACATAATAAGTCCGCCGATCGCGACGGCCGAGCGCAAAGTTGAAGTCCTGCTCGTTGGTTCCGAGCAGCTCGAAACCGTAGCTGTAGGTCAGCCGCTTTTGCCAGATGGGGGTGCTGTAATAGGACACACGCCCCGCCAGCCGCCCGGTGAACGCTTCAAAGGCAGCAAAGTCGCTGCGCAGCGCCGACAGGCTGAGTTCGACCGCGCGATCGCGGCGTCCGGCATTCGAGCGGCGGAATGTCCCCGACGCGCCCTGTTCCTGTGTTCCTGCGACGATGCTGGCGATCAGCGCGCCTTCGGGCGGAAACAGGTTGCGATGGGTCCAGCTTCCCTGCGCGCGGATGCCCTGGCCGGTGCCATAGCCGGCATTGGCCGCCAGCGTCCGGGCAGGTCCTGCTTCCTGATCGACAGCGAGGTCGGCATATTGGGTGCCATCGGGGGCGGCTACACCGGTCTGCTCGGGTTTGATCGCAACCACCGAATACAGACCTGTCGCGACCAGCGCCTTGCGCAAATCGTCGACCAGTCGGCTGTCATACAGATCGCCTTTGTCGAAGCGGGCCAGCTTGGCGATGTGATCGGTATCGAACACCGTGGTGCCCGAGGTGACGATGTCGCCGAAACTGCTGCGCGGACCGGTGGCGATCGGCAGGGTGTAGTCACCGCTTGTGGTTTCGGGATCGAGCAGGATGTCGCGCTGTCCGATCTGCGTGAACGGATATCCGTACTGCGGCAGCGCCACGGCAACATTGGCCTCCGCCGCCAGAATGCGTTCGGCGTCGATCGGCTCTCCGGTCGCCGGGACGAAGTTGCGCGTGATCAGGTCTTCGGGCTCGACCGGCGGTGCGTTGAAGGTGATCGATCCCAGCGTGTAGCAGGGGCCGGGCGATGCCGTGAGCACGACGACCATTGGGCCGGTGCCTTCTTCGGGCATCTCGATCGCGCCGTTAACCGTGGCATCGAAATGGCACTGGCCGATCAGCAGGTCGGCGAGCAGTTGCTGGTCTTCCAGCATCCGCGCCGACACCATGGCTCCATTGTTGGCCTTGCCGTCGCCATCGTCGAGCGCGGAGAGATCCCTGAAGCGTGAGCGGATCGTTCCGGGGCTGTCTGGCTCGGGCTCGGCGTCGGTCGCGTCCTCGAGCGTCTCGAGCCCTTCGATCCGGTAGCTGTACCGGACCGAACGGGCGGGCGCGTCCTCTGCTTCGGTAAACTGGCTTTCATCAAACGGATTGACGTCGAAACTGCCCAGCGGCTCCAGCGGCGCGGCGAGTTCGGCATCATCCGCGATCGGTGGGGCCATCGCCTCGCCGTCTGTCAGTGGCTGGGCACTCTGCTCCAGCGCCGATTGCTCGGCATCCCACTCCTCGACGGTGCCCATTGGAGCATCCGGATCGATCGCGGGGATGGTCGCGTCGAATTCCTCGTCGGTGATGATCGGGGGTTCAGCGCTGGCGGGCGGCTCTTGCGCCGCAGCGCCGGGTTGGGAAGGGGCATCCTGCTGCATCGCAAGCGCCTGCGGCGCGTCATAGACCGTTGGCACAAGCACGCAGCACACCGAACAAAGGCGCAATAACATCGAAAATCCTGATCTCGGGGCGCCAAGCTTGAACGTCCTCCGGTGCCCTTACGCGGCGACCCGGCAAAAGGTTCACGCCGAGAGCAAAGAAATCTGGAAATTCAACGCCAACCTTCGATCACGCACTGTCGCATTGGGAAGGAGGGGCGGCCCGAAATGCCGTTCAGCTGTGAATGTCGTTGGGCGATCTGCGGTTGGTCCGGTCGATTCCCATCAGCAGGCCGACCGAAAGCATGGCGGCCATCATCGCCGAACCGCCATAGGACACCAGAGGCAGCGGAATCCCGACGACCGGCGCGAGGCCGATTACCATCATCAGGTTGATAGCAATGTAAAGGAACAGGCTGTTGATCAGCCCGCCTGCGAACAGTTTCTCGAACCGGCCCTGCGATTCGCGAGCGACTTTCATCCCCCAGCGGATCAGCAATCCGAACAGCACAATGATCGCGATGCCGCCGATCAGGCCCCATTCTTCGGCAATCGCGGAGAAGATGAAATCGGTTTCGGTCTCGGGCAGATAGTGCAGATGGCTCTGACTTCCCCCAAGCCAGCCCTTGCCATCGACCCCGCCTGATCCGATCGCGATCAGGGATTGCGACACGTGATAGCCTGCACCCAGCGGATCTTCCTGCGGGTTGAGAAAGATTGTCAGGCGCCGTTGCTGGTGGGGTAGTAGCAGAAAGTTGTAGATCAGAGGCAGCGTCGTTGCGAGCGCGACACCGGCACCGATGAACCAGATCAATGGAAATCCCGCCAGAAAGCAGATGATCACCGCGCTCAGTAGCAGCAGTGACCCGGTCCCCAGATCAGGTTGCGCGGCAATCAGCAAGAAGGGGATCGCGGTCAACACGATCGGCGGCCACAGTGCCCTGAAAGACCCCATTTCGGTTGGCGGTACGGTTTCGAAGAACCGTGCCAGCACCGCGAGCAGGGCGATCTTGACCAGCTCGGACGGCTGAAGTTGCATGAAGCCAAGATCGAGCCAGCTGCGCGCGCCGCCCTTGATCGCTCCGAGCAGCAGCACCGCCACCAGCACGGCCAGGCTCGCCACCAGCGCGGGATAGACCAGCGGTTTGTAGAAGCTCACCGGGATGTAGGATATCGCGATGGCCACGCCCAGGAACAGCATGAACCGGATAAGATGCGTCGCGGCCCAAGGTGAGATCGAACCGCCCGCGACCGAAAAAAGCGTCAGACCACCCACCAGCGCCAAGGCTGCGGTGAGCCCGATAGCCTGCCAGGATTGATCGGCGAGCGGCCGTGGTAACAGCATGTTCAAGTGCGCATTCCTGTACGACCGGGCCTGCACGAACCGGCCTTTGCGATGCGGCCCGTGCAATCCGGTCGGTGCGGCCCCGTTCGATTCGCGTCTGGCGTGTGCAGGCACGTAGGTCAACACCATGCCATAGCCTGGATCAAAATTGATGCGGCATCTTGGGATCGGGTGCAGTACGTGTCGGGCGCGTCAAACCGATGCGCGCGCGATCGAGCCTAACACCAGTCCGGCCACCGCAAGCGCTGCCAGCATGCGGAAGATGCCCCAGTTAAGACCGAACACCATCAGCGCAGCGAGAATCGAAAGCACTCCGGCGCGCCAGTCGAAGCTTGCCCAAGCCGGTAGGCTGAGATGCAGCGGGCCGATGTCGGTTGGTGTCACGCGGGTGAACAGAACGTGCAGCGCGAACCAGACCGACAGGTTGGCGATGACGCCGACCACGGCGGCCGTCAGGGCGGCAAGGCCACCCTTCAGCCGCGTGGCATGCTGCAGCCGCTCGATCCACGGCGCAAAGGTGAAGATCCACAGGAAGCAGGGCGCGAAAGTCACCCAGGTGGTCAGCCCTGCGCCAAGCACGCCCGCGACCATCGGCGAAAATGGCTCGGGCGCGCGAAATGCGGCAAGAAACCCGACGTGCTGGGTGACGAGGATCAACGGCCCTGGCGTCGTCTCGGCGAGGCCCAAGCCATCGGCCATCTCGCCCGGCTGCAACCAGCCATAGGTCTGCACCGCCTCCTGCGCCATATAGGCGAGCACCGCATAGGCGCCGCCGAAGGTGACGACCGCGAGCTTCGAGAAAAACACGCCGATGTCCCAAAGAACGTGATCCTGACCCAAAATGACCAGCACCAGCGCCATCGGCATCACCCAGATGGCTGCCCATAGCAGCACGGTGCGCGCCATGGCGGCGAACGATGGCCTCGGTGAAATAGCCACGCCGGGTGCAGGCTTGAGCGCAAGCCAGTCGGGACGGGAGGCAGCGACAGCCATCCCCAGCACGCCCGCGCCAAGGACCACCAGCGGAAAGGGCAGGTTGAACAGAAACAGCGCAAGAAACGAAGTCACCGCAAGCGCTTGCTTGAAGCGCGTGTCGAGTGCACGGTCGCCGATGCGGATCAGCGCCTGCGCCACGATCGCCAGCACCGCGGCCTTGATTCCCAGAAATATCGCCGCAAACCAGTCGAGGTCAGCGGCCAGAGCATAAAGCGACGACAGCGTCAGCATCACCAGCGCTCCGGGGATCACGAACAGCAGTCCGGCAGCAAGCCCGCCTTTCAGCCCGTGCAGTCGCCATCCGATCCAGGTCGCCAGTTGCTGCGCCTCGGGGCCGGGCAACAGGTGGCAGAAATTGAGTGCGTGAAGAAACTGCGCCTCATCGACCCATTGGTGTTTTTCGACGACCTCGCCATGCATCAAAGCGATCTGCCCGGCAGGGCCGCCGAAGCTCAGCCAGCCGATCCGCGCGAACACCCGCAAAAAGGCGCCGAACTCATGGCCATCGCTGGTTTGGCTGGTGGCCACGCACACAATCCCCAGATGCTCCCCACAAGATGCGAGGCCGCCCGAGGCGCAGCTTGGACCGTCGCAGCCGCCAGCGCATAAAAAAACCCGCCAACCTGATGGTTTGGCGGGTTTTTTAATGGTGGGCGTAGCAAGGATTGAACTTGCGACCCCTGCGATGTCAACACAGTGCTCTACCACTGAGCTATACGCCCCACCGGTGGTACCTGCCCGCACCAAGGCGCTGGCAAGGGCGGTCCATTACAAAGAGCCTGCGAACGACGCAAGCGGTAAATGTTGCAAAAACGACTCCGCGGGTCGTGATCGGCGATCAGAGGCTTTGCGCGAAGGTGCCGCGCGCAAACACCCGGTCGACCTCGAGCACCAGATCCTTGAGGTGGAAAGGCTTTGACAGCACCCGGGCGCTCGGCGCGGCCTGCTCCGCCTTCAGCGTGACCGCAGCGAATCCGGTAATGAACATCACCTTTGTCGCGGGCGAAATCCGGCCGCAATGCTGCGCGAGCTCGATTCCATCCATTTCCGGCATCACGATATCGGTCAACAGCAGATCAAAATGATCGTCTTGCAGCAGCGGCAGCGCAGCCGTCCCGCGATCGACCGCAACCACGGTGTAGTCGGCCTTTTCCAGGGCCCGTTGCAGATAGGCGCGCATCGCCGTATCGTCTTCTGCCAGCAATATGCGCAACATCGCCTTGTTCCTTCGCCCCATGTGCACTCCTGCTTATGCCCGATGCGGTTAACATTTTCCAGCATCCTGTAGACCAATTGCAGGCGTGCCCCGAAGTTGGACACGCCATACGGTGCGGGTAAATGCGCCGCCCAGCAGGGTCGGGCAGGGCGCCGGCTTTGACAGGGGGGGCGGTTTCCCGCATGGCTGTTGGCCATGGATAGTGGATCGACCGATGATGCCCGCCCTTCGCGCCTGTTCAGCGTGTCCGGCTTAGCCGAGGCACGGTTGCCGGTGCTGGTCGCGGTTCCGCATGCCGGGCGCGATTATCCCGACGAGATCCTGCTCAACGCCCGTGTGCCGCAAGCGGTGCTCGAGCGGCTGGAGGATCGCCACGTCGACATGCTCGCGGTGGGCGCTGCGGCATCGGGATGTGCCACTTTGGTGGCGCACGTGGCGCGCGCGTGGATCGATCTCAATCGCGCGCCGAGCGAAATCGATCCGCAGATGATCGTCGATGCGCCGCGCACCGCCTTTGCCCAGCCCAGCGCCAAGGTGCGCGGTGGGCTGGGGCTGGTCCCGCGCCGGTTGGCCGACCATGGTGAGCTGTGGCGCAAGCCCTGGACCCGCAATTCCATCGCCACGCGCGTATCGTCGCTGCACGATCCCTATCATCAGGCGCTGTCGGAGGCGCTTGCCAGCCTGAGGGCACGGTTTGGCTGCGCGCTGCTGATCGATCTTCACTCAATGCCGCCGCTCCGGCCCGAAGGTCCAGGACCGGTAGCGCGAATCGTGGTCGGGGACCGCTACGGCCGCTCGGCAGGCGCCAGCCTGTGCGATCTTGCCGTGCGTGCGCTCGGCCAGGGCGGCTTCGAAGTTGCGCTCAACCATCCCTATGCTGGCGGGTATGTGCTGGAACGCCACGGGCGTCCGGCGCGCAATATCCATGCCCTGCAGATCGAGGTGGACCGCAGCCTGTATCTTGATGCCAGCCTGTCCGGCCAGGGCGAGGGGCTCAACGACGTTCAGGAGGCCGTGGCAATGCTGGCCCGGACGCTCGCTAACGACCTTCTGCGGGATGTCGGGGGCCAGGATATCGCGATCGCCGCCGAATAGCGCGCGCGCGTTCCCCACACGCATTCCCATTGCTGACACCCAAGAAAAAACCGCCTCGTGACGGATCACGAGGCGGCCAAGGTTCAGGGAGGAGGTGCACAAGTGCACCTGTCGGGACGCGAAAGGGGGGGAAGCATCCCGACACCGTCAATCTAGGGAAGATTGGCTCGCAGTTCAATGGTGGTGTTGCGAAAAATCTTGCCTGCTGAATTGTCTTGCTAATGCGACCTAATCGCAATAACTCTTTTGCAGGCGTCGCGATTGCGGGACGCCAGGCAACAAGAGGAGTGAGGACCATGGGCATTTGGTGGCAGGATTTGATCGAACGCCCCGCCGATCTTGGCTCAGCGACGATTTTCGAGGCCAGGCTGCTGGTCGCGTTGCGAATCGCGGTGTTTGCACACAAGACCGGGGCCGATCCCGCGGCCCATGTCGCGGCCCGGCTGGGCAGCGTCGCTTTGTCCAATCAACTGTCGCTGGTGCTTGAGGCGATGGGCCAGGTGTGGCCCGAACCGTTCAGCGTATCACGCCCGTGCTGCGCCCGGATGTCGCCCGATGAATCGATGTTCGTCGGCATGGTGCGCAGCGCGATGCGCGGCAACCGCGCGGCATTCGATCGGCAGACCCGCGAAATGATCGCCGAGGATGCGCGTACGCTGATCTACAACCTGATGTGGCAGATTGGCGGTATGGCCTCCACGCATGCCGAGACCGATCATCGCAGCGGTCCTATCGAAGGCTAGGGCCTGGGGAGCGGCAGGGGATCGGCGTTGCTGCTGGCCTCGACGACAAACGCGCGGATGAAATCGGCAATCGCCTGGAATCCATCGCCGAATGCTGCACCGGTGCGCCAGATCGCGGCGATCGATCGCCGCGCCTTCCAGCCTGCAATGTCCAGCCGCGCGACGATTTCCGCAGCATGGATTTCGGTTGCCAGATAGCGCTCGGGCAGCAACGCCAGGCCGATTCCCGAGCCGACCATCTGGCGGATGCTGTCGAGACTGGTCCCTTCATAGTCGTGGAGGATATGCGCGCCGAGTTCGTCGCAAATTTCGCGGGTCTGCCGATGATAATGGTGGCGCCGATCCAGCGTCAGGAACCCGGCGCCTTTGAGCGCGGATGGTGCGATATTCTTCTGTCCCGCCAGCGGATGATCGGGCGGCGCTACGACAAACAGCCGTTCGCTGAACAAAGGTTCGATGACGATGCCGCTGGCGTCGACCGGCATCGGTGCCAGCATCATATCCAACGCGCCGCGCATCACCTCACGGACCTGGTCATCAGGAATCCCCTCGCGGATATGCAGCCGCAGATCGGGCTGCTGGCGGTGCAGGCCTGCGACGATCGCGGGCATCAGATACGGCCCCAAAGTGGGCGTGATCCCGAAGCGCAGAGTCCCGGCGATACCCTTGCCGGCGCGCTGGGCAAGCTCGGTCAGGTCCCTGACTTGCACCAGAATGCCGCGGGCGCGGGCGGCGATGTCGCGGCCCAGCGGGGTGAGTTGGACATCCTGCCCACTGCGATCGATCAGCGACGCGTCCAGCCGCGCCTCCAGCGTTCGCAATTGCTGGCTCAACGTCGGCTGCGAGACGTGCACGGCAAAGGCAGCGCGGCCAAAATGGCGATGATCGTCCAGAGCAACGAGATACTGCAGCTGCCGGAGGCTGGGCATGATGTCGTCCTTTCAGTGATAGACGTTGACTATCGAACTAGGGTCGATCTTTCGAATGGTAACAATGATACTCTATGCCATATTTGGATCATAGCAAGCAGGCGGAGCGGTTCTCCCCGACCCCCTCCCGCCCAACACCTGCTTGATCGATTCCGCAGCTAGATCGGACACCCCAAGGCTGCGGATAGGGTGGCGCATCGGTCCGCCGAGGTCGCAGCTTGAGCCCCCGGTGCGCCACCCGACTAATCCTTCCAGAACGAAGCCCGCGGCAGCCACCGGAGCGCGGATTTGGCCGAGGCTAGCCGCTCGCTGTCCGCGCGCGTCTAAGGTTGCGCCACGCCTGCAAAATCGTCGGTGAGTTGCAAGGCATCGAGATCCGCGGCGACTGCCACCAGATCTGCGCGCGCCTGAGCCAGCCGGAACTCGGCATCCAGCCTGCGTATTGCGGCATTGGCGGCAGCGTCTTCGCGCAGATTGACCAGGAAGAAATCGCTGGCGCCAGCCTGGAACAGCCTGCGCTCACCCGAGGCGAGCTTTTCGGCCTGTACCTCTTCGTCGCGCGCCAGCACCGCAAGCCGCTCGGCGGCGGTGAGGTTGGTGGAGAGCTGCTCGATCTCGGCGATAATCTGTTCCTCGCTCTGGCGGCGGCGCCATTCGAGCGCGGAGATCGTCGCTTCGGCGGCTGCAACCTGGCCCTTTGCGGCGCGGTTCTGCAGCGGCATCGAGAAGGTGAAACCGACGACGGTTTCGAACGGATCGCGCGAGCGTCCGCCGAGACCGATATCTCCGAAATCCTGCCCGGCTTCCGCAAACAGCCTGAGCGAGGGAAGCAGGCGGTTGCGCTCGAGCTCCAGCCGGGTTTCGCCCTGCTCGAGCCGTTGCTCGATCAACAGGATATCCGGCCTGCGCGCCAGCACCGCGGCGGGGTCGGTCGCGCGCGCCTGCGGGATCATCGGCAAATTGGATGGCAGGTCGGCAGGCGTGGCGACGCGCGGCCTGCCGTTATCGTCGCGCCAGAACAGCGAAAGCCTTTGCGCGGCATTGGCAAGGTCGCGCTCGGCCGCGACCAGCAGCGACTGGCGGCGCAGCAGGTTCTGTTCGTTCTCGGTCAGCAGGATCGCGGCGCGCGCGCCGAGCTGCACCTGGCGGCGGATGCCGACCTGCCGGTCCTCGGCAAGCTGCACCTGCGCCCGGTAGACCTTGACCTGCTGGCCCGCCGCCACCCATTGCCCATAGGTCTGGATCGCGCGTTGCTGCACCCCGATGGCGATGATCAGCGCATCGAGCCCGGCCATGTCGCGCTCGATCAGCGCGTTGCGTTGCCCGAACCGGCGCTCGTCGATATAGCGGTCGCGCAGCAGCGCGAAGATGCCGCGAACCTTGAGTTCGCCCAGCCGGTTGGTGAAGCTGTAGTCCTCGTAGATCGGAAAATCGCCGCGCGACACGCGGTAGCTGGCCTCGAGCTGGCCGCCATTGTTGGTCAGCGGCTGGATCGCCTTGCCCTGAACATAGGTGCCGTCATAAAAGCCGGTGACGCGCGAAAAGCCTTCGCCGGTGAACAATAAGTCGAACGCGCCTTCGCTCGCCAGCACCCGACCATCGGCTGCGCGGGCCATGGCCAGCGCTTCGAGGATCGTCGGAGCAAAGCGCCTCGATGACGCAAGCACCTCATCGAGTTGAAGCCCCTGCGCCTGCGGCATGGGTTGAACGGCGGGCGTTTGCACGGGCACCGCCGAAGGGCGCGCAACCTGGGCCAGGCCGGGCGAGGCGAGGGTCGCCAGCGCCAGCACAGCGGCGCTGGCCAAAGGCAGGGCACGGCGCATCAGCGCGTCTCCTTCCTGGTCGTGCCGCCGCTCTGGTTCTCCTCGATCAGCGCCGGGTTCTGCAGCGGGAAGTCGTTCAGCTGACGCCACAGTTCGAAGCCGACAGAAACCTCTTCCATCGCCACCCAGCCACGCGCATTCGCACCGAGCCGGACATAGGGCTCGCCGGGCCATGGCGTCTTGCCACGGGCTTCCTGCACCAGCACGCGGAACAGCCCGTTGGTCGAGGCGGCAAGGTCGACCTGCTGCACCTCGCCATCGAACAGGCCGCGCGCGACCGAGGGCCAGCCCGAGAACTGGATCGCTGGCCACCCTTCGAATTCCAGCCGGACCGGCTGGCCCCGCCTGATCAGCGGCACGTCGCGCCCGTCGACATAGATTTCGACGACGCGGCGCGCCTGGGTCGGCGCAAAGCTGGCCAGCACGTCGCCCTGCGAAACCATGGTGGCCTTGTCGCCGCCGGTGATCCGCTGGATCACGCCGTTGCGCGGCGCGCGGACGGTCTGCAGCGATTGGCGGGCAAGGTTGATGTCAATCTGGGTGATGGCGGCCTGCGCTTCGGCCACCCTGGCCTCCATTTCGGCCACCTTGATGCGCGCAAGCTCGGCCTCGCGCTGCGATGCCAACCCTTCGCTGAACAGCGTGCCGGTGCGCCCGACATCTAGCCGCGCGGTGCCCAGTGCACTGGCCGCCGCAGCCGCCTTGGCTTCGGCCAGGGCTCGCTCGGCGCGCAGACGCTGCAGCAGCATCGGATCATTATCGGCAATCAGAGCGATCGGGTCGCCTTCGTTCACCGCCTGGCCGTCCTGCACATACCACCGCTCGATCCTGCCGGAGACCAGCGCGGTGACGTTCTGCAGCCGGTCCTGCGGGTTGAGCGCGATCACCTGGCCCGCGCCATAAGCGGTCTGCACCCAGGGCACGTAAACCATGAAAATGGCAGAGGCGATCAGCCCGATCACCACCATCAGCGCAAACGCGCGTAGCGGGCGCGGGGTGCGCATGCTGGCAAGAGTATGGAACCGCGAAAGAGCGTGATCACGCATGGCCATTGCGCTCCTCCATGCCGTGGCGGCGTGTCAGGGCGAGAAACTCGTCCGGATCTTCGAGGATCTGCTGCCCGTTCTTGCCGAGCCACAAATAGCGGCAGTCGGAGTTGGCTTCGGGACGGTAGCTGAACTGGATCATCGTGGATCCTGCAGCGTGCAGCGCATCCCGGACATTTTGCAGGATTACGGGCTCGACCATGTCGAACAGCCCGGTCAGTATCAGTATGCGCGGGCATTTGAGCATCGCCCCGGCCAGCTTCAGACGCAGCGACTCTGCATAAGACAGCGGCCATCCGCTGGTCGAAAGCTGGGTATCGAGGCCCTCGGGAAGTTCTGTCACCCGGTCGTCGAGGCCCACGAGCGCCAACGCCCTAAGAATATCGGAAGAGGTGACGGTGGCGCCGGCCAGCCTCAGATAATCGCGGATGCTCGCTTGGACGATGGTGGGTCGGTCGAGCACGATGATCTCGCTTCGCAGGCGGAACATGTCCACCATGGCGATATCCTGTCCGCCAAGCGTCACGATGCCAGTGGAGGGGGTGATATACCGCTTCATCGCATGGGTGAAAAGCCGCTGAACCTCATGCGTTTGGGCCTGGGCAATGATCTGGCTGCCCGCGGCAATGGCGATGTTGAGGGTGATGCCCGATGCGGTCGAGGGATGAGTCACCCCGCGCAGCACCAGGTCGCTGCCGCTGATCGCGTCCTCTCCCTCGCGGGCCTCTTCTTCCTGCTCGATCTGGTAGATCAGGCCGATCTCCTCGGCGGCGGCGACAAGATCATAGGTAATGTCGAGATACGCTCCCATCTGGCCCAGACCAAAGAATGCGGCCGAAAGGATCAGCTCCGCCGCGACCAGCTGGCCGATCGAAAGCTCGCCCTGGATCACCAGCCAGCCGCCCAGCGCCAGCAGTCCGGCACTCGCAAAGGCATAGAGCAGCAGGAACGCCACCGTCTGCGAAAGGGTATAGCGGAAATGCTTGGCCTTGGCCGCGATATAGTCCGAGGTCACCGCTTCCGACCGGTCCAGCGCATAATCGACATGCCGCCCGGATTTATAGAAGCCGTTCGACGCCCCGACATTCTCCAGCCAGCCGGCGGCAGCGTATTTGGCGTGGCTCATCGCGATGCCCGAGCGGATCGCGCCGCGCGTCCACACCAACAGGATCATGAACGCCAAGCCTATGACGATCAGGTTGAACGCCAGAAAGAACGGGTGATAGAAAGCGGTAACCACGAAACCGACCACCGATTGCAGGATGATGGTGAAGCCGCCGATCAACAGGCTGGGCACCGCCTTCTGGACGGTCACCACGTCGAAATAGCGGTTGAAGAGATCCTGCCGCTTGGTGTCCTCGAAAAACGGATTGCGCGCATGAATCGAGCGGAGCGTGATCTCCGCGACCTGCCGCGCATAGAACCGGCGGGTAAACAGCTCCATCGCATAGATGCGCAGCGCCGACAGCAGCACCGCGATCAGCAGCAGGCCGAGTAGCGTCCCCGCGAGCGTCACCAGAGGTGTCACCAGAGCGGTGTTGGCGACCGAATTGATCAGCATCTGCACCGAGATCGGGGTCGCCAGCGACAGCACCGAGACCGCCACGCCATAGATCAGCGCCAGCCAGATGAAGCTGCGCTCGCCTTTCAACAATCCCAACATCCAGCGCACGGCTTCGCGCGCGCCCATTACGTGTCCCGATGCTGCCGCCATATGTCCGCCTGTAAGCCTGCCCAAAAATCCAAGGTCGCCGATCACGAATTAGAGTGTGGCGCCGATAAGCCAATTCGAAAGGCACAGTCAGAAGCGATAGGCTTTGTCTATCGATCATCCCGCGCCCGAACCAGGCTTCCTGGTGCAGCTATGCCCCAAAGCGGTAGAACTCAGAACTGCAAAAAAGGGTTCAGCGCGTCAGCATCGGTGCGAGATAATGCCCCGTATAACTACGCTCGACCTTGGCGACCTGTTCGGGCGTACCTTCGGCGACGATCTCGCCGCCCTTGACCCCGCCTTCGGGGCCGAGGTCGATGATCCAGTCGGCGGTCTTGATGACGTCGAGATTGTGCTCGATCACCACCACCGAGTTCCCCTGATCAACCAGCCGGTGCAGCACCTCGAGCAGCTTGCGTACGTCCTCGAAGTGAAGACCTGTGGTCGGCTCGTCGAGTATGTACAGCGTCTGCCCGGTCGAGCGGCGGCTAAGCTCCTTGGCGAGCTTGACGCGCTGCGCCTCGCCGCCGCTGAGCGTCGTCGCCTGCTGGCCGACCTTGACATAGCCAAGGCCGACTTCCCACAGCATCGCCATCTTGTCGCGGATCGGCGGCACCGCCTTGAAGAACTCGACCGCGTCCTCGACCGTCATGTCGAGCACATCGGCGATAGAGTGGCCCTTGAACTTCACCTCGAGCGTCTCGCGGTTGTAGCGCTTGCCGCCGCAATCCTCGCAGGTGACGTAGACATCGGGGAGGAAGTGCATCTCGATCTTGATCAGACCGTCGCCCTGGCACTTCTCGCAGCGGCCGCCCTTGACGTTGAAGCTGAACCGCCCCGGCTTGTAGCCGCGCGCAAGGCTTTCGGGCAATGCTGCGAACCAGTCGCGGATGTTGGTGAACGCGCCCGTGTAGGTCGCGGGGTTGGAGCGCGGGGTGCGGCCAATCGGCGACTGGTCGATGTCGATCACCTTGTCGCAATGCTCGAGCCCGGCGATCTTGTCGTGCGCGCCCGCGATGATCCGCGCACCGTTCAAGGCACGTGCGGCGCCGGCGTAAAGTGTGTCGATGGTGAAGCTCGACTTGCCCGATCCCGATACCCCGGTGATGCAGGTGAAGGTGCCCAGCGGGATCGACGCGGTCACCCCGGTCAGGTTGTTGGCGCGCGCATTGTGCACGGTGAGCTTCTTGCCGTTGCCCTTGCGGCGCTTGGCCGGAACCTCGATCTTGCGCGTGCCGTTGAGATATTGCGCGGTAAGTGAGCGTTCGGATTTCAGGATCTGGTCGAGCGTGCCCTCGGCGACGATCTCGCCGCCATGCACGCCCGCGCCGGGGCCGAGGTCGACGATATAGTCGGCGGTGCGGATCGCGTCTTCGTCATGCTCGACGACGATCACGGTGTTGCCGAGATCGCGCAGGCGTTTCAAGGTGACCAGCAGCCGGTCGTTGTCCTTCTGGTGCAGCCCGATGCTGGGCTCATCGAGCACGTAGAGAACCCCCGACAGTCCGCTGCCGATCTGGCTGGCGAGCCGGATCCGCTGGCTCTCGCCGCCCGAGAGCGTGCCCGAGGTGCGGTCGAGGTTGAGATAGTCGAGCCCGACATTGTTGAGAAAGCCCAGCCGCTCGATGATCTCCTTGAGGATCGCCTTGGCGATCTGCTGCTGCTGCGCGCCGAGCTTGTCGTTCAATGTCTCGAAGAATGCCAGTGCATCGGCGACCGAGCGGCGGGTGGAGATCGAGATATCCTCGCCGGCGATCTTGACCGAGCGCGCCTCGGGCTTGAGCCGCGCGCCATCGCAGACTTCGCACGGCTGCGCGGTCTGGTACTTGCTCAGCTCCTCGCGCATCCACGCGCTTTCGGTCTGCAGCAGGCGGCGGTTGAGGTTGCCGATGACGCCCTCGAACGCCTTTTTGACCTCGTACGACTTGCGCCCGTCCTGGAACCGCAAGGTAACCGGCTTGCCACCGGTGCCATGGAGGATGATCAGCTTTACCTCGCCGGGAAGGTCCTGCCACGGCGTTTCGAGTGCGAAGCCGAATTCTCGGCCAAGAGAGCTCAGCACCTGCATGTAATAAGGCGAGGGCGGGTTGGACTTGGCCCAGGGGACGATCGCGCCCTTTGTGAGGCTGAGCTCTTCGTTCGGGACGACCAATTGTGGGTCGAAATACATCTTCTCGCCCAGACCATCGCACGCGGGGCAGGCGCCCTGCGGCGCGTTGAACGAGAACAGACGCGGCTCGATCGCCTCGATGGTGAAGCCCGAGACCGGGCAGGCGAAGCGTTCGGAAAAGATGATGCGGTTGTCGGGGATGCCGACGTTCTTCATGCCTTTCTTGCTCCCCTCTCCTTCAGGGGAGGGGCCGGGGGTGGGGGATGGATTAGCAGCCTTGCCGTCAGGCCCCACCCCAAACCCCTCCCCTGAAGGGGAGGGGCTTCCCAGCGCCGCTACCGTGCCATCGGCCAGATCGACGAACGCCAGCCCGTCGGCGAGCTTGAGCGCGGTCTCGAAGCTGTCGGCGAGCCGGGTTTCGATGCCTTCGCGCACCGCGATGCGGTCGACCACCACCTCGATGTCGTGCTTGTATTTCTTGTCGAGCGCGGGCGCCTCGTCGATCTCGTGGAATTCACCGTCGATGCGCACGCGGGTAAAGCCCGCCTTCTGCCATTCGGCGAGCTCCTTGCGGTACTCGCCCTTGCGGCCGCGCACCACGGGGGCGAGCAGATAGAAGCGGGTGCCCTCAGGCAGCGCCATCACACGGTCGACCATCATGCTGACGGTCTGCGCGGTGATAGGCAGGCCGGTGGCGGGCGAATAAGGGACGCCGACGCGCGCCCACAGCAGGCGCATATAGTCGTAAATTTCGGTGACGGTGGCGACCGTCGAGCGTGGATTGCGGCTTGTCGTCTTCTGCTCGATGCTGATTGCCGGGCTGAGGCCGTCGATATGCTCGACATCGGGCTTCTGCATCATCTCGAGGAACTGGCGCGCATAGGCCGAAAGCGATTCGACATAGCGCCGCTGCCCCTCGGCATAGATCGTGTCGAACGCGAGGCTGGATTTGCCGCTTCCCGACAGACCGGTGATCACGATCAATTGATCGCGCGGCAGATCGATGTCCACGCCCTTGAGATTGTGCTCGCGCGCGCCGCGCACAGAAATATGAGTCAGCATGGAGTGCCTTATGTTCTATTGATGTTCTGGTTGCAAGCGGGGGAGTTTCGCAAAGCCGCAGCGATTATGCCGTGTCGCAGCAGATGGTGGTCACACCCGGAACGCACAAGCCCCGCGTGCACCTTCGAATGGAACGGCTTTGCGCGGTTTGCGTTGGCGTGTTAACCGAAATCAACTTTGGTTTGAGGGAATGACCATATGACGATCGACTTTTTGCGTTCAGCCTCGGCAGCCGCGCTGCTGGCGGGCTGCCTCATCGCCGCTCCGCTGAGCGCGCAGCAGGCACCTGTCGAAGAGACCGAGGCGGCCGATAGCGGATCCATGGACCCGTCTCCCGTGACCGCCAATCCCAGCTCGGCAGAAGAGCAGGCTGCCCGCGAGTCCGCCAATCAGAGCCAGCTCGAAATGCAGCGCGCGCAGTTGCGCAGCAATGCCGAGAACCAGGCCGAATATGACGCTCGCCGCTCGAGCTATGAAAGCCAGATGCAGCTTTACGAGAACACGGTCGAATCCCGGGCGCGGGCCGAGGCTGAATATGCGCAGATCAAGCAGCTCTACGATGCGATCCATGCGCAGTGGGAAGCCGATGTGGCCGCGTGCAATGCCGGAAACCGCAAACGTTGCGCGCAGACCCCTCCGCCGCCCGCCCCGCAGTGAGGTCAGGGACTGGCGTTCCTGACGTCAGCCTCTGGGAAGAACCAGTGTAAAGCGCGCCCCTTGACCGGGCGCGCTTTCCACTGTCAGGTCGCCCTCCATAGCGAGCGCCAGCCTGCGTGAGATATACAGGCCAAGGCCGCTGCCGCCGTCGCCGCTGCGACCCAACCGCTCCCATTTGTTGAACAGCCGCTGCTGGTCTTCGGAGCTCAAACCCGGCCCTTGGTCGGCAATGGTGACGCTGACCCAATCGGGGCCATCATCCAGCCTCAGCCAGATCATCGATCCATCGGGTGCGTAATTGATCGCATTGCCCAGCAGGTTGAGCAGTACCTGCAGTACCCGGCGGAACTCGCCGACCGCGGGCAGCGCCTCATCCTCGGCCGGCTTGTCGATGCGGATCTTGCGATCGGCTGCCTTCAGCGCCAGCAATCCTGCCGCGCGCCGCGCCAGGTCGGCCAGATCGACGGGCTCCCTTGCCGCGCTGAAGCCGCTGGCTTCGATCGCTTCCAGATCGGACAGATCGTCGACCAGCGCCAGCAGATGGCGCCCCGCCGACGCGATGTCGCTGGCATAGCCTGCATAATCGGCGCGCAGCGGACCCTCCAGCCTGCCACCGATGGTTTCGGCATTGGCGATGATCCGCCCGATCGGCTGGCGCAATGCGGGACCGATCTGTGTGCCGAACAGATGGCCGATCCGCTCGCCATCGAACAATGGCGGCGGGGCGGCAGTTTCAGCATCATCCAGCGCGGGGGCCTGCGACAGCGTCACGACCATGCCGGGTGAGGCAGGGTCGGGACGCAGGCTTGCAATCCAGACGCGATCATCATCCCGCAAGGCCACGCGCTGGCCGTCGATCTTGTCCAGATCGTCTGCAGCTTCGCCTTCGGTGTCGGTCAGGATCGCGGACAGCGGTTTGAGCAGGGCCGAGCCGGCAGCGTCTGTCTTGCCGTAACCGGCAGGTGGCACGAACCGCATGACGCGGCCGAGCGGATCGAGGTGGATGCGCGCGCCATGCGGGTCCGCAGGGCCGGAATGGGCCAGCGCCGGCCTGTTCGATGGCTCGGGCAAAGGCCGCTCGTCCCATCGGCTCAACAGCAACGAGACGCCTTCGGAATCCGGAGTGCATTCGCACCACATGTCGATCAGCGCGGTCGCACCCGCGGCGGTCACCGGACGCGACAGCCGCATCCCCAGCCTGAGGCTGTGGTGCGCGAGGTCGAGCAGCGGTGGTACCGCAAGCTCGCCATCCTTCGCGCCGCCAAGCTCGAGGTGCAGACGCATCAGACGCGCGCCCGCATCGAGCAACACGCCGTTGCGGTCGATTCGCCCGGCCTCGGACTCGGCTTTGCCGGTTTCCAAAACCGTCGCGGCGGATGCAGGAAGCTGGACGTTCACCAGACCGACCCGAGCGGGGTCAGGGGAAGCTGGTTGCGCCAGGAGGCGATCATCCGTGCGGCATCGTCCTGCACGATGGCAGCCAGCGTCGCTGCAGAAGGCAGACCCTCGAGCCGCAGGGAGGCGAGCATTGCGATCCCTTCGATCAGCCTTGCTGCAACATCGGGCGCCACATCGTAGCCGCGCAGCAGCACCGACAGCCGCGCAAGATCAGCATCGCGCGCCATGTCGATTATGTAATCGGCGGGCAGGCCGCTGGCGCGCGCGAGCATCGCGAATATCAGCGAGGGGCCGTTTTCACTGAGCGCCCAGGTGTCCCCGGCGCGCGGCAGCGCGAACAGATGGCAAAACCGCATCAACCGGTGCGGACGCCCGCGCCGCTCATCGAATTGGCCGAGCAGCGCTTCGGCCTTCTGGCGCAGCGCAAGCGGAGATGCCTGCAGATGATCCTGCATCCAGCCGAGCATGCGCCGAACCAGCGCGCTCAGTGCCTCGGGCGGCAGCTCGGACAGATCGATCGCAAAGCTTTGCGCATTGCCGATGAAGCGGCTCTGCGCGACGATCAGTGCCATAGCGGCTTCGGCCAGTTCATCCTGCGCATCGCCGACATGCGCCTCAACCCGTGGCGGCAGCTCGGCCATCGCGAGGCCGACCATCGGCGCATTGCGGCACAAGCGTGCCTCGATCGCGCGAGCATGGAGCAGGCGGGTGACGGTGCTGTCGGCCAGCACGATGTCGCGGACAATCGGTGCGATCTCCACGCTTTCGCCGGGAGGGCACAACGCTTCGACAAGCTGGCGAGCAACCGAATCGGCAAAGCCACCCGCGACGCTCAGATCGTCTTCGCGCAGGCTGGCCGCAATGTCGGGCACGAGACGCTGACGCACCAGCATTGGCACGCCGTCAGCAGCCCGCGCCTGCTCATCGGCATGGCGCAGCAATGCTCCAACGTCCCGTTGGGCCGGGCGTGCGGGGGCCATGTCGGTGTTCATCGGCTTGCCCTAGCAATTGCTGGTTAAAATGCTGTTAGTTCAACGGTGCCAAACCGCGTTGTGCGTACAGCTAGATATGGGGCCTGGGCGGGTCCGTCGCAAGCACGCCGGGGCGGGTTTGCCACAGCATCAGCGCCACCAGCATCAGGTTCCACACCATCAGCACGGGCAGCATCGCTGCGAAAGGAATCGCGATAAAGGCGGCGAGGGCGACCAGGCTGGGCGATATTGCGACCGCCAGCCAGACCCGCGGCAGCGAGCGCGGCGGCAGGGCTGACAGCCGACTCAGCACCAGCGCCAGCCCAGGCAGGATCAGCGCGGCAAAAAGCCCGGCCAGCCGGTGCGATGCCGCGACGGTCAGGATGGTGATCGCGATGAACGCGAGCGCGAACGCTGCATCGCGTGCGGTCTGCTCCGCCACAGGCATTCTGCTGGCGGCGAACCGGCCGAACAGCCGGTTGGCGGCATGCCCGGCAAACCGTCCCGCAATCAGCAGGCCGAGCGCCGTCATGCTCCAGCCGGCAATCGCCAGGCCGATCGCGCCGACCGGCAGCGCCAGCGCGGCCGCGCGCAGCGTCGGCTGGATCCAGCGCGCCGCCCACGCCTGGCGGGCCAGAGTCTGCACCGGGACCATCCGCACCAGCCGCGATCCCAGTGCTCCGGAAGACCCGGCGAGTTCCTGCAGCGCGAGGGCTTCGACCTCGGCGGCATCGCGCACGATGGCCATGCCGCCAGCCTCGGCCAAAGCAAACGGCAGAACCTGGCGGCGATATCCGCGCTGAACCGCCAGCCGCAGCAGCGCGGACTGCACGCTCCAGTCGTCGGGCAAATCGCGTGCGTCGACCAGATCGCGCGCCCGCACGCACGCGAGCCCTGCCCAGATATGGTTGATGTCGATCCGCTCGAACCGTTCGATCAGCGCGCGCGCGCCGTCTCCCGGGGCAAAACTGCTGACGAATGTCCCGGTTTCCCGGGCGATCTGCTCCATATTCTCGGGTGCGACGTAAAGGCCGTCGGCGATGATCAGCAGTTCGTCGTCGCTGGCCAGCCGCACGCTGATATCGGCAACCGAGCGCACCAGATGGAATGTCATTCCGCACGCTATGGCATAGGCCTCGATCTGCCGGACCTTCTCGCCAACCGAACTGACCAGGCACAGGATTTCGCCTGCGCCTGCCTGACGCGCAAGGTCGACCTGCAGCATGCCAAGCTGACCGTTGGCGAGCGGCAGCGCACCGCGCAGCGCAGCGCCTCCGGGTACGGTCTCGATCAGGGATAACAGGGAGGCGCGCACGCGAAGGGTCTGGCTCCAGTCAGCAGGGAGCGGCCCTCTTATCCTTCGGCTGACGTCCTGCCAACCGGCACGGTGCCGATCGCGCGGCGGTGTTACGTTTTATTGCAAGCCCGGACGAGGGTCGCCGAAGTCGCCCATCGCGGTATCGAGCTGGCGCAGCACCACCGGATCGCCCGGCGCGCCTTCCAGCGCAAGATCGGCAAGATCGACGATGCCGTGGACGCCGAAGCTTGCGGCGAGGCTCTTGAGGCGAAGCGCGGCGAAATGCCAGTTGGCATCGCAGCGCGCCCGCCGCAGCAGGTCGATCTGCCGCGCCGCGCTTTCGACAAAGGCTCCGCGCAGTTCCGCGACCAGTGCAGGATCGCTGCCCACGGCGGCGGCTAGTGCCGCGTTCAATGATCCCGATTCATAAGCCATGACCCGATCGAATAGACGAGCCGCCTTAACTTTCGGTTTCTGGCGCGGCAAAATATGGTAGGGTTAACGCTATGGGCGAGGGGAAGAAAATCATCGATCTGCGGCACGGCCGCGGTGACGAAACACCACAGGTGCATGACGCCGAGCCGGACATGGCGGCTCCGGCTGTCCATCCGCGCACACCGGATGCTGCGACCGATGATTCGCAAGCGCCGTGGCTCGAAGATGATGATCTGCCCGACAGCCCCGACCGCGCGAGCCGGTGGACAATCGGCGCGGCCGTGCTGGTCGCAGTATGGACCGGCTTTTTCGTGTGGGCATCGCTCCCCGCATGGCGGGCCGGCGTTTCCCCGGCCGCGGCTGCCCAGAGCCTGTCACAGTGGGCGATCCCGGTGATCGCAATCCTGGCAATCTATCTCGTGACGCAGCGCAACAGCACCGCCGAGGCGCGGCGCTTCACCAGGGTCGCAGGATCGTTGCGCGCCGAAAGTGCCGCGCTCGAATCACGCCTCAGCCATATCAATTCGGAACTCTCGCTGGCCCGCGAATTCCTTGCCAATCAAAGCCTTGAGCTGGAATCGCTGGGCCGGGTGTCCAGCGACCGGTTGCGCGGCTTTGCCGACGAACTGCGCACGATGATCGAGGCCAGTGACACCGGCATGCGCGCCATCGGCGAAGTCAGCGAGGCGGCCTCCGGCAACATGGACAAATTGCGCAACCATCTTCCGGTGATCGCCAACTCCGCCAAGGACGTCACCAACCAGATCGGCAATGCCGGCCGGACCGCGCAAAGCCAGGTCGAAAGCATGATCGCCGCGTTTGAGAAGCTGAACACCTTCGGCCAGGCGGCCAGCATCCAGATCGCGACGCTGGTGCAGGATTCCGACACCGCCACCGGACGGCTCGCCGAATCGGTTGCGACCAGCGGCGATGCCCTGTCCCGGAGCGTCGCTCAGGCGGCCGAAGAGATGGACCGGGCGATCGAGACCGTCGCCAGCAGGCTGGCCAATACGCGCAGCAACCTCGATTCCGCCGCAGAGGCGCAGTCGGGAGCGTTGCACGAAACGCTGTCGCAGCTGCGCGAGTCGGTCGATACCATGGCGACCGAAATGGCCGACCGGGCGGCGATCACGCGCAGCGATATCCGCGCTGCCGCCGATGACCTGGGGCTGACGCTGGGCGCGCTCGCGGCGTCGACCGGGGAGAGCGAAGCCGTCGTTCGCGCGATGGTCGCCAGCGCCGACAAACAGATCAGCGAGGCCGAACATCGGTTGCAGGCAATGGACAGGACCAGCACCGACGCGCTGGCCCGTCTCGCTTTTGCTCTGTCGGCGCTCGATGGCAACGTGGCCGCGCTCAACGAGCGTCTCGCGGCGGGCAGTGGCCATGCCGAGGCGTTCGATGCCAAAAGCGAACGGCTGCGCGGCCTGCTGGGCAGCATCGAGCAGCAGGTGTCGCAGAGCATTCCAAAGGCGTTTGGTGATCTCGATCAGACCGTCGAGGCCAGCCACAGACAGGTCGGGGCACTCAACGATGCGGTCTCGCACGTCGACGGCCAGATGGTGCGGCTGGGCTCGATCCTCGGCAATTTCGAGGAACGGATCGCTGGGCAGACGCGCGAAGTGGGCCATCTGGCTGACAGCAGCGAGGCTGGCTGGCGCGAACGGGCTGAGGACATCGGCGCGCTGATTGCCGCGATGCGCAGCGCGCGCGAGGAAATCGATCAGATCAACGCCACCTCGGCCGTCCGGCTGGTCGAGACGATGCGCGACGTCCAGCGCGAGGCGCATGCCGCCGCGGACGAGGCGCGCCGCGCGATGGACCGGGCGATCACCGGCGCCACCCAGAAACTGGGGCAGGACAGCGGGGCGGCGCTGGAAAAGGTACTCCGCGGCAAGGCCGAGGAACTGGTCGGCAAGCTTGAGTCAGCGATCAGCCGCGCGGTGGGCGCCACCAGCGATGCCAGCCTGCATCTGAAGGACCAGCTTTCCCGCGTCGACGATCTGGCAAGCCATCTTGAACGCCGGGTCGCGGATGCGCGCGAACTGGCCGAAGAGCGCACCGACAATGATTTCGCGCGGCGGCTGGCGCTGCTCACCGAATCGCTCAATTCGGCGGCGATCGACGTCGACAAGATCCTGTCGACCGAAGTCAGCGACACCGCATGGTCGGCCTATCTGCGCGGCGATCGCGGCGTGTTCACGCGGCGCGCGGTGCGGCTGATCGACAATGGCGAGGCGAGGGACATCGCCCAGGCCTATGAGAACGATCCCGAGTTCTTCGAACTGGTGAACCGCTACATCCACGATTTCGAGGCGATGCTGCGCACGGTGCTGTCCACCCGCGATGGCGGGGTGATGGGCGTGACCTTGCTGTCGTCCGAAACCGGCAAGCTGTACGTCGCGCTGGCGCAGGCGATCGAGCGCCTGCGCGACTGATAGCGGATGGCCGCGGTCAATCGCGTTTTGTCGCGCTGACCTCGGCCACGGGCGGAGCATTTTCCCAACCACCCCCCAGCGCGCGGAACACCGCAACCTCGGCCTCTGCGCGGGCTGCGGCGGCTGAGCCGCTGGCGGCGCGGGCCGAGAGCAGATTGCGTTCCACCTCAAGCAGTTGGAGCGCGTTGTCGCGGCCCGATCTGAAGCGGATGCGGGTGATCCGCGCGACCTCGTCGGCAGCGGCGGCCGCCGTCTGGAGCGCAGCCTCCTGCTCGATCGCACCCTTGAGCCTTGCCAGCGCCTGTTCGGTTTCCTGCAAGGCCGTCAACACCGCACCGTCGAACGCCGCTAGGCGTCCATCGGCCTGGGCCGAAGCGGCGTTGACCCGGGCGCGCGCGGTGCCGTCGATCGGGATCGACCACGAGATCAAGGGACCGAGCGAGAAGCCGATATTGTTCGACTCGGTCAGCGCTCCGGGAGACGTACCGCCGATCGACAGCGAGCCTGCCAGGCGGATCGAGGGATAGAGCGCAGCGGTGGCAACCCCGACCCGCGCGGTATCGGCAGCCAGCCGCGCTTCGGCCGCACGCACATCGGGGCGCCGCGCAAGCAACGCGGCGCCATCGCCCACGGGGATGGGGACCCGAACCCTGGGGGGCACGGCGCAGCTGTTTGCGGCGGTATCGTTCTGGCTTGGCGGATCGCCGGTCAGCGTCGCCAGCGCGAACAGGGCCGCGCGCTGCTCGGCATCGAACTGCGGAACCTGTGCCTGGGCCTGCGCAACCAGGAACTCCGCATTGGCGACATCGCGCCGCTGGCCGCGCCCAGATGTGAACAGCCGCTGGGTGAGATCGAGCGTGCGCTGCTGCGCGGCGAGCGAATCGCGCGCGATATCCGCCTGCAACCGGCTGGAACAGGCAAGCGCATAGGTCCGCGCGACCTCGGCTGCCACGCTGACGCGCGCGGCATCGAGCTCTGCCTGAGCCACGAGCGCATCGCCGCGCGAGGCTTCGACCGAGCGGCGGATGCCTCCGAAGAGGTCGATCTCATAAGAGGCGTCGGTGGCAAGCTCGTAGAAGTCGAACCGCAGCGGCTCAGGAGGAGCAAAGCCCACCCCGGCATTGGCCCCGGTGCCGACCTGGTTGGTGCTGCCGGACCCGCTGGCCGACAGGGAAGGCAGTTGCGCGCCCCTGGCCTCGCGGACGAGCGCGCGGGCGCGGCGCAGATTGGCGCTGGCTTCGCGCACCGTGGTGTTGCGCTCGAGCGCGCGTGCCACCAGCGCATCGAGCGCCGGGTCCTCGAACAGCCGCCACCAGCCCTCGGGCAGTGGGTCTTGCGCAAAGCGCGGGTCGGTGCCCTCGATGAAGCCCCCCTCGGCGAGCGCGCCCGGGGTGGCAGGACGCTCGAAATCCGGGCCGACGGTGCAGGCGGCAAGGCTGGCCGAAAGAGCGGCACAGGCGAGCAGGCGGGTCTTCAGTATCATGGCTGGTTGCCCTCCAATACGGGCTCTGCGGCGGGCGGCGCGGGGGGCAGATCGTCGCGCCTGCGATTGGCCGACCAGGCCTTGATCCGATCCTCCAGCGTGCGCACCATCACATAGAAGGCAGGCGTGAACAGCAGCCCGAAGATGGTCACCCCGATCATGCCGAAGAACACCGCGATGCCCAGCGCCTGGCGCATTTCGGACCCTGGGCCGCTGGAGATCACCAGCGGCAGCACGCCCAGAATGAACGCCAGCGAGGTCATCAGGATCGGACGCAGGCGCTGCGCTGCGGCGTGGCGTGCCGCCTCCAGCACCGACTGGCCATGGTCCTCGTTGTGCTTGGCGAACTCCACGATCAGGATCGCGTTCTTGGCCGCCAGCCCGATCAGCACCACCAGCCCGATCTGGGTCAGGATGTTGTTGTCGCGGCCCATGACGTTGACCCCGAGGATCGCGGCCAGCAGGCACATCGGCACGATCAGGATCACCGCCAGCGGCAGCACCAGGCTTTCATATTGGGCCGCCAGCAGCAGGAAGACGAAGACGACGCCGAGCAGGAACACGAGCGTGCCGGTGTTGCCCGCCGCCTGTTGCTGGAAAGCGAGCTCGGTCCATTCAAAATCGAAGCCTTGGGGCAGGGTAGCCCGCGCCAGTGCCTCCATCGTGTCGAGCGACTGCCCGCTCGAATACCCCGGCATGGTGTCGCCCTGCAGTTCGGCGGAGCGATACAGATTGTAGCGCACCACGCGATACGCGCCCGAATCGTTGCGCAGGTTCATCACCGCATCGAGCGGCACCATCTGCCCGCTGGACGAGCGCGTGCGCAGCCGCCCGATATCGGAGACATCGTCGCGATAGGGCGCGTCGGCCTGCGCGGTCACCCGGAAGGTGCGGCCCAGGAAGTTGAAGTCGTTGATATAGCTCGATCCCAGATAGGTGCCGAGTGTCGAGAAGATGTTCTCCACCGGAACGCCCAGTTGCTCGGCCCGCGCGCGGTCGATATCGGCAAACAGCCTCGGCGTGCGGGTGTTGAAGGTGGTGAACGCGCCTGCAATGCCTTCGGTCTGGTTGGCAGCGCCCATCATCGCGAACGCCGCGCCCTCGAGCGCCTGCAAACCCGCATTGCCGCGGTCCTCGATCACCATCTTGAAGCCGCCGCCGGTGCCCAGCCCCGCCACAGGTGGCGGGGCGATCACCAGGATGCTGCCTGCGGTGATGCTCGACATCGCGCCGCGCAGTTCGTTGGCGACCTCGTCGGCGCTGATCCGGGTGCCCGCTTCCTTGAGCGTGATGAAGACGGCGGCGGCGTTGGGGGCGTTGGTAAAGGTCGCGCCGTCGAACCCGGCAAAAGCGATGGTGCTGACCACCGATTCGTTCTTCAGCGCGATCGCCTGCGCGGTTTCCAGCGCGGCGGTGGTCCGCTGCAGCGAGGCGCCCGGCGGCATCTGCAAGACGCCGATAAGATAGCCCTGGTCCTGCGCGGGGATGAAGCCTGCCGGTGTATCGGCAAAGCGCCATCCGGCAACCGCAATCAGCGCCAGATAGGCCACGCCCATGAACATCAGGCTGCGGATGGTGCGCGCGGTGAGGCGGCCATAACGCTCCGACAGCTTGGCAAAGCTGCGGTTGAAGCCGCCGGCGAATCTCTTGCCCCAGCCGCGCGGAACATCGGCGTCGCCATGCGCTCGAGGGCGCAACAACAGGGCCGCGAGCGCTGGCGAGAGCGTGAGCGAAACAAACGCCGAGACCGCGGTGGCGCCCGCAATGGTCACCGCAAACTGCTGATAGAACGCGCCGGAGATCCCCGGAATGAAGGCGGTGGGAATGAACACGCCGCACAGCACCAGCGCGATCGCGACCAATGCGCCGGACACTTCGTCCATCGTCTTGTGCGCGGCGGCGAGCGGGCTCAGCCCTTCTTCTTCCATCAGCCGCTCGACGTTCTCGACCACGACGATCGCATCGTCGACCACAATGCCGATGGCGAGCACCATGCCGAACAGCGACAGGCTGTTGAGCGAGAAGCCCAAGGCCGCCAGCAACGCGATCGCGCCGGCCAGCGCAATCGGGATCGCGATGATCGGGATGATCGCTGCGCGCCAGCTTTGCAGGAACAGCAGCACCACGATTGCGACCAGGATAATCGCCTCGATCAGCGTGTTCTGCACCGCTGCAATCGAGGCTTCGACATAGGTGGTCGGGTTGTAGGGGATCGAATAGGTCATGCCCGGCGGAAAATCGCGCGCCGCACGCTTGAGTTCGTCTTCGACCTCCTTGGCAACCGTCAGCGCATTCGATCCGGGCAGTTGCGAGATCGCCAGCGCCACGGTCGGGCGGCCGCTGGAGAAGGCGTTGATGCTGTAATCCTGCGCGCCCAGTTCGATCCGCGCGACATCGCTGAGCCGCGTCAGCGCGAGGCCATTGCGCTTGATGACGATCTGGCCGAATTCCTCGGGCGTGCTCAGCCGTCCCTGGGTCTGAACGCCCAGCTGGAAGGCGGTGCCGCCGGTGTTGAATGGCGGCTGGCCGATCGATCCGGCGGAGACCTGCGCGTTTTGGGCGCGGATCTTGCCGACGATCTCATCGACAGTGAGGTTGCGCGCTGCTGCCAGCTCGGGGTCGATCCACACGCGCATGTTGTAGTCGCGCCCGCCGAACAGCCGCGCCGAGCCGATCCCGTCGATCCGCGAAATCCGGTCGATGATCTGCAGCGTCGCATAATTCGAAATATAGGGCTGGGTCAGCGACCCGTCTGGCGAGAAGAAATTGGCTACCAGCAGCAGATCGGGCGAATTCTTGCGCACCGTGACACCGATCTGGCGGACCTCCTGCGGCAGACGCGGCTCAGCCGTGCTCACCCGGTTCTGCACCAGAACCTGGGCCTGATCGACATCGGTGCCCTGCGCAAAGGTGACGGTGATCGCAAGGTTGCCGTCGCCGGTGGAGGACGAGGACATATAGAGCATGTCCTCGACGCCGTTGATCGTCTCCTCAAGCGGGGCGGCGACGACATCGGCAATCGTCTCCGCCGTGGCGCCCGGATAGCTGGCGCTGACCACCACGGTGGGCGGCGCGATCTCGGGGTATTGCGACACCGGCAGCGAAGGATACGCCACCACGCCGAAAATGACGATGAGGATCGACAGGACAGCCGCGAAGATCGGGCGGTCGATGCAGAAATGGGCCATGCGCATCGGATCAGCGCGCCGTTGCCTGGGAGGGGGCAGGGGCGGTCGTAGGTCGCGCAATCGGTGCATCGCCGGTGGCGCGCGCCTTGATCTGCCCCTTGCGCGGGGTAACCACCATGCCCGGTTGCATCCGGGTCAGTCCGTCGATCACGATCCGCTCGGTCGGCGCGATGCCTTCGCGGATGACGCGCAGGCCTTCGACCATCGGCCCGGTCGAGACAGGGCGCGGCGCGACCTTGTTGTCCTTGCCCAGCACATAGACCAGCTTGCGCGTCTGGTCGGTCAGGATCGCCTCATCGGGCACCAGCAGTGCCTTGTAGGTGCCCGAGCCCAGCAGCCGCGCACGGCCAAACATGCCCGGCAGCAGAAAGCCGGTGGGATTGTCGACCATGGCATAGGCCTGGATCGTGCCGGTATCGGGGCTGATGCCGTTGTTCAGAAACTCCATCTTCCCGCGCCAGCGGAATTCCGGTTCGTCGGCAAGCTGGATTTCGACCGGGTTGGCGGCGTAGCGCGAGCTGCGCCGCTGCCCGGTGGCATCCTGGCGGATGTATTTGAGGTAAAAGCTTTCTGCCCCGTCGAAGCTGAAGCGGATCGGGTTGATCCGCACGACGCGGGTCAGTTCGGTCTGGCCGGCGGTGACGAAATCGCCGACATCGACCAGCCGGTTGGAAATGCGGCCCGAAATCGGCGCCCGCACCTGGGTAAACGACAGGTCGAGCTGAGCCGCCTGGCGGCGCGCCTCGGCGCCGGCCAGCGTAGCGCGGGCCGAGCGCAGGGTTGCGGCGAGATTGTCGGATTCCTCGCGGCTGATCGCGTCGAAGCCGAGCAGTTCGGTGCCGCGGCTGGCCTGCGATTGCGCATTGGCCAGCGCCGCGCGGGCGCTGCCAACGCTTGCATCAGCTTCGGCCAGGGTGGCGCGGAACGGACGGGGGTCGATCACGAAGAGCAGATCGCCCTTGCGCACATCGCGCCCATCACGGAACGCAACCTGGGTTATCGGCCCGGATACGCGGGCCACCAGCTGCACGTCCTCATCTGCCGTGAATCGGCCGATATACTCATCCCAATCGACGACGACTCGCTGCAGCGGCGTGGCGACCGTGGCAGCCGGCGGCGGGGGAGCCGGGGGCGGTTCGGTACCGCAGGCGCTGGCGAACAGTGCCAATGTAGCCACAATGAGAGCGCGCCGCAGAGGGGCACGCATTTGCTTGGTCACGCCGTAATATTGCATTGCAGCAAAATGGAGCAAAAGCCGCCGGGCGTCCAGTCAAAAGAGTTGCAATTTACAACTAAAATAGGTTAACTTTTTGCAACTACGCTACGGCATGGTGCAACTGCCGGAGGCTATTCGCTCATGGCAGCAGCCGCCGCGGTCAGCGCCAGCCCGGGAAACAGGACATGTTCCAACCGCACCGCGCTGGCTTTGGTGAGCTCCCCCAACGATGCGGCTAGGCCTTCAGCGAGCGCAAGGCTCGCCGATTGCCGGGTCATTTCCCAACGAGGCTTGATCGCGGCTGCCAGCAGGTGGCCACGCACCATCATGATATCGATGATCTGCGGTCCCGCCGTTGCCCCCAGCGCCCGCTTGTAGCCCGTGTCGCCCGAGCCCCAGTCGATCGTCCGCACGCCGCGCTCTATGGCCTGGGTGATCAGATGGATGGTGATGATCTTGCCGGGGCTGAAGCGTGCCATATCCTCGGCATAGCTCGAGGCGATGCCATACATCACGTCACCCGCTTCGAGGTCGAAGGAAAAGGCGATCGGGCGATCCGAGGCGTAGAGGATCATCGCGCGCAGCTGGCTGGCGATCACCGGGTCTGTAACTGCCGTCTGCCAGTGCCGCAGATTATCGCGGTTGATGAACTTTGCGCCCGAATGGTCGGTCTGGGTCCCCACCCAGCTTTGCGTCTCTATCTCGGCGAGGTCGCGCCAGACCTGATCGCTCCAGTCGCTGCCGGTAACAACCCGCAAGCGCAGCTCGCCATGAACCTCGTGCAGTTTGCGTTCGTAGGCCTTGAGCTTGCGGGTTTGCGACTTGCCCGGCCATGTGTCCTGCGTGGACTGCGCGCCGATATCCTGCAGGTAGGTGGTGCCCAGTTCGCGGGTCAGAACCGACCAGCCCAAAGCGGGTGCGACGGACACGACCCGCTGTAAGCCGGGGTCATCAGCATAGACCGGACCGATCCTGAGCGCCGGGCCGATCGCACGCTGGACGATCGGGCAGCCCAGCAATGCGGCCACTTCGGCCTCGGTGGCATCGCTGGCCATCGGAAAGCTGCGGAATGGCCAATAGCTCGCCGTCACGCTGCGCGCGCGCAATATCGAAGGGCCGATCGGCCGGGTGGGAATGGCGATGACAGGGGTGCCGTCTCGGCGGCGCGCCAGCAGGGTGCACAGTCCCTGCCGTGTCTCCGCCGCATACCAGGCGCGGCGCAGGAAACCGCGTGCCGGATCACCTGCCTCGGCAAGGCGATCCAGGTCGGTGGGCAGTCCGATCTCCAGTGCGCATGTGATCACGTCCGCCCGGGCCGGTTTGCTTGTCATCGGCTCTGCACGTAACGTGGGCATGGTCACTCCTTCAGGGGGTGGGGAAACCCGACCCTAGCGCGCAAATTATACCTGCAGGTAAACGCTCCGGACATTAATGTCGGCGCGAACGGAAGCAGCGGCTGCTTGCACAGCATTATCGCGGTTCCTATCTTCTAGGCCAGATTGCTAAGCGAGGGGGATTGCCTGTAATGTTGTACCACGATGCCGACGATGATCATGATGTTGCCGGCAATGGCAAAATCCCTGTGCCGCACGATGTGCAGCAGGCGATCGTAACGCTGCTGCGCTGGACAGGAGACGATCCCGATCGCGAAGGTCTGCGCGATACGCCGCTGCGCGTTGCCCGGGCGTGGAAGGAATATTGCTCGGGGTATGACGACGACCCCAGCGTCCATCTCAGCCGCACCTTCGAGGAGGTCGGCGGCTATGACGAACTGGTGCTGCTCAAGGACATTCCGTTCCAGTCGCACTGCGAACACCATATGGCGCCGATCATCGGCAAGGCGTCGATCGCTTATATGCCGCGTGACCGCGTGGTGGGCATCTCCAAGCTCGCACGCGTGCTGCACGGATTTTCGCGCCGTCTGCAGGTGCAGGAGCGCCTGACCGCAGAGGTGGCTGCATGCATCTGGGAGCACCTTCAGCCGCACGGCGTCGCTGTCGTGATTGAGGCCAGCCACAGCTGCATGACTGCCCGCGGCGTGCGTACCCCCGGCGTCAGCATGATCACCAGCCGCCTGCTCGGCTGCTTCCTCGACGACCATCGCTCGCGCGAGGAAGTCATGAGCCTGATGGGGTATTGAGTATCATAAATCCTCCCCGGAACGGGGAGGTGGCAGCCCTTCAGGGCTGACGGAGGGGAAGCCGGATTGTGCATCGAACAATGCGATGCACTCAGACGCTTCCCCTCCACCGCTTCGCGGTCCCCCTCCCCGTGCCGGGGAGGACTTTATCCTATCAAAGCTGCTCGAGCATGTAGTCCGCGCTGCTGACCTTGAAGTCGCCGGGTTCTTCGACGAACAGTTTGTCGACCACGCCATCCTTGACCACCATCGCGAAACGCTGGCCGCGCTTGCCGAGGCCAAAGCCGCTGCCGTCCATGGTGAGGCCAACCGCTTCGGCGAAATCGCCATTGCCATCGGCGAGCATGGTCACCGCATCGGCGTTGGCCGATTTGCCCCACGCGCCCATCACGAACGCATCATTGACCGCGGTGCAGGCGATTTCGTCGACGCCCTTGGCCTTCAAGGCGTCGGCCTTTTCGACGAAACCGGGCAGGTGGCGCGCCGAGCAGGTCGGCGTAAATGCGCCGGGGACCGAAAACAGCGCGACGGTCTTGCCTGCGAAATAATCCTTGGCTTCGACCTGCTGCGGGCCGTCTGCGGTGGCGCGGACAAATTTGGTGTTGGGGATGGTGTCGCCGACTTTGATCATGGCATGTCTCCTGCTGAAATTGCGGTGCGTCCTGCATGTTGTCGCGATGGTGCGCCAATGCAAGAGGGGAGAGGGATTGTCGGCGGCATGGGGGGCATCCGATCATCACCGATGCCATATAAAGGAATCTTTATATTTGCCTGCAGCGCCGACTCTGGCTATGGGGACGACAGTTTCCGGTGGCCCTGTTGGTGCACCGGCCGTCTGACTCAGGAGAATTTACGTGGCCAGTGCCCCGACCCTCGACCGCCCCGATTATGTCGTAGCCGACATTGCGCTTGCCGATTTCGGCCGCAAGGAAATCACCATCGCGGAAACCGAAATGCCCGGCTTGATGTCGATCCGCGAAGAATATCGCGGCGAACAGCCCCTCAAGGGTGCCAAGATCACCGGATCGCTGCACATGACGATCCAGACCGCCGTGCTGATCGAAACGCTGGTCGCTCTTGGCGCCGAAGTGCGCTGGGCCACCTGCAACATCTATTCGACCCAGGACCACGCCGCTGCCGCGATCGCCGCGCAGGGCATTCCGGTGTTCGCCATCAAGGGTGAGAGCCTGGAAGAGTATTGGGATTATGTCGATCGCATCTTCGACTGGGGCGCTGAAACCGGCGAAACCTGCAACCTGATCCTCGACGATGGCGGCGATGCCACCATGTTCGCGCTCTGGGGCGCACGCGTCGAAGCCGGCGAAGAGCTGTTCACGCCTTCGAACGAGGAAGAAGAATTCTTCGTCAAGGTTCTCAAGCGTCGTCTCGCCGCAACCCCGGGCTACCTCACCAAGACGGTGCAGGCGATCAAGGGCGTTTCGGAAGAAACCACCACCGGCGTTCACCGCCTGTATGACCTCGCCAAGAAGGGCAAGCTGCCTTTCCCCGCGATCAACGTTAACGACAGCGTCACCAAGTCGAAGTTCGACAACAAGTACGGCTGCAAGGAATCGCTGGTTGACGGCATCCGTCGCGGTACCGACGTGATGATGGCCGGCAAGGTCGCTGTCGTGTGCGGTTATGGCGACGTCGGCAAGGGCTCGGCAGCCTCGCTGCAGGGCGCCGGCGCCCGCGTGATCGTCACCGAAATCGATCCCATCTGCGCGCTGCAGGCGGCGATGGACGGCTTTGCCGTGCAGACCCTCGAAGACGTGGTCGGCACCGCCGACATCTTCGTGACGACGACCGGCAACAAGGACGTCATCACCATCGACCACATGCGGGCGATGAAGGACATGGCGATCGTCGGCAACATCGGTCACTTCGACAATGAAATCCAGATCGGCGCGCTGGAAAACATGAAGTGGACCGAGATCAAGCCGCAGGTCGACATGATCGAATTCCCCGGCGGCAAGCGCATCATCATGCTGTCGAAGGGCCGTCTGCTCAACCTCGGCAACGCCACTGGCCACCCCAGCTTCGTGATGTCGGCCAGCTTCACCAACCAGGTGCTGGCGCAGATCGAACTGTTCAAGGGTGCCAACAAGTACGAAAACCAGGTCTATGTTCTGCCCAAGCACCTCGACGAGAAGGTCGCGCGCCTTCACCTCGAAAAGCTCGGCGTCAAGCTGACCGAACTGACCAAGGAACAGGCCGAATATATCGACGTGTCGGTGACCGGTCCGTTCAAGAAGGACGAATACCGCTACTGATGCGGTTCTCCTGCTAGACGCAGGGGTGCAAGATCACGAAAGCCCGCTCCGCATCGTGCGGGGCGGGCTTTTTTGTGCTTGGGGGGGTAGTCCATGCGCAACGCCCTCTCCCCTACCGCTTGCGGGAGGGGCAGGTCCGGCTTGCCGGACCGGGGTGGGCTGGGAGCACAATTGGCTGTTCAGGCCCACCCCGTCCTCGCCTGCGGCTCGGCCACCCCTCCCGCAAGCGGGAGGGGAGAGGCTTGCACATCCGCGTTCGGAGGCCGCTTCATCCAGAACGAAGCAATCAACTCACCGCGCCCCATGCCTTTTTCCGATTGCGCTCGAGCGCTGCGGGGTTAGCGTGAGGGAATACGAGAAAAGATACCGGGGAACATCACCATGAAAGCTCTGCACCTGTCCGCCGCCATCGCGGCGCTGGCTCTTTCCATGCCTGCCGTCGCGCAGGACAAGCCCGCTGCCTGGGACGTCAACGCCCCACCGATGAAGACCCGCAATATCCCGATCCGGGTCGACGAAGGCACCTGGATGAACCTCGATGTGAGCCCCGATGGCAGCCGCATCGTGTTCGATCTGCTCGGCGATATCTACATCATGCCGGTCGCCGGCGGCGCCGCGACGCGGATCGCCGAGGGGCTGGCTTATGAGCAGCATCCGCGCTTTTCGCCCGACGGCAGCCGCATCGCGTTTACCTCGGATCGCGGCGGCGGCGATAACATCTGGATCATGAACGCCAATGGCAGCGACAAGCGCCAGCTGACCAAGGAAACCTTCCGCCTGCTCAACAATCCCAGCTGGAGCCCGGACGGACAGTACATCGTTGCGCGCAAGCACTTCACCACCGGGCGTTCGCTCGGCACCGGCGAGCTGTGGCTGTACCATGTCAGCGGCGGCAACGGCGTGCAATTGGTCAAACGGCCGAGCGAGGTGCACCAGAAGGAGCTGGGCGAGCCGATGTTCGCGCCTGACGGCAAGGGCATCTTCTACAGCAAGGATTCAACCCCGGGCCCGATCTTCGAATATGCGCAGGATTCGAACGCCCAGCTGTTCGTGATCGACCGCTATGACATGGACACCGGCAAGGTCGAGCGCGTGACCGGCGGTCCCGGCGGGGCAGCGCGTCCGCAGCCGTCACCCGATGGCCGCTATCTCGCCTTCGTCCGGCGCGAGCGAGCAAAGACCAAATTGTATGTCCGCGACATGCAAACCGGCGAGGAGCGCAAGATCTATGATGCGATGGACCGCGATGTGCAGGAGACCTGGGCAGTGCACGGCGTCTATCCAAACATGGGCTGGACCCCCGACAGCGCCCGCGTGATCTTCTGGGCGGGCGGCAAGATCCGCTCGATCGATGTCGCCAGCGGTGCCGAGACCGTCATTCCCTTCAGCGTCAACGACAGCCGCACCGTCGTCGACCCGATCCGCCCGCAAAAGCCGGTTGCGCCCGATACCGTGGCGGTAACGATGCCGCGCTTCGCCAGCGTCTCGCCCGATGGCGGCCGGATGGTGTTCGAGGCGCTCGGCAAACTGCACCATCAGCCCGCCACCGGTGGCGCGGTACAGCCGCTGGTCAGCAATGGCGGCACCGATTTCGAACTGTTCCCGGCATTCTCGCGCGACGGCAGCCAGATCGTCTATGTCAGCTGGGACGATGCCCGGTTGGGCGAACTGCGTGTCGTCGGAGCCGCTGGCGGCGAGGCGCGGACGATCAGCAAGTCCCCGGGGCATTTCCGCCGCCCGCAATTCTCGCCCGATGGCCGCTCGGTGGTCTATGAGGCGGGCAGCGGTGGCGGCCTGACCTCGGACAATTGGGGTGCGTCGCCCGGCGTCTATCTGCTCGATATCGCCAGTGGCGAGACCCGCCGCATCACTTCCGATGGTACCGAGCCGCATTTCGGCGCGACATCGGACCGCGTCTATTTCAGCCGCGGCGCCGACGGCAAGCTGGCGCTGGTCAGCACCGATCTGAGCGGCGAGGCCGAGCGAACCCATGCCAGCGGCGAGATGGTCAGCGGATATGCGCTCGCTCCCGATGGCAAGACGCTGGCCTTCCGTCAGAACTATGCAGCATATGTAATGCCGTTCATGGCGGGTGCGGTCGATCTTGGGGCTGGCCGAGGTGGCGGCGCGCTGCCCGCGGTGCAGGTGAGCGAGGGTGGCGCGACCTTCCTGCAGTGGAGCCATAATGGCCGCCAGCTCAACTGGTCGCTGGGGCCGGTGGTCTACTCGGCCGATGCGGCGCGTGCGATCACCTCTGGGCCGGTCGGCAAGGCCGATGCCAAATTCGCAGCGCCCAAGACCGGCGTCGTGATCAATGTCTCCGCACCTGCCGACAAGCCCTCGGGCACGGTCGCGTTTACCAACGCGCGGATCGTGACGATGGCGGATGATGCAGGCGGCATCGTCGAGCGCGGGACGGTGGTCGTCCGCGACAACCGGATCGTGGCCGTCGGCGCAAATGTCGCGGTGCCCGCGGGTGCGCAGACGGTGGATGTCGCAGGCAAGACGATCATCCCCGGGCTGATCGACGCGCATGCGCATGGCCCGCAGGGGCAGGATGACATCATTCCGCAACAGAACTGGAACGCGGTCGCGCATCTGGCGCTGGGCGTGACGACGATCCACGATCCCAGCAACTCGGCCAGCGAAATCTTCCCCGCCGCGAGCTATCAGCGCGTGGGCAAGTATCTGGCGCCGCGCATCTTCTCGACCGGCGAGGTGGTCTATGGCGCCAAGGCGGCAGGCATCTTCGCCGAGATCGACAGCCTCGCCGATGCACGCGCGCACACCAGCCGGCTCAAGCTGCAGGGCGCGCACAGCGTCAAGAACTACAACCAGCCGCGGCGCGACCAGCGCCAGCAGGTCGTCGCAGCCTCGCAGGCGGATAACCTGGCCAGCGTTGCCGAGGGCGGATCGCTTTTCGGGATGGACATTTCGCTCATCGCCGATGGCAACACCACGCTCGAGCACAACATCCCGGTAGAGACCTTGTATGAAGATGTCCGCAGCTTCTTTGCGCAGAGCAAGGTCGGTTACACCCCGACGCTGGTGGTCACGTATGGCGGTCCGGCGGCCGACCCGTATTGGCGCAGCCATATGGACGTGTGGTCCCACCCGATCCTGAGCAAGCATGTTCCGCGCCGGCGTCTCGAGGCGACCTCGGTGCGTCGCGAGATCGCACCCGAGGAGGATTATTCCGACACGGCATCGGCTCGCGAGGCGATGGAACTGGCGAAGCGCGGCGTCCTCGTCGGCATCGGCGCGCACGGGCAGGAAGAGGGCCTGGCCTCGCATTGGGAGCTGTGGAGCTTCGTCAAGGGCGGCATGACCCCGCTCGAGGCGCTGCGCACGGCGACGATCAGCGGCGCCCGTTCGCTGGGCTTCGACAAGGACATCGGTTCGATCGAGCCCGGCAAGCTTGCCGACCTGGTGATCATCGATGGCGACCCGGTGGCGGACATCCGCCAGTCCGACAAGATCACCCATGTCATGCTCAACGGGCGGTTGTACGAGGTGCCGACGATGAACGAGACGCTGACCGGAACTTCGACGCTCAAGACGTGGTATTGGGAGAAGTGAGGCAAATCCTCCTCGGAACGGGGAGGGGGACCGCGAAGCGGTGGAGGGGCGGGGAAATTGTGCGCCGATTGATCGGATGAGTGCGCACGCTGCCCCTCCGTCTCGCCTTTGGCGAGCCACCTCCCCTGAAGGGGGAGGATCAAATGTTTCGGTTTGCCCGTTTTGCGCCGCCACCAAATTGAGCTACGGCCTTCATCGATGAAGCGGGTGATTTTCAGCGAGCACTATCTGGCGATTCGGCCATGCTGATCGGCAACGGCAGCATGCTCGTTGTCGCCTTGGTGTTCGCCGCCTGGACCGCTGCGGCGATATGGGCACTGGTCACCGGCCTGCAGATGCGCAAGGCTGCGGGCACCGCTCGGCGGCAGCTGCGCAGGCTGACCCGGCTGGTCGAATCGGGCCCTGCCGTGCCGCTGATCGTCCGCTCGGATTCGCGCATCGAAGGCCCGGAAAAAGTCGCCCGGTGGCTGGGCCTGGCCAAGCTGCCACCCTATCTGTCCGAGCTGGCGCAGGAGGGTCGGGGCCTGTCGCGCGAGGCGCTCGACGCGCTGGGCAAGCAGATCACCACCGCGCAGAAGAGCGGCGCTCCGTTCGAGACGGCGATCACTGCTCAGGGATCGAACCGGCGGCTGCGCATCGAGGGAAAACTGGCTGATCCGCAGACAATCGCACCGGGAGCGGTGCTGCTGTGGCTGTATGATGCCACCGAAAGCGAAACCCGCATGGCCGCGCTCGTCGAGGCCGAAGCCGAAGCCAAGCGCGCGTTCGATGCGCTGTCCGGGCTGATCGAGGCCGCACCGATCCCGATGTGGTTCCGCCGCGAGGATCTTTCGCTGCTGCTGGTCAACACCGCCTATGTTCGCGCGGTAGGCGGACCTAGTGCCGCCGAGGTGGCGCAGGCGGGACAGGAACTTGTCGAGACGATCGATGGCCTGACCCCGATGGCGGTGGCCGCCCGGGCAATGGAGAGCAACGCGCCTTCCAGTCGGACCGTCACCACCACGATTGCCGGAACCCGGCGCGCGATGGAGATTGTCGATCTGCCGATCAAGGGCCGCGGTGTGGCGGGCTATGCGATCGACGTGCACGATCTGATTCTCGCGCGGCAGGCGACCGAGCGGTTCCGCGATGCACAGCGCGACATGCTTGACCACCTCTCGGCAGGCGTGGCGCAGTTCGATGCCCAGCGCCGCCTGATCTTCGTCAACCAGCCGTTCGTGCGGATGTTCGCGTTGAAGCCGCAATGGTTGCAGGACGGGCTCGAGTTCGAGCGGCTGATCGACCGCATGCGCGAAGCCGGGCGCGTGCCCGAGGTCCGTGACTTCCCCGCCTGGCGCGACGAGAAGCGCGAATGGTTTCATACCGCTGTGCCCCAGGAAGAGGTGTGGCTGATCGCCGATGGCACGCATCTGCGTGCGATTGTCCAGCCGACGCCCGACAACGGCCTGCTGTTGGTGTTCGAGGATCGCACCGAGCAGGTCCAACTCGCAAGCGCACGCGATACCTTGCTCAGAGTGCGCACCGCGACCTTCAACAATCTGTTCGAAGCGCTTGCGGTGTTCACCTCCGATGGCCGCCTGCATCTGTGGAACACGCGCTTCGGCGCGGTGTGGGATGTCGAGGAAGGCGTGCTGGCCGCGCACCCGCGCGCCGACGAACTGCTCAAGGCGATCGCTCCGCGGCTCAAGCGACCCGCGCAGATTTCCGCGCTGCGCGAGGTGATCCGCGCCGCCACGCTCGACCGCGTCCAGCGCGCCGGGCAGTTGGTGATGAAGGATGGCCGGGTGTTCGATTTCGTCGGCATCCCGCTGCCCGATGCCAGCGCATTGTTCACGATGATCGACGTGTCCGACGCCAAGAAGATGGAAGACGCGCTGCGCGAGCGCAACGAGGCTCTGGTCGAGGCTGATGCGATCAAGACGCGGTTCTTGGCCAATATGAGCTACGAATTCCGCACGCCGCTGACCTCGATTGGCGGCTTTGCCGAACTGCTGGCAAGCGGTGTCGCTGGCCCGCTGTCTGATCAAGGCCAGGATTATGCCAAGGCGATCATCGACTCGGTCGATCGGCTGTCCGCGCAGATCAACATGGTGCTCGATCTGAGCCAGAGCCAGGCGGGCACGCTGCCATTGAAGCTTGAGCCAACCGATATCGGCGCTTTGCTCGTCGATGTCGCCAAGGGCGCATCGGGGCTGGCGGGCGGTCGCAACATCGCGCTCGAGCTCGACGTCAATGGCGGTCCGGGCAGTGCCGAAGTTGATTGCGCGCGCTTCTCGCAGGCGATCAGCGCGGTGGTCGACAACGCGCTGCGCTATACCCAGGAGGGCGGCCGCGTGCTGCTGCTGGGTGACCGCTTCCGAGGCAAGCTGCGCATTGTCGTGTCGGATAATGGCCCCGGCCTGGACGCGCGCGCACAGGCGCGTGCGCTCGATGGCGTGCTGCAGGCGGACGACGCTGGCGGCAAGCCGGTGCAAAAGCGTTCGGGGCTTGGCCTGCCGCTGGCAAAGAACCTGATCGAGGCACACGGCGGACGGATGGAACTGATGAGCGAGCCCGGCGCGGGTACCATTGTCACGATCCTGATGCCATGACAGTCCGGATTGCATCGCTCGAGGCCATGCAGGCGCTGGGCGCCGCATTGGCCGATGTCGCCCAGCCCGGCGATGTCATCGCGCTGTCGGGCGATCTGGGCGCGGGCAAATCGACGTTGGCGCGCGCTATCCTCAAAGCCATGGGCTTTGCAGGCGAGGTGCCCAGCCCGACCTTCGCATTGATCCTGCCCTACGATCCGCCCGAGGTGCGCATCCCCGTCATCCATGCCGATTTCTACCGCCTCGATGGGGCGATGGAGCTCGACGAACTGGGCCTCGATGCAGGCGAGCCGGCGCTGCTGATTGCCGAATGGCCCGAACGCGTCGGTGGACTTGCCGGACCCGACACACTCGAATTGCGGATCGCCGGGACCGATGCTAGCGAGCGCGCGATAACTGCGCAGGCCGGTGTACGCTGGCAGGCGCGCTGGCAGCAGATTGCAGGTGGCAGGTTTTGAACGAACGTAATTCGGTACTCCGGGCATTTGCCGATGCCGCAGGCTGGGGCGCCGCCGAGATCGAGGCGATCCCGGGAGACGCTTCGTTCCGTCGGTATTTCCGGCTGGTCGGGGCAGAGCGCAATGCGATCCTGATGGATGCGCCGCCGCCGGAAGAGGACCCGCGCCCGTTCATCGATGTCGCGCGCTACCTGGCGGCACAAGGTCTGCGCGCGCCCGAAATCCTCGCGGCTGACGCCGATGCGGGACTGGTTCTGCTCGAGGACTTCGGCGATATGCGGATGCGCGAGACCGTCGATGCCGCGGACGCGGCTAGCGAGCGCGCGATCTACGCCCGGGCGATCGAAACGCTGGCGCAGTTGCACGATCGGCCCGCTGCAGGCGTTCCGCTGTACAACCGCGCGGACTATCAGCGCGAAGCCGGGCTGTTCACCGAATGGTATTGTGCCGCGCGGGGACTGGATGTCGATGCAGATGGCTATGCCCGCGCCTGGAGCGCCGTGCTCGATGGGATGGATGACGCCGCCCCGCAGGTAACGGTGCTGCGCGATTACCATTCCGAAAACATCATGCTGCTTGCGGACGGCGGGCAGGGGCTGCTCGATTTTCAGGACGCCCTGGTCGGTGATCCGGCCTATGACCTTGTCTCGCTGCTGCAGGATGCCCGCCGTGATGTCGCGCCCGCGCTTGAGGCGGAGATGATCGGGGCGTATCGCGCGCTGGCCAACCCGGCCTATGATTTCGACACCGCCTATCACGTGCTCGGCGCGCAGCGGAATGCCAAGATCGTCGGCATCTTCGTGCGGCTTTGGAAGCGCGACGGCAAGCCGCGCTATCCGCGGATGATCCCGCGCGTGTGGGCGGCGATGGAGCGCGATCTTGCCCATCCTGCGCTCGCGCCCGTCGCGGCCTGGTTCGATGCCAACATTCCTGCAGAGCTGCGCGATCCCGCCGGCACGCTCGGCGGCGAGTTCGCATTGTGAGCGCGCGCGCGCCCTTTGCTCGCACCGCGATGGTGATGGCAGCGGGTCTTGGCAAGCGGATGCGGCCGCTGACCATCACCACGCCCAAGCCGCTGGTGCGCGTCGGCGGCAAGCCGCTGATCGACCATGTCATGGCGCACCTCGCCGAGGCAGGCATGCAGCGCGTGATCGTCAACGTCCATTATCTCGCCGACGCGCTCGAAGCGCATCTCAAGGCGCGCGACTATCCGTTTGAGCTGATGATTTCGGACGAACGCGATGTGTTGCTCGAAACCGGCGGCGGGCTGGTCAAGGCGCTGCCGTTGATCAAGGAAGACCCGTTCTTCTGCCTCAACAGCGACAATGTCTGGCTGGAGAGCGCGCGCTCGTGCTTCGACGAGCTGCGGGCGGCTTGGGACGATACGCGGATGGATGCGTTGCTGCTGGTGGTGCCACACAGTCGCGCGGGAAATTATCAGGGTGTCGGCGACTTCCACCTCGACCAGATGGGGCGCATCATCCGCCGCCGGCCGGGCCGGGTCGCGCCCTATATCTACACCGGCATCCAGTTGCTGTCGCGCCGCCTGCTCGCCGATGCGCCCGAGGGGGCGTTCTCGACGAATGTGCTTTGGAACCGCGCCATCGCCGCCGACCGACTCTATGGCATCGCGCATCTGGGCCAGTGGTTCGATGTCGGCACTCCGGGTGCCATCGAACCCACGGCAGAGGCACTGTTGAATGCCTGATCCGGGGCAAACCCGCGTGTATGCCATCGGGGCGCAGCGCGGGTTTGCGGACGTTCTGGCGAGCGGTCTGCTCAGCCGGTTTGGCAAGGACCCACTGGCACTGGCGCGGGTGACGCTGCTGATCCCCAACCATCGTGCGGGACGTGCGATCACCGAGGCGCTGGTGCGCCATGCGGCCGACGGGCTGCTGCTGCCGCGCATGGCGCTGATCGGAGATCTCGATCTCGACGAAAGCCTGGGCGCCTTGCTCGATCCGCTGGGCGAGGGCGAAGCGATCCCGCCTGCGGTCGATCCGCTCGAACGGCGGTTCCGGCTGGCGGCGATCATCGCGCGCGAAGGCGCAGGCCGCCCCGGCGCGCACGACCCTGCCGAGGCGCTGCGGCTGGCCAGCGAATATGCCCGCGTGCTCGACCAGTTGCACATCGAAGAGAAGACGCTCGACCAGCTCGATGCGGTGGATGTCGAGGCGGACCTGGCGGATCACTGGGCGCAGGCGCGCGACCTGTTCCTGCGCGTCGGCCGTGCCTGGGCGCAGGAGCTGATCCAGGACGGCCGGATCGATCCCGCCGAGCGCCGCAACCGGCTGCTCGACAAGGCTGCCGATCGCTGGCGCTATCATCCGCCGCAAAGCCCGGTGATCGCCGCCGGGATCACCACATCGGCGCCGGCGATCGCACGATTGCTGCGCAGCATCGCGCATATGCCGCAAGGCATGGTGGTGCTTCCCGGGCTCGATCTGGATATGGATGCGCCGCTCTGGGAGGCGATAGGCGAGCCGGTCCCCGTGACCACGCCGGGAGAGGCGCCGCCCGCAGAACGCCCCGCCGTCACCCATCCGCAATATCATCTCAAGCAATTGCTCCACGCGATGAGCATCGAGCGGGCCGAGGTCGAGCCCTGGCAGCCCGAACCGCGCACCGGATGGATCGCGGACCGCGCCAATTTGCTGCGCAGCATTTTCCTGCCCGCGCGGCTCAGCGACCGCTGGGTTACGTTGCCCGCCGCCGACCGCCGCACCAAGGGCATCCGCATCGTCGAGGCCGAAAATCCTGACGAGGAAGCGCAGGCGATCGCAGTGCTGGTGCGCCAGGCGCTCGAGGTGTCCGGGCGCCGCACCGCGATCGTCACCCCCGATCGCACATTGGCGGCCCGCGTCATTGCCCACCTCAAGCGCTGGAGCATCGAGGCGGACGACAGCGCGGGCGAGGCGTTGCCGGTGACGCCGCCGGGGCGGTTTCTGCTGGCGGTGGCCAACTGCCTGGCGAGCGATTTTGCCCCGGTCGAACTGCTCGATCTGCTCAAGCACCCACTGTCGCAGCCGGGCGAGGGGCGGCTGGCCTGGCTCGACCAGGCCCGTGCGCTCGACATGCGGCTGCGCGGCCCCCGCCCGGCGCAGGGCCTTGCCGGGATCGATGCCAGTATAAGGCAACCAGAGCTTCGCGAATGGTGGACGGGGGCCAAGGCGCTGCTCGCTCCGATTGCGCAATTCCCGCGCGATCCGCAGCCGCTGTCACAGGTCATCGCCGCGATCATCGAGACTGCGCAAGCGCTGAGCCAACAGGCGGTGTGGAACGGGATTGCGGGGCGCTCAGCCTCCGATCTGGTGCAGCAACTGCTCGCGCGCGCGGCGAACCATGACCCGCTTGTTACCGCGAGCCAGGCCGCGACGATCCTGTCACGGCTGATGGCCGAAAAGGCCGTGCGCCCGCCCTTTGGCAAGCACCCGCGCGTGGCGATCTACGGCCTGCTCGAGGCGCGGCTGCAAAGCGCCGACCTCGTCATTTGCGCGGGGCTCAATGAGGGCGTGTGGCCGCAGATTCCGTCGCCCGACCCGTGGCTCGCGCCGATGGTGCGCAATGCGCTGGGACTGCCGCCGCTGGAAATGCGCGTCGGGCTGGCGGCGCAGGATCTGGCAGGCGCGCTCGCGTCGCCCGAGGTGGTGCTGACCCGCGCCCGGCGCGACGGCAGCGCGCCGACGGTCGCGTCGCGCTTTCTGCTGCGGCTGCAGGCGGTCGCGCCCGACAAGGACATGGAAGATACCGCCACTTTGGCGCTGGCCCGCACGCTCGATCGCCGGTTGCCCAAGGTCAGTATCGACAAGCCCGCGCCCCGGCCATCGCGTGCCCAGCGGGCGGTGAAGCTTTCGGTGACCGAGCTCGACCGGCTGCGCGCCGATCCATTCGCGTTCTATGCCAAGCGCATTCTCGGCCTGCGCTCGCTCGACCCGGTCGATGCCGAACCCAGCGCCGCCTGGCGCGGCAGCCTGGTCCACGAGATATTGGAGCTGTGGCACAAGGAGGATGGGCTCGACCCGGCTGCGCTGGTGCCGCGCGCCAACCTGTTTCTGGTGCGCGCCAACGTCCACCCGCTGATCAAGGCTCTGTGGCGGCCTCGGCTGGTGGCCGGGCTGGAGTGGGTGGTCCAGCAGACCTTCGATCTTGCCGAGTCCGGCCGCACGATGCTCGATGCCGAACGCAGCGGCAGCATCCTGGTCGATGGGGTCAAGATTTCGGGCAAGGCCGACCGCATCGACCGCATGCCCGACGGCACTTTGGTGATCGTCGACTACAAGACCGGAAAGCCTCCCTCGGCGGCGCAGGTGCAGACCGGCTTTGCGTTGCAGCTTGGGTTGCTGGGGCTGATGGCCGAGCGCGGCGGCTTTGCCGAGGACGCTGAGCTTCCGCCGATCACCGGCACCGCGCGCGGGTTCGAATATTGGTCGCTGGTGCGGCACAAGGACAGCGAAACGGGATTCGGCTATATCGACAGCCCGGTGCTGCAGGGGCGCAAGCGCAGCGGACTGCCTGCCGAGGACGTGGTCCCGACCAGCGAGAGTTTCCTGCGCGAGGCGCTGGCCGACTGGATCTTGGGCGACGCGCCGTTTGAGGCGAAGCTTGTTCCCGATCATGCGCTGTACACCGAATACGACCAATTGATGCGGCTGGCCGAATGGTATGGCCGCCAGGATGGTCGCACAGGGGGCACGAGATGAGCGGCGCTCCTTCCAGCCTGCATCCGCTGCACGGCGACCAGGCGCGGGCCGTGGCGCCCGCCGACCAGGTGTGGCTCAGCGCTTCGGCGGGCACCGGCAAGACGCAGGTGCTCACCGCGCGGGTGTTTCGCCTGCTGCTCGAGCCCGGCGTCAATCCGGACGCGATCCTGTGCCTGACCTTCACCAAGGCCGGCGCCAGCGAAATGGCCAACCGGATCAACGCGCAGCTCGCCGCCTGGGTGCGGATGAGCGACACCGCCCTGGGCGCGGACCTGCGCTGCATCGGCGCGCCGGTCGATCCCGACACACTCACCCGCGCGCGCCGCCTGTTTGCACGCGTGCTCGATGCGCCGCAGGGCGGCCTGCGCATCCAGACGATCCACAGCTTCTGCCAGTCGTTGCTGGCCAGCTTTCCCGAAGAGGCGGGGCTTGCCCCCGGCTTCCGCCCGATCGAGGACCGCGACCGGGTGCAACGGGCGCGCGACACGCTGGGTGCGATGCTGGTCGAGGCCGCGCGCAACGGCGACACGCGGCTGTCCGAAAATCTCGAAGCTTTGAGCCTGCGGATGGGGGCGGAGGCGACCGAGAAATTTCTGATGCGGTGCGCCGCAAAGCCCGATGCGATGGATGCGCTAAAAGGCGACATCCGCCCCTATATCAATGCGGCATTGGGCCTGAAGAGGGACGAGGACGGCAGCGATCTCGCGCGTCTGTGCAGCGACAGCCTGTTCGACATCGACAATCTGGAGGCGCTGCAGGAAAGCAACGTCGGCTGGGGCACCGCTACAGGTCAGAAGCATGCCGATGCGATCCAGACCTGGCTCGATATGGGCGATGACGAGCGGCTCGAGCATCTCGATCTGATCTGGGGCGTCGTGGCGATCGCCAACGGCAATCTGCGGTCCTTCACCCAGTCGCCCAAAAAGGTCGATCCCGATTACCCGTTCAAGGCCGAAAGCCTGTATTCCGACCTGCTCTCGCTCAAGGAGCACACTGCGCTGATCGGCTTTTCGGGCGAATATGCCCGCGCGCTCGAGGTCGGCCGTGCGTTCGCCTGGAGCTTCGCCGAAGCCAAGCGCCAGGCCGGACTGCTTGACTTCGACGACCTGATCCGCGCGGCGGCAGACCTGCTCTCCGGTCGGAGCATGGCGCAATGGATCGCATACAAGCTCGACCAGCGCTTCGACCATGTTCTGGTCGACGAGGCACAGGACACCAACCCCAATCAATGGGCGATCGTCAACGGACTGATCGCCGACTATTTCTCAGGGATGGGCAGCAAGACGGACCGGTTCCGCACCTTGTTCACAGTGGGTGATTTCAAGCAGGCGATCTTCGGATTCCAGGGCACCAGCCCGCAATATTATGCCGCCGCCCGCCACCGCATCGGTGCCCATGCGCGCGATGCCGGCCAAGCTTTCCTCGACCTCAGCCTTGATCGCAGCTTCCGTTCGACCCAGCCGGTGCTCGACATGGTCGATGCGGTTCTGGGCGATCTGGGACCGGCGGCCTTGGGCATCGCCGATGACGGCCTGCCTTTGCACGAAGGGCGTGCGGGGCCAGGCGCGGTTGAACTGTGGCGCCCGGTAGGCGAGGGCGTCGAGACCGAGGATGGCGAGACCGACGTGGGGCCGGAGGGCGAGATCGCAGAGGAATGGCTGTCCGGCGCCGAACTTCGCTTCGCGCACCAATTGGCCGACCGCATCGCGCGCTGGCTCGATCCGGCATCACCCGACCGGCTGTGGCTGGCGCGACGGTCGGACGGCAGCGCGGGCTGGGCCGGGGCAGGCGATATCATGGTGCTGCTGCGGCGGCGCGGTGACCTTGCTTCGCTGATCGTGGCGCGGTTGTATGCGGCTGGCGTTCCGGTGGCAGGGATCGACCGGCTGCGGCTGGGCCAGCCGCTGGCGGTGCAGGATCTGGTCGCGGCCATCCGCTTCGCGCTGCAGCCGCTCGACGACCTGACCTGCGCTGCTTTGCTGGTCTCGCCTTTGTGCGGCTGGACGCAGGAAGAGCTGCTGCACTATGGCCATCGTCCGGACAAGCGCGCGCTGTGGCCGCATCTGCGCGATCAGGCGCGCGACGATCCGGCGGTGCAGGCGCGGATCGAGGGGCTCTACGCGTTGCTCGGCATGGCCGATTTCGGCACCGCCTATGACTTCCTCGAACAGGTTCTGAGCGGCCCGGTGCAGGGGCGGGCGAAACTGGTCGCACGGCTGGGCGAGGAAGCGCTGGATCCGATCGCCGAGCTGCTGTCGCTGGCGCAGAAGTTCGCAGCATCCCATGACGGCGGGCTCCAGGCCTTCCTCCACTGGTTCGATGCCGGGGATGAAGAGATCAAGCGCGAGCTTTCTGGCCAGTCGGACATGGTGCGGGTGATGACCGTGCACGGGTCGAAGGGCTTGCAGGCGCCGATCGTGGTTCTTGCCGACGCCTGTGTCGATCCGACGCGCAAGGTGGACAGCAGCTTCGACTGGCCGGTCGAGATTACCGGGCTCGACGCGGTGATCGATCTTCCGGTCTACAACCTGCGCAAGGCGGAAAGGGCAGGTCCTCTCGCCGAAGCGCACGATGCAGCGCGCGCGGCGGATATGGAGGAGCATTGGCGGCTGCTCTATGTCGCGATGACCCGCGCCGCCGAGCGGCTGTATATCGGCGGCACATTGGGGCGGCGCGCCAAGGAACCGCCTGAGCTGAGCTGGTACGCGCTGATCGAACGCAGCTTCATGGCATTGGGCTGCGACTGGATCGATGAGGGTGAGGGCGCGTGCCGCCGTTTCGGTGTTGGCGGGGTGCCATCCGAAGCGGCGATAGGCGGGGCGGCATCTTCTCCTGCCAAAGCCATGCCGTTGCCCGATTGGGCGCTGACCCCTGCCGCGCCCGAGCAGCGCCCGCCGAGCCCGCTGGCGCCATCGTCGCTGGGCAAAGACGACAGTGCGAGCCCACCTTTCTTCGGCGCGGACCTTGCCAGGGCGGCGCTGCGCGGGCTGATCATGCACAGCCTGTTCGAACGCCTGCCCACTGTCGCGCCCGATCAGCGGCGTGCCGCGGCGCGGCGGTGGCTGGCGAGCCAGCACCAGATCACGGACGATGCCGAGGCCAATGGCATTATCGATTCAGTCTGCGCGGTGCTCGAGCACCCCGATTGGGCCGATATCTTCGGCGACCAGGCCCTGGCCGAAGCGCCGATCGCTGCGGTCGTGGGCCTGAACGTGGTGACCGGCACCGTCGACCGGTTGCTGATCGAGCCCGACCGCGTGCTGGTGGTCGATTTCAAGACCAGCCGGCGCCCGCCGCGATCGCTCGAGGCGCTGCCGGTGGCGCATGTGCGGCAGATGGCGGCCTATGTCTCGGCGCTGCGGCTGATCTTTCCCGGACGCGTCGTGCAGGCCGGGTTGCTCTACACCGCGACGCCTCAGCTGTTCGTGCTGCCCGACGCCTTGCTGGCTGCGACGAAGCTGGACTAACGGGCGCGACATGAATAGTTGCAAGCTCACGCCTTGAGCACGCCCATCGCCGCGCTTACATTGCTGATCAAGTCACCAAAAAGGAGTTACCCCCGATGGCCACCACCGCAATCAGCGATGCAAGCTTCGATGCCGATGTGCTGAAGTCCGACAAACCCGTTCTGGTCGATTTCTGGGCCGAATGGTGCGGCCCCTGCAAGATGATCGGTCCCGCTCTCGAAGAAATCAGCGACGAATTGGGCGACAAGGTCACGATCGCCAAGATCAACATCGACGACAACCCGGACGCCCCCGCCAAGTACGGCGTGCGCGGCATCCCGACGATGATCCTGTTCGACAAGGGCCAGATCGTCGAAACCAAGGTCGGCGCGGCTCCCAAGAGCGCGCTGAAGAGCTGGCTTGAAGGCGCGCTTCCCGGTTGATGGAAACATGCTCGAAAATGGTGTAATCCCTGAGCCCATGTCGGCTCAGATAGGTCATAATCGCGCTTTGGGCTTCAAGCCGACAAAGGGCGTGAGCATGTATGCCATTGTCTTCGATCTCGATACCACCGTGTTGCAGACCGCCTACCACAATGCCTCTTGGAACAACGCCTATTCCGATATCCGAAGGGTATTGGAAGCGCGCGGTTTCGAGTGGCAGCAGGGGTCGACCTATTTCGGCAACGACACGGTGACTCCGGTCGATTGCGTGCTGGCTGTCCAGCAGCTTCGCCGCGAGTATGACTGGTTCAAGCCCTCGGTTCGCGACATCCGCATGTTGCGGATCGAGGAAAACAACGACCTTGGGCCGGCAATAGAATAATCAGGCCAATATCGCCGCTGCCTCGTCCCACAGCCGGGGGGAGGCGGCGGCGATCATGCCCGTACGCTTGTCGCCGGGCAGATAGCGCGAGCCGTCAAGCCGCGCCGCCTTGCCGCCCGCTTCCTCCACGAACAGCACACCGGCCGCATGGTCCCAGGGCAGAGTGCGCTCGAACAAGGTCACGTCGTTCTCGCCCAGCACCAGCCGGGGATACTGCTCGGCGGCACAGCGCGGTATGTCGACGAGGCGGAATTTGCCCTCCGCCGCCGCGTTGATCGCGCTGCGGCGCGGTTCGGGAATAAACAGCGTCGAAATCGCGGCCACGGGCAATGCCTCGCCGCTCTCGCGCGCGGTCACCAAAACCTCGTTGATGAACGCGCCGCCGCCGCGAACCGCGTGGCACATGCGGTCGGCGAGCGGATCATAGAGCCAGCCTGCGACCGTCTCCCCGCCTTCGATCAGTGCGATCAGGATACCGAAGGGCGGATGGCCGTGCGCGTAATTGTGGGTGCCGTCGATCGGATCAATGATCCACGCGGTCGTGTCGTTTACGCGGTCGATCAATGCCGGATCGGCCTCGACTGCCTCTTCGCCGACGATGCTGGCCTCAGGCAGGATTGCCGCCAGCCCGGCACTCAGCCTCCGCTCGCTCTCCTTGTCGGCGAAGGTCACCAGATCGCCTGGCGACTTCTCGTCGATCTGGGAGGCGCTGAGCTCCTGATAATGGTGCAGCACCACGTCGCGCGCAACGGTGCGGATCAGGGCGGAAACCGGGGCGTGGAGCGGGTGCAAGGCCGTCAGCTCCGGTAGTCGGCGTTGATCGAGATATAGCCGTGCGTCAGGTCGCAGGTCCACACCGTGGCGCGGCCATCGCCAAGACCGAGGTCGGCCTCCACGAGGATATCCTGTCCCTTGAGGTGCGCTGCGACAGGCGCTTCGTCATAGCCTTCCACGACGACGCCCTGCGCGGCCACCTCGACGCCGCCAAAGCGGATCGCCAATAGGTCGCGCTCGGCGGGCTCGCCAGCCTTGCCGACCGCCATCACCACGCGGCCCCAGTTCGCGTCCTCGCCCGCGATCGCGGTCTTGACCAGGGGCGAGTTGGCAATGCTGAGCGCGATCCGATGCGCGCTGTCGTCCGATGTCGCGCCGGTGACGCGGACTTCGATGAACTTGCTCGCGCCTTCGCCATCGCGCACCACCAGATGCGCCAGCTGGCGGCACAGATCGGCAAGCGCGGCGGCGAACGCATCTGCGCCCAGGCTGTCCATCGTCTCGAGGCGGGGATGCCCGGCCTGGCCGGTGGCGAAGGCGAGCACGGTATCGCTGGTCGAGGTATCGCTGTCGACGGTGATGCAATTGAAGGTGTTGCGGTTGGCCGCGCCCAGCATGTCCTGCAGCAACGCCGGGGCAATCGCGGCATCGGTGAAGATATAGCCCAACATCGTCGCCATGTCGGGCGCGATCATCCCCGAACCCTTGATCACGCCGACCAGTTCGACCCTCTGGTCGCCGATCAACGCGCTGGTGGTCGCGGCCTTGGCGAAGGTGTCGGTGGTGCCGATCGCATCGGTGAGATCGCGCCACGAGCAAGGCGAAGCGTCAAACGCCGCCTCCAGCCCGGCACGCGCCTTGTCCTGCGGCAGCGGCACACCGATCACGCCGGTGGCCGAAACGAAGACGTGTTCGGTCGCGCACTGCAACTGCGCCGACACCGTATCGACCACCATCTGCACCGCGGCGCGGCCCTTGCCGCCGGTGAACGCATTAGCGTTGCCCGCGCTGACCACCAATGCGCGCGCCTGGCCCTGAGCCAGCGCGCTGCGGCACCATTCGACCTCGGGTGAGGGGCACTTGCTGGTGGTGGTGACACCCGCGACGCTGGTGCCGGGTGCCATTTCGACGAAGCTCAGGTCGCAGCGGTCCCAGTCCTTGTAGCGTGCGCGCGCGACGCGCGGGGTGACGCCCGCGATGATCGGCAGATCGGGGAAGGGGAGCGCGAGCGGCGATACCGAATGGGACATCATGCAATCCAGAAAAACCAACACTGTACCCGGCACTAAACCGGAAAAAACTGCGCGCAAGCTTTTTGCCCGGTAGTCGGGCGGATGGTGTCAGGATTGTTTTGGGAAATGTCCTTGGTGCGGGCGGTGGGACTCGAACCCACACTCCTTGCGGAACCGGATTTTGAGTCCGGCGCGTCTACCATTCCACCACGCCCGCCAAGCAGCGGCAGCCTATAACGGTTCGCAAAATTCCTGCAACCCGCAAAAGCCGCCGCTGGTGTGGCTGTGCCTCAGAGCTTCAGATCGCGGTCAATCGCCTTTTGCGTCGCGCTGCCATAAGGCGGCAGAAATCCGCCCAACTTGGCAACATCGATGCGCGGCTGGCTGTAGATCGACTTGGCGTGGCTGAAAGTCCGGAAGCCGTCGAGCCCGTGATAGGCGCCCATGCCCGAGGGGCCGACACCGCCGAACGGCAGGTCTTCCATCGCGACGTGGAAGATCGTGTCGTTGAGCGTGACGCCGCCCGAGACCGTGCGGTCGGTCACGCGCTTGGCCTCGTCGGCATTGTCGCCGAAATAATACAGCGCCAGCGGACGGTCGCGGCCGTTGACGTAATCGATCGCCTCATCGACGGTGATATAGGTTTTCACCGGCAGGATCGGGCCGAAGATCTCGTCCTGCATCACCTTCATGTCGTCGGTGACATTGCGCAGGATATGCAGCGGCATCTTGCGGCTGTTGGCCGACTTGAAGTCTTCGCCCGCCGGATTGACCTCGATCACCTCGGCGCCCTTGTCGCGGGCGTCGTCGAGATAGCTGTTGAGCCGTTGGTGATGGCGCTCGTTGACCACGGCGGTGTAATCGTCATTGCCCAGCAGCGTGGGATATAGCGTGCTCGCCGACTGCTTGATGTTCTCGATGATCTCGTTCTCGTCTTCACGCGCGACATAGAGATAATCGGGCGCGATGCAGATCTGGCCGGCGTTGAGCATCTTGCCCATGGTGACGCGCTGCGCCGCCTTGGCCTTGTCGGCGTCGCGGCCGATGATCGCGGGCGACTTGCCGCCCAGCTCCAGCGTGACCGGAACCAGGTTCTTCGCAGCAGCGCGCATGATGTGGTGGCCGACGCTGGTCGCGCCGGTGAACAGAAGATGGTTGAACGGCAGTTCGGAAAACGCCTCGCCGACATCGGGTCCGCCGGTGAAGAAGGCGACTTCGCTGGCATCAAAGAATTGCGGTCCGAGCTTGGCGAGCAAATTCGATGTGTTTTCGGTATATTCGCTGTTCTTGATCATCACCCGGTTGCCCGCAGCGAGCGCACCGATGGCGGGGGTCAGGCACAGCTGGATCGGGAAATTCCACGGCGCGATGATGCCGACGACGCCCAACGGCTGATATTCGACGCGCGCGCGCGCACCGAGCAGTCCCAGCGGAAACTGCACCGGGCGCTTTTCGGCTTTCGCCCAGCCGTCCATGTGCTTGAGCGTGTGGCGCGCGCAGTTGAGCACGCTGACGATGTCGGTCATCTTCGACTGCTCGGCGCTGCGATGGCCGAAATCCTCGCTCATCGCGGCGACCAGCGCATCGGCGTTGTCGTGGACCATCTTCATCACCCGACGAATGCGGTCCTTGCGCACGGCCATCGGCACCGGAAGCTCGGCCAGGAACGCAGCTTTCTGCCGGTCCAGAATTTCGCTGAGCTGATCAGCCTTGAGGGGGGCGTCAATCGTGGTCGCCATTCTTCGTCTCCCGTTAGGATTTTCGCACATGGACTAGCGCGATGGATTGCGAACTCAGTTGGCTTGGCACCCATGCCTGAGTGCGGCCGTTCGCATTATTTCGCCGGCGTCAGCTTGAGCAAACGGCCCTTGGATCCGCGTGCGCCGTCCTCGAGCACCCAGATCGCGCCATCGGGACCCTGTTCGACTTCGCGGATGCGCGCGTCCATCGCCCAGTTGTCGGCCTTTTCAGCGTTTTCGCCGTCCAGCTTGACCCGGACCAGCGCCTGACCGCTCAAGCCGCCAATAAAGGCGCTGTTCTTCCAGGCCGGGAAAAGGTCGCCGGTATAGATCATCAGGCTGCTCGGCGAGATTACCGGCGTCCAGGAAAGCTTCGGCGCGGTAAAGCCATCGTCGGCCGAATGATCGGGGATGTCGCGGCCGTCATAATGGTCGCCATTGGACACCTTGGGGTAGCCGTAGTTCGCGTTACGCTTTACCAGGTTGAGCTCGTCGCCGCCCTTCGGACCCATTTCCGATGTCCAAAGATTGCCGCTGGTATCAAACGCCAGGCCCAGCGGATTGCGATGGCCATACGACCAGATCTGCGCCTTGATGCGGCCCTGGTTGTACATCGGGTTGTCCGACGGAATGCCACCGGTCGGCGTCAATCTCACGACCTTGCCGAGGTTCTGCTCGAGGTCCTGCGCCGGATCGAACTTCTGCCGCTCGCCCGAAGAGATGTACATCATGCCATCGGGCCCGAACGCGATGCGGTGACCGTAATGGCCCTTGCCGCTGACCTTGGGCTCCTGACGCCAGATTACCTGAAGGTCGTCCAGGCTCGCACTGCCGTCCTCGGCGGTGACCATCTTGGCGCGCGCCACGGCGGCACCGCTGGTATCGCCTTCACCGGCTTCTGCGAAGCTCAGATAGACATAATTGTCGTTGGTAAAGTCGGGCGAAAGCACGACATCGCCCAGGCCGCCCTGGCCGCCATAAGCGACCTTGGGGATGCCCGAGACATCGACCATCGACGGTTTGTTATCGGCGCCGAAGCTGACCAGCTTGAGCACGCCCTTTTTCTCGGTGACCAGCGCGCGGCCATCCGGAAGAAACGTCATCGCCCAAGGCTCGTCGAATGTGGCGATCGCGGCTGTCTCGAAGGGCAGGCGATCAACCGGCGAAATCGCCGCGACTTCGGTTTCGGTGTCGCCGCTGGCCACGGCTTCTTCGCTGCTGGTGCACGCAATCAGGATAAGCGGCATGGCTGCGCTCAGGGTCAGTCGGTGCATCAGGTGAACTCCATTTTTCATGAAAACGATCATCGTCATCCAGTGAGATATTGCAAACGATTCGGGACAATTTCGCGCGAACCGGTGATGCGCTCGAGACGACGCTTGCGGTCGCAAAAGCCTTGCGGCACAGACGCACGATGACCCGTCCCGGTTCCCTGGTATCGCCCGAATTCCCTTCGTCTTCCGCCGCTTGCGGTTCGGTGGCCGGAGTCGATGAAGCGGGCAGGGGGCCGCTGGCGGGGCCGGTGGTTGCTGCCGCGGTTATCCTGTGCCCCGACGGGATCACCGGTCTCGCCGACAGCAAGGTGCTGAGCGCAGGCCAGCGCGCGCGATTGGAAGCTGAAATTCGCGCGCATTGCGTGTTCGGCATCGGCGTGGCGAGCGTCGAAGAAATCGACGCGATCAATATCCTTCAGGCGACGATGCTGGCGATGACTCGCGCGGTCGAGGCGCTGCGCGATGCTCCCGGCCATGTGCTGGTCGATGGCAACCGGTTGCCGCGCTGGAGCTATAGTGCCGAGGCGATCGTCAAGGGCGATGCGCTGCATCCGTGCATTTCTGCCGCCTCGATCCTCGCCAAGCAGGAGCGTGACCGCATGATGCAGGCAGCCGCCGCGCAGCACCCGCATTATGGCTGGGAGCGCAATATGGGCTATGGAACGCCCGAGCACCTTGCCGCCTTGCGCGAGCATGGCCCGTGCGCGCTCCATCGGCGCAGCTTTGCTCCAGTGGCGCAGGCAATGCTGCTGTAAGGCGATTTGAGGCACTTTTTTTGAGCGCCGAGTCCTTGGTGTCACACCACTATCCCTTGAGTCCCCAGGCGTTAACAAGACTCAACATCTGGATTTGGACTCATTGTGTTCTGCCGTCGCGATGTGTCGTTAACCATTTCAACACACGGAATCCCTAGGGTTTTGGCCTTGACCGATGGTCGCCGAGGACTCATGCAGGGCCCTGTTACAGGGCAAGCGGGGGTAAAGAATGGTTTTGACTGGCGAGATGATGGCGCCTGTGGTGCGCAAGGCAAAGGCGCCTGTGCGCGCCCGGCCTGCGGCCAAGCCCGAGCTGCCCCTGGGCCAGATTTTGCGTGGCGACTGCATCGAGGAAATGCGCAAGCTGCCGACCGGTTCGATCGACATGATCTTTGCCGACCCGCCCTACAATCTGCAGCTGGGCGGCGATCTGTTCCGGCCCGAGGGCGGCCGCGTCGATGCTGTCGACAACGATTGGGACAAGTTCGATACCTTCGCCGCCTATGACCGCTTCACCCGCGAGTGGATGACCGAGGCGCAACGCATCCTCAAGTCCGACGGCTCGATGTGGGTGATCGGCAGCTATCACAACATCTTCCGCGTCGGCGCGACGCTGCAGGACCTGGGCTTCTGGATCCTCAACGACATCGTCTGGCGCAAGGCCAACCCGATGCCCAATTTCCGCGGCACGCGCTTCACCAATGCGCACGAGACGCTGATCTGGGCCTCGCGCGACGAGAAATCGAAGTACACCTTCAACTATCGCGCGATGAAGACGCTCAACGACGAACTCCAGATGCGCTCCGACTGGGTGATCCCGATCTGCGGTGGCCAGGAACGCTTGAAGCGCGGCGGCGTCAAGGCACACCCGACGCAGAAGCCCGAGGCTTTGCTCTATCGCATCCTGCTCGCCTGCACCAATCCGGGCGACGTGGTGCTCGATCCGTTCTTCGGCACCGGCACCACCGGCGCAGTCGCCAAAAGGCTAGGCCGCGAGTGGATCGGCTGCGAGCGCGACGACACCTATATCGATGTTGCTGAAGAGCGTATCGCCGCCGCGCTGCCGCTCGATGAATCGGGCTTGAAGACGATGCAGTCGCCCAAGAGCCAGCCGCGCGTCGCCTTCGGCACATTGGTCGAAACCGGCTATGTCCAGGTCGGCGCAGTGCTCATGGACAAGGCGGGCAAGCACCGCGCCACCGTCCGCGCCGATGGCTCGCTGCTCACCGGCGACCTGACCGGATCGATCCACAAGGTCGGCGCGACCCTGCAGAACGCGCCATCGTGCAACGGCTGGACCTATTGGCATATCGAGACCAATGCGGGTCTCAAGCCGATCGACAGCCTGCGTCAGACCTATCTGCTCGCCACCGAGCCCTGAGGCGTATGCCCGGCAAAGTCTATATCCGGCCGGTGGGGTTGGCGGAAAACCCGCAGACCTTCGACGGCGCGACGCTCCGTCTGGGCAACAGCCTGGTATGGTGTCATCTGCTCGCAGTAGAGACCTATGTTGCTGGCAGGCTGACGGCGCGGCAGATCGTCCCGGTCGATGGCTTTGATGAGGCTCTGGGGTCGCTTGCCGCAGATCAGGCCGACCGGGCGCGCGTCCAGTTCGCCAACCTGTCGCGGCAGCACCCGCCGCTGGCGCTGGGCGAGCGGATGCTGCGCTTCGACCAGCCGCAGGTTATGGGCATATTGAACGTCACGCCGGACAGCTTCTCCGACGGCGGCCGCTTCACCGACGATCCCGCGGGCGCCGCCGATGCGGGATTCGCCATGCTGACCGCAGGCGCGTCGCTGATCGATATCGGCGGCGAATCCACCCGTCCCGAGGCGCCTGTGGTGTGGGAGGGCGACGAGATCGCCCGCGTTGTCCCTGCGATCAGGGCGCTGGCGCACAGCGGTGCGATCCTCTCGGTCGATACCCGCAAGGCTTCGGTGATGGAGGCCGCGCTCGATGCGGGCGCGCATATCGTCAACGACGTGTCGGCCTTGCTGTTCGATTCGCGCGCGCTCGATGTTGTCCGGCAGGCCGGTTGCCCGGTCGTGCTGATGCATGCGCCCTCGCAGGGGCAGAACCCGCACACGGGCGCAGGCTATGGCAACGTCGTCACCGACGTCTTCGACTGGCTTGAGGCGCGTATTGCTGCGGTCGTGGCAGCGGGAATCGCGCGGGACCGCATTCTGATTGATCCCGGCATCGGCTTCGGCAAATCGCTCTCCGACAATCTCGCGTTGATCAACGCGCTGGCGCTGTTCCATGCGCTGGGCCAGCCGATTCTGTTCGGTGCGAGCCGCAAGCGCATGATCGGCGCGCTCTCGAACGAGGCGCCAGTGAGCGAAAGACTTGGCGGATCGCTGACGCTGGCGCTGAGCGCGATCGGATCGGGCGCTCAGATCGTCAGGGTGCATGATGTGCCCGAAACGGTGCAGGCGGCGCGCGTTTGGCGCGGGTTGCGCGATGCCGCCTTGACGATGCCCGGCCTCGGCTGACACACGGACGACCATGACCAGTTTCGTCCTCTCGCTCGCCATGCTCACCGCAATGGCGCTCGTCGCCGGTGCCATCGTCCTGCTGCGCCGCGGATTGCGCAAGCAGCCCGTGCTGATGCTCATCCTGGCGGCGGTGATGATCGGCAATGTCGTGATCTGGTCGATTCCGACGGAACGCGGTGACAAGCTGGTCGATCAGCAGACCTTGCCGAACCAGTAACGTCCCCCAGCAACATCTGCCCAGCGAGGGCCGTAATTGGTGCGTTTGGTTAAATGGTCGGGGAGAGAGGATTCGAACCTCCGGCCCCTGCCTCCCGAAGACAGTGCTCTACCAGGCTGAGCTACTCCCCGACCCAGACTTCATGGTGCCTTGCGGCGCCTGGGAGGCAGGGGCGTGCCTATAGCCACGCTGTGGTCCCCATGCAAGCGGCCATTTTCGCTTTTCTCGGGCGATGCAATGGCAAGCCGAAAAGCCCCATGCTAGACCCCGTCTTATGGACACCGCACTACAGAGTCGCGCGCCACACCAGGCGGGCACGCGCCATTTCGAATGGCAATATCTGGATCTGATGCAGCAGGTCTGGACGCAAGGACACGAGCGCTCCGATCGCACCGGGGTGGGCACGCGCTCACTGTTCGGCGCGATGATGCGGTTCGACCTTTCGGATGGGGCGATGCCGCTGCTGACCACCAAACGCGTCTACTGGAAAGCCGCGGCGCGCGAGATGCTGTGGTTCCTTACCGGGGATACCAACATCCGCTCGCTGGTGATGCAGGGCGTGCACATCTGGACCGACTGGCCGCTCGATGCGTATCGCCGCGCGACGGGCGAGGCGATCGATCGCGACAGCTTCGAGGCACGGATCATCGAGGACGCAGCTTTTGCCGCGCGCTGGGGGGATCTGGGCCCGGTCTATGGCAAGCAATGGGTCGACTGGCCGGTCTATGAGCCGCTGGACGATGGCAGCGGCCTGTTCCGTCAGCGTGGGCAGGGGATCAACCAGATCGCCGAACTGGTCGACAGCCTGCGGACCAACCCCGGATCGCGCCGCCACATCTTCGAGGGCTGGAACGTCGCCGAACTCGACCGGATGGCGCTGCCGCCGTGCCACAAGACCTATCAGTTCTTCGTCGCAGATGGGAAGCTCACCGGATTGCTCTATCAGCGCTCGTGCGATCTGGCGTTGGGCGTTCCGTTCAACATTTTTTCCGCGGCGCTGATCATCCGGATGCTGGCGCAGCAATGCGATCTCGAGCCGGGAGAGCTGATCTGGAACGGCGGCGATGTGCACCTCTATCTCAATCACGCTGAGCTGGTCGCGACGCAGCTTGCCCGCGAACCGAGCGGGGCGCCCAGGCTGGACATCGTCCGCCGCCCGCCCAGCATTTTCGATTATGCGATCGACGATTTCCTGGTTCGGGATTACGCGCCACAGCCGCATATCTCCGCGCCTGTCGCCGTGTGAGACAGGGTGAAGGGCAGCACTATTGACCTATTCCGAATCTTGAAATAATGTGTCTCGACGGTGCAATTAGTCGAAAGGCCATCAAGAGCCTTTTCCGGCTGAAAGAGCACAGACCCGAGAGGATTTTTGATGGCCGATGGTCCTTTGAGATCGAATCAGCAGCCGCTTGCGCTGCACGTTCCTGAACCCCGCTCACGGCCCGGTGATCCGGTCGATTTTAGCGATGTGGTCGTTCCCGCCGCTGGCAGCATGGCTCGGCCCGACGAAGCGGTGTCTCCTCACGAGATGCGTGATCTGTCCTTCGGCCTTGTGCGCGTGCTTGACGACGAGCATCGCGCCGTCGGCGCTTGGGACCCACGGCTTCCGCACGAAACGCTGCTCAAGATGCTGCGCACGATGGCGCTGACCCGCGCGTTCGACGAGCGGCTCTATCGCGCGCAGCGGCAGGGCAAGACCAGCTTCTACATGAAGTGCACCGGCGAGGAGGCGACATCGGTCGCCGCTGCCGCCGCGATGCAGGGCGATGACATGGTGTTCCCCAGCTATCGCCAGCAGGGCATCCTGATGTGGCGCGGCTATGCGCTCACCGAGATGATCAACCAGATCTATTCGAACCGCGGCGACAAATTGAAGGGCCGTCAGCTGCCGATCATGTATTCGGTGCCTGAGCTCAGCTTCTTCACCATCTCGGGCAACCTCGCGACGCAATATCCGCAAGCGGTGGGCTGGGCGATGGCGAGCGCGATCAAGGGCGATACCCGGATCGCCAGCTGCTGGTGCGGCGAAGGCTCGACCGCGGAAGGCGACTTCCACAGCGCGATGACCTTTGCTTCGGTCTACAACGCGCCGACCATACTTAACGTCGTCAACAACCAGTGGGCGATCTCGAGCTTCTCAGGATTTGCCGGAGCCGAGCGAACCACCTTTGCCGCGCGCGCGATCGGCTATGGCATCGCCGGCCTGCGCGTCGATGGCAACGATGCGCTCGCGGTCTATGCGGCGACGCAATGGGCGGCCGAGCGCGCGCGCTCGAACAAGGGCCCGACGCTGATCGAGCACTTCACCTACCGCGCCGAAGGGCACAGCACTTCGGACGATCCATCCGCCTATCGCAGCGCGCAGGAAAGCGCCGAATGGCCGCTGGGTGATCCGATTTATCGGTTGAAGCAGCATTGCATCGCGCTGGGCATCTGGGACGACGAGCGCCACGCCGCGATGGACCTGGAGCTGGCCGAAATGGTCAAGGCCGCGACCAAGGAAGCCGAGAAGAACGGCGTGCTCGGCCATGGCATGCACCAGCCGTTCGAGACGATGTTCGAGGACGTGTTCGAGGAACTGCCCTGGCATCTACAGGAGCAGATGGCGCAAGCGCTGGAAGAAAGGGCCGCGAAATGGCCGAAGTGATGCAGGATAACGCGACGTCCGAAGCTGGCTCCGATGAAGCGGCCACCAAGACGATGAACATGATCGAGGCGATCAACAGCGCCATGGACGTCATGATGGAGCGCGACCCCGATGTGGTCGTGATGGGCGAGGACGTCGGCTATTTCGGCGGCGTGTTCCGGTGCACCGCAGGGCTGCAGGCGAAGTACGGCAAGACGCGGGTGTTCGACACCCCGATCAGCGAATGCGGCATCGTCGGTGTTGCCGTCGGCATGGGGGCCTATGGCCTGCGTCCGGTCCCCGAGATCCAGTTTGCCGATTACATCTATCCCGGGATCGATCAGCTGATCTCCGAGGCCGCGCGGCTGCGCTATCGTTCGGCGGGCGAGTTTATCGCGCCGATCACGGTGCGCTCGCCTTTCGGCGGCGGCATCTTCGGCGGCCAGACCCACAGCCAGAGCCCTGAGAGCCTGTTCACGCACGTCTCCGGCCTCAAGACGGTGATCCCGTCGACGCCCTATGACGCCAAGGGACTGCTGATTTCGGCGATCGAAGACAACGATCCGGTGATCTTCTTCGAGCCCAAGCGCATCTATAACGGCCCGTTCACCGGCTATTACGACCGTCCGGTCGAACCCTGGTCCAAGCACGCGGCATCGAAGGTGCCGACCGGCCATTATCGCATCCCGCTGGGCAAGGCGAACATCGTGCGCGCAGGGGAAGCGCTGACCATTCTGGCCTATGGCACGATGGTGCATGTCGCCAAGGCCGTCGTCGAAGCCAATGGCGTCGATGCCGAGGTGATCGACCTGCGCACATTGCTGCCGCTCGACATCGAGACGATCGAGGCGTCGGTCAAGAAAACCGGGCGCTGCCTGATCATCCATGAGGCGACGCGGACCAGCGGCTTCGGCGCGGAACTCTCCGCTTTGGTGCAGGAGCGCTGCTTCTACCACCTCGAAGCCCCGGTCGAACGCGTCACCGGCTTCGACACGCCTTATCCGCACAGCCTCGAATGGGCGTATTTCCCCGGCCCGATCCGCATCGGTCGCGCCATTGCCAAGATCATGAAGGACTGACCCGCCATGGCAACTTTTACCTTCAACCTGCCCGACATCGGCGAGGGCATTGCCGAGGCGGAAATCGTGGCGATGCACGTCAAGATTGGTGACCGGATCGAGGAAGACGGTCGCATCGCCGACATGATGACCGACAAAGCGACCGTCGAAATGGAATCGCCGGTCTCGGGCACCGTCACCAAGGTGGCGGGCGCCGAGGGCGATGTCATCGCGATCGGATCGATGCTGGTCGAGATCGAGATCGAGGGCGAAGTTTCCGACAGCGATGCCGAGCCGGGCTTCGATGTCGCGCCCGAGCCCGAGACGATCGAGGCGGAAACGCCCAAGCTTCCGCCCGTCGAAGAGGTTGCTGCTCCGGTTGCGAAACCGGCACCCGCACCGGCCCCTGCACCCGCAGCTCCAAAGGCCAGCGTGAGAGATGGGCCCCTGCCTTCGCAGGGGGCCGGGCACGACAGTGCCAAGGTGCTGGCGTCACCCGTCGTACGCCAGCGGGCGCGCGATCTGGGCATCGATCTTGCCAAGGTGCGGCCTTCGGAAGGCACCCGCATCCGCCATGCCGATCTCGACGCCTATCTCAACTATGGCGGCACCCGCGCCGGTCCGGGCCGTGCCGCAGACGAGGAAATCCGCGTCATCGGCATGCGCAAGCGAATCGCGCAGAACATGGCCGAATCGAAGCGCAACATCCCGCACTTCACCTATGTCGACGAGATCGACGTGACGAAGATGGAGGATATGCGCGGAGAAATGAACGCCAGCCGAGGCGATCGCCCCAAGCTGACCGCGCTGCCGATCCTGATCGCGGCGATCTGCAAGACGCTGCGTGAATACCCGATGCTCAACGCGCGCTATGACGACGAGGCCAATGTCGTCACACGCTCGGGCGCGGTGCATCTGGGGATCGCCACGCAGACCGATGCCGGGCTGATGGTACCCGTGCTGCGCGGTGCCGAATCGCTGAGCGTCTGGGATATGGCGAGCGAGATCGCGCGCCTCGCCGACGCAGCGCGCAGCGGCAAGGCGAAGAGCGACGAGCTGTCCGGCTCGACGCTGACGCTGACCTCATTGGGCCCGCTTGGCGGCATTGCCACGACGCCGGTGATCAACCGGCCCGAAGTCGCGATCATCGGCCCCAACAAGATCGTCGAACGGCCGATGGTGGTCGATGGCGCGGTCGTGATCCGCAAGATGATGAACCTGTCGATCTCGTGCGATCACCGCGTGGTCGACGGCTATGACGCGGCCAGCTTCGTCCAGGCGCTCAAGCGCCGGATCGAGACGCCGATCTATATCTTCGCGGATTGAATAGGAAATCCTCCCCTGCAAGGGGAGGGGGACCATCCGGAGGATGGTGGAGGGGTGTCACCCTCTCGCAGACGTGGACACCCCTCCGTCAGCGCTTTGCGCTGCCACCTCCCCTTGCAGGGGAGGAATTTTTGAAATCATTACCTAACAATCGCCCGGAAGGTCACCCGGCGGGTCTCGCCCTGCATCAGCCGGTCGCCGACCTGCCAGCGCAGGTGGGTGACGTCGTCGGGGTTGGCCGGGCGCCAGCCGCCTTCGCCCAGCGATACGCGCAGGTCCGACAGCACGCCCCAGCTGCGGCCGCCGTCGATCGATACGATTTCGCTGCCGTCCACCGTCTCGTCGAGGCGCACGGTGCGCGGCAGGGGGTTTGTGACGGTGAAGTCTCGCACCGGCTGCTTGCCGGTGTTGCGGTATTCGACGACATAGATCAGCCGTTCGCCGCGGCTCACCTGGCGGGCGGGCTCTAGCCGCACGCGGCGCGCGCCGGTCCCTTGCGGGTCAATCCGTTCGACGAAAATAGATGATTTGGTGAGAACATCGCTCGATGCCAGCGCCGCTGCCGGTGCCGCCAAGGCGAGCAGCGCGAGAGTTGTGCGCAGCATTCCTTACCCCAATTTGCCCCTGCCGGCCCTGTCCGGCTTGGCAGGGAGATAGCTGCCAGCAGCGAACATATGGTTAATACGACAGCAGATTTTCCATCCGATATTGCTTTCGATGCCGCTGGATTGTGCCGGGGATTCGGTGCAGATATGCAATCAACAGCCCGGATTGCGGGCCAAGGGCATTGTCATTCATGTCGCTACCTCCACCAGACCGTTCCTTATCCGACGAATTGCGACGCGACCGGTTGTTGGCCGCGTTGGCACTGATCGCGGGTGTCGCCCTGTTTCTGGCGTTTCCCTTCGCGATGCGGGCAGGGGCCGAGTTCTTCCTGCCGCTTGCCGTCGCCATCGTGCTGTCGATCGCCCTGGTGCCCGCGCTGGAGTGGATGGAGCGGCGCGGACTGCCTTCGATGGCGGCAGCGTTCCTGTGCCTGGTGCTGTTCCTGGTGATCGCCAATGGCGCGTTGGCGGTGATCGTGGTGCCGGCAGCCGACTGGTTCCTGCTGCTGCCCGACCGGCTGCCCAAGATCATGGAAAACCTCGCGCCGCTGATCGATCTGTATTCGGATCTGCAGAAGTTCGTCGATGACACCACACGATTGGTGTCGGGGTCTATGGTGCGGGCGCAGAAGGCCGCGACGGCCTCGCCCGAATCGCTGCTCGATCTGTTTGCCAGCGCAGCGCCCGGCGTTGCTCTGCAAATGGCGTTCGTCGTGCTGCTGATCTTCTTCTTTCTCGCGGGGTGGACCAAGCTGCGCGAGAACGCGATCAACAGCCGCGGCAGCTTTACCGGTGCAATGGCGACCGCCAGGGTCATCCAGAACGTCGTTTCGGCGACGTCGGCCTATCTGACCACGATCACCATCATCAACCTGCTCCTGGGGCTGTCTGTAGGCGTTGTAGTGTGGATGCTGGGGATGGAGTCGCCTGCGATGTGGGGCGGCATCGTCGCGCTGCTCAACTTCGTGCCCTATCTGGGCCCGGTGATCGCCGCCGTGCTGCTCGCGCTGGGCGGGCTGATGAGCTTTGGCGACCTGTGGACCGCGCTGATTCCCGCTAGCGTGCAGATCGTGTTCCACCTGATCGAGGCCAATCTGATCACGCCTGCGGTGCTCGGCCGCAAGCTGACGATGAACCCGCTGCTGATTCTCGTGTCGCTGAGCTATTGGGCGTGGGTGTGGGGCACCACCGGCGCGCTGTTGGCGGTGCCGCTGCTGATCATCATCCAGACCGTCGTCGCGGCAGCAGGCAAGCCGGATATCGCCGGTTTCCTGTTCGAATCGGGGACACTCACGCGCGCGCCGCGCGAGCCGGAATCGCCAGCAGCAGAGCCACTTTCACCAGTTCGCGGGAAAAATTGAAACACCTGTTGACAGGTGGGATGGTCAATTCTATCAGCCGCGCTCCAACACGATGCGGGTGTAGCTCAGTTGGTTAGAGCGCCGGCCTGTCACGCCGGAGGTCGCGGGTTCGAGCCCCGTCACTCGCGCCATTGGACCGGAGATTATCTCCGGCAAAATGGTCACTCGCACGTGTTGGAACTACCTTGAAATCATGATCGGATCAGGCGCTCCAGCGCCCTGTTTCCATCCAGATCATCAGCGGGCGCATCGGCGCGATCCAGATGATCCCGGCGATGCAGTAGATGATCGATTGCACCGCGATGTGCCAGTTGCCGATCACGCTCGAGAAGCTCGCGACGATAACCGCCCAGATGGTGATGATCGCCAGGATGGCAAAGATTCCCACAGGCTTGCGTATCGTCGGCTTCATGGCAGCATTCTTTCGTTCTGCGGCAGCAACACCTGCTGCTCGGTAATCACCGCATCGAGCGGCATGTCATGGGGTTCGGCGGGCACGTGGTCTGCCTGCTGCACGGTCCAGGCAAGCCCGATCCTGCGCGTGCGGGGATGCGCGGCGCACCAGCCGTCATAATGCGCGCCGCCCTGGCCAAGCCGGTTCAGGGCCGAATCGAATGCCACCAGCGGCATGAACAGCGCGTCGGGAATCACCTCGGGCATCGCGGCATGTGGCTGGATGCCCCAAGGTCCGCGTTCGAGCGTTGCTTCCGATCCCGTCCATAGCCTGAAGGTCATCGGTCCTTCGTGCGATCGCGTCCAGGGCAGGGCGATCATCTTGCCCATATCGAGCATATGCGCCGCATAGCGGTCGGTGGGCACTTCGCCCGGGACGGCATGATACAGTCCGATCGTCTCGGCCCGTTCGATCAGGGGCAGGATCATTCTGGGTGGACGGCCAAAGACGAGAGCGCGGTGACTTTCGGGCAGGGCCTGCCAGTGCGCGAGGCGGCCGGTGCGCATGGAACGGCGCAGTTCGCGCTTTTGACTGATCACGGCCGTCACTGAAAGATCCCGTTCAAAGGCTGTGGCCGCCCAGAGGCTCGGGCGAGCGCTGCCCTTGCTTGCGCAGGCCGTGGGTGGAACCGCCTTGGCCGTTTGCTGGAATATCCTCTGACGCCAGTAACGTCAGGTGGGCGCCGTGTACCGTTGGCCTGAGCCAGGGCAGGGACAGCTCCCTTGGAAGATGTATCGCCTCAGGGATGTTCTCTGCAGCTCGTACCAGGCAGTCCCACGCCTGATTTAGGACTGATCGGTCTGCTTCTCAAGGGCTTCTGCCATATTCTCGATTCGCGCGGCCAATCGTTCGATCGCGTGCGCGGCCAGTTCGGCATCGTTGTCATGCTCGAGCGGATCGGCCGGAGCGTTTTCGGTCTCGGCGTCAACGGGCGCAGACGGGTTCTGATCCGCCTCGCGGTCCTGCGCTTCGGCCAGGTCGTCGGCCATCAGCAGGCCGGCAAACAGCAGCGCGCGTGTCTCGTTCAGACCCCCTGAAGCGCCTGCCTTGCGGGCGGCGGCGTCCATCATGGATCCGAGCCGCGCGAGATGCTCTTCCTCACCCGGCTGGCAGGTGACGGTGTAGATGCGACCAGCGATCGAGAGACGGATGTCCGGCATGGGCGCGTTATCGCTTTTCGGCCAGAAGGGTGTCGATTCCGGCCAATGCTTCGGCCGCAGCTTCTTTCAACCGTGCGTGACGGTCTGCAAGGTCGGCGTCGGATGACGGCCGACCCGCCTGTTCGCCAAGCCGTGCCTGGGCTGTTTCCAGCCGCGTCAAAGCTCGCTCCATGTGTCCGATAGCCAGAATAAGGCGTTCATTTGCCATGGAATGGCTGTAGCATCTTGCGCCGCGAATGCAATAATTTGCCGCCGACGGCGCTTTGCGGAACTTGACGCGGTGCACCATGGATACCAAAGGGTGACGCCAAAGCCGACTCGGCGCGTATTTTCTGCGACATCGAACTTGTCCGATGCCTTGCGATTACGGTGCTGACCGGAAATCAGTTTGGAGATTTTACAGGCGATGTCCGTGGTTTTTGAAGATCTCGCCAATGCCGTTCGGGCGCTGTCGATGGATGCGGTGCAGGCAGCGAACAGCGGCCACCCGGGAATGCCCATGGGCATGGCCGATGTCGCGACCGTGCTGTTCGGCGAGTATCTTAAATTCGATGCGTCCGCACCCGACTGGGCCGACCGGGACCGCTTCGTGCTCTCGGCGGGGCATGGCTCGATGCTGATCTATTCGGCGCTGCACCTGACCGGTTATGCGCGCCCGACGATCGAGGACATCCGCAATTTTCGCCAGTTGCACAGCCCTTGCGCCGGCCACCCCGAGAATTTCGAACTGGCAGGGGTCGAATGCACCACCGGTCCGCTGGGCCAGGGTCTGGCGATGGCGGTCGGCATGGCGATGGCCGAGCGGCATCTCAATGCCGAGTTCGGTGACGACCTGGTCGACCACCGCACCTGGGTGGTCGCGGGCGACGGCTGCCTGATGGAAGGCGTCAACCACGAAGCCGTTGGCCTGGCAGGGCATCTCAAGCTCGGCCACCTCAACGTGCTGTGGGACGATAACCGCATCACCATCGACGGCGCGACCGATCTGTCGACCAGCGAGGACATCCGCGCGCGGCATGCCGCTTCGGGCTGGCATGTTGTCGATTGCGACGGCCATGATCCCGCGTCGATCCGCGCCGCGATGGACGCGGCGATCGCCGATCCGCGCCCGTCGCTGATCGCGTGCGCCACGATCATCGGAAAGGGCTCGCCCAACAAGCAGGGCACGTCGGCCACGCATGGTTCGCCGCTCGGCACCACCGAAGTCGACGCCGCGCGCGCCGCGCTGGGCTGGAAGCACGCGCCGTTCGATGTTCCGCAGGATATCCGCGATGCCTGGCTCGCTTTTGGCCGCCGCAGCGCCGACACCCATGCCGCCTGGGCAGAGCGCCTGTCGGCATCGGGCAAAGCCGCCGACTTCAAGCGTCGGATGGCTGGCGATCTGCCGCAGGGCTTCGGCCTGTCGCAGCATATCGCGGGCCTGCTCGCCGAGCCGCAGAAGGTTGCCACCCGCAAGGCATCCGAACTGGCGCTCGAAGCGATCAATCCGCGGATGCCTGAAACCGTGGGCGGATCGGCCGACCTGACCGGCTCCAACAACACCAAGACCGCAGGGCTTGGCGTGTTCAGTGCGGATAATTACGGCGGTCGTTACGTCAATTACGGCATCCGCGAATTCGGCATGGCTGCGGCGATGAACGGCATGGCGCTGCATGGCGGGGTGATCCCCTATGGCGGCACCTTCCTGGTGTTCTCCGATTACTGCCGCGCCGCGATCCGCCTGTCGGCGCTGCAGCGCCAGCGGGTCATCTATGTGATGACGCATGACAGCATCGGCCTGGGCGAGGACGGTCCGACCCATCAGCCGGTCGAGCATGTCATGAGCCTGCGGATGATGCCCAACCTGCTGGTGTTCCGTCCCGGTGACGCCGTCGAAACCGCCGAATGCTGGGAGCTTGCGCTGCAGGCATCGTCCACGCCGACGGTGCTGGCGCTCACCCGCCAGAACCTGCCGCAGTTCCGCCGGGTCGAGGCCGAGGGCAACCAGTGCGCACGCGGCGCCTATCGCATCAAGTCGGCGGGCAACAAGCGCCAGGTCGTGCTGATCGGCACCGGGTCCGAAGTGTCGCTCGCCCTGTCGGTGGCCGATGCCCTGGAATCAGCAGGCGTGGGCGCGGATGTCGTCTCGATGCCGTGCTGGTCGCTGTTCGATGCGCAGAGCGAAAGCTATCGCAACGATCTGCTGCCCGCCGACGTACTCAAGGTCTCGATGGAAGCCGGCGTCACCTTTGGCTGGGAACGGTATGTCGGCCGCGATGGCCTGACATTCGGCATCGACACCTTCGGGGCTTCGGCACCGATCGAGGCGCTGTTCGATCATTTCGGACTGACCGCAGACAAGATCACCCCGGCCGTGCACACCGCGCTGGGCCAGGGCTGAAGCCGCTAACACGATATCAATCGCAGGAGAATTTCCGATGGCAGTCAAGGTTGCAATCAATGGTTTTGGCCGTATCGGCCGTCTGGTGGCGCGCGCGCTGCTCGAGCGGACCGACCACGACCTTGAACTGGTCGCGATCAACGACCTCGCCGATGCGAAGTCGAATGCGCTGCTGTTCAAGCGCGACAGCGTCCATGGCCCGTTCCCGGGCACCGTCGAAGCGGTCGGTGACACCATCGTCGTCAACGGCAAGGCGATCAAGGTCACTTCGGAGCGCGATCCCGCCAAGCTGCCGCATGGCGAGATGGGCGTCGACATCGCGCTGGAATGCACCGGGTTCTTTGCCGACAAGGAAAAGGCCAGCGCGCATCTGACCGCGGGCGCCAAGCGCGTGCTGATCTCGGCACCCGCCGGTGGTGCCGACAAGACCATCGTGTTCGGCGTCAACCATGACGTTCTGACCGCCGACGATCTGGTCGTCTCGAACGCCAGCTGCACTACCAACTGCCTTGCGCCGATGGCCAAGGTGCTGAACGATACCGTCGGCATCGAGCGCGGCCTGATGACCACGGTGCACAGCTATACCAACGACCAGAAGATCCTCGACCAGATCCACAGCGACATGCGCCGCGCGCGCGCCGCTGCGATGTCGATGATCCCCACGACCACCGGCGCAGCCCGCGCGGTGGGTCTGGTTTTGCCCGAACTCAAGGGCAAGCTCGACGGCTCGGCGATCCGCGTTCCGACCGCCAACGTCAGCCTCGTCGATCTCACCTTCACCCCCGGCCGCGACACGACCGTCGAGGAAATCAACGGCGCGCTCAAGGCGGCGTCGGAAGGCGCGCTCAAGGGCGTGCTGGCTTATACCGACGAGCCGCTGGTTTCGATCGACTTCAACCACGACCCGGCCAGTTCGACCATCGACAGCCTGGAAACCTCTGTCATCGACGGCAAGCTGGTCCGCGTGATCAGCTGGTACGACAATGAATGGGGCTTCTCGAACCGCATGGTCGACACCGCAGGCGTGATGGCCGGCCTGCTCTGATCCTGAGCGCCAACCGAAGAAGGACCTGTATGTTCAAGACCATCGATGACCTGATTGCCGACCGCCACGGCGTGGCAGGCAAGCCTGTTCTGGTTCGCGAAGATCTGAACGTACCGATGCACGAAGGCCGGGTGTCCGATGACACCCGGCTACGGGCGGCGATGCCGACGCTGGCCGAACTCGCCGATCACGGTGCCAAGGTGCTGGTGCTCGCGCATTTTGGCCGTCCCAAGGGCAAGGTCGATCCCGAGTTCACGCTGCGTCCGATCGCCGAGGCGCTGGGCGAGGTCATGGGCCGGCATGTCGGTTTCCTCGCTTCGCCCGACCGCCATGCGATTGACGTTCTCGAACCTGGCAGCATCACCGTGCTGGAAAACAGCCGCTTCTATCCCGGCGAAGAAAAGAATGATCCGGTGCTGGCAAGGCAGATGGCTTCGCTGGGCGATTTCTATGTCAACGATGCCTTTTCCGCCGCGCACCGCGCGCATGTGACCACCGAAGGTCTGGCGCATCTGCTGCCGGCTTTTGCCGGTCGTGCGATGGAAGCCGAATTGAAAGCGCTCGAAGCAGCTTTGGGCAAGCCCGAGCATCCGGTCGCTGCGGTGGTCGGGGGCGCCAAGGTTTCGACCAAGCTCGACGTGCTGACCCATCTGGTCGGCAAGGTCGATCACCTGATCATCGGTGGCGGCATGGCCAACACCTTTCTGGCCGCGCGCGGCGTCGATGTCGGCAAATCCTTGTGCGAGCATGACTTGGCCGATACCGCCAATGCCATCCTCGAGGCCGCAGACAAGGCCAATTGCACGGTCCACCTGCCGTACGACGTCGTGGTGGCGAAGGAGTTCGGCGCGAACGTGCCGTGCCACACCGCCAACGTCCACGAAGTTGCCGCTGACGAGATGATCCTCGATGTCGGCGCGTCGGCGGTCGAGGCATTGTCCGACGTGCTCAAGACCTGCCGCACACTGGTATGGAACGGTCCATTGGGGGCGTTCGAATATCCACCATTCGACACCGCCACGGTCGCGCTGGCGCGCACGGCGGCTGCCCTTACCCGCGAGGGCACATTGGTGTCGGTCGCAGGCGGGGGCGATACCGTGGCCGCGCTCAATCATGCCGGTGTTGCGGATGATTTCTCTTTCGTTTCAACCGCTGGCGGTGCTTTCCTCGAATGGATGGAAGGCAAGGTCCTGCCCGGCGTCAAGGCGCTCGAAGGCTGACCCAGCCATTTCGACCTCAACTATAAACCTGGCACAGACCAAAGGGAAACTCAGATGACCGACACCGCAACCTTCGAAAAGATGCTCGCCCAGATCGAGACCGGCGCGGGCTTCATCGCCGCGCTCGACCAGAGTGGCGGATCGACCCCCAAGGCGCTCAAGGGCTATGGTGTCGAAGAAGATGCCTGGGGCAGTGACGAAGAAATGTTCGCGCTGATCCACTCGATGCGCAGCCGGATCGTCACCTCGCCGTGCTTCACAGGCGAAAAGGTGATCGGCGCGATCCTGTTCGAACGCACCATGGATGGCGAAGCGGGCGGCAAGCCGGTTCCGGCTTTGCTCTGGGAACGCGGCGTCGTCCCATTCCTCAAGGTCGACAAGGGTCTGGAAGACGAAGCCGATGGCGTGCAGATGATGAAGCCGATCAGCGGCCTGGGTGAGCTTCTCGCCCGCGCCAAGGCCAAGGGCGTGTTCGGCACCAAGATGCGCTCGGTGATCAATTCGGCATCGCAGTCCGGAATCGCGGCCATCGTCAAGCAGCAGTTCGAGGTCGCAGGCGAGATCCTCGACCATGGCCTGGTGCCGATCATCGAGCCTGAAGTGAACATCAAGAGCGAGACGCGCAGCCAGTGCGATGACATCCTGCTCGCCGAAACGAAGAAGGCGCTCGACGCGCTGCCCGAGGGGCGCCGCGTGATGCTCAAGCTCTCGCTGCCCGCCAACGCCGGGCTGTTCGCCGATCTGGTCAAGCATCCCGCTGTGGTGCGCGTCGTTGCGCTGTCGGGCGGCTTCAGCCGCGCGGACGCCTGCACCGAGCTCGCCAAGAACAGCGGCATCATCGCCAGCTTCTCGCGCGCGCTGCTCAACGATCTCAAGCATCAGATGAGCGACGACGAGTTCGACGCCTCGCTCGGCGGCGCGATCGACGAGATTCATAAGGCATCGATCGCTTGACCGGCTGCGAACTCTATCTGATCTCCCCGCTCGATGTGGGCGGGGATTTCCCGGACCGGCTGCGGGCTGCGCTGGAGGCGGGGCCGGTGGCCGCGTTCCAGTTCCGGGTCAAGGGTCTCGACCAGCACGAGGCGGCACGGCTTGCCGCGCCGCTGCTCGAGATCTGCCGCGAGCATGATTGCGCGTTTATCGTCAACGATGATGTCGCGCTCGCCAAGCGGCTTGGCGCCGATGGCGTGCATCTGGGGCAGGGCGACGGAGACCCGCGCGAGGCGCGCGAGGAACTGGGCAAGGAGGCGCAGATCGGCGTGACCTGTCACAACAGCCGCCATCTGGCGCTCGAAGCCGGCGAGATGGGCGCGGACTATGTCGCGTTTGGGGCGTTCTTCCCAAGCAGCACCAAGGACGCGAAGATCCAGGCCGAGCCGGAAATTCTGGAGTGGTGGTCATCGATGATGGAGCCGCCCTGCGTCGCCATCGGCGGGATCACGGTGGACAACGTCGCGGCGATCGTGGCGACCGGAACCGACTTCATCGCGGTGTCGGGTGGCGTGTGGAACCACCCCGAGGGGCCGGCATCAGCCGTGCGACAGTTCCTTGCGCTCATGGCCAAGGGCAGAGCGACTGCCGACTGAGGCATCCAGCCGGGCAAGGTAGCTGACGAAATCGGCTTCGAACTCTTCGACACCAGGGACAGCCTCGCCGCGCGCTGCATGTGCCGCGTCAATCTGGTTGCGGGCCTTGCCGAAGATGCCGGCCGCGGGCGTCTTGATGCTGAACAATGGCATGAGTGTCTGATCCAATCCCCGGTGGCTTTTTAGCAGCCATTGCCGATGTTTCCCATCTACTATCTGGCAGTGTCCCTATATAGGAAGAAACAGCCATTTCGGGGCTTTGTCGACCGGGGTGCCTCAGCCATCGGTCAGACGCATGCGCGGGTGGGGGCTGGCGGCCCGTTCATCGCCCAAAGCCCTTGCCATGCCAGCGCCCAACGCCTAGAGGGCCTGTCCAATCCCTGAAACCTGATGGAAACGAGCCTCGCATGAAGATCAGCGGTGTCGATATTCGCCCCGGCAACATTCTGGAACATGAAGGTGGTATCTGGAAAGTCGGCAAGATCCAGCATACCCAGCCCGGCAAGGGCGGTGCGTTCATGCAGGTCGAGATGAAGAACCTCGAAGACGGCCGCAAGACCAACATCCGCTATCGCAGCCAGGATACGGTCGAAAAGGTCCGGCTTGATACCAAGGACTTCCAGTTCCTGTTCGCCGACGGCGAGTCCTTCGTGTTCATGGACGAAGAGAATTTCGAGCAGATTACCATCGCGGCCAAGCTGCTGGGGGACGAAGCTGCCTTCCTGCAGGACGGCATGCAGGTCACCCTCGAAATGTACGACGAGCGCCCGATTTCGGTGCAGCTGCCTGACCAGATCGAAGCCACGATCGTCGAGGCCGACGCCGTGGTGAAGGGACAGACCGCTTCTTCGAGCTACAAGCCTGCAATCCTCGACAATGGCGTGCGCGTCATGGTTCCGCCGCACATCAGCAGCGGCACGCGGATCATCGTCGACGTCTACGCCAAGGAATATGTCCGCAAGGCGGATTGATCGGACCTTATCGCAATGCCTGCCATCTCAGCCATCATCCGTGTCATGGAAAGCGCCGCGCGCAAGGCGGGGGGACGGCTGCGCCGTGACTTCGGCGAGGTCGAGCACCTGCAGGTCTCGCAAAAGGGGCCGGCGGATTTCGTCTCCAAGGCCGATCAGCGCGCCGAGCGCATCCTGTATGACGAGCTGAGCAAGGCGCGTCCCGGCTGGGGCTTCATGCTCGAAGAGGGCGGCGACATTCCCGCCGAGCCCGGCAAGCCGCGCTTCATCATCGATCCGCTCGACGGCACCAGCAACTTCCTCCACGGCATTCCGCATTTCGCGATCTCGATCGCGGTGCAGGAGCCGACGCTGGACGGCAAGGGCTGGGGCGAAATCAGCGCCGCGCTAATCTATCAGCCGGTCACAGACGAGAGCTATTGGGCGGAAAAGTCGCGCGGCGCATGGCTGCACGACCGCCGTCTGCGCGTGTCGGGCCGTCGCAGCCTCAACGAAGCGCTGATCGCCACCGGCATTCCGTTTCTGGGGCACGGCGACATCGGCGAATGGACGCGGATTTTCGGCGCGATCGCACCCGAAGTCGCCGGTATTCGCCGCTTTGGCGCCGCATCGCTCGATATGGCGTGGGTCGCTGCGGGCAAGTTCGACGGCTTCTGGGAAAGCGGCCTCAAGCCGTGGGATGTGGCCGCCGGAATTCTGCTGGTGCGCGAAGCGGGCGGCTTCGTCACCGATTATCGCGGCGGTGCCCAGCCTATGGAGCGCCAGCAGGTGATTGCAGGCAACGATTCGCTGCATTCGCGGCTGCACAAGCTGCTGGTCGGCGCGCTGCGCTGACCGAGCCATTGGCGGTTGCGCCAAGGCGGGTTCGCTTCGCGCACAGGGTGATCCACTCGGGCGCGGCAATCGCGAACACATCGTGTCTCGAGCCTTCAGATCCCGCAATATTCGGGCGTTATTGAGGGCGTCGGCTTTACCGCAAAAAAGGGGTCCACCCGGGTTGCGATAGGCGACGGGCTGGCCTAAAGACCGCCCAAGCAACACGCACAAGCGGGATACGCACATGGCCGAATATCTGCCAATTTTGCTGTTCCTGGCGGTCGCTCTGCTCTTGTCGGTGGCATTTGTTTTCCTTCCGATCGGGGTGTCGCGGCTTACCGGAGCGCACAAACCCACCGTCGCCAAACTGAGCGAATATGAATGCGGTTTTCCCGCGTTCGAGGATTCGCGCAGCAAGTTCGACGTTCGCTTCTATCTGGTGGCAATCCTGTTCATCATCTTCGACCTTGAGGTGGCGTTTCTGTTCCCCTGGGCGGTGACATTCCTCGATCTGGGCTGGGAAGCCTGGGCGGCGATGATGGTGTTTTTGGGCATCCTCACCGTGGGGTTTGTTTACGAGTGGAAAATGGGAGCGCTGGATTGGGAGTAGAACCGAAGATGGTCGCAACGCCTGCTGGCGCGCCCGGTGGCGCACTCGTGCCCGGCACGGGTACGCTGCCTGACGTCGGGTTCCTCAACGACATCAACGCCGAAGTCGCCGACAAGGGCTTTCTGGTCACCTCGACCGAAGAGCTGTTCCAATGGGCGCGCACCGGTTCCTTGTGGTGGATGACCTTTGGTCTGGCTTGCTGCGCTGTGGAGATGATCCATGTGAGCATGCCGCGCTACGACATGGAGCGCTTCGGCGTCGCGCCTCGCGCATCGCCGCGGCAGTCGGACGTGATGATCGTCGCGGGCACGCTGTGCAACAAGATGGCACCGGCGCTGCGCCGCGTCTATGATCAGATGTCCGAGCCGAAATACGTGATTTCGATGGGCAGCTGCGCCAATGGCGGCGGCTATTACCATTACAGCTATTCGGTGGTGCGCGGCTGCGACCGCATCGTGCCGGTGGACATCTATGTCCCCGGCTGCCCGCCGACCGCCGAGGCGCTGCTCTACGGCGTGATGCAGTTGCAGCGCAAGATCCGCCGGATCGGCACGATCGAGCGCTGAGAGTTGAGAAGGCCTGTCGTGGAGGCAGGCCGGATAAGGGACGCACATGGGACATTCGGCACCACGCTATGCCGTTCTGGAAGGCTTGGGCGATGCTGTCGCCGCGACGCTGGGTGACCGGCTGATCGCGACGCGTTTCGCGCAGGGCGAGTATTGCTTCACCGTCCGGCGCGAGGCGATTGCCGAGGCGCTCGACCTGTTGCGTGATCGTTACGAGTACCAGCAACTCGTTGAAATCGCTGGCGTCGACTATCCCGAGCGCGCTGAACGTTTCGAGGTCGTCTATTGCCTTTTGAGCCTGACCAAGAACCACCGCATCCGCGTCGCCTGTACGACCGACGAGGATACCGCGGTGCCGACCGTCACCACGATCTGGCCGGTCGCCGGCTGGCTCGAGCGCGAAGTCTACGACATGTATGGCGTGATTTTCGCCGGCAACCCCGATCTGCGTCGCATCCTCACCGATTATGGCTTCCGCGGCCATCCCTTCCGCAAGGACTTCCCGCTCACCGGCTATAGCGAGATGCGCTATTCCGAGGAGCAGGGCAGGGTGATCTACGAGCCGGTCAAGCTCGCGCAGGATTTCCGCAACTTCGACTTCACCTCGCCCTGGGAGGGCGCGGATTATGTGCTTCCGGGCGACGAGAAGTCGCTGGGTGGTCCGCCGCATGTCGACACTCCCAAGACCACCGAGAAAAAATCGGACACCGGCGCGGGCCGCGCTGCCAATAAGGAAGCTGCCAAGCCCAGCCCTGAGGCTGCTGCCGAGAAGCCCGCCGACAAGAAGGGTGACAAGGCATGACCACCGAGGCACTCCACGATATTGCCGGCGCGACGTCCGAACCCGGGCAGATCGAGCAGGATTCGGCCGATCTGGAAATCCAGAACTACACGATCAACTTCGGTCCTCAGCACCCGGCAGCGCACGGCGTGCTGCGTATGGTGATGGAGCTCGAAGGTGAAATCGTCGAGCGCATCGATTGCCATGTCGGGCTGCTGCACCGCGGCACCGAAAAGCTGATCGAGTACAAGACCTATCTGCAGGCGCTGCCGTACTTCGACCGGCTCGATTACTGTTCGCCGCTGGCGATGGAATACAGCTATGTGCTCGCCATCGAGAAGCTGCTCAACCTCGAGGTTCCGCTGCGCGCGCAATATCTGCGCGTGCTGTTTGCTGAGCTGACTCGCATCTGCAACCACATGCTCAACCTGGGTGCGCATGTGATGGACGTCGGCGCGATGACGCCGAACCTTTGGCTGTTCGAGATCCGCGAGGATTGCCTCAACTTCTTCGAGCGCGCGTCCGGTGCGCGGATGCACAGTGCATGGTTCCGTCCCGGCGGCGTCCATCAGGACGTGCCGCTCAAGCTGCTCACCGATCTGGCTGACTGGCTCGACACCTTCCCGAAGCTGTTCGAGGATGCGATGAGCCTTGTCATCGACAACCGCATCTTCAAGCAGCGCAATGTCGATATCGCGGTCGTGTCCAAGGATGATGCGGTGCGCTGGGGCTTTTCCGGGCCGATGATCCGCGGCAGCGGCATTCCCTGGGATTTGCGCAAGTCGCAGCCTTATGATGTCTATGACCGCATGGAGTTCGACGTGCCCGTCGGTACCCGCGGCGATTGCTATGATCGCTTCATGGTCCGCGTCGAGGAAGTGCGCCAGTCGGCTCGCATCATGCGCCAGTGCCTCAACGAGATGCCCGAAGGCCCGATCGCCTCGTCCGACCGCAAGGTCGTGCCGCCCAAGCGCGCCGAGATGAAGCAGTCGATGGAAGCCTTGATCCATCACTTCAAGCTTTACACCGAGGGCTTCCACGTTCCGGCGGGCGAAGTCTATGTCGCGACCGAGAGCCCCAAGGGCGAGTTCGGCGTGTATCTGGTCAGTGATGGCACCAACAAGCCGTACCGTTGCAAGATCCGCCCGACTGCGTTCTCGCATCTTCAGGCGATGGATTTCATGACGCGCGGGCACATGCTGTCCGATGCGACCGCCATCCTGGGCGCAATCGACGTCGTGTTCGGGGAGTGTGACCGGTGACCGTCCAGATGGCTGTCGCAGAGGCGATGATCGCCCATTACAATGCGCAGGACGCTGACGCCTATGTCGCGCTGATGACCGACGATGCCTGCGAAGCGGGTTATCGTGGTGACGTGCTGCGCAACGGCAAGGAGGGCGTGCGCGCTGGCCTCAAGTCGATGTTCGCCGAGTTTCCGGGCAACCACGCGGAAATCCTGTCGGGCCATATGCTCGGCGAGCATGTCGTATTGCACGAGCGCGTGTCGCGCTCGGCAGATGCCGAACCGTTCGAGGTCATGTCGATCTACAGTTTCAAAGGCGACAAGGTGTCGCGCGTGGAGTTTGTCCGCTGATGGCTGACGCAGCCCATATCCCCGATGAAGCCGAAACCCGCGCCCGCTGGGGCGGTTTTGCATTCACGGACGAGAATCTCGCCAAGGCGAAAACGTTCATTTCGCGCTATCCCGAAGGGCGCCAGCGCTCCGCGGTGATGCCTCTGCTCGATCTGGCGCAGCGCCAGGTCGGCGCAGATACGCAGACGCAAGGGTGGTTGCCGGTGCCGGTGATCGAGTATGTCGCAGCGATGCTGGATATGCCCTATATCCGGGCCTATGAGGTCGCGAGCTTCTACACCATGTACAATCTCGCACCGGTCGGGCGCTTCCACGTGCAGGTCTGCGGCACCACGCCGTGCCTGCTGCGCGGCAGCGATGATGTCATGGCAGCATGCGCCAACAAGGGCCTGGTCAAGGGCAAGACCACGCCCGATGGCCTGTTCACGCTGACCGAGGTTGAGTGCATGGGCAACTGCGCCAACGCACCGATGGTCCAGATCAACGACGATAACTTCGAAGACCTGGACTATGACATCACCACGCGCATTCTCGAAGCGCTGGCCGCCGGCGAAAGCCCGAAGGCCGGGACGCAGATCGCGGGGCGTCATACCAGCGAACCCGAGGGCGGACCGACGAGCTTGAAGGCGATGGTCGATGCCAACCATGATTATCGCGGGGAATGGTGATGAGCTTTGATTTTCTCAGCGACAAGGATCGCATTTTCACCAACGTCTATGGCTTCCAGCCGTGGAACCTCAAGGCGGCTGAGGCGCGTGGCGACTGGGACAACACCAAGGACCTGATCGCCTGGGGCCAGGACAAGATCATCGACGAGATGAAGGCGTCGGGCCTGCGTGGGCGTGGCGGTGCAGGCTTCCCCACCGGCATGAAGTGGAGCTTCATGCCCAAGGAATCGAAGGACGGTCGTCCCAGCTTCCTGGTCATCAACGCCGATGAATCCGAGCCTGGCAGCTGCAAGGACCGTGAAATCCTGCGCCACGATCCGCACAAGCTGATCGAGGGCGCGCTGATCGCGGGCTTCGCGATGCGCGCGCGTGCGGCGTACATCTATGTCCGCGGCGAATACATTCGCGAAGCCGAAGTTCTGCAGGCAGCGGTCGACGAGGCTTACGAAGCCGGGTTGATCGGCAAGAACGCCTCGAAGTCGGGCTATGATTTCGACGTGTTCGTCCATCGCGGCGCCGGCGCCTATATCTGCGGCGAAGAAACCGCGATGATCGAAAGCCTCGAAGGCAAGAAGGGTCAGCCCCGGCTCAAGCCGCCGTTTCCGGCAGGCGCGGGCCTCTATGGCTGCCCGACCACGGTCAACAACGTCGAATCGATCGCGGTCGTACCGACCATCCTGCGGCGCGGCGCGGCCTGGTTTGCGAGCTTCGGGCGCGAGAACAACAAGGGCACCAAGCTCTTCCAGATCAGCGGGCATGTCGACAAGCCCTGCGTCGTCGAGGAAGCGATGAGCATCCCGTTCCGCGACCTGATCGAAAAACACTGCGGCGGCATCCGCGGCGGTTGGGACAATCTGCTCGCAGTGATCCCCGGCGGCTCTTCGGTGCCTCTGGTTCCTGCAGCGCAGATCATGGATGCGCCGATGGATTTTGACGGGCTGAAAGAGGTCGGCTCGGGCCTCGGCACGGCGGCGGTGATCGTCATGGACAAGTCGACCGACATTGTTCAGGCGATCAGCCGGCTGAGCTATTTCTACAAGCACGAAAGCTGCGGCCAGTGCACCCCGTGCCGCGAAGGCACCGGCTGGATGTGGCGCGTGATGGAACGCATGCGCACCGGCGATGCCGACATCAGCGAGATCGATACGCTGTATGAAGTGACCAAGCAGGTCGAAGGCCACACCATCTGTGCATTGGGCGACGCTGCGGCCTGGCCGATTCAGGGACTTATCAAGCACTTCCGCCCCGAGATGGAGCGCCGCATTGTCGAGAAGCAGGGCGGCGGATTGATGGAGGCCGCGGAGTGAAGCGGCCGATTGTCCTGCTTGCGGTGATGGCGAGCTTGCTTCCTTCTGGTGCGTCGGCGCAATTGGCTCCGGGCGCCTCGGGGACGTCGAGCGAACCCGTTGACGCCACGATGGACGAATATTGGTCGGGCATATCGGAAATGGGCCGCTGCATGGCTACGTCGAAGCGGGATAAGGCACTCATCTTTTTGCAGACGGACGTAGGGTCGGCAGACGAGGGGAAGGCGTTCAAGCAGTTGTTCAACAAGCAGAGCAACGCTTGCATGCGCAATTTCGTCCGCATGTCGTTCCCGCGGTCGCATCTGCGTGGGACGCTTGCTGAAGCCTTGTATGAAAAGGCCGGGACAAACCCTGGCGTTCCGGGTCCGGCAGCGTCGGCTGCCTGGCCGAAGGGGCCGCCGATCAACGCGATCGCCCGCTGTTATGTTGAGGGCCATCCGGTCGAGGCCCAAAGGTTGCTGCGGGAAACGCGGCTGGGAACCAAGGGCGAGCGCGCCACCATCGAGAAAATGGCCCCGCAGATTGCCCCTTGTTTCCCGGAAGGCCTGAAAGCCACTCTCAACCCTAGCTACTTCCGACTGGCGATAGCCGAAGCGATGTATCACGCCGCAGGCGCCACGATAGAACGGAACTGACGAGCAATGCCTAAACTTACCGTAGACGGGATCGAGGTTGAAGTCCCACAGGGTGCGACCGTGCTGCAGGCTTGCGAGGCTGCCGGCAAGGAAATCCCGCGTTTCTGCTATCACGAGCGGCTAAGCATCGCCGGCAACTGCCGGATGTGCCTGGTCGAAGTGAAACCCGGACCGCCCAAGCCGCAAGCGAGCTGCGCGCTGCCCGCGATGGACAATCAGGAAGTCCGCACCAACTCGGATATGGTGAAAAAGGCGCGCGAAGGCGTGATGGAGTTCCTGCTGATCAACCATCCGCTCGACTGCCCGATTTGCGATCAGGGCGGCGAGTGCGACCTGCAGGACCAGTCGGTGGCCTATGGCCGCGGCGGTTCGCGCTATGACGAAAACAAGCGCGCGGTGACCGAAAAGTACATGGGTCCGATCATCAAGACGATCATGACCCGCTGCATTCATTGCACCCGCTGCGTGCGGTTTGCCGAGGAAGTGGCCGGCACCGAGCAGATCGGTGCGATTGGCCGCGGCGAGAACATGCAGATCACCAGCTATCTCGAAAAGGCGGTCTCGTCCGAGCTTTCGGGTAATGTCATCGATCTGTGCCCGGTCGGCGCGCTGACCTCGCGGCCCTATGCCTATGAGGCGCGGCCGTGGGAGCTCAAGAAGACCATGGGCATCGATGTGATGGACGCGGTCGGCACCAACATCCGGTTCGACAGCCGGGGCAGGGAAGTGATGCGCGTGCTGCCGCGGGTCAACGACGACGTCAACGAGGAATGGGCGCACGATAAGACCCGCTATGCGGTCGATGGCCTGATGCGTCGCCGGCTCGACCGGCCCTATGTGCGCCGTGACGGCAAGCTCGTCCCGGCAAGCTGGGCCGAAGCGTTCCAGGCGATTGCCGCAGTGAACGCCGGATCGAGCATGGGCGCTGTGGCGGGCGATCTGCTTGATTGCGAAACCCTGTTCGCCGCGCGCGAATTGCTGGCGGCGATGGGCTCGACCCTTATCGAAGGCCGTCAGACCGGTCTGAAATACGACGTCTCCAGCCTGTCTGCGGTGAATTTCAACTCGACGCTCAACGGCATCGAGACCGCCGATGCGATCCTGCTGGTGGGCACCAATCCGCGCTGGGAAGCGCCTCTGGTCAACACCCGCATCCGCAAGGCGATCAAGCACGGCGCCAAGGTCTATGCCATCGGCGAAGAAATCGACCTGACCTACAAGGCCGAATGGCTGGGCAACGACATGGGCCTGCTGGCCACGCTGCCCGATGCGGTCGCTGACGTCTTCAAGGGGGCCGCGCGGCCTGCCTTGATCATGGGTGGCGGCGCTTTGGGTGTCGATGGCGCGCATGGCGCAGCGCTGGCGCTCGCCGAGACCTTCAACATGGTCCGCGACACCGAGGACGGACCCTGGAACGGCTTCAACGTGCTGCACATGGCGGCATCGCGCATGGGCGGGCTGATGCTCGGCTGGGCGCAGCCCGGCGGCATCGCCGATCTGGTCGCGGCCAAGCCGAAGCTGTTGGTCGCGCTCGGCGCCGACGAGGTCGATTTCACCCAGTTCGATGGCAGCTTCAAGGTGTTCATCGGCCATCATGGCGACAAGGGGGCTGCAGCGGCCGACGTCATCCTGCCATCGGCTGCGTATCCCGAGAAGAACGGCACCTATGTCAATGTCGAGGGCCGGGTGCAGATGAGCGACAAGGCCGTGTTCGCGCCGGGCGATGCCCGCGAGGACTGGTCGATCCTGCGCGCGCTGTCCGAGGTTCTGGGCCACAAATTGCCGTTCGATACCTTTGCCGAATGCCGCAGCGCGATGGTCGCTGCGGAGCCGGCTTTGGGCGTGGAAGGTCTTGCCTCGTTCGACTGGGCGCCGCCGAAGCTGACGGCAAGCCCGTCCGGCCCGGTCGGCTATCCGATCAAGGATTTCTACCTCACCAACGCCATCGCCCGCGCCAGCGGCACGATGCAGCGCTGCTCGGCTGAACTGCTGCACGGCGAAGCGATGCTGGAGGCCGCGGAATGACCGAGTTTTTCCAATCATCGCTCGGCATGGGCTGGGGCTGGCTTGTTGCCAACCTGATCCTGATCCTGCTGATCGCGCTTCCGGTGATGCTGTCGGTGGCGATCGTGATCTATTTCGACCGCAAGATCTGGGCCTCGATGGCGCTGCGGCGCGGACCCAATGTGGTCGGGCCATTCGGTATCCTGCAGAGCTTCGCCGACGCATTGAAGGTGTTCCTGCAGGAAACGATCATTCCATCGGGCGCCAACAAGGGCCTGTTCCTGATCGCGCCGATCATCACCTTCACCGTGGCGCTGCTGTCATGGGCGGTGATCCCGTTCGATCAGGACATGGTGCTCGCCGACATCAACGTCGGCTTGCTCTACATCTTCGCGGTCAGTTCGCTGGGCGTGTATGGCGTGATGATCGCCGGCTGGGCGTCCAACTCGAAATACCCGTTCTTCTCGGCGCTGCGTGCGGCGGCGCAGATGATCTCGTACGAAGTCTCGATCGGCTTCATCATCATTACGGTGGTGATGTTTACCGGCAGCTTCAATCTCAATGCCATCGTCGAGGCGCAGCGCGGCCACGGGCTGGGCTTCATCAATTGGTATGGCTTCAACCTGCTGCTGTTCCCGATGGCGGTGATGTTCCTGATCTCGTCGCTGGCCGAAACCGCGCGCGCACCGTTCGATCTCACCGAGGCCGAAAGCGAGCTGGTCGCGGGCTATCAGACCGAATATTCGTCGATGGCCTTCGCTTTGTTTTGGCTCGGAGAGTACGCCAACGTGCTGCTGATGTGCACGCTCAACGCGCTGCTGTTCTGGGGTGGCTGGCTGCCGCCGGTCGATTGGGCGCCGCTCTATGCGATCCCCGGCATCTTCTGGCTGATCTTCAAGATCTCGGCGTTCTTCTTCATCTTCAGCTGGGTCAAGGCGACGGTTCCCCGTTACCGGTATGACCAGCTGATGCGGCTGGGCTGGAAGGTGTTCCTGCCGATTTCGCTGCTGTGGGTATTCCTGGTGTCGGGCTATCTGATGCTGACACGTTACGGGGTCTGAGAGACATGTTGCAAACCATCAAGGCGTTCACGCTCTTCGAGTTCGTGAAGGCGCACGCGCTGACCTTGAAGTATTTCTTCAAGCCCAAGGCGACGATCAATTATCCCTTCGAGAAGAACCCGCTGAGCCCCCGGTTCCGCGGCGAGCACGCGCTGCGCCGCTATCCTAATGGCGAGGAACGCTGCATCGCGTGCAAGCTTTGCGAAGCGGTGTGCCCGGCTCAGGCGATCACCATCGAGTCCGAACCGCGCGAGGACGGCAGCCGCCGCACCACGCGCTACGACATCGATATGACCAAGTGCATCTATTGCGGTTTCTGTCAGGAAGCCTGTCCGGTGGACGCGGTGGTCGAGGGTCCGAATTTCGAATATGCGACCGAAACCCGCGAAGAGCTGATCTACGACAAGGGCAAGCTGCTTGAGAATGGTGACAAATGGGAACGAGCCATTGCCGCCAACCTTGAAGCCGATGCCCCTTATCGGTAAGGCGCACTCGAAATCGATTCACCGATGGCTTTTGCCCCGCTGGGAGACGCGGGGCAGGGGCCTGATACCAGACCTGCTCGATTGGGCGCATCGGGGGCTGTAAAGCTTTGATCCAGATATTTGCCTTTTACCTGTTCGCCTCGGTGGTGATCGCCAGTGGCGCGTTTACCATCCTGGCCCGGAACCCGGTGCACTCGGTGCTCTGGCTCATCCTCGCGTTCTTCAACGCGGCGGGCCTGATGATCCTGATCGGCGCGGAATTCATCGCGATGCTGCTGGTGATCGTCTATGTCGGCGCGGTCGCGGTGCTGTTCCTGTTCGTGGTGATGATGCTCGACATCGATTTTGCCGAACTGCGCGCAGGCTTCATGAAGAACTTGCCGCTGGGTATCGCGCTCGCTGCGGTGCTGCTGGCGGAAATGATCTTCGGCATCGGTGCCTGGCAGGCGGGCAACATCGCGCTGGGCGAGCACGCGCTCAACCCAGCGCGGATGGGCGCAAGCAATATCGAGGCAGTCGGCGAACTGCTGTACACCCGCTACATCTTCCTATTCGAAGCGGCAGGGCTTGTCCTGCTGGTGGCGATGGTCGGCGCGATCGTGCTGACTCACCGCAAGCGCGCGGGCGTTCGTCCACAGAACATTGCCTCGCAGGTGCGCCGCCGTCCCGAAGAGGCCACGCGCAACACGCAGCCCACCGTCGGTGAAGGTGTCGAGCTATGATTGGTATCGAGCATTATCTGGTGGTCAGCTCCATCCTGTTCGTGATGGGCGTGCTGGGCATCTTCCTCAACCGCAAGAACGTGATCATCATCCTGATGGCGATCGAACTCATCCTGCTTGCGGTGAACATCAACCTCGTCGCGTTCAGCGTCTTCCTCGGCGACATGGTGGGCCAGGTGTTCGCGATGTTCGTGCTCACCGTGGCAGCCGGCGAAGCCGCTATCGGGTTGGCCATCCTGGTCATCTACTTCCGCGGCCGCGGCACGATTGCGGTTGACGATATCAACCAGATGAAGGGTTAAGCACATGGCCATCACCCTGATCGTCTTCCTGCCGTTGCTGGCAGCCATCGTCGCTGGCCTGGGCAACCGCATCATCGGCAATGTGCCCGCCAAATTGGTCACCACCGCCGCGCTGTTCGCCGCGTGCGCGCTGAGCTGGCCGATCTTCATCGGGTTCCTGAACGGTTCGACCACCGAATATGTCGTTCCGGTGCTGTCCTGGCTGCGCTCGGGCGACCTCCAGTTCGACTGGGCGCTGCGCGTCGATACGCTGACCGCGATCATGCTGGTCGTCGTCACCTCGGTCTCGGCGCTCGTCCATCTGTATAGCTGGGGCTATATGGACGAGGATCCCGACCAGCCGCGTTTCTTCGCCTATCTCTCGCTGTTCACGTTCGCGATGCTGATGCTGGTGACCGCCGACAACCTCGTCCAGATGTTCTTCGGTTGGGAAGGCGTGGGCCTCGCCTCGTATCTGCTGATCGGCTTCTGGTTCCGCAAGCCCACTGCCAATGCCGCCGCGATCAAGGCGTTCGTCGTCAACCGTGTCGGCGATCTCGGCTTCATGATGGGCATCTTCGGGACGTTCCTGGTGTTCGGCACCGTGTCGATCCCCGCGATCCTCGAAGCGTCGCCGGCCATGGCCGGTTCGACCATCGGCTTCCTCGGCCTGCGCGCCGATACCATGACGGTGCTGTGCCTGTTGCTGTTCATCGGTGCGATGGGCAAGTCGGCGCAGCTCGGGCTGCACACCTGGCTTCCCGATGCGATGGAAGGCCCGACCCCGGTGTCGGCGCTGATCCATGCCGCAACGATGGTGACCGCTGGCGTGTTCATGGTCTGCCGTCTGTCGCCGATGTTCGAAACCAGCCCGGTCGCGCTGACCGTGGTGACGATCGTGGGCGCGGCGACCTGCTTCTTCGCCGCCACCATCGGCACCACGCAGTGGGACATCAAGCGGGTGATCGCGTATTCGACCTGCTCGCAGCTCGGCTATATGTTCTTCGCTGCCGGCGTCGGCGCTTATGGCGCGGCGATGTTCCATCTGTTCACGCACGCGTTCTTCAAGGCGCTGCTGTTCTTGGGGGCCGGTTCGGTGATCCATGCGATGCACCATGAACAGGACATGCGCTATTATGGCGGCCTCAGAAAACACATCCCGCTGACCTTCTGGGCGATGCTCGCCGGAACGCTCGCGATCACCGGGGTGGGGGTCTACCATCTTGGGCTTGGATTTGCTGGCTTCTGGTCAAAGGATGCCATTCTCGAAGCCGCTTGGGCGTCGGGTTCGCAGGCCGGGAATACCGCCTTCTGGCTTGGGACCGTGTCAGCGTTGTTCACCAGCTTCTACAGCTGGCGTCTGATGTTCCTCACCTTCTGGGGCAAGCCGCGCTGGATCCAGTCCGAACACATCCAGCACAGCGTTCACAAGACGCCTGAGAAGGCCGGCGCGGACACCACCGGTGGCTATCATCCGCATGAAAGCCCGCTGGCGATGCTGTTGCCGCTCGGCCTTCTGGGCATCGGCGCGGTCATTGCCGGTCAGGTCTTCCATGATGCCTTCCTCGATCAGGCTGGCTTCTGGAACGGCTCGATCGCCTACAACGCTGGCCTGATGCACGCGATGCACGAGGTGCCGATGCTGGTGAAATATGCCGCGTCTATCGTGATGGTGATTGGTCTGCTGGTGGCGTGGCTGTTCTACATCCGCAACACCGCGCTCCCGGGCAAGGTGGCTGGCGCGCTGGGTCCGGTCTACCGCTTCGTGCTCAACAAGTGGTATTTCGACGAGCTCTACAACCACATCTTCGTCAAGCCCAGCTTCGCGCTTGGCCGCTTCTTCTGGAAGGTCGGCGACGAAGGAACAATCAACCGCTTCGGTCCCGATGGTGCCGCGGTGCTGGTTGCCTCGGGCAGCCGCATGGCCGTGAAGCTGCAATCGGGTTTCCTCTACAGTTACGCCCTGGTGATGCTGCTTGGCCTTGTGGCCGCACTCACCTGGCTGATGGTGCGCTGACATGAACGATCTGGGATTTCCTGTGCTGTCGCTGATGCTCGCCGTGCCGATGGCGGCTGCGATCGTCTGTCTGTTCGTCAGCGCCAACACCGCGCGCTGGCTGGCGCTGACCGCCACGCTGATCGATCTGGCGCTCGGCATCGTGCTGTGGATGAACTACGATATCGGCGGAGCGCAGTGGCAGTTCGTCGAGAAGGCCGCCTTGTTCGACCGGTTCAGCTGGGCGCTGGGCATCGATGGCATCGCGCTGATGCTGATCATGCTGTCCGTCTTCCTGATGCCGATCTGCATCGGCGCGAGCTGGGAAGCGATCCAGACCCGCGTCGGCGAATACATGGCGGCATTCCTGCTGATGGAAGTGCTGATGATCGGCGTCTTCGCCGCGCAGGACATCTTCCTGTTCTACATCTTCTTCGAGGCCGGCCTGATCCCGATGTATCTGATCATCGGCATCTGGGGCGGCGCAAACCGCATCTACGCGTCGTACAAGTTCTTCCTCTACACCCTGCTCGGATCGGTGCTGATGCTGATCGCGATGTTCTGGATGGTGAACGAGGCGGGCACGTCGGACATTCCGACGCTGATGGCCTATGACTTCCCGCTCGAGGCGCAGTCCTGGCTGTGGCTGGCGTTCTTCGCGAGCTTCGCGGTCAAGATGCCGATGTGGCCGGTGCACACCTGGCTGCCCGATGCACACGTTCAGGCGCCGACCGCAGGGTCGGTGATCCTGGCCGGCGTGCTGCTCAAGATGGGCGGCTATGGCTTCATCCGCTTCTCGCTGCCGATGTTCCCCGATGCGTCGGTGGATTACATGTGGCTGGTGTTCGCACTGTCGATGGTTGCGGTGGTCTACACCTCGCTGATCGCGCTGGTGCAGAGCGACATGAAGAAGCTGATCGCCTATTCGTCGGTCGCGCATATGGCGATCGTCACCGTCGGCCTGTTCGCGTTCAATCGCCAGGGTCTCGAAGGCGCGCTGGTCGTCATGCTCAGCCATGGCCTGGTTTCGGGCGCGCTGTTCCTGTGCGTCGGCGTGATCTACGACCGCCTGCACACTCGCGAGATCGACCGCTACGGCGGCCTGTCGATCAACATGCCGCGCTACGCGCTGCTGTTCCTGCTGTTCACGATGGCGTCGATCGGGCTGCCGGGCACTAGCGGCTTTGTCGGCGAGTTCCTCTCGCTGCTCGGGATCTACGAAGTGTCGAGCTGGGTCGCGATCGTCTCGACCACCGGGATCATCCTGGGCGCCGGGTACATGCTCTATCTCTATCGCCGCGTGGCCTATGGCGTCATCAAGTCCGATGACGTCGCTGCCATGCCCGATCTCAACAAGCGCGAAATCGCGCTGCTGCTGCCGATCGCGATCGTCGTGCTGTGGATGGGTGTTTACCCTGAAAGCTTCATGGCGCCGATGCGCAACGATGTCGGCGCGCTCGAAGCGCGGCTCGCCGCGGTCAAGCCCGTGGGCGACGCGCAGGTCACGCCGGGCACTGCCCCGGTTCTGACGCCCGCAGCCCATGCTGAAGAAGGCCATCACTGATGAATTACGCGCTCTGGTTCCAGTTGGCCTCGCCGGAAATCGTTCTCAGCGCCTCCGGTCTGGTGCTGCTGCTGATCGCCGCATGGGGCGGCGTGCAGTCGTCGCGCCTTGTCAGCGTGCTGACCGTCGTCGCGTTGTTCGGCGCGCTCGCGCTGTCGTTCAACTTCCTGCTGGGTGACAGCTTCGCCAACGGCGCCGACGCGTTCTACGGCCAGTACCGGATGGATCGCTTCGCTTCGTTGTCGAAGGTGCTGATCTTCCTCTCGGCCATCGGCTGCGTGATCGTGGCGCCCAAGTTCTTTGCGCGCGACAACATGATGCGCCCGGAATTCCCGATCCTCATCCTGTTTGCCTCGGTCGGCATGGGCCTGATGGTGTCGGCGGTCGATCTGCTGACGCTGTATATCGGTCTCGAGCTCAACAGCCTGGCTGCGTATGTCCTCGCGAGTTTCCTGCGCAGCGATGATCGCTCCGCCGAAGCGGGCCTCAAATATTTCGTGCTGGGCGCGCTTGCGAGCGGCATTCTGCTGTTCGGCATGTCGCTGCTCTATGGCTTCACCGGCACCACCAGCTTCATCGGCATCCAGACCGCCTTTGCCGATGGCGTGTCGACAGGTGCGCTGTTCGGCATCGTGTTCGTGCTCTCGGGCCTGGCGTTCAAGATCAGTGCGGTGCCGTTCCATATGTGGACGCCCGACGTCTATGAAGGCGCACCTACCCCCGTCACGACGTTCTTCGCCACTGCGCCCAAGGTTGCAGCATTGGCGCTGACCATGCGCGTGGCGATCGAGGCGTTCGGCGGCCAGCAGGCCATCTGGCAGCAGATCGTGATCTTCGTGGCGCTGGCCTCGATCATCCTCGGCGCTGCGGGCGCGATCGGGCAGGTCAACATCAAGCGGCTGCTCGCCTACTCGTCGATCAACAATGTAGGCTTCATGCTGATCGGACTGGCTTGCGGAACCCCCGAAGGGGCCTCGGCGATGCTGACCTATCTGGTGATCTATGTCGCGATGACGCTGGGCAGCTTCATCTGCGTGCTCGACCTCAACGACCGTGAAGGCCATCCGGTCGAGGATATCGGCAAATTGGCTGGTCTGTCGCGCACCCGTCCAGGTCTGGCGGCGGCTTTGGCGATCTTCATGTTCAGCCTCGCCGGCATCCCGCCGCTGTTCGGCTTCTGGGGCAAGTTCGTGGTGTTCGATGCCGCCGTGGCAGCAGGGCTCATCCCGCTCGCCGCGATCGGTATCGCCGCCTCGGTCATCGGTGCGTTCTACTACCTCAAGGTCATCAAGGTGATGTATTTTGACGAACCCGCCGATGTGATCGCGCCGAGTGGTTCGAAGGCGCGCATGGTTCTGGTGGCGATGGCCGCCCTGTTCCTGTCGCCGCTGGGATACTTCACCACGCTGGCGCTCAGCCCGGTCACGGCGGATGCCGCCAGAGCGCTGTTCTGGGCGGCTTGATCGAAACGGTTGCGCTGACCGCATCCACCAATGCGGACATGCTGGCGCGCGCCGAAACGGGTGCGCCCGAGGGACTGTGGATCCGCGCCGAGCAGCAGAGCGGGGGCAGGGGCCGGCTGGGCCGGCCCTGGCTGAGCCCGCTCGGCAACCTGTATTGCAGCACATTGGTGCGCATCGGTCCGAGCGATCCGGCGGCGCACCTGCTGGCGTTCGTGGCCGGTCTGGCGGTGCTCGATACCGTTGGTGCGATCCTTCCAGAGACAAAAGCCCGGCTGAAATGGCCCAACGACGTCCATGTCGCCGGCGCCAAGCTGGCGGGCATCCTGCTCGAGCGGCGGCGCGATGCGGTGGTGGTGGGAATCGGCCTGAATGTCGCCGTCGCCCCGGACATTTCCGGACGCACCGTCACGTCGCTGCACGCGCAGGGCGCGAACGCGCAGGTCGATGCCGCCGCGGTGCTCGAACTGCTGGCGACGCGCTTCGGGTCGCGGCTGCTTCAGTGGCGGACCGGCGATCCTGCAACGCTGCTTGAAGTCTGGTGCGCTGCCGCGCATAAGCCCGGTGAAGCGATGGCGGTACAGCGTGGTCCGGAGGATCGGATCGAGGGCGTCTTCGAAGGCCTGTCGGCGGACGGCGCTTTGCTGATCCGCTGCCGCGATGGCCGGATGGAGAGCGTCAGCGCGGGTGATGTCCATCTCCTTGCGTAAAGCCGTTTAGTGGAAATGAAGGACTTGTCGCATGCTGCTTGCCATTGATGTCGGCAACACCAACGCCGTGTTTGCGCTGTTTAACGAGCGTGCGATCAAGGCGCGCTGGCGCATTTCGACCGATGCCCGGCGCACGGCGGACGAATATGCGGTCTGGCTGAACCAGCTGCTCGCGCTCGAAGGCTTTGTCCGTCAGGACATCAGCCAGGTGATCATCTCCACCGTCGTGCCGCGCGCGCTGCACAATGTGCAGGTGCTTTCGCGCAAATATTTCAGCGTCGAGCCGTTGATCGCAGGTGTCGCACCGGCCGATTGGCAGATGCAGATCGATGTCGACGAGCCCAAGTCTCTGGGGGCGGATCGCGCGGTCAACTCCATTGCGGCGCACGCGCTGCATCCGGGCGATATCATCATCATCGACTTTGGCACCGCAACCACCTATGACGTGGTCGACTATACGGGTGCTTACAAGGGAGGCATCATCGCGCCGGGGATCAACCTGTCGCTCGATGCCCTGGTTCAAGCCGCCGCAAAGCTGCCGCGCATCGCGATAGAAACCCCGCGCAACAACCGGTCTGTCATCGGTCGCAACACCGAAGACCAGATGCAGATCGGCGTGTTCTGGGGCTATGTCGCCATGATGGAAGGTCTGGTCTCACGGATGCGCGCCGAAATCGGACGCCCCGCGAAGGTCATCGCCACCGGTGGGCTTGCGGTGCTGTTTGACGAGCACACGACGATATTTGATGCGGTCGAACCCGACCTGACCCTGCAGGGTCTAGCCATGATTGCCGAAAGGGCATTTTGATTACATGAAACCTGGAAAAGAACTGTTGTTCCTGGCCCTTGGCGGGTCGGGCGAAATCGGCATGAACGCCAACCTCTATGGCTGTGACGGCAAATGGGTCATGGTCGACCTGGGCATGACCTTCTCCGACCCGGCTTACCCCGGTGTCGAATTGGTCTTCCCCGATCTCGAATTCATCGAGGAACGCGCCGACGACCTGCTTGGCATCGTGCTGACTCACGGTCATGAAGACCATATCGGTGCGCTGCCGTATCTGGCGGCCGACCTCAATGTGCCGTTGTTCGCCACCCCGTTTACCGCCGACCTGATCCGCCGCAAGCTCGAAGAGCAGGGGCTGGTCAAGGATGTGCAGCTCAACGTCATCGAGAACGAGGGCAGCCTCCAGCTTGGTCCCTTCGGCTTCCGCTACCTGCCGCTGGCGCACTCGATCGCAGAGGGCAACGCGCTGCTGATCGACACGCCTTATGGCCGTATCTTCCACACCGGCGACTGGAAGCTCGACGACGAGCCGATCGTCGGCGTCCCGTCGACGCCCGAGACGCTCACCGCGTTGGGCGACGAAGGGGTGCTGGCGCTGGTCTGCGATTCCACCAATGTCTTCAATCCCGAAAGCTCGGGCTCCGAAGGTGCGGTGCGTGACGAACTGATCAAGGCGGTCAAGCCGCTCAAGGGGCGTGCGCTGATCACGACCTTCGCGTCCAACGTGGCGCGGCTGCACACCCTGGGCGAGGTTGCCAAGGCGACCAACCGTTCGCTGTGCGTCGCCGGGCGTTCGCTCGACCGGATCATCGCGGTGGCCAAGGCCAACGGCTATCTCAAGGACCTGCCCGAGCTGGTCGATTTCGATACCGCGATGGGCCTGCCCCGGCGCGAGGTGCTGGTGATCGCAACCGGCGGCCAGGGTGAGCCGCGCGCTGCGCTGGCGCGCGTCGCCGATGGCAATCATCAGATCAAGCTGGAGGCGGGCGATACCGTGCTGTTCTCGTCCAAGGTCATTCCCGGCAACGAGATCGCCATCGGGCGGATCCAGAACAAGCTGGCTGAAGACGGCATCAAGATGGTCACCGACCGTCAGGCCGACATCCACGTGTCGGGCCACCCCGGCAGGCCAGAGCTGGCCGAGATGTACCGCTGGATCAGGCCGCAGGTGCTGGTGCCGGTGCATGGCGAGATGCGGCATATGTCCGAACAGGCCCGCTTTGGGCTGGAACAGGGCATTCCGGCGGCTGTGGTTCAGAAGAACGGCGATCTCGTGCGGCTGGCACCGGGCAAGCCCGGCGTCATCAGCCGCGAGCGCGCCGGGCGTCTGGTCCTCGATGGCGATGTCATCCTGCCCGCCGATGGCATGACGATGGCCGAGCGGCGCAAGCTGGCGGTCAACGGCCAGGTCAGCGTCGCGGTCGCGCTCAGCGCGCGCGGGGGCCTGATAGGCGACCCGGTGGTGCGCTGCCTCGGGCTTCCGGTCGAAGACGATCTCGATGCGTTCATCGCCGAGACCATCGAGGATGTGCGCGAGGCGATCAGCAAACCCGGCAAGTCCAAGCCGCGGGGCCGGCGCGACCGGTCGGAAGGCAGGTCCGAAGGGAAGGGCGACGACGTGCAGGAGGCTATCCGCCTGGCCGTGCGTCGTGCGGCAACCCGCTGGACGGGCAAAAAGCCCGTTGTCACGGTCTTGATGATCGCGGGCTGACGACCCACTTGGGCGCAAGGAAACAGGAAACACGCGCATGAGCTGGACGAGCATCGCTGCCATTTATCTGCTGTTCTGGGTGATCACCGCGTTCGTGGTGATGCCCTTCGGCGTGCGGACTGCGGACGAGTTAGGGATCGAGAAGGTCCGCGGCCAGGCCGACAGCGCGCCCGCCAACTTCAGGCCCAAGCGCGTGATGCTGATCACCACCATCGTGTCGGCCGTCGTTTTCGGGCTGTTCTATGCTAATTACCTGAATGGCTGGATCGGCCCATCCGACGTCAACATCTTCGGCAGGCCACCGGGGGCAGACTGACGCTGTGTGGGGCCATCGGCGGGTCACACGAATAATATGAGACTTTGGCGCACTTTGCTGCTATAGCATGGTCATCGCGCGATCGATGATCCAAGCCAGCGCGCGACTGAGAGACTCGCGGCATCCATGCTCCACGCTCTTGCTTGCGCAGCAACAAGAGCAAACGCATGCCAGATATCAACCAGCTTTTTGACAATCTCCACGTTGCGCACATGCGCGCGTTGCATTCGCCCAGCGCGGATGAACGCGACATGCAGCGCAGCCTGGCGTGCGTCGAAGAGCAGCGCGTTCATGCGATCGCGTATCCACAGCCGGGCAGTTTCATGCCGGGCTGACGCCATTCGGACGCCGGGCTTGCCGCAAGGCTGGCCTCCAGCGTCCGCATCTTCGCGTGCAATGGCCGGGACCGGGCGTTGCACAGGTCGAAATCGAACTTCCGGTCCCGACTAAGCAGGGGGAACTGTCCGCAATTATGTGCGGCCCCGTGCAATCTACTCGTAAGGAAATGACTATGCCTATTGGCACCGTAAAGTTTTTCAACGCCGACAAGGGCTATGGTTTCATTCAGCCCGATGATGGCGGCAACGACGCGTTCGTTCACATCAGCGCCGTTGAAGCATCGGGCATGCGTACGCTCGATCGCGACCAGCGCGTGAACTTTGAGCTCGAGCAGGATCGCCGCGGCAAGATGGCGGCTGTCCGTCTTTCGGCTGCTGCCTGATTCTCAGGTGCTAGGGTGCGGGGTGGCGATTGCGCCGCTCCGCAGCCTGACCGATACCTCCAGAATGACCCAAAGATTTACGAGGGTTTAACATCTGCCGCCTAGCGTCGCTCCTGGTACAAAAGGGGCTGCAACATGCTGGACAGACTGCTGCGAGATCACGTGCTGATCCGCGAAAAGGCGCAGGTGCTGCTGCATTTGCTCGATAGCGAGACAATGCCCTCGCGCGCCGTCCTGGCGGAGACGCGCTGGAATCTTGGCAGCCTCATCATGCAGCATCTGGCGTATGAAGATCGCCATCTCTACGCAAAACTCCTGCACGACAGCCGAGCCGATGTCCGCGAAACCGGGCGCCAGTTCCACAGCGATCTTGCCACGCTTTTCGCTGCTTATGCCAGCAATGCCCAGCATTGGACGCCCGACCGCATCGCACAGGACTGGGATGGCTTTCGCGCCGATGCCCGCAGGATGACCCTGGCGATGTTTGCCAGAATCGATCTGGAAGAAGCCGAGCTGTATCCGCTCGCAGCCGGTGCGGCGATCGACCTGAAGACCAATTTCGCTCCGACCACCAACTGGACGCGTGAGGCATTTGCGATCAAGGACGCCATCATTCAGGGCGCCCACAAGCCCATTGTCTGACGGCATAAGTTGCAGCGCGCGATAAGGTTTTAACTGGCGCGGTAATCGTCTAAGCGCTTGCGCCATGTCCGAGACGAATCCCGATATTTTGCCCGCAGGTCTTGCCGATCTGCTCCCCCCGCGCGCCGAACAGGCAGCGCGGCTTACCCGCAGCGCGATGGATGTGCTGTCGGGCCATGGCTATGATCGCGTCTCGCCGCCGCTGGTGGAATATGAACGCTCGCTCGCTTCGCGGATGCAGGGTACCGGGCGGCAGCATCTTTTCCGTATGGTCGATCCCTCGTCGATGCGCACGCTCGCCATCCGCTCGGACATCACGGTTCAGGTCGGTCGCGTTGCAACAACCCTGATGGCGTCGGCGCCGCGCCCTTTGAGGCTCAGCTATGCCGGCCAGGTGCTGCGCATCGCTTCCGACCAGCTGAATCCCGAGCGCGAGCGTTTGCAGATCGGTGCAGAACTCATCGGTCACGACAATATCGCCGCAGCGCAGGAGGTGGTTCGGATCGCCATCGAGGCTCTGGCTCAGGCCGGGGTGACCGGCATCACGGTCGATCTGACGTTGCCCGATCTGGTCGATACCCTCGCATCCACCGCCTTTCCGATGCCCGCCGGCCAGATTTCCGCGGTGCGCCGCGAGCTCGACATGAAGGATGCAGGCGGTCTGACCGCCTTGGGTGCGGATGCCTATCTGCCGTTGCTGTATGCCATGGGACCATTCGAGGCAGCGATCGCTTCGCTGGCGGCGATCGATGCCGGCGGCGCGCTCTCCAGCCGGATCGCGGCATTGCGCCAGATCGTTGCCGCGCTGCCCGATGATGTCACCGTGACGCTGGATCCGACCGAGCGGCACGGCTTTGAGTACCAGAGCTGGTTCGGCTTTTCGCTGTATGCCGATGGCTGCGCCGGCGCGCTCGGCCGCGGTGGCACCTATGCCATTCCCGACGGCAAGGGTGGCGAGGAGGTTGCGACCGGCTTTTCGCTCTACCCGGACGCCTTGCTCGACATCGCGTTGACCGATGATCAGATTTCCGTCGGCAAGTTGTTCCTGCCCCTGGGGCACGATCAGGCGGTGGCCGCGAGGCTGCGGGCAATTGGCTGGCGGACGCTCGCTGCGATCACCGAAGCCGACGATGCCGCCGCGCTAGGCTGCACCCACCGGCTCGAAAACACTGAAACGGTACTGATCTGAGGGTGTCTCGTTCAGAAGGCCGCCAGAAACGCTGTCACGGCCCTGGTATGGGCGTTGTCCTCTGCGCCCAGATTGCGGTTGATCGTCATGTGGTTCTCGCCCTCGACCGACCGCACATCCGCCCGCGATCCGGCGGCGCGCAAGGCTGCCCCGAGCGCGTTGGATTGGACAGCGGCATCCTTGCGATTTGCGACATGCATGATCAGCCATTGACCGGCATTGGGCGCCGCGCTGTGCGTTATCGGTGACAGCCGCGCCTGGCGCGCAGGGGCGGTCCCGAACGCGGGGGTATATAGCTGCTTGGCGATCAGCGGCTGGTCCTGCATCTGCCGCGCCACGTCATAGGCTGCCCCATCGAGCAGGATAACGCCTTTGATACGCGCCATATCGGCTTTCAGATAATCCGGGTCGGTAGCGACGAGCGCAGCAAGGTGCGCGCCCGCGCTATGGCCCATGATCACGATGCGGTCCGGATCGATCCCCAGCGCGCGCGATTCGGCCACAAGCTTTCGCAAGGCCGCCGCGACGTCTTCGGCCTGTTGCTCGACGGGCACCTCAGGCAGCAACCGGTATCCCGCCGAGGCAAAGGCCCAGCCTTTGCGCATGAAGAAATCGGGCTTGCCCTGCACCATGCTGCGGTTGCCATTGCGCCAGCCTCCGCCATGAATGTAGACGATCAGGGGATACCCTGCGGTTGGTCGGTCCTGTTCAGGCAGATAGATATCGACCGCCTGCCTTGGGTCGTTGCCATAGGGGACGGTGGTTGCTTGGACATCGGTGGCAGGTGCTCCCGGCCCGGCCCCACGGCGATTGGCGATCGCCTGCACGAATTGCATCTTGCAGCCTTCGGACAGCGCGTCGGCGCGGTCCTGCAGGCACGCGCGGATCCCTGATCGCTGGATTCCGCACAGCCTGACGACCTCGCGGCGGCATTCACGATCCACCCGCCGTTCGCGGCCGCTGGCCTGTGTTGCCAGCACCGGTGCGATCAGTCCTGCTGTCACGATCAGCCCCAACAGCTTCCATCGCATGGCCACGCTCCTGCAATCGCTCTGTGATTGTGCCCAGGATGCCTTGGCAGAAGCGGGCGCGTCCATTCTCGAAGTGCATTAATTTGTATCAAGTTTTGCCCTTACGCACTGGACGCCGCCCCGCGCCGTCACTAGGACGAGCGCGTTTTGCGCGCCGCTGATCGGTGCGTCCATCTTTCAAAAAGGTTGATGTCGTGGCCAATGTTACGGTGATCGGCGCCCAGTGGGGCGATGAAGGCAAGGGCAAGATCGTCGATTGGCTCGCCGAGCGCGCCGATGCGGTGATCCGCTTTCAGGGTGGACACAATGCCGGTCACACCCTCGTGATCGGCGAGAAGGTGTTCAAGCTTTCGTTGCTCCCCTCGGGCATCGTGCGCGGCACCTTCAGCGTCATCGGCAATGGCGTGGTGCTCGATCCCTGGGCACTGCGCGACGAAGTCGCCAAGCTGCGCGGGCAGGGGGTCGAGATCACCCCTGACAACCTCGCCGTCGCGGATAACTGCCCGCTGATCCTGCCTTTTCACCGCGATCTCGACGCGCTGCGCGAGGATGCCAGCGGACAGGGCAAGATCGGCACCACGCGCCGCGGCATCGGCCCTGCTTATGAGGACAAGGTTGGCAGGCGCGCGATCCGCGTGTGCGATCTGGCGCATCTCGATGCGCTCGATCCGCAGCTCGACCGCTTGTGCGCGCACCACGATGCGCTGCGCGCCGGGTTCGGCGAGCCACCGATCGATCGTGCGGCCCTGCTCGCCGAACTCGCCGAGATCGCGCCGTTCGTGCTCGAATTTGCGCAGCCGGTCTGGAAGCGCCTCGGTGAAATCCGCCGTGCCGGTGCCCGGATGCTGTTCGAAGGCGCGCAGGGCGTGCTGCTCGATGTAGATCACGGCACCTATCCCTTCGTCACCTCGTCGAACACCGTCACCGGCACCGCCTCGGGCGGCAGCGGCCTCGGCCCGCAGGCGAGCGGCTTCGTGCTCGGCATCGTCAAGGCCTACACCACCCGCGTCGGCTCCGGCCCGTTCCCGACCGAACTGCAGGACGAGGTCGGCCAGCGGCTCGGCGAACGCGGACATGAGTTCGGCACCGTCACCGGGCGCCAGCGTCGCTGCGGCTGGTTCGATGCGACGCTCGTGCGTCAGGCGTGTGCGGTGGCGGGTGTGACCGGCATCGCGCTGACCAAGCTCGATGTGCTCGATGGCTTCGCCAAGCTCAAGATCTGCACCGGATATCGGCTCAACGGCAAGGTGCTCGATTATTTCCCCGCGCATGCGGGCGATCAGGCCGCAGTTCAGCCGATTTACGAGGAAATGGACGGCTGGCACGAATCGACCGCGGGCGCGCGGAGCTGGGTTGACCTGCCCGCGCAGGCAATCAAGTATATCAAGCGGGTGGAAGAGCTGATCCAGTGCCCGGTGGCGCTGGTATCGACGTCACCGGAACGCGAGGACACGATCCTGGTGCGCGATCCGTTCGCGGACTGACGATCGGCATGAAGGGGGGATTTCATGTCCGAAGACACGAGAACGCCCTTTGGTGACCAACCGTCCCAGGCGCCAGGTTCCTATCGAATAGCAGCGGACAATCCGCACACCGCCTTTCTGGTAGAGGCAACCGGCTGGCCGTCGGACGGCATCGTGCCGGCGGCCAGCGCCGCCGCCGCGGCGGCCCATATCCATGCCTTTGACTGGCGACGGGCGGCGCCCGCGCGCGATGTCCTGGACGCTCTGCCAGGCGATGCTGCGATCCTTGCGCTTGTCAGCCTCGAGACGATCGATGTGGTCGACGTGCTGCTCCACGGGCGCAACGCGGCCTGTGTGTTCGGTGACGCGCCCGTACTGATCGCCATTGCGCTGTCCGATCTCGACGCGGTGCTTGGTACCGGCCGCGCGTTCGATCCCAACCGGGCCGAGAGGGCACGCCTGCAGGCGCTGGCGCTGGAACTGGCCCGGCTGGCCGAGCAACTGGGTGCGATCACCACGGGCGAGGATGATGCTCCCGATACGCTCGCCGACCGCAGCCTTGCCTATCGCGCCGAGGTGGGAGGTGATCGCAGCCCTTCGATCCCGCCCAATCCCCAGCGAATCCGTCACCTGATCAGCATCCGGCGATTGCGCGAGCGCTTCTTCAGCTCGGACCTGTTTGCCGATCCTGCCTGGGATATCCTGCTCGATCTCGCAGCCTCGCGGCTGGAGCATCGCTCTGTCTCGGTCTCCAGCCTGTGCATTGCGGCTGCCGTCCCGCCAACCACCGCCCTGCGCTGGATCCGGCTGATGACCGAGCAGCAATTGCTTGAACGCCGGGCTGATCCTGTCGATGCCCGCCGCATGTTTGTCGACCTGTCCGACAGCGCCTTTGATCAATTGTGCGGCTGGTTTGCACTGGTCGATGAGCGCGGCGGGCTGGGCGGTTGAGCAGCATGCGACGTTGGTTTGGCGCGATGGCTTGTTAGTATCAGCGCTTGCGCCTAATTTGGCGGCATGACCAGCCCGTTCACCGAACTGAACGACCGCGCGCGCGACGTTTTTCGCATCGTCGTCGAAAGCTATCTCGATACCGGGATGCCCGTCGGCTCGCGGACGATCTCCAAGTCGTCCACCGTCAGCCTTTCCCCTGCGTCGATCCGCAACGTGATGCAGGATCTCGAGGAACTGGGGCTGCTCGCCGCGCCGCATACCAGCGCCGGGCGGATGCCGACCGAACAAGGGTTGAGGCTGTTCGTCGATGGTATGATGCAGGTCGCCGAACCCTCGATCGAGGAGCGCGCCGCGATCGAGAAACAGCTCAACAACGCAGGTCCCATCGAGGCGGCGCTGGCGGCGACGACGCAGGCGCTGTCGGGCCTGTCGGCGTGTGCCGGCATCGTCATGGTGCCCCGGCGCGAGCCGGTGCTGCGGCAGATGAGCTTCGTGCGATTGTCCGACACTCAGGTGCTCGCGGTGCTGGTCGGCAATGACGGCAGCATCGAGAACCGCGTGCTGGAGATGAGCAAGCGGGTCACCGAAAGCATGCTGGTGCAGGCGGGCAATTTCATCACGGCGCGGCTGTCCGGACGCAGCCTGCCGCACGCCCTGCTGGCGCTTGAGGCGGAGATCAACAGTGAGAAAGATGCGCTTGACCAGGCCAGTTCCGATCTCGTCCGGCGAGGTCTGGCCTTGTGGTCGCGGGACGGGGCGGACCGCCCTGTGCTGATCGTGCGCGGCCAGGCCAATCTGCTCGACAACGATGCGGTTGCGGATCTTGAGCGGGTGCGGCGGCTGCTCGACGAGCTTGAAGCGATGCAGGACATTGCCCATCTACTCGACAGCGCACGCGAAGCGGCGTCAGCCCGGATCTTCATCGGCGCTGAAAACAAATTGTTTTCGCTTTCCGGGTCATCCGTGATAGCGGCGCCGTATCGCGACGGCGAGGGGCGCGTCGTCGGCGTGGTCGGGGTCATCGGCCCCACCCGCCTCAATTATGCGCGGATTGTACCCATGGTGGACTTTACCGCGCAAAGCCTAACCAGATTGATGAAATGAGCAGGACAGACGTGATTCAGGACGACAAAGTGACGCAGGACAACCCGACCAACAATGCCGAGCCCACCCGGCCGCTCGACCCTGATGCCGCCGCCGAGCTCGAGGGCGTGCCTGAGAGCCTGAAGCAGCAAGGCGACGACCAGTCGGCGCTCGAAGACCGCATCGCGGCGCTGGAAGCGCAGCTGGCAGAAGCCAAGCAGGACGTGCTTTACGCGCGCGCTGACACCCAGAATGTGCGCCGCCGTCTCGAAAAGGATGCGCAGGATGCGCGCGCGTACGCCGCGACCGGCTTTGCCCGCGACATCCTTTCGGTGTCGGACAACCTCACCCGTGCATTGCAGCTGATCCCCGAGGATCTGCGCGAGGACGAGAAGTGGAAGGGGTTGGTTGTCGGGCTTGAAGCCACCGGGCGCGAGCTCGACAATGTGTTTTCCAAGCACAGCATTTCGCGGATCGCTGCGATCGGCCTGCCGCTCGATCCCAACCAGCATCAGGCGATGATCGAATTGCCCAGCGAAGACGCAGAACCCGGCACCGTGGTGCAGGAACTGCAGGCGGGCTATATGATCAAGGACCGCCTGCTGCGCCCTGCGCTGGTGGCGGTTGCCAAGAAGCCCGACTGATTTCGTCGTCATTCCCGCGAACGCGGGGTGACGGTGTGATGGGCTGACCGGCTATACCGGAAACGGCAGTATCTGCCGGTAGGTATGCAGCGGCGGTGCGCCTGGCACCCCGCTGCCCTGCCGGATCAGGAAAGCATGGCGAACCAGCTCCGCCTGCTGCTCGAGCCCGTATTTCTTGAACGGCTGCCCGGGCTTGATCGCATAATCATAGCGGCAGAACGGATGGCGCCGCAGGGGCAGGAAAATGCCCTGCTGGTACTGCCAGACATGCACCATCTCGTGGATGAAAAGCCCCTGACGGCTCATGCTTGCGCAACTGAAATCGTCGCAATAGGCGCTGCCGCCGGGGTGAAAATGGATATGCCCCGTCGGCGCCATGACGGTTTTGCGCGGCTGGAAAAAAATCCATTTCTTCAGGCGGATGCGAACAGTGTCATACGCGATCGCGTCCCCGAATACCGACCGCGCAAGCGCAACCTCCGCAGCTTCCAGCGGCCTGTCGATAGGCTCTCGGCCCATTAATGGCTCATGCCGCCTGCATGGTCACCGCTGGTCTCGCCCGCCGGCTCGATCGCCCGGATCGCAGCGGTTGCTGCAATCTTGTCGCCATTGGCAAATGTGAATATGAACTCGGCGTTGCCACGGTTGCGCGCGCCCTGATCGACCCCCCAGACCATCACGTGCTTGCCGCCGGGCTCGAATTCGACCTTGCCGCGGGCGGGAACAGCCGCCGCGCGCAGCGGGCGCATCATCGACATGCCATTTTCCTCGACCGTTTCGTGCATCTCAAGCCGCAGGATCGATGCCGAACTCACCGACCGCAATTCCGTATCCTTCGGCCCGCCGCGCACCGTGAAATAAAGGACCGAAGGGCTGCCCTCTACCGGCGACAGCTGGATATAGGCCTTTTCGACGAGCAGCTGTGCAGGCGGCTGGCAACCTGCCAGCAGCGCCAGGGCGAGTCCGGCGACAACCAGATAAAGCATTCGAAACATGATGCGCGGGTCCTCCTGTTGGCTGTGCCGTAATCGGCCAGCCCCTGCTTGGGCATGATGTAGATACTGCCACGCCTTGTGCCAAGCGAAAGCAACCCTATATCCGCCGACGGGGACGGAATCGCCGGATGCTTGGGGGCATACCGACGGTACGTAATCTTTCATCTGCATAACGAAAGTCACGTGGGAAAAGCACTATGGCAAAAGTAATTGGTATCGACCTTGGCACCACCAACAGCTGCGTGTCCGTCATGGACGGCGACAAGCCCAAGGTTATCGAAAATTCCGAGGGCGCGCGGACCACGCCGTCGATCGTCGCATTCACCAAGGACGGTGAGCGGCTGGTCGGCCAGCCGGCCAAGCGCCAGGCGGTCACAAATCCTGAGAACACCGTGTTCGCGGTCAAGCGCCTCATCGGTCGTCGGTTCGACGATCCGCTGACCAAGAAGGACATGGAACTCGTTCCCTATAACATCGTCAAGGGCGGCAACGGCGATGCCTGGGTACAGGCCGGCGGCAAGGACTATTCGCCTTCGGAAATCAGCGCGTTCACGCTGCAGAAGATGAAGGAAACCGCCGAGAGCTATCTGGGCGAGACCGTCACGCAGGCCGTCATCACGGTTCCGGCCTACTTCAATGACGCCCAGCGTCAGGCGACCAAGGATGCGGGCCGCATCGCTGGCCTGGAAGTGCTGCGCATCATCAACGAGCCGACTGCGGCCGCGCTGGCCTATGGCCTCGACAAGAACGACGGCAAGACCATTGCGGTCTATGACCTTGGCGGCGGTACCTTCGACATCTCGGTGCTCGAAATCGGCGACGGCGTGTTCGAGGTGAAGGCCACCAACGGCGATACGTTCCTGGGCGGCGAGGATTTCGACTCCAAGCTGGTCGAGTTCCTGGCGGAAGATTTCAAGAAGGCCGAAGGCATCGACCTTACCAAGGACAAGCTTGCGCTGCAGCGTCTGAAGGAAGCTTCGGAAAAGGCCAAGATCGAGCTGTCTTCGGCACAGACCACCGAGGTCAACCTGCCGTTCATCACGGCCGACCAGAACGGTCCCAAGCATCTGGTCAAGATGATCAGCCGTTCGGATCTGGAAAAGCTGGTTGCCGATCTGATCAAGCGCACGCTCGATCCTTGCAAGAAGGCACTCGAAGATGCGGGCCTCAAGGCGTCCGACATCGACGATGTCGTGCTCGTCGGCGGCATGACCCGCATGCCGCGCGTGCGCGAAGTGGTGAAGGAATTCTTCGGCAAGGAGCCGCACACCGGCGTCAACCCCGATGAAGTCGTCGCCATGGGTGCCGCGATCCAGGCAGGCGTGCTGCAGGGCGACGTCAAGGACGTGCTGCTGCTCGACGTCACCCCGCTGAGCCTCGGCATCGAGACGCTGGGCGGCGTGTTCACCCGCATGATCGATCGCAACACCACGATCCCTACCAAGAAGTCGCAGACCTATTCGACCGCTGACGACAACCAGCAGGCCGTGACGATCCGCGTCTTCCAGGGCGAGCGTGAAATGGCGGCGGACAACAAGATGCTCGGCCAGTTCGATCTGGTCGGCATCCCCGCAGCCCCGCGCGGCGTGCCGCAGATCGAGGTCACCTTCGACATCGACGCCAACGGCATCGTCAATGTGTCGGCCAAGGACAAGGGCACCGGCAAGGAGCAGCAGATCCGTATCCAGGCATCGGGCGGTCTGTCCGACGCCGATATCGATCAGATGGTCAAGGATGCCGAGCGTTTCGCCGAGGAAGACAAGAAGCGCCGTGAGGCCGCCGAGGCGAAGAACAACGCCGAGAGCCTGTTGCACAGCACCGAAAAGCAGCTCGAGGAGCATGGCGACAAGGTCGATGCCTCGGTGAAGGGTGAGATCGAAACCGCCCTGGCCGAGCTGCGCACCGCGATCGAAGGCGGTGAGCCCGAGGCGATGAAGACCAAGACCGAAGCGCTGGCGCAGGCTGCGATGAAGCTGGGCCAGGCGATCTACGAGAAGGAGCAGGCGTCAGCTGCCTCTCCGGCGGCCGATGCGGCCCCGGCTGAAGACAATGTCGTCGACGCCGAGTTCTCGGAAGTTGACGGCGACGCGAAAAACTGATTGCCGGATTGATGACCGACAGTCCGGCCGGGCGGGAAGAGCTGGCAGGGTGGCATTGGCCACCTTGCCCGTGATCCCGCCCGGTCGCTGCATGAAGAATCGCGACCGATGACTATGGCCACTACCACCGATTATTACGAGCTGCTCGGCGTCTCGCGCACCGCAGACGATGGCACGCTCAAGTCCGCCTATCGCAAGCTGGCGATGCAATGGCACCCGGATCGCAATCCGGGCGATGCCCATGCCGAGGCGCATTTCAAGGCGATCAGCCAAGCCTATGACTGTCTCAAGGACCCGCAGAAGCGCGCCGCCTATGACCGTTATGGGCACGAGGCGTATGAAAGCGGCATGTCCGGCGGCGGCGGTCGCGGCGGACCCGAAGGCTTTTCCGACCTTGGCGATATCTTCGATACCATCTTCGGTGGCGGCTTCGGCGGCGCCGGCGGCAGGCGGGGACCCGCGCGCGGCGCGGACCTTCGCTATGACATGGAGATATCGCTCGAGGAGGCCTATCACGGCAAGGCCAGCGAAATCACGATCGACGTCGCGGCGACCTGCGAGACCTGCGATGGGGCAGGCGCGGAGCCCGGCACCAAGGTGCGCACCTGCAATCTGTGTGGCGGTAGCGGCAAGATGCGCGCCCAGCAGGGCTTTTTCGTCGTCGAGCGGACCTGTCCCAATTGCCATGGCTCGGGCCAGGTAATCGAAAATCCGTGCCGTGCTTGCCGCGGCGAGGGCCGGGTCGACAAACAGCAGACGCTTTCGGTGGATATTCCGCCGGGCGTGGACAATGGCACCCGGATCCGTTTGTCTGGCAAGGGTGAGGCTGGCCCCAAGGGGTCGCCACCCGGTGATCTGTATATCTTCATCCATGTTGCGCGGCATCGCATTTTCGAGCGTGACGGCACCACCCTGATCACCCGTTGCCCGATCAGCATCACCACGGCCGCTTTGGGCGGCGAGCTGGAAATCCCGGGGCTCGACGGCAAGCGCCACCGCATCACGATTCCTGCGGGCATCCAGTCGGGCAAGCAATTGCGCCAGCGCGGTGCGGGCATGCCCGTGCTGCAGGGCAGGGGGACCGGCGACATGGTGATCCAGATCGATGTCGAGACGCCCACCCGGCTCTCGGCGCGCCAGAAGGAACTGTTGCGCGAGTTCCAGGAAACCGAGACGGGGCAAGAGAGCCCGGAAAGCACCGGCTTCTTCGCAAAGCTGAAGGAAATGTGGGACGGGATCGGCGAGTAAACCCCGGCTGACCTGCGCTATTCGGGCGGGGTCAGCGCGGGAACGTTTCTCGCTGCGTCTTCGGGCGATATGCCCGGCGGCGGCGCGGCAGCGATAGTTTCCTGCCGCCGCATGACCCGGCCCGCGCGCTTGATGGCGGCGCGGACACGCGGATACGTGCCGCAGCGGCACAGGTTGCGGATGGCATCATCGATCTCGGCATCGCTGGGCTCGCTGTTCTTGCGCAGCAGCACGCTGGCGGCAATGATTATCCCCGGCGTGCAGAACCCGCATTGCACCGCCTGTTCGGCAACAAACGCCTGCTGCACCGGATGGGTGCGGTCACGGCTCAGCGCCTCGATCGTGGTGACATAGCGCCCCTCGACCTCGGCGATGCTGACCAGGCACGAGCGGATCGCTTCGCCATCGACCACCACCATGCACGCGCCGCAATCGCCGTTACCGCAGCCATATTTGGTTCCGGTCAGGTTCGAGGCATCGCGAAGCGCCCACAGCAGCGGAGTTTCGGGATCAAGCCGATACTGGACCGGGCGATCGTTGACGGTGAACTTGGTCATGGGATCAGCGCATAACCGGGGGCTGCGGGCCTGTCACCCGCAGACCTGCGTGGCCATGCATCCATACCAAATCAATCGCGCCAGCTGGGGTCGATCTTGTCGACCTTGCGCACCATGGCGGCAAAATCGGGCACGCCCGCGCCCATCGGCAGTTGCACCTGGCTGAGGTCACGCTGGTGGACGTCGATGACATCCTGCGACACCAGCAGCGGCTTGCCCATCGACATCGTCGCCAGCTGGATCTCGCAGGCGCGCTGCAGCGCCCAATAGGTGATGAACGCCTCGGGCAGGGTGCGGCCCATGACCACGGGGCCATGGTTCTTGAGCATCAGGATGCGCTTGCCGGTCACCGCTTCGACCAGACGGTCGCCTTCCTCGGCGCGCACGGTGACGCCCTCGAAATCATGATAGGCGATATTGCCGATGAAATTGCAGGCGTAAAAATTGGTCGGCTGCAGCCCGCCTTCGACCGAGCACACCGCCATGGTGGCGGTGGTGTGCGTGTGGATGATGCAGTGCATCTCGGGAATGCGCTTGTGGAACACGCTGTGCTGGGTGAACCCTGCCTTGTTGACGGGGTAGGGCGACCCATCGAGCTTTTCGCCTTCGGAGTTGATCTTGACCAGATTGGACGCGCACACTTCGCTGAAGTGGAGGCCATAAGGGTTGATCAGGAACGCGTCTTCCTCGCCCGGCACCTTCAACGTGATGTGGTTGTAGATCATTTCCGACCAACCCATCATGTCGAATACGCGGTAACACGACGCCAGGAGCTTGCGCGCCTCGTGCTCTTCGGTGGACATCTGGTTGCTGGGCTTCAAGGCGGTGGCCATCACGCTCTCCTGTCATTATCTTTGGTGGCTATGTGCAACCTGTATCGCATGACAAGCAACGCCGATGCAATCCGGCAGTTGTTCGGTCCGCATGTTGGCGGCGTGACCGTCGCCGATACGAATCTGCCGGCGTTCGACGCGATCTATCCCGATTATGATGCGCCAGTGATCATCGGGGACGGCGAGGCGGCCAAGCTCGGCATGATGCGCTGGGGATGGCCGCCGTTTGGCGAGGTGAAGCGGCCGATCACCAATGTGCGCAACTTGCAGTCGCCTATGTGGCGCAACGCGCTGGCTAATCCGCAGCGCAGGTGCCTGGTTCCGGTCACTGCGTTCTGCGAGTATGGCGCGCAGCCGGACCGGGTCACGAAACGCAAGCCGCAGCACTGGTTTGCGCTTCGATCCGGCGAGCCCTTTGCTTTTGCAGGGATATGGCGCCCCACTGATGCGGGCGCGCGCTTTGCCTTCCTGACCTGCGAGCCGAACCGCATGGTGGGCGCAATTCACCCCAAGGCGATGCCGGTGATGCTGACGGGCGAGAGCCTCGGCACATGGCTCAACGCCGCATGGCAGCAGGCGCAAGATTTGGTGCGTCCTTTCGACGACGCGTTGATGTGCGAACTCCAACCCGACCCGACAACCGGTGCACCCGTGCCACAACCCGGACTGTTCGGCTGATTATCCGCGAAATCCCTTGAAAACGCCGTCATGCACTGGTAACGGCCTGCTCGTGACCGACAGTCTTTTGACTGGCGTGCCCTTGACTATTGGTTGTTTATTAGCCTTTACCTTATGGCTTCGGCATCCGTTTTCCGCGCCCCATGGCGTGGCGCGAGCGGGTTGCTGGCCGGCAAAGAATATGGAGCTGACGTAAGTTTATGCAGATTCTCGTACGCGATAACAATGTTGACCAGGCGCTGCGGGCGCTCAAGAAGAAGCTGCAGCGCGAAGGTGTGTATCGCGAAATGAAGCTGCGTCGGCATTACGAGAAGCCCTCGGAAAAGCGCGCACGCGAAAAGGCTGCTGCGGTTCGCCGTGCACGCAAGCTTGAGCGCAAGCGCATGGAACGTGACGGCGCCAAGTAGGCCCGTTACAGCATCACGAGATTGGCGGAGCCGGTTTACCGATTCGCCGCAACAGCCCCGGGTTGCCACTCCCGGCCTTTGAACAGGCCAGGAAATGCCCCGGGGTTCGTGGTACGATAACCGGAGGCTGCCATGTCCGTTACACACGTTCCCATCCCGCCGATCGCCAAAGGCTCGCTCACCAAATTGTGGCTGGGCGTCGCTGTAGCCGTGCTGGTCGCCGGTGGCGCCGCCTGGGCTGGACTGCAGGGCGTTCCGCAGTCTGCAGCCGGCTTCATGGCCAGCAATGCCGATGAGCCGGGCGTGGTGACAACCGAGAGCGGGCTGCAGATCAAGGAAATCACCAAGGGGACCGGTCCTTCGCCGACCGACGCCGACGTGACGTTGATCAATTACGAGGGCACCCTGGTCGACGGTACGCCGTTCGACGCCAACGAGCGCGTCCCGATGCCGGTGGCCGGTTCCATTCCCGGCTTTTCCGAAGCCCTGAAGCGGATGCAGCGCGGCGGCAAGTACCAGCTGTGGATCCCGCCCGAGCTTGGCTATGGGCCTGAGGAAAAGACCAATCCCCAGACGGGTGAGGTGGTCATTCCCGCCAACAGCCTGCTGGTGTTCAATGTCGAGCTGGTCGAATTCATTCCCGAAGTGCAGTTGCGCGCGATGCAGCAGCAGCTTCAGGGTCAGGCAGGACCGGGCGGTCCGCCTCCCGGGGTTCCGGGCATGCCGGGCAACTGACATCCAGATATAAAAAGGCCGGTGTTTTCACCGGCCTTTTTTGTGTTTGCATGCGGTAGAGGCGGTTGATCGGGCTGCTCAGCAGCCTTCGGGTCTGACGACCTCGAACTTTTCCACCAGATCGCGAAAGAACTGCGGCACAGGTGCCGGCCTGCGTTCGCGCATATCGAGGTGGACGTAGCTGATCGTGACAACGTTGAGCAGTTCGTCATCGCGAAACATGGCGCATTGGCTGGTCATGCTGGAATTGCCGAAGCGCACCATCCTGACCGCCAGATCGATCAGATCGTCGGCCAAAGCGCTCGCCCTGAAATCGACCGAAGCATACCGGACCATCATGTCGTGGTCCGGGCCGAACAGATTGAAGCCGCCGGTCTCCGGCAAGCCGCTGGCCTTGCGCAATTCGCGAAAATATTCGGTGATGCCGACATCGGCAAACATCAGATAGTTCGCGTTGAAGACGATATTCTGCATATCGACCTCGTGATAATGCACCCGTTTGGGTGCGATGGCGCGGAACATGGCGCGGTTGGGCGCGTCCGTCATAGTCTCATTCCCCTGTCTTATGCGTTTGCCCGGCTGACTGGCGCAAAAAAAGGGGGGCGTAAAGCCCCCCTATATCCCTGTTTTCAACCGGTTACGTTTCTCGTGCCGTACCGGCTGTGACCAAGCCCGGTCAACTGTGAGATGGATCAGAACTTGAAGCGGACCGATCCACCATATGTGCGTGGCTGGTTGGGGTAGCCCGAAACGCTGCCCGCCTGAGCAACCGAATCGAACACCGTGGTGATGTACTGCGCATCGAGCAGATTACGGGCCCACAGGCTGACCGCCAGACCGTTGGTCAGCTCCAGCGTGGTCGATGCGTTGACCAGGTTCACCTCGCGGCGGAACTGGCGAGCACCAGCCTGCTGGTTGCCCGGACCAAAGGCGTTCAGGCCCTCGATGATCTGGACGTCGCTTTCGTACGCATAGTCGCCACGGACCGACCAGGTCATGCCGCTTGCGAACTCGTGGGTGTAGCTGCCGCCCATCGAGGCCGACAGGGCCGGGATGCCAGCCGGGGTGGTGCCGCTGAGATCGCCGAACGCCGAGTTGACGAAGCTGTCATAGGTCGGATCGAGATAGGTCATCGCCACGAAGATGTTTACGCCGGGTGCTGGCTGAACCGTGCCGTCGAACTCGATGCCGAAGGTGGACTGCTCACCCGCATTAGCCAGCGCAAAGCCGGTGCCGGTGAAGATGTTGCTCTGGAAGCCCTTGATCGACTGCTGGAAGACAGCAAGGTTGAAGGCAACCAGCGGCCACTGCGCCTTGAGGCCGGCTTCATAGACTTCCGAGTTTTCCGGGCCGGCAAAACGCGAACCGGTGGTCAGGTTGGGCAGTGCCAGGCCGGCATCGCGGATCGGCGAGGCAGCCGGGTTGTTGACCGGCGAACCGGGGATGAAGTCGGCCGCCGAGGGACGCGAATCGCGGCCCAGGTTGAACGAGCTCGCCTTGAAGCCAGTTGCGTAGGTCAGGTAGACATTGACGTTATCCGTGACTTCGTAGTTCGCGCGGATCGTATAGGCGAAATCGTCGTCCTTCGTGCGACCATCTTCCACCGCATTGGGGAAGTTGAGGTAGGGCGGCAGGAACTGCAGCGAACGCAAGCCAAGCAGCTGATTGACCGCAGGGTTCAGGTTGTTGGCCCGTGCGAATGCGGCAGATCCAGCCTGAATCTGGCCGAAGATCGCCGGTTGTGCAGCCGCGAATGCTCCGATCTGGGCAGCGTTGGCAAGGCCCGGAAGGCCGAGCGCCTGTCCGACCGACGTGGCGATACCCTGCTGGGTGATCAGCGTGTTGCCGATTGCAACGAAGTCCAGTGCCGAGAACGGATCGGTGCTGACCGCGTTCGAGGCGACCCGCTTCTTGTCCTTGGTGTAGTTGAAGCCGAAGGTCAGCGTCAGGCGATCGACAGGCTTGAAATCGACCTGACCGAAGAACGAGTAGCTGTCGTTCTTGTAGTCATACGAATCGAACAGGCCCTGGCCCTGGCGGAAGAAGGTGCCCTGCGGAACGCCAAGCTGCCCTTCGATGAGCGGAGCGCTGAATGCGCCGCCCGATGCTGCGCCGATCAGGGTGCTGGCATAGGTGCGGAAATCGCCGCCGAACGCCAGCGCGTTGTCGACATTGATCTTCTCGTTGAAATAGAAACCGCCGAGCAGGAAGTTGAGCGGGCCATCGAAATCGGAGGCGATGCGAACTTCCTGGGTGAAGGTCTTGATCGCGGTGTCGGCCGAGTTTTCGCCGATCAGGTCAGCGCTGGTGAAATCCGAATCCTGGTCGGTGAACGAACGCACTTCGCGATAGGCGGTGATGCCGGTCAGCGAGACCGCGCCGAGGCTGTAATCGGCCTGGAGCGAACCACCGTAGTTCTCGATCTTGTTGATCGAGGGGAAGTTGTTGCGCACCTGGTACGAGAACGGCGATTCCGGCTCGATCGGGCGAGGGTCGCCGCTGGCGAGTTGGAGGGCGCCGAAAATGCCCGGCACCGAACGGATGTTGGCGGCGATGCAGCAATTCTCGTCGATCTTGTCATAGTCGCCGATCAACCGGACGCTGAGATCCGAATTGGGCTCCCAGAGCAACTGGCCGCGAACGCCCCAACGATCACGATCGTTGAACCTGGTGCCCAGGTTCAGGTCGCGGGCGTAGCCATCGCGCTTGTTGATGTTGCCGGCGATGCTGAAAGCCAGCGTTTCGCTGATCGGGCCGGTGATGTCGGCCTTGAGGATGCGGGCGTTGAAATTGCCATAGGTCGCTTCGACCGAACCGCCGAACTCGAACTGCGGACGCTCGGTAACGATGCTGATGATGCCGGCCGATGCGTTCTTGCCGAACAGGGTCGACTGCGGACCGCGCAGCACTTCGACGCGCTGGATGTTGGGCAGATCGCCGATCTGCGCTGCCGAGCGCGAGCGATACACGCCGTCGATGAACACGCCGACCGAGGGCTCGATGCCCGGGTTGTTGGCGCCGTTGCCGAAGCCGCGAATGATGAAGTTGGTGTTGGCCGAGCTCTGCAGCTGCGAAACACGAAGCGAAGGCACCAGGGTCTGCAGATCGATAAGGTCGCGGACCTGTGCGTCTTCGATGTCTTCACCGCTGGTCACCGAAACGGCGATCGGGGTTTCCTGCAGCGTGGTTTCACGCTTCGAGGCGGTAACGATGATGACGTTGCTGTTGATGTTGTCGGCGTCCTGCTCGGCATCCTGTGCCAGCGCGGTGCCCGGCATTGCGAGCGTGCCGAGAGCAGCGCCGGAAAGCAGAATCGTTCTCAGGCGGGTGTCGGTGAATTTCATGGGTTTGTACTCCCCTAGGGTGACTGACAAAACGGCCCGATTGCTCCGGGCGCTGTTTGGGTTGGCACCGTCCTTATGTCTGGTGCGCCTAAGCCACAATTAAAAAGCGTAGGAAATGAACGCGATTGCGTGCTTCGCGTGATAAAATTGCAACGAAATAACGCTATGCTGCGCCGACAATTGCATCCCAAGCAATTGTGCGTCGCAGCATTCCGTTAACGTCAACGTATAGCGATGAGAATCGGCGACTTAGCCGATGGGCGCGCAGGCTCGCTCAAGCCACTCGAGTGCATCCCCCGCCACTTGCGGCGCAACGATATCCCACACCTTGGCGTGATAGCGGTTCAACCACTCTCGTTCGTGCGTGCTGAGCAGGTCGGGCTCGATCGCATTGCGATCGATCGGCGCGAAGGTCAGCGTCTCGAAGCCCAGCATCGGTTGCTCGGCACCGGGGATGTCGATCTCCTCGACCAGCACCAGATTTTCGATCCGGATGCCGAACTCGCCGGCCTTGTAATAGCCTGGCTCGTTCGAACAGATCATGCCGGGGCGCAGGGGCTCGCTCATGCCGCCAAAGGCCGCGATGCGCTGCGGACCCTCGTGCACCGACAGGAAGCTACCTACTCCGTGGCCGGTGCCATGCGCGTAATCGACGCCTTCGGCCCACAGATACTGGCGTGCGAGCACATCGAGCTGGCCACCGGTGGTGCCGTGCGGAAAACGGATCGTGGCAAGCGCGATATGACCCTTGAGCACCTGGGTGAAGCGGCGCTTCATCTCTGCCGTCGGCGTGCCGATGGCGATGGTGCGGGTGATGTCGGTGGTTCCATCGAGATACTGGCCGCCCGAATCCACCAGATACAGGCTGTCCATCACGATCGGCAGGTTGGTCTCTTCGCTCACCCGGTAGTGGCAGATTGCGCCGTTCGACGATGCGCCCGAAATCGTGTCGAACGAGGTGTCGACCAGCAGGCCGGTCTGCTCGCGGAAGGTCAGCAATTTGGCAGCAGCGGACAATTCGGTTTCGCCGCCTGCGGGACCGGCGATCGACAACCAGTGCAGGAATTGGCTGACCGCTGCGCCGTCTCGCGACTGCGCGGCGCGCTGGCCCGAAATCTCGGTTGCGTTCTTGGTCGCGCGCGGCAGAACGCTGGGATCGCGCCTGGCGACGATTTTCGCGCCCGCGCCTTCGAGCCGCGAGAAGATCGCCGCCACTGCGCGCTCGGGGTCTACCGCGACGGACTTTCCGGCCAGGGCATCCAGCCCTGCCTCGAACGCCGCATAATCGTGCAGCGCAACCTGGTTGCCCAGATGTGCCCGCAAATCATCGCTGACCTTTTCGGGCGCGACATACAGGTCGGCGGTGCCATCCTTGCGGACGACGCCATAAGACAGTGCAACCGGCGTATGGCTGATGTCGGCACCGCGAACGTTGAACACCCAGGCGACCGAATCCAGCGCGGTGATCACCGCTGCATCCAGCCCTTCCTCGCCCAACCAGCGTGCAATGTCTGTGCGCTTGTCCGCAGAATCGCGGCCCGCATATTCGGTCGGATGCGGATTCATCGTTGCGGTCGGACGCTCGGGCTGGTCGTGCCAGACGGCATCGACCGGATTGCTGCCGACCTCGACCAATTCTGCGCCGCGCTTGGCCAGTCTGGCGGTGGCCTGCTTCACCCAGTCGCGGGTGTGCAGCCAGGCATCATAGCCGATCCGCCCGCCCTCGGGCGCGTTCTGGCCCAGCCAGTCGGCAACGCTTTGCTGCGCGGTACCGACATAATCGTAAAGCCGTCCGTCGACCTGATCCCGCACCTGAATAGTATAGCGTCCGTCGATGAAGATCGCGGCCTTGTCGGCGAGCACCACGGCGGTTCCTGCCGATCCGCCAAAGCCGGTCAGCCATTCTAGCCGCTGGGCATATCCGCCGATATACTCGCTCATGTGTTCGTCACAGATCGGCACGACAAAACCGTGCAGTCCTTGACGCTTCAGTTCTTTGCGCAGCTCGGCCAGACGGGCTTCATGGGTGGACATCAGCATAAGGCGGCAGCAACTCCTTGCAAAAGCGGTAAGGCAGCAAGATAGAGATATTCCGCGTCCGGCGCCACCCCGTCGCAGCTGGTACCGCAACCGAAAGCTGTCATCATGCCGATCTGCCCATCGCTGCGATCCGCCATCGCCCTTGCATCGCTCGGAGCTGCCCTGGCGATGTCGCCCACTGTTCACGCCAACGAAAGTTCATCCATGTCGCAAGCCACCACGCCGCCGATTGCCCCGCAAAAGCCACACAGCTTCGAACGCCATGGCGTGACCCTCCAGGATCCCTGGCATTGGCTGCGCGATCCGGGCTATCCCAAGGTCGAGGATGCTGAAATCCTGACCTATCTGAAGGCGGAGAACAGCTGGTTCGAGGCGCAGATGAAGCCCCAAGAACCCCTGATCGAGACGTTGTTCCAGGAAATGAAGGGCCGGATCAAGGAAGATGACGCTTCCGTTCCCCAGAAGGACGGCGATTGGCTGTACTGGGTCGAGTACGAGCAGGGCGCGCAATACAAGAAATGGTATCGCAAGCCTGTGGCCGGCGGCGACAAGGTGCTGCTCCTCGATGAGACCGAGCTGGCCAAGGACGCCGAATACTTCCGGCTTGGCGCGTTTTCGGTGAGCCCCGACGGCAATCTGCTCGCTTATGCGGTGGATGATGACGGGTCCGAACGGTTCGATGCGCGGATCAAGGATCTGACCACCGGGGAGATCCTGCCCGATGTCATTCCCGGCACCTTGTCCTCGCTGATCTGGCGCGCCGATTCCGGTGCGCTGCTCTATGGCCTCGCCAACGACAACTGGCGCACCGACAATGCGCGGCTGCACGTGCTGGGCACCCCGGTCGAGAGCGATGTCGAGCTCTACAAGGAAGCCGATGAAGGGTTCCGCGTCGATATCGGCACGACCTCGTCGGAAAAATACATCGTCATCGCCACAGGGGATAACGAGACCAGCGAGATCCGCCTGGTGCCTGCCGACAATCCGCAGGCCGAGCCGATCCTGATCCGGCCACGGCAGAAGGGCGTCGAATATGCGGTCGAAGAGCGCGACGGGACGCTGTTCATCCATGCCAATGATGAGCACATCAACTTCCGTCTGGCGACCGCGACCATTGCCAGCCCAGCCGAGTGGACGACGCTTATCGCGGGGTCGGACGAATTCTACATGACCGACGTGACCGCCTTCAAGGACTTCTATGTCGTCGAGGGCCGCCGGGCAGGGCTCGATCAGATCGAGATCCGTGATTATGCCGACCCGTCGAAGGTGACACCGATCACATTCCCCGAGGCAAGCTATTCCGCGTCGCTCGGCGACAATCCCGAATTCGACATGACGGTGTTGCGGCTGGCCTATGAATCGATGGTTACCCCCGACACGGTCTATGACTATGACGTCGCCAGCGCGAAGCTGACGGTGCTCAAGGTGCAGGAAGTGCCGTCGGGCTATAATGCGGCTGATTATGTGACCGAACGGGTGATGATCGCCGCGCGCGACGGGACGCAGGTCCCGGTGTCGGTGATCTACCGCAAGGGCTTCAAGCAGGACGGCAGCGCGCCGCTGCATCTTTATGCCTATGGTGCCTATGGCTATTCGATCCCGCCCAATTTTTCGGTTACCCGGCTGAGCATGGTCGATCGCGGCTTTGCCTATGCGATCGCGCACATCCGCGGCGGCGACGATCTCGGGCGGCAATGGTATCTCGATGGCAAGCTGGCCAAGCGGACGAACACGTTCAACGACTTCGTTGATGTCGCCAAGGGGCTGATCGAGCGCGGCTACACCTCGAAAGGCAGAGTGACCGCCAGCGGCGGGTCCGCCGGTGGCGAGTTGATGGGAGCGATCGTCAATTCCGATCCCGAGCTGTGGGGCGCGGTGGTGGCGCATGTGCCATTTGTCGATGTGCTCGCCACCATGCTCGACGGATCGCTGCCGCTCACTCCTGGCGAGTGGCCCGAATGGGGCAACCCGATCACCGACAAGGCCGCTTTCGATCTGATCCGGTCGTACAGCCCCTACGACAATGTCGGCGCGCATGCTTATCCGCCGATGCTGGTCACGGCGGGGCTCAACGACCCGCGGGTGACCTATTGGGAACCGGCCAAATGGGTTGCCAAATTGCGCGTGACCAAGACCGACGACAACATACTGCTGCTCAAGACCAATATGGGCGCCGGGCATGGCGGAAAGTCGGGCCGGTTCGATTCGCTCAAGGAAACCGCCGAGGAATTCGCCTTCCTGCTGTGGCAGATGGACATGACCGGCAAGTGACCGCCAGCGGGGGCTAGGTCCGCGGGCAATGGGGCAGGGCAGTGCTTATCCGCTGCACGGCCCCAGCTGCTCGAGAACGTAGTTATAGTCGCGCCGCGCCAGATCATTGTCGGCAGGCGTATCGGATACCAGCGCCCGCGCAGGGATCTGAGCGGGAAGCGAACACGCCAGACGATACCACAACAGGGTACCGGGACGCGGCGGCGCGGCTGCCTCGTCGACGATTTCGGTCAGCGACACGGCCCATCGGGGCGCAAGGCCGGGGCGACGCAGCACGCTGATCGACACCGGCTCGCCATTGGCGGTGGCGAGGAATATCTGGGTTTCACCTTCGCCTTGAAGATTGCCGCGCACATGCAGCGCCTCGCGGATGCCGCGAATGACAGGGGGGGCATCGGGCGTGACCAACTCGGTGACGATCGCGCGCACCTGTTGATCGGCGGCCGGGCTCCATGCGATCTGCGCATTCTTTGAGATCAATTGGACCTCGCCAGGCCGCGCGCCGGGGCGTGCAAACAGAAGGAATTGTGCCTTTCTGAGCTTGGGCACCCGTCCGCGCGCGTCCCGTGGAACGTCCACAAGGTAGCGAATCGATTCGGAAACGCCCGCTTTTCCGCGGATGAGATTCATAACCTCGGCCTCTACAAACAACCGCGCCATGTTGGGGGGAACGTCGGGCGCGCGGTCAGCTTCCACGGTGATGGTGCGTGAAACCTCCACCTTCAGCACCAGCGGCGCTGTGTCCGCCAGCCTGGCAATCGCCACGTATTCTGAATCCTCAGCCACCGGCAAAGCTTGCGCATACAAGGGAATTGCGGGGAAAATGGCGCCTGCGAGAGCGGTCGCGACGGCAAGACTGGTCAGGGCGCGGGGCATGGATCATTCTCCTAGCAAAGCTGGGTGGAGTGGTGGCTTTCGGAGCTCAAAGGTTAATTCAAACTGAATCCATTTAAGCGATTGCCTGCTGATAAGTTGCGCGTTAAATCCTCATTCGGGCAAGAGAAAAACAAACCAGAGGCTGAAATGCGTCGGAACCGCGGAGCAACCATACAGGTTGCAATCCGCAATCCATGCGTTTGAAGCACCAGCCGCGGTCATCGGCTGGTTTGTCCGGGTGTCGCAGATTGCAAGATAGGCGCTATCCGGGGGACAGGTTTAATAAGGGTAAGGAGCGTCGTTTCTGAATGGCCTATGCTGATCAACAGGCAAGCGGAAACAAGATAGTTTCCCTCGTTGTCGTAGCGGTGATCCACATTGTGGTGATCTATGCCTTGGTAACGGGACTTGCATATAGCGCGGTCAAAACGGTCGCGGAAAAGCTGAACGTCGTCGACGTTCAAGAAGAGGTTGTGGAGGAAACACCTCCACCACCGCCGCCGCCCGACCAGCCGATAACTCCACCGCCGGTCGTCACGCCTCCGCCTATCGTGCGGACGCCGCCAACCACGGCACCGACCATCACCACAACCAACACTCCGCCGCCGGTGTTTATCCCGCAGCCTATCGCTGCACCGCCGCCGGCTCCGCCTGCTCCGCCTCCGGCGCCTTCGAAGGCATCGGGTGCATCGCCACGCGGCAATCCGGGCAGTTGGGCCACGCCAAACGATTATCCGGCGCGTGCGCTCCGTGAGGAACGCACCGGTACCACCCGGTTCCGTGTGAACATCGGTCCCGACGGCCGTGTCACCGATTGTCAGATTACCGGATCGAGCGGCCATGCCGATCTTGACGAGGCAACCTGCAAGAACGTGACCCGCAGGGCCCGCTTCAAGCCTGCGCAGGACGCAGCAGGCAATGCGATTGGGGATACCTGGGCGAGTGCTGTTCGCTGGGAAATCCCGAGGTAATCTTTGGACTGGATGCCGCTGCGGCGGATTGGGTTTAGGTTTTGGTTTTTAGACGCTCCGATTTTTGACGGCGCTCTATATATTCTCTGAGAGGAAGTTTTGATGTTGATTGAAATGCTTGCTGCGGCTGGAGCTGAAGCGCCGAAAAATGCGTTTGGTTTCATGGAAGCACTCGAACAGGGCGGTGTGATCGCATACGCGACCGTCGGTATCCTGGGGATCATGTCGTTCGGTTCGTTCTTCATTCTGTTCACCAAGCTGTTCGAACAGCAGAAGGTTCTTTCGCAGGGCCAGAAGATTCGTGACACGTTCTGGCGTGCAGGCAGCATCAAGGAAGGTGCCGCCAAGCTCGACAAGAACACCGCGTATCGCCAGATCGTCGACGACGGCATCAAGGCTCAGGAAGAGCATGCCAAGCTGACCGATCCGGTCGAAGCGCATGACTGGCTGCACGGTTCGCTGAACCGCTCGGAAGCCGCGATCAATGCCAAGCTGGCTGGCGGCCTGCCGTTCCTGGCAACCGTGGGTGCAACCTCGCCGTTCATCGGTCTGTTCGGTACGGTTATCGGTATCTACCGCGCACTGATCAAGATCGGCATCTCGGGTTCGGCATCGATCGACCAGGTTGCTGGTCCGGTTGGTGAAGCACTGATCATGACCGCACTGGGTCTGGGCGTTGCTGTTCCCGCCGTGCTTGCCTACAACTGGCTCCAGGCTCGCAACAAGCAGATCGCTGCTCAGCTGAGCGCGTTCTCGACCGACGTTCTGGGTTACATGGCATCGAACGGTGCGGTTGTGCCGGCCGCTCCTGCGGTCCCTGGCAAGCCGGCTCCGGTTGCCAAGCCTGCTGTCGCAGCGCCGATCAAGAAGTAAGAGACCTTTCATCGATCCGGCGGGTTGTTTGCAGAAACGCCCGCCGGATGGTGATGTCAGCATCTGGCGCATTCACCTGCCGCCAGATTGACGCTGGCGACGAGATGCTCGTGATTGCTGCGTGCGGATGCGCAAGGCAAAACCAATCCGGTGCCATTTGGCTCGGTAAGTAGAGAATAGGATTTATTGCGATGGCAATGAGCGTTGGAGGCGACGGCGGCAAGGAAAAGCCGATGTCTGACATCAATACGACGCCGCTTGTGGACGTCATGCTGGTGCTTCTCATCATCTTCCTGATCGCGATTCCGGTGGTTATCCAGACTGTTGACGACCTGACCATTCCGGTCGTCGAGTTCGAACCAACCGAAACCAAGGCTGAAAACATCCTGCTGTCCGTCACCACGACCGACACGAATGGCTTGAGCCCTGGCGACACCGGATTTGCCGGGGCGAGCCCGAACGGCGAATGTCGCGTGTATGTGAACGTGACTCCGGTTAATGATGAGGAATTGCTTGATATTGCTGTAAAGCGGCTTGAGGCGATCATTGAAACAGCAGGCGGTGTAGAAAACCTCGAGGAAGAAGATTTGCCTGAGGTTCATATTCGTGGCGATATCAATGCTCCGTATCGGTGCATTGGCGGCGCGATCTTTACGATGCAGCGTGCTGGTTTTGCCAAGGTTGGCTTTATCTCCTCGCCGATCGATCTGACCGCAGTTTGATTGAGGCCGTGGTCAACACGGCCTCCACTTGAGACATTTGGAGTAGCTTGATATGGCAATGAGTGGCGGCAGCGATGATGGCGAGCCGATGATGGAGATGAACACGACGCCGTTGATCGACGTCATGCTCGTGCTCCTCATCATGTTCATCATCACCATCCCGGTCCAGACCCATGCGGTCAAGATCGACCTGCCGGTCGACAGCCCGACACCTCCCGAGGTGTTGATCGAACCGGTAAAGAACAAGCTGATTGTGGATACCAGTGACACGCTTTTGTGGAACGGAACTCCGGTATCGCAGAGTCAGCTGGCTGGCATTCTGGCGCAGACACGCAACATGGATCCCGAGCCGGAACTGCAGTTCCAGCCTGACGCCCGCGCCCGCTACCAGATCGTCGATGAAGTTCTGGTCGTGATCAAGCGCAGCGGTGTGACCAAGCTGGGCTTCGTGGGTAACGAGCAGTATGGCTCGTTCCAGAAGGCAGCCGGCGAATAACCGGACGACCTTCTTTCAAGAGTCAAAAAAGGGGCGGCGTAGCGATACGCCGCCCCTTTTTGTTTGTCCTTCGCCTGGGTCGTCAGGCGTTGCGCTGCCGATCCGAAAGTTGGCGAAGCGTCGCAAGCGCGTCGCGCAAGGCTGCGTCCATATCCTCGTCAGCCGGGGGCGAAGCGCCCGTCGGTTCGTCCTGTGCGGTCACACCGCTCTCGGCGGCGTCCGGTTGCGTGTCCTCGAGGGTCACCGAGGTCTCGATGTCTAACGGTCCCTGCAAACGCGCGATTCTGGAGGCGGTATCGTCTACTGCCTCGGCAGCGTCATCCGCTACCGCCGGCGTCATGCGCAGGCGAAAGCGCGATGCGCTGCTCCCGTCCGACCCGGGATCAGGCTGAACTGGCGCTGGCGTGAAGGCGGGTGGCACCGCCGCAACGCTGGCGGACATACGGCCACCATCCGCCGTTGCAAACGCGCGCTCCCGACGCCGCGCTAGGCCACGCTCGAGGCGGTCGAGCAGCTCGGGAATGGCAATCTGCGTCAGATCGTCCGGATCCGCGTCAGACAGCGCATCGATGGCCGGGCTGTCATCAACTGTGTCGGCGTTCACCATCCGGTCGGCATTGGCGGCCCAGGTTTCGCTGTCGTCATCCTTCGAGGCGAAATGCTCCGCCGGGGGAGCAAAGCGCATCGCTGGGTCGCCAAAGGCAGCGGGCGAGGGGGCCGGTTCGGCCGCTGGCGCAAGCGCCATGCTGGCGTCGAGATCAAGCTGCTGTTCGTCGGGGCTGGGGCTCATGGCCTCGTCGGCTTGCGCAGCCTCGTTCGTGTCGGTCGGGCTGTCGAACGGGACGCCCAGATCGCTGTTCGCCATGATGGGCGCGCGGACCGGTGCGTCGGGGTGCTGGTCACCGACCCGCATCCGCAGACGGTTGAGATCGGCAAAGTCGGTGACCTCGTCCTCGTCCGGCTCCGCCTTTCCAAACCTCAAGGTCCGCAGCCATCCGCCCAGCTTCGAGAGGCCCGAGCCGCTGCGCGCCGGGACCGCTTCGCTTTCGGGCGAGTGGTTGGCCGCATCCGTCTTCACAACAGTTTCATACCCCATAACGTCGTTCTCCCCGCGCGGCAGCAACGCCAGCAGCGCTCCAGCCGTCAAAGTTCCTAGTCCCGTACTCAGCGCCAGCCGGGCAGTGGTGCCCAGCGGCGGCGCGGCAGCGGGCAGCAATTCGGCGATGCCATAAGCACTCACGAAGCCCTCGATAGCGTTCATCGGAATGAAGCTGCTGCCGACGGCGGCTGCGAGCCCACCTCCCATCGCGATCGCGGTGGGATAGCGGACGCGGGCCGGCGATCCGGCCGCTATGCCGTCTTCTGTGCCGTCGTCTCGCGTGTCGCTTGTCATGGTCAAACCTGTAGCTGCGCCCTGATCAGGCGGCGTTGCAAATGCGCGTGCCTGCGCGATCGTCTAGCATGCGGTGGTAAACGGGTTGATAACGCTCGACGTTGCGCGCCCAGTTGCGTTCCTCGGCAACAAAGGCGCGTGCAGCCTGACGCCGGGCATCCCAGGTATCGCGTGCGGCAACAAGGTCCGCGAGGGACTGGGCGATGGCAGCGGGGCTGTCGGGTGCGAACAGGGTGCCGGTGAGCCCGTCGGTGATCAGTTCGCGATGCCCACCGACATCGGATGCTGCGACCAGCCGGCCCTGAGCCATCGCCTCGAGCGGCTTCAACGGGGTAACCGTTTCGGTCAGCCGCATGGCCTTGCGCGGGTAGGCCAGGATGTCGATCAGGCTGTAGTAGTGCTCGACCTCGTGATGCGGCACCCGGCCTGCAAAGCAGATGGCATTGGAGGCAGGCGAGGCGGCTACCTGCGCGCGCAGGGCAGCTTCGGCGGGGCCGCCGCCGACCAGCAACAGCCGGATGTCGGGATCGCGCGCGAGCAGCAACGGCATGGCCGCGATCAGGTCGTCGAGGCCTTCATAGGGATAGAAGCTGCCGATAAAGCCGATCACCGTCTTGCCGACGAGGCCGAGCGCCTGCGCCCGTGCAGGGTCTGCCGGCACCGGCGTGCCGAACATTTCCATATCGACGCCATTGGGGGAGACCATGATCTTGGAAGCGGGGAAGCCACGCGCGATCAGATCGTCACGCAAGCCGTCGCAAATCACCGCGACAGCGTCGGCGCCAGCCACCGCGCGGTTTTCCATCTGGCGGGTAAGCCAATATTTGGGCGATCCTTGCGTGCCGGTGCCGTTGCCGACTGCCGCATCTTCCCAGAACGCGCGGATTTCATACAGCACCGGGAGGCCAAGCTTCTTGCCAACCCGGATCGCGGCCAGACCGTCGAGCGCAGGCGAGTGGGCGTGCAGGATGTCGGGTTTCCATATCGCGCAGGTGGCCTCGGCAGCGCGGGCGAGCGCGGCAATGTCGCGCCATTCGCGCAGGCCTGGCGGTCCCGACACGCTTTCCATTGTGCGGTGGAAGGTCAGCCCATCGTGCACCTCGACGGGCTCGACCGTGCTGCCCTCGGGCAGCGACGCTTGGTGGCGGACGCTGGTTACGCCGCGCACCTCAAGCCCCGATCGCTGCTGGGCCTTCAGGATGGCGCGGGTTCGAAAAGCATAGCCGCTGTGCAGCGGCAGGCTGTGGTCGAGAATGTGGAGTATCCGGGTCATGACGGCCAAACCTATGGCGCAAAAGGTTTAACGCCGCGTCAACCCATTGCGGTTATGGCTTTAGACTTCGCTGCGCCCGGTGCATAGTCGCTCGTGCCAAAGGGATTACAGGACCGCAATAATGGTCGATAATTTTGCCATTGCGGTCTCCCATCTGCTTGTCGCGCTGACGGCGTGGCGTCTCGTCTGGCGCCCCGACCTCGACAAGGAGGATCCACCGGCCAAGGACGATGCCCCCAGCGGTTTCTTCCGCGCCAGCACCACCGATCGACCGACAGGCGGTTCTGATGCGTGACCTGGCCTTTGTCGGCTTCCTGATGGCGTTCCTGGCGCTGGGGTTCAAACGGCCATTCATTTTCGTGCTGGCCTATGCCTATGTCGATATCGTCGCACCCCAGCGGTTGAGCTACTGGATGCTCAACGCGGTGCCGGTTTCGCTGATCGTCTTCGGCCTGGCCTTCCTGGGCTGGCTGATCGCAGACGACAAACGCGACATGCGCGTGTCCTTCCGCCAAGGCGTGATGGCGCTGCTGTTGGCATATTGCGCCTACACCACCAGCGTTGCCGACTTCCCGGTCGACGCGGAGGGAAAATGGGCGTGGGTGTGGAAAGCGCTGATCTTCGCGATGTTCCTGCCTTTGACGCTCCGCACCAAGTTGCGGATCGAAGCGCTGGCGCTGATGATGGTGCTGTGCGCGAGTTCGATCATCATTACCGGCGGCATCAAGACCATCGCATCGGGGGGCGGGGGCTATGGCGTGATGCGGCTGCTGGTCGATGACAACAGCGGTCTCTACGAGGGGTCTATCATCTCGACGGTGGCGGTCTGCATCATCCCGTTGATCCTCTGGCTTGCCAAATTCGGCACGATTTTTCCGACCGACTGGCGCGTGAAGGGCTTTGTCTATGCGTTGGTTTTCGCGTGCCTGTTGATCCCGGTGGGGACGCAAGCGCGGACCGGCCTGGTGTGCATCGGCGTGCTGGCGGTGCTGATGCTGCGATTCGTCCGCTACCGCTTTCTCTATGCCGGAGTGGCATTCGCGCTGGCCTTGGTCGCGGTGCCGTTCCTGCCGCAAAGCTATAGCGACCGCATGGCGACGATCGGCGAGTATCAGGCAGACCAGTCCGCATCGACGCGCGTTGCGGTGTGGGCGTGGACCTGGAACTACGTCAAGTCCAACCCGCTGGGTGGCGGCTTCGAGGCCTATCTGCAGAACAAGGTCAAATTCGATACCGTCGCTGCCACCGGGGATGGCCCCAACACCCAGATTGAAAAGCAGGAAATCACCGATTCCGGACGTGCCTATCATTCAAGCTATTTCGAGATGCTCGGAGAGCAGGGCTTCGTCGGCCTGACGTTGTGGCTGATCATCCATCTGGGCGGCATCTGGCGGATGGAGGTGGTCCAGCGGCTTCACCGCAAGCGCAACCGGCCCGATGAAACCTGGGTCGTGCCGCTGGCACTGGCGCTGCAGAACGGCCAGATCATCTACATGGTGGGCTCGTTGTTTGTCGGCATCGCGTTCCAACCGTTCATCTATATGTTGATAGCGCTGCAGATCGGCCTCGATACCTATCTGGCGCGGCGTCGCAAGGACGCGGCTTTTCGTCCCTTGGCGCCCGTGAAACCGGCCACGTGGGTTGCATGAGCCGCCCGGGTTGCCTAACTGGCGGGGATGACTACCAATGCGCCTGCGGGTAACGGACCCGCCCTCGTTGAGCCGATCACGGCGGAAGATGTCGAACGCAGGCTGAGCGGGCTTTGGACCTGGCTTAGCGATCATGCCGTCGAGATCGCGATCGCTGCCGGCATCGGCACCGCAATCTATCTGGCTCTGGCCTATCTGCAGCGGCATGCGCGAATCTACGCTTACCGCCAGGAAGACAGACTTTCACTGGCCGCAATCGTTGCGCGGACCCTGTCCAAGACCAAGCAGTATTTCCTGATCATGGTCGCGGTGCGTCTGGTGGTCGGGTTTTCCGAAGCTCCCGTCGGCATCGTCCAGACCGTCAGCTTTCTGTTCACCGTTGCTTCGGTGTTCCAGGTCGCGATCTGGGCACGCGAGATCATTCTGGGGATGATCGAACGCCGCGCGACGGTGAGCGACGATGCCGGCAGCGAGACGCTGGCCAATGCGATGTCGCTGATCCGCCTGCTGGTGACGGTGGTGCTGTTCGCGATTGCATCGATCATGGTGCTCGACAATCTGGGCGTCAACGTCACCGGCCTGATCGCCGGTCTGGGTATCGGCGGCATCGCCATCGGCCTGGCCGCACAGGGCATTTTTTCCGATCTGTTTGCGGCGCTGTCGATCATCTTCGACAAGCCTTTCAAGCGCGGCGAGACGATCGGGTTCGATTCCACCACCGCGACGGTCGAGAAGATCGGGTTGAAGAGCGCGCGCTTGCGCTCGGTGAATGGCGAAGAGATCATCATCTCGAACACCAATCTCCTGTCGAAGCAGATCATCAATTATACCAGGCTCAACCGCAGGCGGACGCGCTACATGATCGGATTGATCTACCAGACGCCGCCGGAACGCGCGCGACTGGTCCCCGAGATGGTGCGCGAACTGGTTGAGCAAGCCGGTGGCGTGTTCATCCGCTGTGGCTTCGTCGGCTTTGGCGCGAGCTCGATCGACTTCGAGCTCGATTTCGACATCATGAGCGCCAACTTCGACGAGGTGTTCGAGGCCCGGCACCGGATCGGACTCGCCATCCTGGAGCGTTTCAACAACGAAGGCTTCGAGTTTGCCTATCCGACCCAGACGTCGTTTACCGCGGCGCCGGACGGGCGGATGGTGCTGCCCTATCCCGAAGGCGGCTTTGCGGTCACGGTCGACGGTCAGCACTGAACGAGCGATTCGTACAACTGCTGAGCCTTTCCGTTTGCGTAAAGCAGTGTGCGGGCGGTGCATGCCGTAGCGGCGTGCTCTCGGGCCTTGTATCGAGCTCGGAAAAGCGCCAAAAGGCGCCAGTTCATTCGGCGCGTTGTCAAAAAGGGCGATCGCTGAACCATCAACAGGAGAGCGAATATGAGCGCAATTTCCGCGCAGGAAATGCAGGGCATGGTCGGCAACACGCTGGGCACGTCCGAATGGCTGCTGGTTGACCAGGAGATGATCAACAAGTTCGCCGATGCCACCGGCGATCACCAGTTCATCCACGTCAACGAGGAAATGGCCAAGATGACGCCGTTCGGCGGAACCATTGCGCATGGTTTCCTCACGCTCTCGCTGTTCCCGGTGCTGATGGCCAAGTCCGATTGCCCGCGCGTCGACGGCGTCAAGATGGGCGTCAACTACGGTGGTAACAAGGTTCGCTTCCTGGCGCCAGTGCGCTCGGGCAAGCGCGTGCGCGGCCATTTCAAGCTGCTCGAACTTGAAGAAAAGCGCCCCGGCCAGTGGCAGCAGACGCTGGAGTTCAGCGTCGAAATCGAGGGCGAAGAAAAGCCCGCCGTCATGGCCGAGTGGATCAGCCAGTTTTTTGTGTGATTTGACCGGCGCCGAGCGACTTTCGCTCGCCGCCTGACAGGAGAATTTCCATGCGTGATGCAGTTATCGTTTCCACCGCCCGCACCCCGATCGGCAAGGCCTATCGCGGCGGTTTCAACGCCACCCCGTCGCCGACGCTGGCCGCCCATTCGATCCGCGCTGCTGTCGAGCGCGCCGGCATCGAAGGCGGCCAGGTCGATGATGTCGTTATGGGCGCCGCTCTCCAGCAGGGCGTGCAGCACACCATCGGCCGCACCGCCGCGCTGCGTGCCGGCCTTCCCGTCACCGTCGCCGGCATGTCGATCGACCGCCAGTGCTCGTCGGGTGTGATGTCGATCGCCACCGCCGCCAAGCAGATCATCGTCGACCGCATGGACATCGTCGTCGCTGGCGGCGTCGAATCGATCTCGATGGTGCAGACCCCCGAAATGCGCGTCGCGCCCGATCCGGAGCTGCTGGCGATGCACAACGATGTGTACATGCCGATGCTGCAAACCGCAGAGACCGTCGCCAAGCGCTACAACATCAGCCGCGACCGTCAGGACGAATACGCCTATCGCTCGCAGATGCGCACCGCCGCTGCCCAGGCCGCGGGCAAGTTCGACGACGAAATCATCCCCGTGAAAGCGAAGATGGCGTTCAAGAACAAGGAAACCGGCGAGGTCACGATGACCGATGTCGAAGTGACCAAGGACGAAGGCAACCGCGCCGACACCACGCTGGAAGGCCTGAAGGGTCTGCAGCCCGTGATGGGCCCGGGCATGAACATCACCGCCGGCAACGCCAGCCAGCTCTCCGATGGTGCTTCGTCGTGCGTGATCATGGAAGCCAAGATTGCCGAGCATAAGGGCCTGCAGCCGCTGGGCCGCTATGTCGGCATGGCCGCCGCCGGCACTCAGCCTGACGAAATGGGCATCGGCCCCGTGTTCGCGGTGCCGCAGCTGCTCAAGCGCTTCGGCCTGAAGATGGACGATATCGGCCTGTGGGAGCTCAACGAAGCGTTCGCGGTGCAGGTGCTGTATTGCCAGGACGTGCTCGGCATTCCCGACGAGCTGCTCAACGTCAATGGCGGCTCGATCTCGATCGGCCACCCTTATGGCATGACCGGCGCGCGCTGCACCGGCCATGCGCTGATCGAAGGCAAGCGTCGCGGTGCGAAATATGTCGTCGTGACGATGTGCGTCGGCGGCGGAATGGGCGCCGCAGGCCTGTTCGAAGTCTTCTGATCCTCCGTTTAGTCTGGTCCATTCCGGACCAGACTTCGGTTCTGTAATGCCGACCGGTTCCCGATACTTCGCTCCGGCTGTGATGGCCGGAGCGAAGGAGGGAGTATGTCAGGATTCGATCACGCGGCATTTGCCGAGTTTGTCACCGGCTTGAACTTGCGATTTTTCAAGCCGTACGAGTTTCTGGTTACCGGTGGCAGGCACAGCGATCCGCACAGCCCCGCGTTCGGCAAGAATACGCTGCCGCCCAGGGAGTTGTGGAGCAACATGGCGCGCACCGCACAGGTGCTCGATGCCTTCCGCTTGCGGATCGGCGCGCCGGTCCGCATCACCAATGCCTACCGCAGCCCCGAATACAACCGCGCGATCGGTGGTGCCAAGAACAGCCAGCACATGAAATTCAACGCGCTCGATTTCGTGGTCGAAGGTGGCAGCACCGTCGGCCAGTGGGTGCGGACGTTGCGGGTAATCCGCAACGAGGAACAGATGTTCAAGGGCGGGATAGGCCAGTATTCCAGCTTTGCCCATGTCGATACGCGCGGCGTCAACGTAGACTGGTAATGGGCGAGCAGCCGCGACGCTTGTGGGAACGGCTTGCCGGGCCAGCCGTACCATCCTGTATCAATCACAGGAGACCCCCATGTCCGATACCCATGAATCGCTTGACGCTTTTTGGAGCGCACTCGACTCCAGCCCGTTCCTGATGTTGGGTCTGCCCGCACAGGCGGCGCACAGCATGCCGATGACCGCACAGTTCGATGACCGTCACGGCTCGATTTGGTTTTATGGTTCGCGTTCGAGCCGTCTGGTCGAAGGCTTGACCTCGACCAACAGCGCGATGGCGCAGTATGTCGGCGAGGGGCACAAGCTGTTCGCATGCATCGCCGGCTCGCTGACGATCGACAACGACCCAGCGATCATCGACAAATTCTGGTCCAATTCGGTGGAAGCCTGGTACGAACAGGGCAAGTCTGACCCGGATTTGGTCATGCTCCGTTTTGATCCGACCGACATCGAAATCTGGCAGGCAGACATGACGTTGGTCGGGAAGCTCAAGATGATGTTCGGTGGCACGATGAGCGCCAAGGATCTCGAGGGCAAGCACGTCGAAACCGCGCTCTAAACCACTCGTCGGCGCCCAAGAACGCTGACAGCCGATTTCGCCGCCCGCCCGTAAACCGAGCGGGCGGCGACACCTCATTCGGGTAAGCTGATCACGCCGCCTGAAAAGCGGAATCCGCCTTCGCGGTCGCGCGCAAGCAGGGCAGGTCCATCGAGATCGACCCAGTCGGCGGTCTGCGCCAGATGGAAGGCGGGGTGGATACCCAGGCTGGTCGACAGCATGCAGCCGACCATCGTCTTGAGCCCACGTGCCTTGGCGGCCTCGCTCAGCCGCAAAGCCTCGGTTAGCCCGCCTGCCTTGTCGAGCTTGATGTTGATCGCGTGAAAACTGCCGGCAATCCGGTCGATATCCTCGGCGACGTGGCAGCTCTCGTCGGCGCAGAACGGCAGTGAAGTTGTTACCGTTTCGAGGTCGTCTTCCAACCCGGCCCCCACGGGCTGTTCGATCAGTTCAACGCCAAGCTTCTTCAGCGACGCCGTCATCTCCTGAAGATCGACATCCGCCCACGCCTCGTTGGCATCGATGATCAGCCGGGCATCTGGCGCGCCGATGCGTACGGCCTCCACGCGCAACAGATCATCCACGCCATTGAGCTTCAGCTTCAGCAAAGGATAGCCATTGGCCGCGGCCTTCGCCGCATCCGCCTTCATCGTTTCGGGGTCGTTGAGCGAGATGGTGAAGGCCGTGACGAGTGGCCTTGGCTCGGGAAGCCCGGCGAGCAGCCACAGGGGCTTGCCCGACGCTCGCACTTCCAGGTCCCACAAGGCTGCATCGAGCGCGTTCCGCGCCGCGCCCTCCATCATCGTCTGGAGCAGATCCTCGCGAAGCAGCGGGCGGTTCTGCCGCGCCCGAGTCTCGATCGCCTCGGCGCACAGCTCTGCGGTCTCGCCCTCGTAATAGATCGGCGTGCCTTCGCCGCGCCCCACATGGGTACCGTCGGTGACCTCGCAATAGACGACATCGACATCGGTCTTTGCGCCACGGCTGATGATGAAGCTGCCATCGACGGCAAAGCGTTCGACGCGAACGGTCTTGAGGTTAATCATGCGCGCCCGATAGGCGGCGCGCGGCGAGGCGGCAAGGGCCAAACAGGCCAGTTGCCGCCCCGATCCGCATTCAATTGTGCGCTGCGATCCAGTCTTCGACCACGGGGGCGATCCGTTCGCGCCACTTGCTGCCGTTGAAGATGCCGTAATGGCCTACCTTCTCAGCCATCAGGTACTTCTTTTTCGCCTTGGGCAGCTTGGGGGCAAGCGTCAGCGCGGCGCGAGTCTGGCCCAGACCGCTGATATCGTCGCGTTCGCCCTCGATCGCGAGCATCGCGATATCGGTAATCGCGCCCGGATCGATGCGCTTGCCGCGATGCATGAACTCGCCCTTGGGCAGGCTGTGAGTCTGGAAGACGTTTTCGACCGTCTGCAGATAGAACTCCGCGGTCATATCGCAGACCGAGCGATACTCATCGTAGAAATCCTTGGTCGAATCAGCGCTTTCATCATCGCCGGTGACCAGATGCTTGAACATCTCCCAATGGCTCATCATGTGGTTGCCGAGATTCATCGACATGAACCCGGTAAGCTGCATGAACCCGGGATAGACCTTGCGCCCGGAACCTTTGTACTGGAATGGTACCTTGGCGATGACGTTTTGCTCGAACCACGCCAACGGACGTTTGGTAGCCATGGTGTTGACCGCCGTGGGCGCCTCGCGGGTATCGATCGGGCCGCCCATCATTGTCAGCGACTTGGGGCGACAGGGGTGTTCGTCAGCCGACATCAGTGCGGCGGCGGCAAAGCTGGGCACCGAGGGCTGGCACACGGCGAGCATGTGCGCGCCAGGGCCGATATGCTCGAGAAAACCGACCAGATAGTCGATGTAATCGTCCAGGTCGAAGTTGCCCTCGCTCATTGGAACGTCGCGGGCATCGGCCCAGTCGGTAACGTACACCTCGTGCTTGGGGATCATCCGCGCGACAGTGCCGCGCAGCAGAGTGGCATAATGGCCCGACATCGGCGCAACGATCAACAGCCGCGGCGCGTCGTCAGGCAGCATCGCATGCCGGAAGCGCAACAGGCTGCCGAACGGGCGTTCGAGCACGACCGCTTCGTCCACGGCGCTGGCGACACCGTCGATATCGACCGTTTCGATGCCGAACGCCGGCTTGCCATAGGGCGCCGATGCATGCGCGAAAACTTCCAGCGCGGACGCCAGGATCGGCTGCCCGCCCCAATAGGTCATCGGGTTCAACGGGCTGTTGAGCATATTGGCGCCCATCGTCGCGATGGCGCTCGCGCTCGAGAGAAACGAGCGCTGAAGTTCATAAGCGTGGTAAAGCATGTAATTCCCCTGCAAACCGCCGTGTCCGCTTGGTGCAGCTCTGTCCGGAGGCCTCTCAGCCTCCAATGTTGCGCTGCACCCATAAAAACACAAGCGATTTACGCATAACATGGGTCCGAGGTTGCCCGACATGACCGTTACACAGTCCGGTTAACGGTTCACTTAAACGCGTATCGCGGGGCACGATCTCTAGGGCGCGTGCCGTCGCTTCCGAAACGCTATGGCCTGCCAAAATCGTTGAGTGGAACTGGCAGGCCTGCTAGGCGCTCTGCCATGGCGCAAACACACATTTCAACAGCCTCTGACGTGGCTGTCCCTGATCAGGCCGGCGCAGCATCGGCGGTGGTGGCCGACGATACCGCCCCTGCCAAGGGTAAGCGCGGCAATCCGCGCCAGATCGGCAATCTGGCGATGATCATGCGCTTTGCTTCGGCCTATCCCAGGCAGATTGCCTGCGCCATGCTGGCATTGACCGTCGCTGCGGGGGCGACTTTGGCCATCCCTGCCGGGTTTAAGATGGTTATCGACCGCGGCTTCGATGCCGGCGGCAGCACCGAGGATATCGGCCGCTGGTTTCGCTACCTGTTCATGATCACCGTTGTGCTGGGGCTTTCGACCGCGCTGCGCTTCTATTTCGTCTCCTGGCTGGGCGAGCGCGTCGTGGCCGATATCCGGCTTGCGGTGCAGCGCAACCTGCTGCGGCTGGCGCCCAGTTTCTTCGAGACTAACCGTCCTTCCGAAATCGCCTCGCGGATGACATCGGATACCGCGATCGTCGAGCAGGTGGTGGGCACCACCGTTTCGGTCGCGTTGCGCAATCTGGTGGTCGGCATCGGCGGGATTGCCTATCTGTTTTCGCTCGCTCCCAAGCTGACCGGCATGCTGCTGCTGGGCATCCCGGTGATCGTGCTCCCCATCGTCTTTATCGGCCGCAAGCTCGAAAAGGTCGCTCGATCGAGCCAGGATCGAGTCGCCAATGTCGGCGCCACGATCACCGAAGTGCTCGCGGCTATGAAGATCGTCCAGGCCTTCGGTCAGGAAGACCGCGAGGCGAACCGCTTCGGCGAGGCTGTCGAGACCACCTTCGCCACAGCGCGCCGCCGCATCACGCTGCGCGCCAGCCTGACCGCCGTTGTTATCACTCTGATCTTCGGCGCGATCACCATGATCATGTGGCAGGGCGCGGTCGACGTCATCGAAGGGCGTCTGTCGGGCGGCGACATCGCGGCATTCGTGCTCACCGGCGGCCTGGTCGCGGGTGCCTTCGGGGCGCTGACCGAAGTCTATGGCGACCTGCTGCGTGCAGGGGGGGCCGCCGGACGGCTCAACGAACTGCTCAACGAGCAGCCGGAGATCCGCGCGCCCGCCAACCCCATCGTTCTGCCGGTGCCGCCGCGTGGTCAGCTCAGCTTCCAGAACGTCAGCTTTGCCTATCCCACGCGGCCCGACACCTTGGCACTCAAGGATTTTTCGCTGCAGGTCTCCCCAGGGGAGACCGTGGCGATCGTCGGGCCGTCAGGTGCCGGCAAGTCCACATTGTTCCAGCTGGCGCAACGTTTCTACGATCCGCAAGCAGGGTCGGTCCGGATCGATGGCGTGGCGCTGCCCTCTGCCGACCCCGAAGCGATCCGCCAGCGCATGGCGTTCGTTCCGCAGGACAGCGTCCTGTTTGCCGCCAGCGCACGCGACAACCTGCGCTATGGCAACTGGACCGCCACCGACGAGCAGATCTGGGATGCGGCCCGCGCTGCCAATGCGGAAGAGTTTCTGCGCAAGCTGCCCGAGGGCCTCGACAGCTATATGGGCGAGGGCGGTGCACGGCTCTCGGGCGGGCAGCGTCAGCGGATTTCAATTGCCCGCGCGCTGCTGCGCAATGCGCCGATCCTGCTGCTCGATGAAGCGACGTCTGCGCTGGATGCCGAGAGCGAAAAACTGGTTCAGAACGCGCTCGAGCGGTTGATGCAGGGGCGCACGACTTTGGTCATCGCGCACCGGCTTGCGACGATCCGCTCGGCCGACCGCATTATCGTGATGAGCGATGGCGCCATCGTCGAGCAGGGCACGCATGACGAACTGTCGGCACGCAGCGGGCTGTATGCACGGCTGTCCAGCCTGCAATTCACCGAAGGGCCGCTGGCGGCGGAGTGATGGCGGTGCCATCGATGTCGCAAGCGCCTGATTCTCTGCCGGTTGTCTCGTGAGAATACGCCGCACGCTGGCGTTGACGTCGCTCTTGTTCTTTCTGGGCACCGGCGCGTTCGTCGCGGATTCTCCTGTACCGCCCAACACCAGCCAGCAGATCGCGCTCAAGCGCCCGGTCGATCTCCCGCCGCTGCCGCACCGTATGGGCGAGGGACCGCTCACCCTGGTGGATGGCTGGGAGCTGGAAAGCGACAACAGCGACTTTGGCGGCTTCTCGGCCTTGCATGCGATGGGCGGCGGCCGGCTGCTGGCGCTCAGCGATGCCGCGATCCTCGCGGGCTTTACCATGCGCGATGGCGCGATAGCCCATGACAGCTTCGTTGCGCCGCTGCCGGTGCGCAAGGGCGAACGCAGCACCAAGTACGACCAGGATTCGGAAAGCCTGGCACATGATCCTGTAACGGGGCGGTTCTGGGTCGGATTCGAGCAGCGGCACCGTATCCGACGCTATTCACCAGGATTTGCCCGGGCCGAGGCTACGGGGCGGCCTGCGGCGATGGCCGACTGGCCCAAGAATGGGGGCGCAGAAGCTATCCTGCGCCGCGCGGATGGCAGCTTTGTCGTTTTCGCCGAGTCCCATCGAGTGGAGCCGGGGGTGACGGCCGGCCTTATCTTTGCGGGCGACCCGGCCGAACCGGGTACGAAATCCCGGTCCTTCGCGTATCGTCCCCCGGAGGGCTATCGCATCACCGATATCACGGCGCTGCCCGACGGGCGGCTGCTGGCGCTGCACAGGCGCTTCAGTTTCGTCAGCGGGGTCAGCGCCAAGATCGGCGTCATCAAGGCGCAGGCGGTGTTTCCGGGGGCTATGGTGACGCCCAGGGTGATCGCCACCTTGGAGCCACCGCTCCCAGTCGACAACATGGAGGGGATTGCGGTCGAGCGCGAAGGCGGCAAGACAATTGTCTGGATCATTTCGGACGACAATTTTCTCATCGTCCAGCGCAGTTTGTTGCTGAAGTTCGAGTTCAGCGAGGTGCGCGCTTCGCCACGACCTTGATCTCGGTCCTGCCCTCGGGGAGATACAGGCGAGTAACCTGGATCGCAGTCCATGCCGGGAAAGGTGGCGCGAGATACTGCTTCTGCACCGCAGACATCGGACCGATCTGCTTATCGATGTCGGTGTGGTAGCTGGTGACGTCAACGACGTCTTCCCAGCTGGAACCTGCGCGGATCAGGATATCGCTGATCCTGCGATAGGCGCGATTGAACGCGGCCTCGTCGGCATCGGGGCCAACCACGATACCGGACAGGTAGATCGTGCCATCATGCAGGATAACCGCATCGCTGAAGCCGGCGCTCTCCTGGAAGGCGCGTTCTTCGGCGTTTTCGGAATACAGCACTTGCGCCGTCGTGCGCGACCCTGCCAGGGCAGGGTGCGACACGGTAGCGAGGCCCAGCGCGCTTGCGATCAGCAAGACGCGCTGGCGGGCCATGTCAGGCCGCTGCCTTGGCAAGCTCGCGCTTGATCTTGGCAGCGCGGGCCGAGAGTTTTTCTTCGCTGGTCTTGATCAACCAGTTGTCGAGGCCGCCGACATGTTCGACCGAGCGCAAGCCCGCGGTCGAAACGCGCAGCTTGAAGCTGCGGTCGAGCTTTTCGCTCATCAGCGTGACGTTCTGCAGGTTGGGCAGAAATACGCGCTTGGTCTTGTTGTTGGCGTGGGACACATTGTGGCCCACCATCCGGCCCTTGCCGGTCAGTTCGCAAATCCGCGACATGGTGTAAGAATCCTGATGAAACGTTGTGTTTATGAAGCAGCGGCGGTTAGCGGCAGAGCGTGCCCAAGTCAACCTTTGCCGAAGCGCGTAGGCGATCCTATGCGCGAATATTGCTGGCAGGGCAACAGCGATGGAGTTAGGGGCGCGCTGATGACACTGGATCATGCCCGCAAATTTGCTGCCCAGGCGCTTGACCTTGCCAGGCTGGCCGCCTCGCTTGGCGAGGTTCCGGTGGGCGCGATCGTGGTCCGACAGGGCAGGGTGATCGGGGAAGGGCACAACCAGCCGCGTGCACTGCACGATCCGACCGCTCATGCAGAGATCATGGCCATCCGCGCGGCTTGTGCCGCGTTGGGGGACGATCGGCTCACAGGATGCGAAATGTGGGTAACGCTGGAACCGTGTGCGATGTGCGCCGGCGCGATCGCTCACGCCCGGATCGCAAGACTGCATTATGCTGCGAGCGACCCCAAGGGTGGGGCGGTGGAGCACGGCCCCAGACTGTTCCAGCAGCCCACGGTGCTGCACAAGCCCGAGGTCTATGCAGGCGTAGGCGAGGCAGAAGCGGCAGGGCTGTTGAAGGATTTCTTCCTCACCCGCCGCTGAACCCGCATGGCAAGGGGGTCAGATCGCCGAAGGGTTGGCGATCAGCCGCAGCAGCGTGCCATCGGCATCGACCATGTAACCGATCCGCTCTCCCGAAGCTTCGGCCTTGGGACGATGCAGCCGCGGCCAGCCTTCGGTCGTTTCGGGAATGCCGGCGGCGACCGTCTGATCGATGAAGGCGTCGAGATCATCCAGCCGCAGGCAGCAGCTGAAACAGCTTGTCGCAGGGTCAAGCTCGGCATGCAGAAAGAATTCCAGCGTCAATCCGCCGCGCGCCAGAATCAGCCACCCCTCGTCCCGCCATTCCCGCTCGAAGCCCAGACCGGCGTAGAAGCTCTCGGTACGGTCGAAGCTGCGGGAAGGGAGATTGGGGGTGGCGTGATCCATCAATCAGTGAACGAACCTCGCCACCACGTCGCGATAGCTGCGCGAGACCTTCACCTGCGCGCCCGATTCGAGCACCAGGAAACACTCGCCGTTGGTGTGCGGCTTGACCTGGCGGACAAGCCCCAGATTGACGATGGTCGAGCGATGGACGCGCTGGAAGTTGCGCGGGTCTAGCCGCTTTTCCAGATCCTTCATCGTTTCGCGCAGGATCAGCGAATTGTCGCCGGTGTAGATGCACATATAGTCGCCTGCCGCATCGATCCGCTCAATGGTGTCGACATCGACGCGGAAAATCTGGCCGCGATCCTTGATGTTGATGAGCTTTTCGTAGCGGTTCGACCCTGCGGCCTCGTCGTCCTCGCCAAAGTCGAGCGCCTCGACCGCGTCGGGCGCGACTTCGTTGAGCACGTTCATCAGCTTGTCGGCCTCTTCGCGGCCCTTCTTGTCGCGGATGCGCTCCCGGATGCGGTCTATCGCATCGGCGAGCCGGACATCATCGACGGGCTTGAGCAGATAGTCGACAGCCTGGGCTTCGAATGCCTTCACGGCATGCTCGGAATACGCCGTGCAGAACACCACCAGAGGTGGTTCGATGTCCATGATGCCCTTGACCACCGAAAAGCCGTCAAAGCCTGGCATCTGAATGTCGAGGAACACCAGATCCGGCTTCAGCGTCTTGATCTTGCGGATCGCCTCGCGCCCGTTCAGGCAGGTGTCGATGATTTCGATGTCGTCAAACTTTTCCAGCCGAAGCTGCATGCCCTGAATGGCGAGTTTTTCATCGTCGATCAGGATGGTGCGGATGGTCATGCCTGTAATTGCCTTTGTTCGCGTGTTTCAAACGGAATTTCGATAATCACGCTATAGCCGCCCCCGGGTGATGATCGCGTCTCAAACCGGTGATTGTTGTCATAAGCCTGGGACAGCCTGTCCCTGATATTCGCCAGCCCGACCCCGGTTGACGCATTGGCCGTAGTGCCTTGCTTCTTCAATCCGGGCCCTGTGTCGGTTACGGTGATACGCAGCAGAGGTCCGATGAGTTGCGCTGAAATCGTGATGTCGGCACCGTCCTCTTTCGGCGTCACGGCATATTTTATGGCGTTCTCGACCAGCGGCTGCAAGAGCAGAGACGGAAGAAGCGCAAAGGCAGCATTGGGTTCGATGTCAAAATGCGCGCGCAAACGCTCTTCGAAGCGCATCTTCTCGATGTCGAGATAGAGCTTCAGTGTCTCCACCTCCTGCGCCAGCGTCACCCGCGCGGTCGGCTCGTTTGCCAGCGTATAGCGCAGGAACGACGACAGCCGCGAGAGCATCGCATTGGCAGGCTCGGTCTGCTTGAGCAGCACCAGCGTCGAGATGCTGTTGAGCGTGTTGAACAGGAAATGCGGGTTGAGCTGGTAGCGCAGCATGGCCAACTGGGCGCTGGTCGCCTGATTCTCCAGCCGCAGCATCTGGTCCTGCTGCTCCTCGATCCGCAGGAAGAAGTTGATCGCGTAATACAACGCCGACCAGGCACCCAGCAGCGTAAGGTCGAGATAGAACGCGCCCAGCAGGATGGCGGTAAAGTTGCTCACGCTGCCAGGACGATACAGTGTCGCCACCCACGCATCGACAAAGGCGAACAGCGCCGAGCCGGTCAGCAGCACGATCAGCGTGATCCCCCAGGTAACCAGAGGCTTGCGATCGATCAGCGTCTGGTAGATCACCCCCATCACCAACGAGATCGAATAGCCGGTGATCGTCGCGATGATGATCGGCACCAGGAATGAGATCGGCTGGCCGTTGGCGAGCCCCGAAATGCCGCGCAGCGCCAGGGCTCCTGCCCAACCCAAGGTCTGCAGGTTCCAGAAAGCCCGATTCTTGTTGGCAAAGAACGGTGTCGGCTTGAAGGGCAGCATCGCCATAGGGAACACGGCTTAGCCGGATTTGTGCCATCACCCCAGAAAATTTTGGCCCACTAATTTTTGCATCGCCGGCGGTGCTGGGCTAGGCTTGGCACAACGAGAACGAGAGGATCCGCGCGCATGAGCGACACCACCGACACCCTGGCACCCGAGGACCGGGCCAAGTTCACCGCCATGACGAATGGTACCCAGGAAGACTGGGCGATCATCGCGGGCCAGTATCGCGACTTTGCCGGGGGCCTTGCCGACCGTGTTCTCAAGCATCTGCGGCTCCTCGACGGCGATTTCGGCGGCTTTCCGATCGACCGGATGCAGCACAGCCTGCAGACCGCGACGCGCGCGCATCGCGATGGCCGCGACGAGCCCTATGTCGTGATGGCGCTGCTCCACGATATCGGCGACACATTGGGCAGCTACAACCACCCAGACGTCGCCGCAGCGATCATCAAGCCGTTCGTATCGGAGGAAATCCACTGGATCTGCGCCAACCATGGCGCGTTCCAGGGCTATTATTATTTCCACTACATCGGCGGTGACCGCAACGTCCGCGAGAACTTCCGTGGTTCCCCGTATTTCGAGGCCTGCGCGGAATTCTGCGAAAAGTACGATCAGGCAGCGTTCGATCCGGATTATGCCAGCGAACCGCTCGAATTCTTCGAGCCGATGCTGCGCCGGGTTATGGCCCGGCCGATCAACTCGATGTACGCCAAGGCGGTCGAGGCGGCCTGAGACCTTATGCGCTGGTTGGGATTGGCACCGGGTCTCGTGTTTTTGGCAGCTTGTGGACCGCCGTTAGATGAAGCTCAGGTCGGAGCGTCCAGCAGCGAGGTGACCACGACCAACCCCGTCGTGTATTTCGAGATTCCGGTAAGCGACATGCAAAGGGCCGTGCGCTTCTATGAGGCCGTGTTTGGGTACGAATTGAGGCGGGGTACGGTCGACGGCTATGCGATGGCGTTCTTTCCACGAGCCGACGGCAGCCGCGGCGCGAGCGGGGCGCTGGCGCAGGGGAATGTATACAAGCCCGCCAAGGCAGGGCCTGTGCTATATTTCGATGTTGCGGATATCGATGCCGTGCTAGCGCGCGCTGAAGCGCAGGGAGCCGCGATCCTTTACCCCAAGAAAGACATCGGCGAAGCCGGCTTTGTAGCCGAGATCGAAGATAGCGAGGGTAACAGGATCGCGCTGAGCGCGGCGAAAGACTAGTCTGGCAGTCGCGCACCGGTACAATCGTGAGATCATTATTTCGTCTGCCGCTTCACCGCCCGACGTGGGTGAGGCCGAAGCGGGGTTGGGGTGTCGCCGTCTGCGACCGACCGACACCCCCGTGTCATCCCTTCGGAATCCCGCAGGCACTCAACGCGCAGCGTTGTCAGCGTACAGTCCGTCGACGGCCTTGCTGACCAGAATGTTCACCGCGACCCGGCGGTTCTGCGCCTTGCCTTCTTCGGTCATGTTGTCGGCGACAGGGTCAGCCTCTGCCATGCCCGCGGGGGTCAGCATGCGATAGGGCTTCCACTTGCACTGCTGCTGCAGATAGTTGATCACGCTGGCAGCGCGCTTCTCGCTGAGTGCCTGGTTGTACTCCTGCTCGCCATCGGCATCGGTATAGCCCACGACCAGCATCAGTGCATTGTCCATCTGCTCTGCGGAGCCCGCAGCGGCGCACAGCTGCGCCTTGGCATCTTCGCTCAACTGCGCCTTGGCGGTGTCGAAATAGACATTGGTCGTCGCCTTGACGTTATACTGGTCGATATCGCCCATGCGCCCGCGCAGTGCCTCTGTCGCGGCCGACTGCTCGGCGAACTGCTGCGAGGTTCCGGTACGGATCATCGATGCGGTCTTGAAATCGGTATTCTTGAAGGTGATCTGGCTCGCCAGCAGGGCATCGCCCGATTGCAGCGTCTTGATCGTCAACGGCAATCCGTTGAGCAGCGCGCCGTCATCCAGCGTGGTGCGGCTCGCCCCGAACAGTCCGCCGGTCGCGCGCACCCGGGTCTGGTCATTGATCTGGAGAATGGTGCGAGCGCCGTCTTCGGTCTGGACCTGGATGCGGTCGCCCTGACGCGCGGTGAGCACGCCCTTGATCTCAGGACCTTCGGTCATGGTGGCAGGATCGGGGAGCTGTTCACCCTGTGCCATGACATCGGCCTGCAGGGGCGGGGACTCTTGCGCAACGATGGCGGTAGACGCCGAGAGGGCCATCGCGACGACAGCCATACGGATGCCCGAGGGCTTGGCATGAAAATGCATTGAGGTGTTCCTTGAGGAATAAATTCGTCCCTGTCCCCCGGAGATGGTCTGGCAGGCGATTCTGTTCCCGGAGCGACTCGGAAATCACGGCGAAACGTAGCGTTCCATGCGGTGAGGCGAGGAACGCCAAGCCACCAAAAGGAAATTGCCCGCTATTTGAGCGGCACCACTGGCGCGGCCAGCAGCGGCGGATACCAGCCGCGCGGATCCCTGGCTGCAGCCACCAGCTTTGCCATTTCCGCCTCGAAGAGACCGACCCGCTTTTTCCAGCGGTAATGCGTTGGCGCCGAGAATATGCCCTTGCCGCGCTGCTTGCCATAGCGCGTCCAGAACCGGACAGCGCCGCCCGGATCGTACCCGGCATTTGCCATCAGCCAGATTGACAGCCGATCAGCCTCGATCTCGGTGGCGAGTGTCAGGCGTGCACTGCGCCCGATTTGCTGGAGCAGGCCGCGCTGGACACCTGCCTCGTTGAGCCGCTTGCGATGCTCGAGCAGATTGTGCGCCATCTCGTGCGCCAGGATCGCGGCCAGTTCGTCGTCGTCGACCATGAAATCGAGCATGGGGACGGTGATGCCGACGATATCGCCATCCGCCGAGGCCCCGTAGTCGCCGCTGGGGCGAAGCTCGAAGCGGCTGCGGCAGGCTGGCGTGCCGGTCAGGGTGAAATCGATTGTCTGGCCATCGCGCAGCACAGTTAGCGTGACTGGCCCGGCGCTTAGTTCCGAGCGCAGCTTCGCGTCTGCCCAAGCGACCGGACGATAGGCCTCGGGCTGGTCGATGGCCTCAAGCTCGGCCGGGGCAGCGCCAAAGGGCGCGCCGTTCAGCGCGACCACTGCATCATCGGCGCGAACTCCCGCCCGGGCGGCTGGCCCATCGCCGACCAGCGCCAGCACCGCGTAATCCCGCGCAAAACCGAACGAGGATTTGGCGGCCGCGGCATCGGGGTACTGGCCGATATGGTGCAGCGTCAGCCCACCGGCGTTTTCGGTCGACCGGCAGAACGGGGCATTGGCGGTGGCAAGGCGGTAGCCGACCGAGAGCACCCGGACATCCGACGCGCGCAGGTCGTTAAAGGCCGCGCTTTGCCCGGCTGCGGGATTTGCAGCGGCTGGCAGAACCGAGCCGATGGCGGCCATGCCCAGCGCGAGCGTCAGCGCCCATCGCTGGTAGATCCGCATGCGGCTCAGCCCGCAGCCGTTTTTGCGGCGCGAGCCTCGTCAATGGCAGCTTTCAGCTCGTCATAACCGACCGCGCCGTTGAGCACCTTGTTGCCCACCACCCAGCTCGGTGTGCCGCTGAACTCGAGCTGCTGCGCGATCCGGATGTTGCCGTCGATAACCTCATCCGCCTGTTTCGTGGCGACGAAGCTGCGCGCCGCAGCCATGTCCAGGCCTGCAGTCTTCGCCGCCTGCTCGATGGTCGCCTGGCTGGGGCGACCTGCGTTGAACATCGCCTTGTAGAATGCGAAATACTTGTTCTGCCTCGCCGCGGCCATGCCCCAGGCAGCGGCTATGCGGCTTTCATCCGAGAGGATGGGCAATTCGTGGAAGACGACCTTGAGGCCCTTGTCCTCGCTCACCAGCCGGGTCACGTCGCTGACGCTCTGGCGGCAGAACCCGCAGGCGAAATCGGAATACTCAACCAGCACGACATCGCCTTCGGGGTTGCCCGCATAGGAAGCAGCAAACGGCGTCTCCACTTCGGTCCTCACCGAAGCGATGCGCTTGGAAGCCTGCTTGCCTTGCAGCCGTTGCATCGCCTCGGGGATAATCTCCGGGTTTTCCAGGATATAGGCGCGGACGATCGCCTCGATCGCGGCCTTGTCCTTGGTGTCGAATCCGGCTGCTGCTGCCGCGGCATTGGCATCGGTTCCAGCTTCCCCGGTAGCCGGCGCGGTGAGCCCGCCGCTCTGCCACATGAAGGTGCCGATTCCGGCTGCGATGGTGAGAAGTGCGGCAACAGCCATGAACAGCCAGTTCCTTGATTTGGGCTCGCCTGAGGAGGGGGTGGGTGATGTCATGGCGGGCCTTCGGTTGATGGTAATAAGGGAAGTGGCTCGACGCTTAACGGCGTCGCGACTGGCGTTCAACCGCGTCGCGGGCCAGAATGGCGATATCCTGTGCGCGGATGAAGTCTGTGCTGCCCTGCGGCAGTCCGATCATCGCTTCTTCTGCGCTGCGCAGCGCAAGCTCGGCGTTGCCCTGCAGCACATAGCGTTCCGCGCTGGCAAGGGCTGCACGCGGTCGGTCGCCGCGGCTTTCATAGACGACACCCAGTTGATACCAGGCAAACGGGTTGCCCGCGTCGCGGGCCAGCGATGCGCGGAGCACGCGCTCAGCCTCGGGCAGGTTGTCAGGGTCTTCGGTGGCGATCAGCGCATGACCGTAAACCCCTGCGATCAAGGACTGGGCATTGGTGTTGGCCACCGCCTTTTGCAGCGGCGCGAGCGCTTCATTGGGTCTGCCCGATTCGAGCAGGATCTGGCCGTAGATTTCGAGGAAATAGGGGTCGTCGGGTGCTTCAGCGAGCAGCGAGCGGACCTCTGCCAGCGCCTTGTCGGGATAGGCGCTCTTGTGCCAGGCATAGGCGCGGGCATAGCGCCCCGCCACGCTCTGATCGGTTTCAGGATAATCGCGCAGCGTTTCGGGCGGATCGGCGACATAGCCGACCAGCTTGGCTTTCACCCGCTGAAAACGGGCTTCCAGTTCGGGATCGACGGGCGTGTTATAGGCAGGGTCGTTCTCGTAGATTTCCTGCAGCAGCGTGATGCGTTCGCCCGATAGCGGGTGCGACCGGTTGTAGCTGTCTTCCTGCGGGATCGCGAGGCGGAACTCGAGATTTTGCAGACGCTTGAAGAAATTGATCGAGCCCCTGCCAGTCAGCCCGGCCTGCGAAAGATATTTCGCCCCGGCAACGTCCGCTCCCGCTTCCTCGCCACGGGTGTGGGCCAGGAACTTCCCGAGCGCTGCCTGCTGGCCGGCGCCCATGATCCCCAAGCCAGCTTCACCGGCACCGGCAGCCATCGCCGCGATCCCCAGCAGCAGCGACAGGATGGTGATCTTGCTCGCCTTGGACGCGCTTTCCGAGCGCGTGATCGAGTGGCCCAGAGCGATATGCCCGAGTTCGTGCGCGATCACGCCCTGGACCTCGTTCACGCTGCCCGCCGCCTCGACCAATCCGCTGTGAATGTATACATCCTGCGTTCCGGCGACAAAGGCGTTGATGCTTCGGTCGTTGATGACCACGACGTTGACATTCGATGGCAGCAGTCCGGCGGCGATGATCAGGTCGCGCGACATGTCGGCGAGCAGCGCTTCCGTTTCCGCGTCGCGCAGGATCGATTGCGCCGAAACAGGCTGTACCGCAAACATCAGCAAGGCGCAGACGGCCAGCATCCGGGCCGCGAACTGCCTGACGGTCTTGTTCCAGCCTGCTGTGTCCGTGTTCATTGCCACCCGTGTTTTCTAGCCCGAACGTCGTGTCCTGTCATGCCGCCCCATGATCGCACGGCGATGAATGGCGTATGAAATCCGCCGAAGAGATCGACAGCCTAGCGCGGCGAGGCGGCATTGGACAGCCTTGCCCGCCACAATCCGACAAAGCGTGGGGTGGTCCGGTCAGGCGAAGCTGAGCTGTTCGAGGAACGCACTGCTGGCGCGGCGCAACTGGCTTGCCTGCTCCTGCAAGCGGGCAGTTATCGTCCGCATATCGGCGGCCATCTGCCGGACCTGCTCGGCATGGCTGCTGACGTTGCGTGCGGTTTCCTCCATGCTGCGGGCATCGCTCGCAACCTGGCTGACATGGTCATTGATGTCGCAGGTGGCCTTGCCCTGGTCGGCGATGACGGACGCGATGTGAACCGCACCGGCATTTACCACGTCGATCTGGTCGGCGATCGAGTTGATCGTTGTTTCCGCCAAGGTCATCTGGGTCCGGATGCCATCGACCGTGTGGCCCACCGAGTTGATCGCGCCGCGGGTCTGGCCGGCCAACTGCTTGACTTCATGGGCGACCACCGCAAAGCCGCGCCCGGCTTCCCCGGCGCGCGAAGCCTCGATGGTGGCATTGAGCGCCAGCAGATTGGTGTGCGATGCGATCTCTTCGATCAAGTTGGCGATCTGGGACGCCTTGGCGGCTTCCTCTGCCAGCGCGCCGATCGCTTCGCTGCCTTCGCGGGACGATGCCCGCGCAAGGGTTGCGGCGCGGTGCTGCTCGTCGATCTGGTGCGCAATGGTGCTGGCCGAAGTGCTGAGCTGGCTTGCCGCAAAGGCGACATTTTGCACGGACCGCCCGACATTGTTGGCCCGGCTCGTCACCATCGCGGCACTCGCGCCGGTTTCCTCGCCGATTGCACCCAGTGCGTCGGAGCAGTCGGCCAGCCGGGACAGCGCATCGCTCAATTTCTCGACCGTCTGCACCACTGATTGTTCAAATGCCCCTGCGAGGCTGGCCATGCCCGCCCGCCATTCGGCGGCATGGCGGTTGCCCTGTTCGGACAGCATCTTGTGCGCCTTGAGATCAAGCTCGGCCTGGCCCTTGAGCTGCTCCTGTTCGAGCGCGAACTGCTGCTCGCGGGCTTCTGCTAGCTCGCGAGACTGGATGATGGCGTGCGCGAAAAAGTTCCAGATCAGGATGTTGGTCCGCCACAAGGCGAACAGATAGACCAGCAGGAGAAGGTAGAGCGAGGCCGGCACCCTGGTGTCGGTCAGCTCTATGGCAAAGACGAGCCCAATCCCCGATCCGACCAGCCAGATCAGGTTGGTGGTGGGCAGGGTAAACGAGCCCATCGCCCCTACGGCGATGTGCGCAATGGCGACCAGCAGGCCCAGGACGCGGATGCTCTGGCTGGGAGACATCAGCATGCCCATCGTGATCGCCGACCAGCCGACCGCGGCGAAGATGATAACAGCGCGCAACCACAGGTTCAGCGCAACCAGCGCTGGATCGAGATCATGGTCGTCCGCGCGCAGGCGTAACGCCCGTAGATGAATCAGACAGAATGCCGAGACCGCAAGCACGATCATGATCGATCCGGCAAGCACCCAGCCCGAGCCCGTGCTCCCCCAGCTGAACCAGCTCACCACCGGGCCGGTGATCACCACCGCCGGAACCAGGGCAACCGAGCCCTTGCTGGCGTGCAGGAACTGCGCCAGCCGAAAGGCCCGCCCTGCGTCGGAATCGGCCGTGAGGTCGGTTCTGACGATGCCCGGTGCAATGCGCGCGTGCACGGATATATCCAGCCACAACTGGCGTGACATTCGGGCGTCTCCTTTAGCTTGTCGGTCCGCGCTATCACCAACAAGGTTAAGAAGAATTTACCAAACCGTATACAATTTTTGCGCTACAGAACGTATTTGCTCAGGTCGGTGTTTTTGGCGATTCCGCTGAGCTGCGCCTGCACATATGCCGCATCGATCTTGATCGTCTCGCCGCGATGATCCTCGGCACCGAAACTGATTTCCTCGAGCAGCTTTTCCATCACGGTCTGCAAGCGCCGCGCGCCGATATTCTCGACCGATTCGTTGACCGACGCGGCGATCCGAGCGACCTCGCGCAGCGCATCCTCGGTAAAGTCCAGTGTCAGATCCTCGGTGCCCAGCAGAGCGGTATATTGCTCGGCGAGATTGGCCTTTGTCTGGGTGAGGATGTGGTAGAAATCCTCTTCGGTCAGCGCCTTGAGCTCTACTCGGATCGGCAGGCGGCCTTGCAGTTCGGGCAGCATATCGCTGGGTTTGGCGATGTGGAACGCGCCCGACGCGATGAACAGCACGTGGTCGGTCTTCATCGGGCCGTACTTCGTGGCCACCGTGGTGCCTTCGATCAGCGGCAGCAGGTCGCGCTGAACGCCTTCGCGGCTCACCGATCCGCCACGCACGTCCGACACCGCGATCTTGTCGATCTCGTCGAGGAACACGATGCCATTGGCTTCGGCGTCGGCCAGCGCAACCCGGGCGACATCATCCTGGTCCATCCGCTTTTCGGCTTCTTCCTCGATCAGTTTGTCCCACGCATCGGCGAGCCGCATCTTGCGCGGCTTTGTGCGCTTCTGGCCGAACGCCTTGCCCATCATGTCGGACAGGTTGATCATGCCGACCTGGCCGCCCATTCCGGGGATTTCCATCGGCATATTGGGAGTGGCATCGACCTCGATCTCGACCTCGGTGTCGTTCATGTGGTTGTCGGTGATCCGCTGGCGGAAGCTCTGCCGGGTCGCCTCGCTCGCATTGTCGCCGACAAGCGCGTTGAGCAGCCGCTCCATCGCCGCTTCGGAGGCCGCTTCGCGAACGTTCTCGCGCCGGCGTTCCTTTTCCAGTCGCACCGCGTCCTCTACCAGGTCACGCGCGATCTGATCGACATCGCGCCCGACATAGCCGACTTCGGTGAACTTGGTGGCCTCGATCTTGATGAACGGCGCATCGGCGAGTTTGGCCAGCCGCCGCGAAATCTCGGTCTTGCCGCAGCCCGTGGGGCCGATCATCAGGATGTTCTTGGGCGTAACCTCGTCGCGCAGGTCGGCCGGCAGCCGCTGGCGCCGCCAGCGATTGCGCAGTGCCACGGCAACCGCGCGCTTGGCGTCCTGCTGGCCGATAATGTGCGCATCCAGTGCGGCAACGATGGACTTGGGGGTAAGCATGTCTGTCATTCAGGGTCTTCTATGCAAGGAACGTGTTGGATTACAAATTGGGGAGTGCCCGCATCGGCTTCAAGCGCAGCGCCACCCCGCCATCAGGCGGCGATGCGATTCGACGATGTCGGCAATGTCCTGCGGCTGGGGTTCGGCGGTGTATTCGCCTCGCTCGAACGTCCCGCCCAGCAGGATGCCGTCGGAGCGCGGAAACATGTAGCCGGCGCTGAGCGCGTAGGCGTAGTCGACCTCGGGCTGCGGAATCAGTACGGCGAGCTGCCCGCGCACCGGGACGAGTTCGGTGTCACCGAACAGCGCGGCCGCGCCCAGGCCGGTACAGTTGAAAACCAGCCGCTCGGGGAGCGCGGCGACATCGTATGGCGATTGGAACCGGCGCACCTCGATCCTTCCGCCTGCGATGCGGATATCGCGCAGCAGCCGCTCCATGAACCGCCCGGTCTCGACATACATCGTTTCGTAGCGGACGACATTGTCGAGCGGGAAGGGGTGTTGGTCCGCAGCGAGCCGCGCCCGGCCGGGGAACATCAGGTCGGGTGGAATTGCGCCTGTCCTGCGGGTCTGGTCGTAGGTTGGAAGCCAGCGGACACCGTAATCCTCACCGACCATGATCTGAAAACGGCGCCGGCTGTAGTCTGCAGCCGCGGCTGCCTGGTCGCGCCATTGCGGCGTCACCATGGCGTCGTCGAAATGCCCCGCCGGATAAATCTGCCCGCCGGCGATGTTCGATGTTGTGCCCGGCGGCAGCGTGTCTGTGTAGATCGTGACGGGATACCCAGCCTCCTGCACCAGCCGCGCCGTAGTCAGCCCCATGATCCCCGACCCGATCACCGCGACGGGGCCCGAATGCCCGGGCAGGCCGAGCGCTGTCGCCAGCCGCGAGCTTCCCCAGCTGAGCGAGATGCCGCCGCCGCCATGGCCGTAATTGTGTACAAGCAGGGCGTCGCCGAAGGCCTCGGCGCGGACGACGAAACCTGATGGCCGGTAAGGGCGAAGCCCCGCGACGGTGCGGATGACGCGCGAGGGATCGACATTGACTCGCGCCAGGCAGCTTGCTGTCGCCGACGAGCTGCCGACCGATGCCAGCCTTGGCGGCGAGCCCGATGGCATCGTGGTGCAGCCGCTCAGCGCCAGCGCAGCTCCGCCGGAGACCAGCGCACGTCGATCCAGCTGCAAATCCATCGCCGCGACCATAATGGGTCAGTCGGTGCTGTCGAGGGTTTCGATCGTCAGCTGGTCGTTGGTGTAGACGCACACATCGGCGGCGATCTTCATCGCCTTGCGGGCGATGGTTTCGGCTTCGCCTTCGTATTCCAGCAGCGCGCGGGCAGCGGCGAGCGCGAAGTTGCCGCCCGACCCGATCGCGGCAACGCCGTCCACCGGCTCGAGCACATCGCCATTGCCGGTGAGGATCAGCGTCACATCCTTGTCAGCAACGATCATCATCGCTTCGAGATTGCGCAGATACTTGTCGGTCCGCCAGTCCTTGGCCAGTTCGACAGCCGCGCGCATCAGCTGCCCGGAATGCCGCTCGAGCTTGCCCTCGAGCCGCTCGAACAGGGTAAAGGCGTCGGCGGTGGCCCCGGCAAATCCCCCGATCACCGATCCGTCGCCCAGCCGCCGCACCTTGCGCGCATTGGGCTTCATGATCGTCTGACCCATCGACACCTGACCGTCGCCCGCGATCACGGCCTTGCCGTTCTTGCGAATGCCGATGATGGTTGTGCCATGCCATGTCGGCATGCTGCTGTCTTGTCTGCTCATGTCGCGCGATATGGTGGAGCCGGACAATCGCTGCAAGCCCTACATGATGCGCCGGACTTCATCGCCGCTATACAGCCGGATATCGGCGCCGATCCGTTCGACCTGTGCCAGCCCAGCCCCGAAAGCCGCCATGTGCGGCGACTTGGAATGCGCCGCCAGCGCCTCTTCGTCGGTCCAGCGTTCGGCGATGCGCAGGATATCGGGATCGTTCATATCGCGCGCAAAGCTGTAGTGCAGGCAGCCGTCTTCCTTGTGGGTCGCTTCGACCATGATGCGGGCGGCCTCAGCGAACTTGTCGATTTCGCCAGGTGCAAAGTGGAGCCAGCCTTCGATGATCAGCATGTCATGTCTCTTTCGTCCGTGGCAGGGTGCCGGGTGTTTCGGATGGGGTACGCCCCCGCTGATCGCGGCGCAAGCGGCCGCGCATGAGAAGGCGACTACAGCGCTGGGCGGTCAAGGGCGCTGTGGATCGCAGGCACAAAAAAGGCGGCTCGAAGGCCGCCTTTTCCGTTATCTCTTGCGCCTGAAGAATCAGGGGCTGTTGGGTTCATCATCATCAGCGATGATGATGATGCCGCCGATGACGGCAGCAGCAGCGACGACACCGATAATGATGCCGGTGCTGCCTTCAGCTTCGCTGTCTTCCGAGGTATCGGCCGAAACGCGAGCAGCGCTCTGAGCGAGAACCGGAGCACCGACCATTGCGGTCAGGGCAATTGCAGCCAACGCAGTCTTGAAAGTTTTCATGGTAATTCCTTGAGAGGCGTTCAGGATTCGTATTCTTCATAACGTGGAATGCATTATATTGCAACTGCGAAATGATCGGCGGACGTCCATTCGGATCCGACCTCACCATCGAGCGGACGACCCATCAAATCAGCGGATATCCGGGTACATGTCCTTGAGGCGGTGGCGCATTCCGAAGGTCCAGGCGAGCCCGACCTTGAGATAGATATAGTTCGCCTTGAGCGGGCCCCAGGCCGCGATCCGGCGGTCCGATGTGATCACCGGCTTGCGGGTCATCTTGAGCTTGCCGATTCGTGCAAAGCCGATGCACAGATCGGCTTCCTCCATGATCGTGGCATCCGCTGGTATGCCGCCGATGCGCAGATAATCGGCGCGGCGAAAGAACATCGCATGGTCGCCGAACAGCAGGCGGACCCCGCGCACGAACAGGTGCGGGTGGGTGACCAGCGGGTAATAGGTTTTCCACCAGTTGTGCGCGGTTGTGAACCAGCGTGTCCTCTCGCCGCGGATGATGGGAAGAAACGTTGCCAAGGCCAGCCCTGGGTCGGTCATCACCGATCGGACATGCGCAATCGCGTCGGATGGCAACAGACTGTCTGCGTGCAGGATGCACACCAGATCGCTTCTGGCCTGGTCCACGCCGAAATTGATCTGCGGGCCGCGCCCGCGCTGCGGCGACACCAGCACCCGCCACCCTGCTGCCTGGGCAAGCGCGACGGTTTCGTCTTCGCTCCCGCCATCGACCAGCAGGATTTCGTCGGGCTGGGGGGCCATGGCTGCGACATTCGCTATGGTCGCGGGCAGCGCCCTGGCCTCGTTGAGCGCGGGGATCATCAGCGTGACGGTGTTCATGCCAACGCCGCAAGGTTCGGCCACCGCGCCAGATCGGCGGGCGTGTCGCAGTCGGACAGCACCGGGAGCGTTGCGACCGTCAGTCCGAGTGCCGCGCACCGCCGCAGTGTCTCGGGCAGGACGCCAGATGTGCTCCACGGCATGTCGGTGAGCAACTCTGGCCGCGCCCTCGTCATGCCGATCAGATAATAGCCGCCATCTTCCGCAGGGCCGATGACGATATCGTGCGATGCGAGGGCCACCACCGCGGCGCGGACGTGCTCGACCGTCAGCTCGGGCGTATCGGCGCCGAAGAAGATGTGCGGTGAGGTGCGACCGGCGTCGATCAGTCGCTCGCTCAGGCCGCCCTCGACCTGTGCGGCAAAGGCGGGCTCGGCTCCAAGCCAGTCGCGAAACGCGTGCTCGTCGGCCCCGGCGAAGCGGATTTCGACGGGCGCTCCGGATGACAGCAGCGTTGCTACCGTACGCTCGGTGAGGTGACGATGGACCTGCGCGGCGCCTCGCGGCCCCAATGCCGGGATCAGCCGGGTCTTGGCATAGCCTGGCACCGGAAACTTTGCGAAGAGCACGAGGGTCGGCGGCATGGGCATGGCCAAAAGCCATAACGCGCCGGGAATGGGAAACAAGCCTTGCATCGCGGCGTTCGGTTCATATGGTGCGCGGCCCGGTCCGACCCGCAGGCCGCCATGCCACGCAAGGGAGCGCGATATGTCTGAAACCATCCTGTTCGATTACTGGCGTTCGTCCGCCAGTTACCGGGTGCGCATCGCGCTCAATCTCAAGGCGATCGCCTATCGCGCGGTTCCGACCGACCTTCTGACCAGCGAGCAAAAGGCGCCCGATTATGTGGCGCGCAACCCGCAGGGGCTGGTGCCGATGCTGCAGATCGACGGGCACGATCTGACCCAGTCGCTCGCGATCATCGACTATCTCGACGCCACGCGGCCTGACCCGCGGCTGATCCCGAGTGAGCCCATTGCACGCGCGGCGACACTCGCCCGGGCAATGATCATCATCGCCGACATCCATCCGCTCAACAACTTGCGGATGCTCAAGTATCTCAAGGCCCAGATGGGGCAAGAGCAGTCGGCGGTTGACGACTGGTATCGCCATTGGGTCGCCGAAGGCTTTGCCGCGCTCGAAGCGCTGGCGCCCGATGACGGGGTGTTCGGCGGCGCGTCGCCCGATCTCACCGATGTGTGCCTTGTGCCCCAGATGGCCAATGCGCGCCGGTTCGAACTCGACCTTGCGCCTTATCGGCGGCTGGTGCGGATCGATGCGGCGTTGCAGGCGATACCCGCCTTTGCCGCCGCGCATCCCGATGCGGTGAAGCCCGCATGAGGGGTTCGGCGCTGACAAACCGTCCTGTATTCTTGGGGCTGGCGGCATCGCTGGCTGCGTCGCCGGCTGTTGCGCAGGAGGTGACCGAGGAATTTGCGTCCGACCCGCTGATCACGGTGGTGGGCAAGCCGCTCGACGTTCCCTTGGGCGACCGCGCCTATAGCGTGACCAGCATCACCCCCGACATGCTCGCCAACGAGCCCAGCCAGCGGCTGGAAAATGCGCTGCGGCTGGTGCCTGGGCTGCAGCAGTTCCGGCGGTCCGATGCGCGCAGCGCCAATCCGACCAGCCAGGGCGTGACCTTGCGCGGGCTGGGAGGCAATGCCTCGAGCCGGGCGCTGTTGGTGCTCGATGGTGTGCCGCAAAGCGACCCTTTTGGCGGCTGGATCAGCTTCCCCGGCTATGATGCGATCAATCTGGGCGCGGTGCGGGTGCGGCGTGGCGGCGGCACCGGCGGCGATGGCCCCGGCGCGCTGGCAGGCACGATCGAGCTGGACAGCGCGGGGATTTCGGCGGGCCAGTCCAATCTCTATGGCGACCTCGCTTATGGCAGCCGCAATTCGCTCGAAGCCAGCGTCGGCACGACGCAGGCGTTGGGGGCAGGCGGCTTGTCTATCTCGGCGCAATATGCGCGCGGCGACGGATTTGTGCCGTTGATCGCGCAGCAGCGGGGCGCGGTCGATCGGGCAGCGCCGTATGAGCAGGCGGGCGTCAACCTGCGTTTCGTCGCGCCGATCAATTCCGAGACCGAATTGCAGGCCAGTGCGCGCGCGTTCACCGATCAGCGCGAGCGCGGCTTTGCGTTCAGCGACAACCACAATGACGGCGCCGATGCCAGCATCCGGCTGGTCGGACGCGGCGCGCTGCCCTGGTCGGCGCTGGCCTATGTGCAGGTGCGCAGCTTCGCCAGCAGCTTTGCCGCGATCAGCGCCGACCGGTCGACCGCGACCCAGACGCTCGACCAGTTCAATGTCCCGTCGACCGGCCTGGGTGCCCGGCTCGAGATCCGTCCATCCCTAGGGAACGGGGCCGAGTTGCGGCTGGGCGGCGAATGGCGCAGGACCACCGGCGAAACGCGCGAGCTCTACACCTTTGTGGCAGGCGATCCCACGCGGTTGCGGCGCGCCGGCGGGGCGAGTGATATCTTCGGTGCCTTTGCCGAGGCAAGCTGGCAGGCCTCGCCCGATCTGCTGTTGACCGGAGGCGGGCGGATCGATCGCTGGACGCTCACCGAAGGCAGTTTGCGCGAGACCGTTCTGGCAACCGGAGCGCCGCTCACCACAACTGATTTTGCCGACCGCAGCGGATGGGAGGGCACCGGGCGACTGGGCTTCGCCTGGGATGCGGCCTCGCTGCTGACGGTGCGCGGCGCCGGCTATCTCGGCTGGCGATTGCCGACGCTCAACGAGCTGTACCGGCCATTCCGCGTCGGCGCGGACGCGACCGCCGCCAATGCGGCGCTCGCGCCCGAACGGTTGCAGGGCGTCGAACTGGGGCTGGACTGGGAAATCTTCACGCTGCAACTGGGCGCGACGGTGTTCTGGAACCGCCTCGACAACGCCATCGCCAATGTCACTTTGGCGCGTGGCCCCGGAACCTTTCCTGGTGTCGGCTTCGTTTCGGCAGCGGGCAGTTTCAACCAGCGGCAGAATCTGGATGCGGTCGAGGCCAGGGGCGTCGAGATCGAAGCGCGCGCAGATATCGGCGACTTCAATCTGGCAGCGGCCTATAGCTATGTCGATGCCGAGGTGAACGCAGGCCCCGGCCAGGCGGCGATCGACGGGCTGCGCCCCGCGCAGGTGCCGCGCCATTTCGCCACGGGTTCGCTCGGCTGGTTCCCGCAAGGCAATGACAGCGGAATCAATCTGACCGCGCGCTATGTCGGTTCGCAGTTCGAGGACGATCTGGGGTTGCTGGCGCTGGACGATGCGCTGACGCTCGATGCCCGCGCGGCGCTCAGGATCCACCGCAATCTGCTGGTCGAACTGCGCGGCGAGAACCTGTTCGATGCCACCGTGCAGGCCGCGATCAGCGGGCCGGGGATGATCGAGCGGGGTATGCCGCGCACGATTTGGCTTGGCGTCAAACTGGACATTGAATAGCGTTGGCAGTCCGATGACCGAACCCATGACCCGCCTTGCCGATTTCATGCCCTATCGCATCTCGATTACATCGAATGCGATCAGCGACCTGATCGCGCGCGAGTATCGCAGCCGCTTTGGGCTGAAGATCGCAGAATGGCGGGTGATGGCGGTGCTCGGCGATGTCGGCGAGGCAACGCAGCGCGAGCTGGTCGCCGCCACCCGCATGGACAAGGTCGCCGTCAACCGTGCCACCAAGGCGCTGGGCGATCGGGCGCTGATCCAGCGCGCCCCGAACATGAGCGACGGCCGGTCGCACCACCTCGCGCTGACCGCCGAGGGCAAGGCGCTTTACGCCGAGATCATGCCGCTTGCGCTACAGATGGAAGCGCAGGTTATCGAAGTGCTCGATCCAGAGGAGCAAACACAGTTTTCTGCGCTGTTGGGCAGGCTGCTCGACAGGGCAGACTCGTTGTCCCACGAATGAGCGTGCCCGGAACCGACTTGTGTTCCGGTTTCAAATGATACTATGCTGCGCAACATCCAAAGCGGCGGCAAGACGTCAGTCCGGAACTAATGGCAGGAACACGAAAGGAATCCCAATTCCATGAAGCTCGCATCCCTCAAGAGCGGCCGCGATGGCCGTCTGGTCGTCGTGTCGAATGATCTCGCCTGGTATGCCGATGCCAGCCATCTGGTGCCCACGCTGCAGGCGGCGCTCGACGACTGGGATCGCATGGCACCCTATCTCGAGGTGCTCGCCCGCGATCTCGAGCATGCCGCGATCCCGCGCGAGCGTTTCCACGAACACGATGCCGCAGCGCCGCTGCCGCGTGCCTATCAATGGGCCGATGGCTCTGCCTACGTGAACCATGTCGAACTGGTGCGAAAGGCACGCGGCGCGGACCTGCCCGAAAGCTTCTGGACCGATCCGCTGATGTATCAGGGTGGCTCCGACGACCTGATGGGCGCGCGCGATGACATTGCGCTGAAGGACGAGGCCTGGGGCTGTGACCTTGAAGCCGAGATCGTCGTGGTGACCGGCGACGTGCCGCAGGGCGTGACGCCGGAAGAGGCGCGCAAGCACATTCGCCTCGTCGGGTTGGTCAACGACGTTTCGCTGCGCAACCTCATTCCCGACGAGCTCGCCAAAGGTTTCGGCTTCGTCCAGTCAAAGCCGGCCAGCGCGTTTTCTCCCGTGTTCGTGACGCCCGATACGCTAGGCGATTACTGGCAGGACGGCAAGCTGCACCGCACCTTGATGGTGGACCTGAACGGCAAGCCATTTGGCCGCGCGGTGGCGTCGGAAGATTGTACCTTCGATTTCGGTGTGCTGATCGCGCATCTCGCCAAGACCCGCCGGGTCCGTGCGGGATCGATCATCGGATCAGGCACGGTATCGAATCGCGATGCCGATGGCGGGCCTGGCCGCCCCGTGGCGGAAGGCGGCCTCGGCTATAGCTGCCTTGCCGAAGTCCGCATGGTCGAAAAGATCGCCACCGGCGAGATGACCACGCCGTTCCTCAAGGATGGTGATGTCGTGCGCATCGATGTCCATGACGACCGCGAACACACCATTTTCGGCGCGATCGAGCAGACCGTGAAGGTCGGCTGATCGCGCCTCGATAGCTTGGATTAGGCCGGTCCGCGATCCGCGGATCGGCGAATCCGGGCCGGCCTGCGATCAGCGGATCGGCGAATCCGGCGCCAGGCGCATGTCGAGATAGTTGTCGACCGAGTGCATCAGATCGTCGAGCTCGTGCTCGAAGAAATGGTTCGCGCGGCTGATCTCGTCATGATGGATCGTGATGTGCTTCTGCGTGCGCAACTTGTCGACCAGCTTCTGCACCGCGCCGGGCGTGACCACGGTATCGGCGGCGCCCTGCACAATGATGCCCGATGCGGGGCAGGGGGCGAGGAAGCTGAAATCGTACATGTTGGCCGGCGGCGCGACCGAGATGAAGCCGCGGATTTCCGGCCGCCGCATCAGCAGCTGCATGCCGATCAGCGCGCCGAAGCTGAAGCCCGCGACCCAGGTGGTCTGCGCTTCGGGATGGAAGCTCTGCACCCAGTCGAGCGCGGCAGCGGCATCGGACAGTTCGCCGATCCCGTTGTCGAACGTGCCCTGACTGCGGCCGACACCGCGGAAGTTGAAGCGCAACGTCGCAAAGCCGCGGCGCACGAACGTCTTGTACAGCGCCTGCGTGATCCGGTCGTTCATCGTTCCGCCGCCCTGCGGGTGCGGATGCAGGATCATCGCAACCGGTGCGCGGGGGCGGGGGGCGGGGCTGAAACGCCCCTCGAGACGGCCTTCGGGACCGGGAAAGATGACGGCGGGCATAGGGTGTGGGACTTTCGGAAATCTAAAAAGGGACTGGAGCAGCGCTGCCGATCGGACTGGCGGCGCGCCAGGGAACAGGGCCTATACGCAATCCGACCCCCAAAAAGCAACAAAATGCGTGGCAATGCGGCGCGCGGCGGCTAGATGAACGCGATGAACCGTTGCTTTCACCGACCGGCCTGACCCGGATCATGGCCGACCCGCGCATCTACCTCGATCATGCGGCCACCACGCCGGTGCTCCCCGAGGCACGCGCGGCGATGGCAGCGGCGATGGAGATCTGGGCCAATCCTTCCTCTCCCCATGCCGAGGGCCGTGCCGCACGCGCCGCGCTGGAAGATGCGCGTGCGCGGATTGCCGCATCGCTGGGCTGGACCGGCGAAATCATCCTGACCAGCGGTGCCAGCGAGGCGATCGCGCTCGCGATGCAGGCGAGCAGGACCGATGGCTGGATCCTTTCGCCGACCGAGCATGACGCGGTCCAGCGCATCGCCGAGCGTGCGTCTGATACCAAATCGGTGCTGCGGCTTGCGGTTGACCTCGACGGGCGGCTGGTATTGGCGAGCCTGCAGCGCGCCCTCGATACCAGCGGTCTGCGCCCGTTGGTGATCGTTCAATCGGTCAACAGCGAAACCGGTGTGATCCAGGATATCGACGCGGTTCTGGCGTTGGCGCGCGAAACCCGGGCGCTGGTGCTGTGCGATTGTTCGCAGAGCGCGGGCAAGTTGCCGCTGCCCGATGCCGACATGATCGTGGTGTCGGCGCACAAATTGGGCGGTCCGCCCGGCATCGGCGCGCTGCTGCTGCGCGATCCGGGCGTGCTCAACCCGTCCGGCGGGCAGGAAAAGGGCTATCGCAGCGGCACCGAGAATGTGCCCGCCGCGCTCGGTTTCGCGGCTGCTCTGGAAGCCTCGCGCAACTGGATCGAGCGCGCGGCCGATCTGCGCCACCAACTCGAAAGCGCCATTCGAGGCGCTGGGGGCGAAATCGTCGCGCACGGCGCGCCGCGCCTGCCCACGATCGGCAGCTACCGTATGCCTGGCGTGCAGGCCAATGCACAGCTGATCCAGTTCGATCTGGCAGGCGTCTCGGTTTCGGCGGGCAGCGCGTGCTCTTCAGGGACGCTGAAGACCAGCGCGGTGCTGACCGCAATGGGCTGGGACGAAAAGGCCGCAGGCGAAGTGGTAAGAGTGAGCTTCGGCCCCTCGACCACCCGCGCGCACGTCTACCGCTTCATCGAACTGTGGCGCGCGATGGCGGAGCGGGTGCGCTCCTGATGGCGATGACGCCGATCTACCTCGACTATCAGGCGACCACGCCGCTCGCGCCCGAAGCACTGGCGGCGATGCAGCCCTGGCTCGGCGATCTGGAGAGCAACACCGGCTGGGCCAATCCGCACAGCGCCCACAGCGCCGGGCGCAAGGCCGCGGCAGCGGTGGAGGTGGCGCGCGACCAGATCGCCGCGCTGATGCCATCGGGCGGACGGCTGGTGTTCACCAGCGGCGCGACCGAGGCGCTGAACCTGGCCATCCGCGGCGTGCTGCCGGCGCAGGCCCCGCGGCGCAAGATCGTCACCATCGCCACCGAACATGCCGCCGTGCTGGATACCTGCAAGTGGCTAGAGAGCCAAGGGTATGACCTGCATGTCCTGCCGGTGGACAGCCACGGTCTCGTTGACCTTGAGCAAGCCGCCCTCGCGATCGATCATGACACGGCGCTGGTGGCGGCGATGCTGGTCAACAACGAAATCGGCGTGATCCAGCCGGTCGCCGCGCTCGCGGCGTTGGCCCATGCAGCAGGCGCGTTGTTCCTGTGCGATGCGGTTCAGGGCTATGGCCGGGTGCCGCTGCCCGACGCTGCCGACATGATCGCGATCAGCGCGCACAAGATTCACGGTCCCAAGGGCATTGGCGCGTTGTGGGTGCGCGATGGCGTGGCGCTCGAGCCGCTGATCCATGGCGGCGGCCAGGAGCAGGGACGGCGATCGGGCACGTTGTCGCCGGCTTTGTGCGCTGGTTTTGGCGTGGCGGCGCGGCTTGCGGAATCGCGCGCTCAGCAGGATGCCGATCATGTCGCGATGCTGCGCGATGTGGCGCTGCCCCTGTTCGAGGGCTGGACGGTCAACGGGTCGCTCGATCGGCGCTATGCCGGCAACCTCAACCTTCAGCGCGATGGCCTGGACGTATCGCGGCTGCTGTCGGACGTGCGGGGTGTCGCCTTTTCGGCAGGGTCGGCGTGCGCCAGCGGGTCGGGGCGACCCAGCCATGTGCTGACCGCGCTGGGCCTGCCGACGCCAAAGGTGCGTTCGGCGATCCGACTGGGCTTTGGCCGCTACACCACAGTTGACGAAATCGAACGCGCCGCGCATCTCATCAGCACTGCGACCTCAAGCCAGTCAGGCAGCCAGACAGGGTAGTCCATGATCGACGTCACATTCATCAGTGCCGACGGCAAGAGCCGCCAGACGGTCCAGGCCCAGGACGGCGACCGGCTGCTCGATGTCGCGCAGGCGCATGGGCTTCCGCTCGAAGGCACCTGCGAGGGCCAGATGGCCTGCTCCACCTGCCATCTGATCATCGATGCGGCGGACTTCGCCAAGCTGCCCGAGCCGGTGGAGATGGAAGAGGACATGCTCGATCTCGCCGTGGCGGTGACCCGGACATCGCGGCTGTCGTGCCAGATCTTCCTGCGCGACGAGTGGCAGAGCCTGACGTGCCGCGTCCCGGCCGAAAGCTATGACATGCAGGGCGTGTGATGGCGCCGATGCGATCGCCACAAGCCCGGCTTGCTTTCCGCTGAAACACTCGCCATATGCGCGATGGGAGTCGGGCGGACGTAGCTGTCGCCAATCTGGTCAGGTCCGGAAGGAAGCAGCCACAACGATTTTCGCCGCGGGTCGTCCGGCTCCTACCAATCCCTACAGCGCAAGCATCACGATTCGTCGCGGCGGTTTTTGAACATCTGCGTGGTTTCGTTTCCATCCCTGCGCGCCAGCGGCTAATCACGACGCATGGATGATTCCCCGAAGCCAGACACCGACAGCGACCCCGCAGACGAAGGCCTGATGCCCGGTCTGGGGCTCGACCTGCCGCCAGCTTCTGCACCGATCGCGACCGGCCAGGCCTATCGCGTACTGGCACGCAAATACCGTCCGCAGACCTTTGCCGAGCTGATCGGGCAGGACGCTATGGTCCAGACCTTGGGCAACGCGATCCGCCGCGAGCGGCTGGCGCACGCGTTTCTGATGACCGGAGTGCGCGGGGTGGGCAAGACCTCGACCGCACGGTTGATCGCCAAGGCATTGAACTGCATCGGCCCGGACGGGCAGGGCGGCCCGACGATCGCGCCGTGCGGGGTGTGCGAGCCGTGCGTCGCCATTGCCGAAGGCCGCCACATCGACATCATCGAGATGGACGCCGCCAGCCACACCGGGATCGACGACGTCCGCGAAATCACCGAGGCGGTGCGCTATGCAGCCGTGTCGGCGCGCTACAAGATGTACATCATCGACGAAGCGCACATGCTGTCGAAACAGGCGTGGAACGGCTTGCTCAAGACGCTTGAGGAGCCGCCACCGCACGTGAAGTTCCTGTTCGCGACCACCGAGGTCAACAAGGTGCCGATCACGGTGCTGTCGCGCTGCCAGCGCTTCGACCTCAAGCGCATTCCGTCCGAGCTGCTCGCCAGCCATTTCGCCGAGATCTGCGTCAAGGAAGCTGTCGTTGCCGAGCCCGATGCGCTGGCGATGATCGCCGATGCCGCCGAGGGCTCTGTGCGCGATGGCCTGTCGATCCTCGACCAGGCGATCGCGCATGCCGACCTTGGCGGCCACAGCGATGATGCAGGCGCTGCTGCTGTCCGCGCCGAGCAGGTGCGCGCGATGCTGGGGCTGTCCGATCGCGGGTCGATGCGGCGGCTGTTCGCGCATCTGATCGCGGGCGATGCCGACGCGATGCTCGCCGGCCTTGATGCACAGCATGGCCTGGGTGTTGATCCACAGGCGGTGGTGCGGGGGTTGCTGGCGATGGTCCATGCGATCACGCTGCAAAAGTCGGCAGGCCGTGTTCGCACGGTGCACGGCGAAGAAGATCGCGCGGCTTTGGCCGACTGGGCGCAGAAGCTTGGCAATGCCAGCCTGCACCGGCTGTGGCAGCTGCTGCTCAAGGGGCATGACGAGATCGAGCAGGCACCGGTGCCGCGCGAGGCCTGCGAAATGGCGTTGCTGCGCGTGCTCTATGCCGCGACGCTGCCGGATCCCGGGACGCTCGCGCGTCGCATGACCGAAGCGCCTGCGCATGCCGCGCAGCCGGCGCCGGCGGCAACCGAGCAATCAGGCTCGCAGTCCGAACCGGCGCCTGCACCCGAACCCGAGCCGTCCCCGCCATGGGACATGGCAGACTATAGCGAAACCGTGCCTGAGCCGAGCAGGGCCGCCGGAGAAATCCGGACGATCCGCGATATCGTCGACTTGCTCGATGCTGGCGGGCGCCTGCTGCTGGCGGGGCGGGTTGGCGCTGACATGCGTCCGGTCGAGATCGGCCAAGACCGGCTGACCTATCAGTCGGCCACCGGGCGCGATGATTACGTTCCCCTGCTGCGCGAGGCGCTGGCTGACATTACCGGTCGGCGTTGGCAGGTCGAGCGGGCCGAGGGCCAGGCTATGCCCAGCCTGGCTGAACTGGACCAGATGGCCCAGGACGCCGCCCGCGACGAGATTCTCAATCATCCATTGGTCAAGGCGACGAAATCGGCCTTTCCCGATGCGGAAATTGACTGGACTGCGGCGGAAACCTCCCCACATGAGGATGATAACCTGCCAACACGGAGTGCCAAGGCATGAAAAGCATGGAAGAAATGATGGC
>NZ_JAUCZC010000002.1 GCF_030373265.1 Blastomonas sp.
AGGGCATGGGGCAGATCGTCAGCTGGTCGGTGCGCGACGAAAGCCTGCACTGCGAGGGCATCACCAAGCTGTTCCACGCGTTCTGCGCCGAACGCGACTGCCTGACCAAGGCCGTGAAAGAGGACATCATCGACTGCTGCCAGAAGACGGTGCGGCTCGAAGATGCGTTCATTGATCTCGCCTTCCAGGATGGCCCGGTCCACGGCATGACCGCCAAGGAAATCAAGCGCTACATCCGCTACATCGCCGACTGGCGTCTGGGCCAGCTGGGCTTTGCGCCGGTGTACATGATCGAGGACCACCCGCTGCCGTGGCTCGCGCCGCTGCTCAACGGTGTCGAACACGCCAACTTCTTCGAAACCCGCTCCACCGAATATTCCAAGGGCGCGACCCGCGGCAACTGGAACGACGTGTGGAGCTCGTTCGACAAGCGCCAGAAAAAGGGCGCGGCGAACGAGGTTGCGGTCATCGATGACGGCGAGGACATGTTCAAGCAGGCGGGGATCGCTGCGGAGTGACAACCGACCGTGATCGAGTTTGACTCATTGAAGGATGACGAAAACACCCTGAAACACGGTTTCCCTCTTCGATATGCGGCCTTGTTGTTTGCCGGGCCGTTTATCGAAGAGGAAGACTCCCGCAAGGACTATGGCGGAACTCGGTTCATAGCTTCCGGCCCAATCGAACTGTTTGGCGGGCGTATCTTCGTTGTGGTATACACATGGCGTGATGCAACACGGCGCATCATCAGCTTCAGGAAGGCGAATGACCGAGAAGTCCGAAAATACCGTTCGCATGTCGTATGAAGACGTGTTGGCTGAGGCCAAGGAATGGGCGACGCCCGACCGCCTCGCCGCGCTGGATGCAATTACGGAAGACGATATCGCCCGACAAATTGCTGAAAACCCGGATGTCGCACCAGAACTGACCGACGAATGGTTCGAACGAGCGCGTCTGGTCATTCCCCTGAAAGGTCGCAAGGCAGCCTGAGGCAGTTTCGATGGTTAAGCTCTTATGCTGCCTACCATTGCGCGACCCGCAAGCGTTTTCCCGCGCCTTTATCGACAACGGCGCGCTGGCATGGCCCAATGGCCTGGAGCTTGCGTCGTGGACGCTGCATCGAGAGATGGAGTCAGCGGGACTTCTTTCCGAAGCCGCTTGACCTCCCCTCAGGAATAAGTTGCACCCCTCCCGCCCGCTCCCCTAACCTCCCGCTCTGGCGCTTGCGCCTTTGGGGGATGGACACACCAACATGAGCCTGCCGTCGGCGGCATTGTTCGGGCTTGCGATGATCGCGCTGCTGTTTGCGGTGGCGGCGGTGGTGGAGGGGCGTGCGGGGCTGGCGGTGCGGCGGCCGTGGCTGCGGCATGGCGCCTACACGCTGGCGCTGGGCGTCTATTGCTCGAGCTGGACCTTTTATGGCGCGGTGGGCAGCATCGTGCGCGATGGCTGGCAGTATCTGCCGATCTATCTCGCGCCGATCTGCCTGTTGCTGGGCGCGCCGCGCTTCTTGCGGCGGCTGGCGCAAGCCGTCGCCGAGGAGCAGGCGACCACCGTCTCCGATTTCATCGCGGCGCGCTTCGGCCATGATGGCGGCGTGGCGCGGCTGGTCACGCTGATCGCCTTGGTCGGCACCATCCCCTATGTCGCGCTGCAGTTCCGCTCGATCGGCAGCGCGCTCGCCTTTGCCTCGGGACAGCCGATATCCGATGCGACAATGATCGGCGCTGCCGCGCTGCTGGCGCTGTTCGCGATCCTGTTCGGCGCGCGGCGGTACGAACTGGCCGGGCGCAGCGAGGGGCTGGTCTATGCGATCGGGCTCGAATCGGTGATCAAGATCGTCGCGCTGACTGTGGTGGCGGGGGTCGCGGTGATGCTGCTGGTCCGCGCCGAGCCTGCCGCAGTGACCGGTGGCATGGCGCGGCTTGCCGACAACTTTCAGCCCGAACGCCTCTCGGTCGACTTCGGCGTCATCTTCCTGATCTCGATCATGGCAATCATCGCGCTGCCCCGGCAGTTCTATATGGGGCTCGTCGAGGCGCAGGAACCCGGCTCGCTCGATCGCGCGCGCTTCGGCCTCGCCGCATACCTCGCCGTCATGGCGCTGATGGCGCTGCCGATCGCGCTGGCGGGTGCCAGCCTGATGCAGCCGGGCGCGGGGTCGGACCTGTACGTGCTGCAGGTGCCGACAATGGCGGGCGGCGGCTGGGTGCTGGTGCTGGCGCTGGTCGGCGGGATCAGCGCGGCGGCATCGATGGTGATCGTCGATTCGACCGCGCTGGCGACGATGGTTTCCAACGACCTGATCTTCCCCGCTTTGCTGCGCGCCCGGCGCTCCGATGCGCCCGAGGGTGCGCTGGGCAAAAGGATGCTGCAGGTGCGGCGGCTGTCGATCCTGGGCATCGTGGTCGCGGCGCTGGCCTGGGCGCTGGTGATCCCGGCGCAGAACAGCCTGGCGTCGATCGGGCTGATCGCCTTCGCGGCGATGGCGCAGTTCACCCCGCACCTGATCCTGGCGACGCGGGCGAGCGGGCGCGATGCGCTGGCGGCACGGGTGAGCCTGAGCATCGGCTTTGCGCTGTGGCTCTACACGCTGGCGCTGCCGCCGATCCTGCCCGATGTGGTGGCGGAGGCGCTGCGCGGCAGCCTGCTCGATCCGCTGCGATTGTTCGGCATCGGCAACGCCTCGCCGCTGGTGCATGGCGTTGCGTGGAGCCTGGGGTGCAACCTGCTCGCCTATAGCGCGGTCGCCGCGCGCAAGGTGCAGACCCCGCCGTTGCCGTGGCAGCTGCGCGGGCAGCAGAAGATCAGCGATCTCGATGACCTCGCCCGGCTGACCGCGAGCTTCGTCGGGCAGGAGCGCGCGCGCGCCGAGTTTCCCGATGCTGCCCCCGGCGTGCCGATCACCCGCGCGGCGGCGCAGCGCGCGCGCGATCTGATCGCCCGCGTGGTCGGCGCATCGTCGGCGCGGGCGCTGGTGGCATCGGCGCTGGCGGGCAGCCAGATGAGCCTTGCCGATGTCACCCGGCTGCTCGGCGAGCGCGGCCAGTCGCTGCGCTTCTCGCGCGAGTTGTTGGCGGCGACCTTCGAGCATGTCGATGCCGGGATCAGCGTGGTCGATGCCGAGATGAACCTGGTCGCGTGGAACAGCCAGTATCTCGACATCTTCGGCTATCCCCCCGGGCTGGTGCGCGTCGGCACGCCGATCGCCGATCTGATCCGCTACAACGCGCGGCTGGGCGATTTCGGATCGGAAGACATCGAGCACCATATCCGCAAGCGCTTGAACCATATGCGGCGCGGCCAGCCGCACAGCTTCGAGCGGCAGCGCGAGGATGGCCGGGTGATCAAGACCGTCGGCGGCCCGATGCCCGGCGGAGGCTATGTCACCAGCTTCACCGATATCAGCGACGAGGCGATGGTGCGCGACGAGCTGGAGCGGACGTTGGCGCAGCTCGAGCATCGGGTTGCCGAGCGCACCGGCGAATTGAGCGCGGCCAACCGCCAGCTTGCCGAGGCAACGCGCGACAAGACGCGATTCCTCGCCGCCGCCAGCCACGATCTGCTCCAGCCGCTGCACGCTGCGCGGCTGTTCACCGCAGCCCTCGCGCGTGATGCCGAGCCTTCGACGCAGATGCTGGCGGGCCGGGTCGACAGCGCGATCAGCGCCGCCGATGGCCTGATCCGCGCGCTGCTCGACATCAGCCGGCTCGATGCAGGAGGGGTGGAGCCGAGCCCCGAGCCGGTGGCGCTCGAACCTTTCCTCACCGATCTGGCGCACAGCTTCCTGCCGATGGCCGACGCGAAGGGATTGAAACTGTGCATTGGCGCGCTGCCCGGCCAGGTCCACACCGATCCGGGGCTGCTGCGGTCTGTCCTGCAGAACTTCCTCTCCAATGCGCTGCGCTATACGCAGGGCGGCGGCGTGCTGATCGGCAGCCGGCGGCGCGGCGACCGGGTGCGGATCGATGTCTACGACACCGGCGTCGGGATCGCGCCCGAGCAGATCGACAGCATCTTCACCGAGTTCACCCGGTTGGGCGCAGTCGAGGCCGATGGGCTTGGGTTGGGGCTCGCGCTCGCCGAGCGGATCGCGCGGCTGCTGGGCGGCGAGATTTCGGTACGTTCGATGCCCGGCAAGGGCAGCCGGTTCAGCCTGTCATTGCCCTTGAGCGCGTCGCAGACGCCAACGGCGACACGTGCCCACACCGTTCCGACGCACAGCCCGGCGCGTCCGCTGCATGTGCTGGTGATCGACAACGATCCGATGATCGTCGAGGGCACGCTGTCGATGCTGGGAAGCCTGGGACACCGGGCGACGGGCGCTGCCGATCCTGCGCAAGCGCTGGTGGCACACGGGCCGTTCGATGCGGCTCTGGTTGACTTCCACCTCGGGACTGCGACCGACGGGCTGGCGTTGATCGCAGCGTTGCGGCTGCAGCCCCCCGGCCTGCCCGCAGCCCTGGTCACCGCGCAAGGCTCGCCCGATCTGGTGCGACGCGCGGGTGCATCGGGGGTTCAGGTGATCGCCAAGCCCGCGGCGTCGGCGGACATTACCGGATTTCTGGCGGAGGCAGCGGGACTACCGACCCCCGGCTGACCGGCTTCAATGCCTGAGGTTGAGCCCCAGCGAGCGGGCGACCAGCGCGGCCTGGGTGCGGTTCTGCACGCCGAGCTTGCGCATGATCACGGTCATATGCGCCTTCACCGTCGCCTCGCTCATCGCCAGGTCGTGCGCGATCTGCTTGTTGAGCTTGCCGTCGAGCACCTCGAGCAGGACCTTGAGCTGGGTCGGGGTGAGCGAGGCGATCTCCTGCTGCACCTCTTCCTGCGGTCCTGAAGCTGCAGGCTTGCCAGGCCGTCCCCCCAACGCCCGCGCGATGGCCTGTTCGATAGCGTCAAGGTCGCTGTCCTTGGAGAGGAAGCCCACCGCGCCCAGCTGCCGCGCCTCGTCCGCGACGCCTGCGCCTTCGGCGCTCGAGACGACCAGGATCGGCACTTCGGGGCGTTCGGCGTGGAGCAACGCAATGCCCGAATAGCCGACCGCGCCGGGCATCTTGAGATCGAGCAGGATCAGGCGCAACCCTTCGGCCGTACTCGCCGCACGCGCGGCAGCGGCGAGCGTGCCGGATTCCAGGATCTGCGCCTGCGGAGCGACCCGTGTCACGGCGAGCACCAAAGCCTGCCGGAACAGCGGGTGGTCATCCGCGATCAGGATCGTTTCTATGTCGCTTCTGCCGGTTGGGGTCTCTCGGCGACAAGATGATCGACAACCGAAGGATCGGCAAGCGTCGATGTGTCCCCCAGATTGCTGAGGTCGTTCTCGCCAATCTTGCGCAGAATGCGGCGCATGATCTTGCCCGAGCGGGTCTTGGGCAAAGCGGGCGTGAACTGGATGATGTCGGGGGTGGCGATCGGCCCGATCTCTCGGCGCACCCATTGCACCAGCTCGCGGCGCAGCGCCTCGTCGGGCTCGACCTCGACATTGGTGGTGACGAAGGCGTAGATGCCCTGGCCCTTCACGTCGTGCGGCATGCCGACCACGGCGGCTTCGGCCACCTTGGGGTGCGCGACCAGAGCGCTCTCGATCTCGGCGGTGCCCATGCGATGCCCCGAGACGTTGATGACATCGTCGATGCGACCGGTGATCCAGTAATAGCCATCCCCGTCGCGCCTGCAGCCATCGCCGGTGAAATACAGCCCCTTGAAGGTGGTGAAATAGGTCTGGAAGAACCGGTCGTGATCGCCCCATACGGTGCGCATCTGGCCGGGCCAGCTGCCGGCGATGGCAAGGCAGCCCTCGCCCGCGCCCTCGATCACCGCGCCCTCGGGGGTGAGCAGCAGCGGCTTGACCCCGAACATCGGCTTTGCTGCAGAACCGGGCTTGAGCGCGTGCGCGCCGGGCAGCGGCGTCATCATGCACGCGCCGGTCTCGGTCTGCCACCAGGTATCGACGATCGGGCAGCGCCCCTCGCCGACCACGCGGTGATACCATTCCCACGCTTCGGGGTTGATCGGTTCGCCCACCGAACCCAGCAGGCGCAACGACTTGCGGCTGGTCCTTGTCACCCAGTCATCGCCCTCGCGCATCAGCGCGCGCAGAGCCGTGGGTGCGCCGTAGAAGATCTCGACGCCGAACTTGTCGACGATCTGCCAGAAGCGCGAGGCATCGGGCCAAGTCGGCACACCCTCGAACATCACCGTGGTCGCGCCCATCATCAGCGGGGCATAGACGACATAGCTGTGCCCGGTGACCCAGCCGACATCGGCGGCGCACCAGTAGATCTGGCCGGGGCGGTAATCGAACACATATTGGAAGGTCATCGCCGCCCACACCGCATAGCCGCCGGTGGTGTGCAGCACGCCCTTGGGCTTGCCGGTCGAGCCCGAGGTATAGAGGATGAACAGCGGGTCTTCCGCACCCATTTCCTCTGCCGGGCAGTCGGCGGGTTGCGCGGCGACGCCCGCTGCCCAATCGACATCGCGGCCCTCGACCATCGACACGTCTGCGCCGGTGCGCTGGAGCACGATGACCGCGTCCACGCCGCTTTGGTGCAGGCCGAGCGCGGCATCGACATTGGCCTTGAGCGGCACGCGCTTGCCCGCGCGCAGACCTTCGTCGGCGGTAACGACGATGCGGCTGTCGCAGTCCTGGATGCGGCCAGCCAGCGCCTCGGGTGAGAAGCCTGCGAACACCACCGAGTGGATCGCGCCGATCCGTGCGCAGGCGAGCATTGCTACTGCGGCTTCGGGCACCATCGGCAGGTACAAGGTCACCCGCTCGCCCTTGCGCACATTATGCGCCTTGAGCAGATTGGCAAAGCGGCACACCTGCTCGTGCAGCTGCCGATAGGTGATGGAGCGGCTGGCTTCGTCGGGGCTGTCGGGCTCCCACAGGATCGCGACCGCATCGCCGCGTTCGGCCAGGTGCCGGTCGAGGCAGTTGGCGGCAAGGTTGAGCGTGCCGTCAGCGAACCAGGTGATACCGAAGTCGGCCTCGTCGAAGCTCGATTCGCTCACTTTGGAGAACGGCCTGATCCAGTCGAGCCGCGCGGCTTCCTCGCGCCAAAAGGAATCGGGGTCGTCGAGCGAAAGACGGTAGCGTTCGTCATAGACCGATGCGGTGATCAGCGCATTGTCCGCCCAGTCTGCGGGCACGGGATAGATGCTGTCGGCCATGTCGTCTCTCTCCTGTGTGTCGATCGGGCGCGTCTTGGGCGCTTTGCTGGCGGCAACGATAGCCCGGTGGATGCGCTGCGGGACCTTAGACAAAGGTCGTAGGCCTACGACCATCGTCCAGGTGGCGGGCGGCCCGCTTTGAGCAAACACTGCACGCACAACCGGGAACAACCCGGACTGCGTGACAGGAGGGTGAGATGCCAAGGGCCGGACACTCGTTATGGCTGATGTTGCTGGGAGCGAGCGCGCTGGTCGCGCCGCAGACCGCTTTTGCGCAGAGCGCCAATATCCAAAGCAATCGCGAACAGGTGCTGGAAGAGCGGCTGTTGAGGCTGGAGGCGGAGATGGCCGCGCTGCGCGCCGATCTGGGCGCCGCACGCAGCCAGCAGGCCGAGACCGCTGCCGCCGCCAGTCAGGCCGCTGCGCGCAGTGAAGAGACCGCAACCAAGCTCGCCACGCTGGAGAGCCGCCCCACCGCCCCTGCCGAGGGCTTCCGCGTCGGCGGCACCACCTTCCGGCTGGGCGGTTTCGTCAAGGCGGTGGCCAGCGCGACGCGGTTCGACGACGGCATGCTGGCGGGTGGATCGCTGGGCAAGGAATTCTACTTGCCGCAGCAGATCCCGGTTGGTGGCACCGCGACCCGCGATTTCATGGCCAATGCGCGTCAGACGCGGCTGTCCTTCACCAGTTCAACGCCGGTCGGCGGCAAGGAACTGAAGAGCAATATCGAATTCGACTTTGCGCTGGCGACCGCGCCGCCGGGCGCGCAGCGCGCCACCAACGCCTATACGCCGACATTGCGCCGCGCCTTCCTGACCTATGACCGGTTCCTGATCGGGCAGGAATGGACCACGTTCCAGAACCCCGCGCTGCTGCCCGAAAGCACCGATTTCGTGGGGCCGCTGGAGGGCACCGTGTTCGTCCGGCAGATGATCGCGCAATACCGGCAACCGCTGGGCACGGGGCTCGACCTGTATCTGGCGCTCGAAAATCCGCAGACCGAAACGGTCAACACCACCAGTGCCGCGCTGGCCGACAACGATCAGGACCGCATTCCCGATCTGGTCGCCAAGCTGGTCTACAAAAAGCCTGGCCTCGACCTGCATCTGGCCGGGCTGGTGCGCCAGCTCTCGGTGCATGATGGCGGCAGCGGCGACGACGCGCTGGGCTGGGGCGTGTCGGCAGGCGGCAAACTCGTTTTCGGGCCCGATGGTCGCCACGATATCCGCTTCAGCGGCACCTATGGCAACGGCATCGGTCGCTATCTCGGGCTGGGCTATGCCCCCGATGCGGTGTTCGACCGCACTGTGCTGGGCAACCGGCTGCTCAATGTTGACAACATTACAGGTTTTGCCGCGCTCAAGCTGGGCTGGACAAGCAACCTGCGGTCGACCTTTGCCGCCGGATATCAGCACGCCGACTATCCCGATGGCATCGTCATTCCGGGGCTGGCCAATGTGTCGGCCTACAGCCTGGCCGCCAATCTGTTCTGGTCGCCGGTCAAAAATCTCGACATCGGCATTGAGGTTCGCCACGCCGGCCGCGAGGTGGCGAACGGTCTGAAAGGGCAGATGGACCGGTTCGAGATGGCAGCGAAATACACGTTCTGAAGACACCAACAAGGAGTGGGGATGATGGCGACAGTACCTGAGGATGCGCTACCAAAGCATCACAAGGCAACCCAGGGGGAGAAGATGGTCATCGCCGCTTCGTCCTTGGGCACGGTGTTCGAATGGTATGATTTCTACCTGTACGGCCTGTTGGCGACGTACATTTCGGTGCAATTCTTCTCGGGCGTCAACGAAACCACCGGGTTCATCTTTGCGCTCGCCGCCTTTGCCGCAGGCTTTGCGGTGCGGCCCTTCGGTGCGCTCGTGTTCGGGCGGATCGGCGATATCGTCGGTCGCAAGAACACCTTCCTGGTCACCATGGGCATCATGGGGCTTTCGACCTTCGCGGTCGGACTACTCCCCAGCTATGCCTCGATCGGGGTTGCCGCGCCGGTCATCCTCGTCGCTCTGAGGCTCGCACAGGGCCTTGCGCTCGGCGGCGAATATGGCGGCGCGGCCACCTATGTCGCCGAGCACGCGCCTGAAGGAAAGCGCGGGCTCTACACCAGCTGGATCCAGACAACGGCCACCTTCGGGCTGTTCGCAGCCCTTCTGGTGGTCATCGGCATCCGCTATGCCCTGGGCGAAGAAGCCTTTGCCGCATGGGGCTGGCGCCTGCCGTTCCTGATCTCGATCTTTCTGCTGGGCATCTCGATGTGGATCCGCCTGCAGCTCAACGAGAGCCCGGTCTTCCAGAAGATGAAGGACGAAGGCACCACGTCGAAGGCTCCGCTGACCGAGGCGTTCGCCCGCTGGGGCAATCTGCGCTGGGTGATCATCGCGCTGGTCGGTGCGGTGATGGGCCAGGCGGTGGTCTGGTATGCTGGCCAGTTCTATGCCTTGTTCTTCCTCGAAAAAACCCTGCGGGTCGATGGGGCGACGTCCAACATCCTGATCGCGATCGCGCTGGCTCTGGCCACGCCGTTCTTCGTGTTCTTCGGCTGGCTGTCGGACAAGATCGGTCGCAAGCCGATCATCCTGGGCGGCTGCGCGCTGGCGGCGGTGCTGTACTTCCCGCTGTTCGGTGCGCTGACCCAGGCTGCCAACCCGGCACTGGCCGAGGCGCAGGCAGCGGCCCCGGTCACCATCACCGCCGACAACGAGCAATGCTCGTTCCAGTTCGATCCCATCGGCAAGAACACCTTCGACACCACAAGCTGCGACATTGCCAAGACCTATCTGGCCAAGGCCGGCGTGGGCTATGAGAATGTCGAGGCTGCTCCCGGCGCGGTGGCGACGGTCAGCATTGGTGACAAGGTGTTCACGGCTCCCAACCCGGGCTCGCTCGATCCCGCTGCCAAACCCGCCGCGATCAAGGCGTTCCAGGACGACATGAAGGCGGAGCTGGTTGCAGTCGGCTATCCCGAAAAGGCAGACAATGCCCGCATCGACAAGGTGGCCGTGGTGGCGATCCTGTGGGCGCTGGCGATGCTGGTGACGATGGTTTACGGGCCGATCGCTGCGATGCTGGTGGAACTCTTCCCCAGCCGCATCCGCTACACGTCGATGTCGCTGCCCTATCACATCGGCAACGGCTGGTTCGGCGGCTTCCTGCCCACCACCGCGTTCGCGATGGTCGCGGCCACCGGCAACATCTATTACGGTCTGTGGTACCCGGTGGTGATCGCAGCGGCGACGGTGGTGATCGGACTGATCTTCCTGCCCGAAACCTTCCGCCGCAACATCGACGACTGAGCCGCATCACCTCAATGGCCCTCCGGCCAGCAACGCCCCGCCCTTACCGGCGGGGCGTTTTTTTGTGCGGCACCTCCGGCATCAGCGCAGCAAAAGCGACGAATCCCCATAGGAATAGAAGCGATAGCCCTGCGCGATCGCATGGGCGTAAGCCGCTTTCATAACATCGAGCCCCATCAGCGCCGAGACCAGCATGAACAGTGTCGAGCGCGGAAGGTGGAAGTTGGTCATCAGCCCGTCGACGCCCCTGAAGCGATAGCCCGGGGTGATGAAGATCGCGGTGTCGCCTTCGAACGGCGCGATCGTGCCATCCTCGCGCGCTGCGCTTTCGATCAGCCGCAGCACCGTCGTGCCCACCGCCACCACGCGGTTGCCCCGCGCGCGCACAGCGTTGAGCCGCTCCGCTGTCGCTGTATCAATGCAGCCCCATTCGGCGTGCATCTGATGATCGGCGGTGTCGTCCGCCTTGACCGGGAGGAAAGTGCCCGCGCCGACATGGAGCGTCAGCGTCGCATGCTCGACCCCCCTGATGGCAAGTGCGGCCATGAGCTCATCGGTGAAGTGCAGCGACGCGGTCGGTGCCGCGACCGCACCATCCTTCTGCGCGAAGCGGGTCTGGTAGTCTTCGCGGTCCGCTGCGTCGATTGCCCGCTTGGCGGCGATATAGGGCGGCAGCGGCATATTGCCGGCGCGTTCGAGCAGCACCTCGACAGGCTCGTCGCCCTGAAACGCCAGCGTGATCGATCCATCGGTGCCGCGCGCCTCGACAGTGGCGAAGACATCCGCGCCGAAATCGATGACATCGCCCAGCCGCAGCCGCCGCGAGTTGCGGACGAAGGCCTGCCAGCGGCGCAGATCGATCCGTTTGTGCAGCGTGGCGCCGATCCGCGCCTGTCCGCCCAGTTTCACGCCTTCAAGCTGCGCGGGGATGACGCGGGTGTCGTTGAACACCAGACAATCGCCGGGTTCGAGCAGCCCGGGCAGATCGCGGACATGGGCATCGGACAGGCCGTCGCCGCGCACGCACAGCATCCGGGCCGCATCGCGCGGGCGAACCGGCCGCAAGGCTATCCGTTCGGGAGGGAGCTCGAAATCGAAATCGTCAACGCGCATTGTTCCGTATGCCTGACCTGACCCGTCACCCCCGCGCACGCGGGGGTCCCGCTTTGGCGACTAAGGCTGGGCAATAAGCGGGATTCCCGCTTTCGCGGGAATGACACCGCAATGCAATGGGGCCGTGCCGCTCAATTCGTGATCGGAGCGTTCAGATCGTCGACCGAGATCGCCTGCTCGGCAGGCTGGGCCACCGCCGCATAATTCGGTTCGGGCTTGTTCTGCGTCTTGAGCGAAGCTTGCAGGATGCGGGCCGGCGCCGTGGGCGGTTCGCCGCGCGGAATGGAATCGACAAACTGCATTCCCGAGAAGACACGGCCAAAGTTGGTGTAGCTGTTGTCGAGCGAAAAGCGCGGATAGAAGACGATGAAGAACTGGCTGTTGGCGCTGTTCGGGTCCTGCGCACGCGCCATCGACAGGCTTCCGCGCAGATGCGGGAACTTGTTAAACTCGGCCGCGACATCGGGAAGGTCCGATCCGCCCGTGCCGGTGCCGGTGGGATCGCCCGTCTGCGCCATGAAGCCATCAATCACGCGATGGAAAATGATGCCATCATAAAAACCCTGCCGTGCCAGCGTCTTGACCCGCTCGACATGGTTCGGAGCGATTTCGGGGTACAGCTGGATCGAAACCCGGCCGCCGGTCGACAGGTCGAGAAACAGGATGTTGTCGGGATCGGCCTTGTCGGGCGTGGGAAGCGTCGGGATCGATTCAACAATCGTCACCGCATCGGCAGTGCCGGATTCCTTGGCAGCCTCTTTCGCATCTTCGGAAGCCTCCTCGGCAGCATCGGCATCGGCCGAAGCCTGCTTGGCGGCCGCCTTTTCAGCGGCGCGCGCCTCTTTCTCGCGCTCCTTTTCGAGCTTGGCCGCTTCCTTTTCCTGCTGCTTGCGTGCCTTTTCCTCGGCCTTCGCAGCGTCGCGGGCTGCGCGCTCGGCATCCTTCGCCGTTTGCTCGGTCGGGGCCGCGTCCTGGGCCTGGATGGCAAGCGGAGTCAGCAGCATCGGCACGAAAAGCAGGGCAGCAAGCGATTTCAACATCTTGGGCATAAAAGCGGGAATTCCTGTTCCAGTCAGGCGGGACGGCCGGCAGCGCCGCGTCCCGTTTCGGGCACGGCTATAGCCAAAGCATCTGAGCCTGTCATGAATGAACTTGGGGGACGCGCGCGGCTGTGCGGTCAGTCACCCTTGAGACCGATTTCGCGCACCCGCTTCTCGACATCGATCCGCACCGCATCGGTAACGAAGCGGTTGATCTGCCCGCCATAGCTGGCAATCTCCTTGACCAGCCGCGACGCGATCGGCTGCAACGAGACGTCCGCCATCAGGAACACCGTCTCGATGCGATGGTTGAGCTGCTGGTTCATCCCGGCCATCTGATATTCGTATTCGAAGTCGGCCACCGCGCGCAGCCCGCGCACGATCATGCTGGCGCCCTCGCGCTCGGCAAAGTCCATCAGCAGCGAATTGAACGAGACGACATGGATGGCATCGCCCATATCGGCAGTCTCGCGGCGGACCATCGCCATGCGTTCCTCGACGCTGAACATCGGGTTCTTGGACGGGTTGGTGGTGACGCCCACGACCAGCTTGTCGACCAATTTGGCCCCGCGCCTCAGGATGTCCATATGCCCCAGGGTGATGGGATCGAATGTCCCCGGATAAACGCCTATGCGCATGATGGTCATCCTCTTTTGCGTCGCATTCTGCGGTCAGTTTTCGCGTTCGACGATGTAACGCGCCAGCGCGCGCAGCAGATCGGCCTCGCGACCATGGCTGGCGAGATGACCGATCGCCTGATCGACCAGGAAGAACGCCTGTTCGCGCGCGCGCTCCAGACCCAGCAGCGACAGGAAGGTTTCCTTGCCCGCGGCCGCGTCCTTGTGCAGCGCCTTGCCGGCCAGAGCCTCGTCGCCGGTCTCATCCATGATGTCGTCAGCGATCTGGAAGGCCAGACCGATGTCGCGGGCATAAGCGCGCAACGCGGTGCGCCCCTCGACCGGCACATTGGCAAGGATAGCGCCCATCTCGACCGAGGCCGCGATCAGCGCGCCGGTCTTCAGCCGCTGCAGCTTGGTGACGGTGGGCAGGTCGAACTTGGCCTTTTCGGCCTCGAGGTCCATCATCTGGCCGCCGGCCATTCCGTTAGGGCCGCTCGCTTCAGCCAATGTCATGATCAGTTCGGCACGGATGAACGGATCGGGGTGCGACTGGCTTCCGGCCAGGATCTCGAACGCCAGCGCATGCAGCGAATCGCCTGCCAGAACCGCGACAGCATCGCTGAACGCCTTGTGCACCGTCGGCTTGCCACGGCGCATGTCGTCGTCGTCCATGCAGGGCAGATCGTCGTGGATCAGCGAATAGACATGGATCGCCTCGACCGCGCAGGCGACGCGCACGGCGAGCGAGCGATCGACGTTGAACAGCGCAGCGGTCGCGGTGAGCAGCAGCGGACGCACCCTTTTTCCGCCGCCGATCGCGGCATGGCGCATGGCCTCGTACAGCACTGCGCGCGGATCATCGGGAACGGTCAGAAGCGCATCGAAGCACGCATCGACATCCAGCGATATCTGGCGGAAGGCATCGGCAAGGGCAATATCGCCAATTGCGGTCGTCATCGTCATCAATCCCCCACCCCGGTCGCGTTTCCGGGTTGACCCAGTGGTGTCATCGCGCTGTCTTCAAGTCTTCAGCCCGCATCGAACGGAACGGTTCCCGCCGCGTGACCATCCGCCCCGACACGAATCTTCTCGATCCGCGCCTGCGCGACGTCGAGGCGCTTCTGGCAATGGCTGCGCAACTGATCGCCGCGTTCGTAAAGGCTGATCGATGCATCGAGCGGGACATCGCCCGATTCGAGCTGGCGCACGATCACTTCCAGCTCCTTCAAGGCATCTTCAAACGACAAATCGGCGGCAATGGCAGGGACTTCAGTCATGCGCACAGCTTTGACCGCTGGCCCGCGCGCGGTCAAGGCAGTTGCTGCCGATAGGCGCTTCTTGTAATTTCTCAGCCCTCAAACACGGGAGTTTGTCATGGACGGTTTCAACCTGTCGGACGCCGATAAAAGTCTGAGCGCCTTGGTCGACCGAACCGAGGCGGGCGAGACGATCGACATCCTGCGCGACGGCCGGCTGGTGGCCAAGCTGGTGCCGGTGGAGCCGCCGGTCGACAAGCTCAAGCGGCGTGTGGATATCGAGGCGCTCCGGCGGCATCTTGAACAGATGCCCATGCAGCATCATTCCGCAGGCGAGTTTATCCGTCACATGCGCGATACCGACCGCTATTGATGCAATATCTCGACACGTCTGTGCTGGTTGCGTTGCTCTGCCGCGAGACGAACAGCCAGAACGTGCTGGCATGGTTATATGACCTCGAAGCTGGCAGCGCAGCTATCAGCCAGTGGACCTTGGTAGAGTTCGCCAGTGCTTTGGCGCTGAAGATCAGAATGGGTTCAATCGCCACCTCAGATGCACACAAGGCAAAGACCATGCTGGAGGAAATGCTGGAAGGGACCTTGCAAGTGCTGCCCGCTCACCGAGCCGGACTTTGACGACGCGGCACGTTTCTGCTCAACCTGACACTTGAACCTTCGCGGTCCGGATGCCCTTCACCTGGCGATCGCGGCACGGCTGCGTCTATCTATGGCCACTTTTGACCGGCCTCAGTTTGCTGCCGCGCAACACTTCGGCATAACCGCTGTCACCCCCTGATTTGCCCCCTTCCCCGATCGCGCTCAGCCGCGTAAAGCGCGGGGCCATGAGCGACACCCAGACAGTGCCCGTGGCGGCCATCACCCCGCAGATCGTAGCCGAGCACGGCCTCAAGCCGGACGAATATCAGCGCATCCTCGCCGCATTGGGACGCGAACCCAATCTGGTCGAGCTGGGCATATTCTCGGTGATGTGGTCCGAGCACTGCAGCTACAAGAGCTCGCGCGTGCACCTCAAGACCCTGCCCACCACCGGTCCCCAGGTAATCTGCGGCCCCGGCGAAAATGCCGGCGTGGTCGATATCGGCCCAGGCGCGGACGGCAAGCCCTTGGCTGCGATCTTCAAGATGGAGAGCCATAACCACCCGAGCTACATCGAACCCTATCAGGGTGCGGCGACCGGCGTGGGCGGCATCCTGCGCGATGTGTTCACGATGGGCGCGCGGCCCGTGGCGCTGATGAATGCGCTGCGCTTCGGACGGCCCGATCACCCCAAGATGAAGCATCTGGTGCAGGGCGTGGTCGCGGGAATCGGCGGCTATGGTAACTGCGTCGGCGTGCCCACCGTGGGCGGCGAGACCAATTTCGATCCGGCCTATGACGGCAACATCCTGGTCAACGCGATGGCGGTAGGCATCGCCGAGCAGGACAAGATCTTCTACTCCGCCGCCTCGGGTGCGGGCAACTCGATCGTCTATGTCGGCTCCAAGACCGGGCGCGACGGCATCCACGGCGCGACCATGGCCTCGGCCGAGTTCGGCGAGGACAGCGAGGAAAAGCGCCCCACCGTGCAGGTCGGCGACCCGTTCACCGAAAAGCTGCTGATCGAGGCGTGTCTCGAACTGATGAACTCGGACGCGATCGTCGCGATCCAGGACATGGGCGCTGCGGGCCTGACATCCTCCAGCGTCGAGATGGCGAGCAAGGGCGGCGTGGGCATCGAGCTCGACCTCGACAACGTCCCCCAGCGCGAAACCAACATGACCGCATACGAGATGATGCTGTCGGAGAGCCAGGAGCGCATGCTCATGGTGCTCAAGCCCGGCCGCGAGGATTTTGCCGAAAGCATCTTCCGCAAATGGGAGCTCGATTTCGCCGTCATCGGCCACGTCACCGAAACCGGGCATATGGTGCTCAAGCACAAGGGTGAGACGGTCTGCGACATCCCGCTTGGGCCGCTGGCTGACGATGCGCCCGCCTACAACCGTCCCTATGTCACCACCGCGCCGCCCGCACCGCTGACCAATGTGCCCGAAAGCGCCGATCTGGCGGCCGACCTCACCGCACTGATGGCCTCGCCCGCGCTCGCCAGCCGCAGCTGGATCTGGCAGCAATACGATCACATGGTGATGGCCGATACGGTGCAGATCCCCGGCGGCGACGCCGGCGTGGTGCGCATCCACGGCACCAACCGCGGCCTTGCGATCACCACCGATTGCACCCCGCGCTATTGCTTTGCCGATCCGTTCGAGGGCGGCAAGCAGGCGATCGCCGAATGCTATCGCAACCTGGTCAGCGTCGGCGCGCGGCCACTGGCGACCACCGATTGCATGAACTTCGGCAACCCCGAGCGGCCAGAGATCATGGGCCAGTTCGTCGGCTGCATCGAGGGCATGGGCAAGGCCTGCAAGGCGCTCGACATGCCGATCGTGAGCGGCAATGTCAGCCTCTACAACGAAACCACCGGCCCCGACGGTGTGGCCCGCGCCATCCTGCCGACGCCCGCGATCGGTGCGATCGGCCTGATCGAGGACATCTCGACCATGACGACGCTGGCGTTCAAGGCGGCGGGCGAGGCGATCGTCCTGGTCGGAGGCGGCGAAACGCACGCGCTCGGCCAGTCGCTCTGGCTCGACGTGCTGCATGGCCGCCGCGAGGGCGCGCCTCCGCAGGTGGATTTGAACGCGGAACTGGCAGCCGGCAGCGTCATCGCAGGATTGATCGCTGGCGCCGCCGTCAGCGCGGTGCACGATTGCGCCGATGGCGGACTGGCCGTCGCGATTGCCGAGATGGCGCTGGCCTCGGGCATCGGCGCGGTGCTGGATGCCGAGGGGGATGCAGGCTTCTGGTTCGGCGAGGACCAGGCGCGCTATGTCGTGACGACCGGCGATGCAGATGCGGTGCTGGTTGCCGCGAAGGCGGCGGGTGTCAGCGCCCGGGTGATTGGATCGACCGGAAGCGACGCGATCAGCTTTGCCACGGGCGACCGTGTTGCCGTCGCCGATTTGCGCGAGACAAACCTCGCCTTCTTCAAGGACTGGATGGAAGGCTGAGGCCGCGTCTCAAGCTCAGCCCAGAAGAGTACCCCCCATGCTCACCCGCCTGCTCGTGATCGTCCTGCTCGCCCTGCCCGCCCCTGCTCTGGCGTGGGGCGAATATGGTCACAAGACCATCGCCTCGATCGCCGAAGCGAATATCTCGGCCAAGGCCAGGGCGCGGATGAACGCGCTGTTCCGCGTCGAAAAGCTGCTCGGAACGCCCGATTGCCCGCTGGCCAACATCGGCGATGCCGGCGTGTGGGCGGACTGTATCCGCCGCGATGACCTGCGCTGGGGGCACACCGGGCCCTGGCACTATATCAACATGGACATCTGCAAGCCGTTCGACATCAAGGCGAACTGCCCCAATGGCAACTGCGTCGGCGCGCAGGTCACGCGCAACGAGAAGCTGCTGGCCGACACCAGCCTGCCCACGCACGTCCGGCTCGAGGCTTTGGCCTGGCTGGTCCATGCAATGGGCGACATGCACCAGCCGATGCACGGCGGTGACCGCGGCGATCTGGGCGGCAACCGGGTCAGCGCGGCCTATGGCATCGTCGAAGGCCGGATGAACCTGCACCGGCTGTGGGATACGCCCGTCGCCGAGCGCGCGATCACCCAAGGCGAACCGATGGTGCGCCGCTACACCCCCTCCGAACGCAGCCCGTATCTCACCGGCACGGTCGAGGACTGGGGGCTCGAAAGCTGGAGCATCGCGCGCGACATCGCCTATCCCACCGCGCAGCACGGGCCGGCCTGCGGCCCCGCATTGCAGCCAGGCGAGCGCGCCCGGCACGATGACGAAGACATCGAGACACTGATACCAGTCGTGCGCCAGCAAGTGCTGCGCGCGGGATTGCGCCTCGCCGATGCGCTCGAGCGAGCGCTGGGCTGACCGACCGATTTGCATCAGCACACCCCGGACGAATGATCCCGTCACGCTTCTTGCAATCGTTTGCATAAAATTGCATGCTTTGGACCGGGCAACAGCGGTGGACAGGCAGCCGGGCCAACCTTAACACGGGGCCGCACCGGCCAGCCGCCGATACACGCAGACACTTGAGGGATAGGGAAAACTGATGGCCAATGCGCAATCGCGGACGTTGCTGCTTTTCGGGGCGACCGGCGACCTGTCCAAGCGGATGCTGCTGCCGTCGCTGTTCGTGCTTCACGCTGACGGCCTGATCGCGCCCGATCTCAAGATCATGGGAACCGCCCGCAGCGATCTCGACGATGCCGCCTTTCGCGCGATGGCGGGCGAGGCGCTGGCGCAATTCCTCCCCGAACCGCGCAAGGACGACGCGCTGATCGCCAGCTTCCTCGAGCGGATCAGCTACCAGCCGCTCGATGCCTCGACCATCGAGGGGTTCAGTGACCTTGCCGACCGGCTGGGCGATATCTCGGGCGGCATGTCGATCTTCCTGTCGACCGCGCCGTTTCTGTTCAAACCAACCATCCAGGGCCTGAAATCCGCAGGTCTGGCGGGCGAGATGGTGCGCATCGGCCTCGAAAAGCCCTTGGGCAACGATCTGGCCTCGTCGAAGGCGATCAACGATGCGGTTGCCGAAGCCTTCCCCGAAAGCCGCACGTTCCGGATCGACCATTATCTGGGCAAGGAAACCGTGCAGAACCTGATGGCGCTGCGCTTTGCCAACATGATGTTCGAACCGTTGTGGAACGCCAACGGCATCGAGCATATCCAGATCACCGTTTCGGAGACCGTGGGGCTCGAGGGGCGCCACGGATTCTACAACGACACCGGCGCGCTGCGCGACATGGTGCAGAACCATATGCTGCAACTGCTGGCGCTGATCGCGATGGAACCGCCGGCCGAGTTCGACGCGACCTCGATCCGCGACGAAAAGGTCAAGGTGCTGCGCTCGCTGCGTCCGGTCGCGCCGGCCGAAACCGTGCGCGGGCAATATGGCGCAGGCGCGGTCGGCGGCAAGGCTGTGCATTCCTATGCCGACGATCTGGGCGAGGCATCGGACACCGAAACCTTCGTCGCGATCAAGGCGCATGTCGACAACTGGCGCTGGCAGGGCGTGCCCTTCTACCTGCGCACCGGCAAGCGGCTGGCCGAACGGCGCAGCGAGATCGTCATCCAGTTCAAGCCGGTGCCGCACAACATCTTCGCCCAGCGCGGCGGAAAATTGTCGGCCAACCGTCTGGTGATCCGCCTGCAGCCCGAGGAATATGTCCGGCTGCTGGTGATGGCCAAGGAGCCCGGGCTCGATCGCGGCGGCCTCACCCTGCGCGAGGTCCCGCTCGACCTGTCGCTGACCATGGCGTTTTCCAAGGCGCAACGCCGCATCGCCTATGAGCGTTTGTTGCTCGACCTGATCGATGGCGAGCCGACCCTGTTCGTCCGCCGCGACGAGGTGGAAGCGCAGTGGCGCTGGGTCGATGCCATCCGCAAGACCTGGGCTGAAAACGCGATCGAACCCAAATCATATGGTTCGGGAAGCTGGGGGCCGAGTGCGGCCATCGCGCTGACCGAACGCGACGGAGTAAGCTGGAATGACTGAGATTGAATGGTGGGACTATGACGATGCCGCCGAGATGGCAGGCGCGCTCGCGGGCGACATCGGCTTCATCATCGAGAGCGCAATCGATGCGCGCGGCAGCGCGGTGATCGCCCTGGCCGGGGGCAGCACGCCGCTGGCGGCCTATGCCAAGCTCGCCGAAGCGAAGATCAACTGGAAGAAGGTCACGATCATCCCCACCGACGACCGCATCGTGCCGATGGGCGATGCTTTGTCGAACGTGACGATGCTCGCCAAGACCTTCCTGCCCAAGGGTGCCCGTGTCATCCCGATCATCAGCGAGGCGGCGAGCGACTACAAGGCGTGCGGCAATGCTGCCAATGCCCGTCTGGAAGACTTCCACTGGCCGCTCGACCTGTGCCTGCTGGGCATGGGCGCCGATGGCCACACCGCGTCGATCTTCCCCGGGCCCGATCTGGAAGAGGCGCTGACCGCGCCCGCCGACCGCCGTGCGGTGGGGGTCATGCCCGATCCCATGCCGAAGGACGCACCGGTGGCACGGGTCACCCTGTCGCTGCCCGCGATTGCCTCTGCCCGTGCGTTGATCATCGCCATCACCGGCAAGGACAAGAAGAAGGTGCTCGAAACGGCGATCAGCCAGGCGGACGCATCGGCCTATCCGATCGGCAGGGTGCTGAGCGCCGTCGAACTGCCCGTCGACATTCACTGGGCTGCCTGAGCTCCGGCTCGAAACAACTGGAAGCGAATGCCATGACGAACCTCAACCCCGAACTCGAACGGATCACCCAGCGGATCATCGAACGCTCGCGGCCGAAGCGTCAGGCTTATCTCGATTTCATTGCCCGCGAACGCGACAAGGGCGTCCATCGGCCGACCTTGTCGTGCGGCAACCTGGCACACGGCTTTGCCGCTTCAGGCGAGGACAAGCCCGTGATCCGCTCAGGCAGCACGATGAACATCGGCATCGTCACCGCGTACAACGACATGCTCTCGGCGCACCAGCCCTATGGCCGCTACCCTGAGCAGATCAAGATTTTCGCACGCGAAGTCGGCGCGACCGCACAGGTGGCAGGCGGGGTGCCTGCGATGTGCGACGGCGTGACCCAGGGCCAGCTCGGCATGGAACTGTCGCTGTTCAGCCGCGACAACATCGCCATGGGCAGCGCCATCGCGATGAGCCACGGGATGTTCGAGGGCGCACTGCTGCTGGGGATCTGCGACAAGATCGTCCCCGGTCTGTTCATCGGCGCAGCGCGGTTCGGCCATATCCCGACGATCCTGGTGCCCGCCGGGCCGATGCCGTCGGGCCTCGCCAACAAGGAAAAGCAGCGCGTCCGCCAGCTCTATGCCGAGGGCAAGGTCGGGCGCGAGGAGCTGCTCGAGGCCGAGGCCGCGAGCTACCATGGCGCGGGGACCTGCACCTTTTACGGCACCGCCAACTCCAACCAGATGATGATGGAGATGATGGGACTGCACATTCCGTCGTCGGCGTTCGTCAACCCCGGCACCAAATTGCGCCAGGAGCTCACCCGCGCCGCCACCCACCGGGTGACGCAGATCGGCTGGAACGGCGACGATTACCGCCCGTTCGGCCACTGCGTCGATGAAAAGGCGATCGTCAACGCGTGCATCGGGCTGCTGGCCACCGGTGGATCGACCAACCACGCGATCCACCTGCCCGCGATGGCGCGCGCGGCGGGAATCCATATCGACTGGCACGACCTCAGCGAACTTTCGGCGATCATCCCCTTGCTATCGCGAGTCTATCCCAACGGGTCGGGCGATGTGAACCACTTCCACGCAGCGGGCGGCATCGGCTTCATCATCCGCGAACTGGCAAGCCACGGCCTGCTGCACACCGACATCATGACCGTGTCGGGCCAGTCGCTGCTCGATTACGCGGTCGAGCCCGTGCTCGATGGCGATGGCGCGCTGGCCTTCGCGCCTGCGCCCGAGGTTTCGCGCGACGACGATATGCTGCGCCCGGTCGCGACGGCCTTTCAGGCCGATGGCGGGATGCGGCTGGTCGAGGGCAATCTGGGGCGCGGCATCGTCAAGACCAGCGCGGTCGATCCGGCGCGTTGGGTGATCGAGGCGCCTGCGCGCGTGTTCGACGATCAGGATGCGGTGATCGCGGCGTTCAAGGCAGGCGAGCTCGACCATGATGTGATCGTCGTGGTCCGCTTCCAGGGGCCGCGCGCCAACGGCATGCCCGAACTGCATAAGCTCACGCCGTCGTTGGGGGTGCTGCAGGACCGTGGCTACAAGGTCGCGCTCGTTACCGATGGCCGCATGTCGGGCGCATCGGGCAAGGTGCCTGCGGCGATCCATCTGTGGCCCGAAGCGTGCGACGGCGGCCCGCTCGCGCGGATTCGGGACGGCGATATCGTGCGGCTCGATGCGGTCGCGGGCACGATCAGCGTCGAAACCGATTCCACCGATTGGGAAGCGCGTCCCACTGCGAGCCAGCCCGCTCAGCCCATGGGCACGGGCCGCGAACTGTTTGCGCTGATGCGGGCGTCGAGCGATAACGCAGAGGCAGGTGCGTCTGCGATGCTGGCGATGGCGGGGTTGTGATGATCGGTCGGGTTCAAGCACTCTCCCCGTCATTCCCGCGAACGCGGGAATCCCGCTTTGGCGCAACGATCGCGCAGAAAAGCGGGATCCCCGCCTGCGCGGGGATGACGAGCAATCTAGGGTCGGACAGCTAACCCATGCAGATCGTCACCGCAGATATCGGCGGAACCCATGCGCGGTTTGCGCTCGCCACCATCGAAGGCGGTCGCGTCACCGATCTGGGCGAGCCAGTCACGCTCAAATGCGCCGAATATGCCAGCCTGCAGACCGCCTGGGAGGCGTTCGGCGCGCAGATCGGGCAGCCGCTGCCGCGCGCCGCAGCCATCGCGCTCGCCACCCCGATCCGCGGCGAAGTGCTCAAGATGACCAACAACCCGTGGGTCATCCGCCCGGCGCTGATCTGCGAGAAACTGCACGTCGACCGCTACACTTTGGTCAATGATTTCGGCGCGGTGGCGCATGCTGTGCAGCATTGCGGTGCGACCAGCTTCTCGCATCTGTGCGGTCCGCAAGGCGACCTTCCGGACACCGGCGTGATCACCGTCATCGGCCCCGGCACCGGCCTCGGCGTCGCCTATGTCCTTCGCGGTCCTGACGGCTATCGTGCGGTCGAGACCGAGGGCGGGCATATCGATTATTCGCCGCTCGATACCACCGAAGATGCCATCCTCACCCGCCTGCGCCGCCAGCACCGCCGGGTGTCGGTGGAGCGGGTGTGCTCCGGGCCCGGCCTTGCCGCGATCTACGAAACGCTGGCGAGCATCGAGGGCCGCGCCGTGGTCAGCATGGACGACAAGACATTGTGGCAGCTGGCGCTGTCGGGCGAGGACAGCCTGGCGGCGGCCGCGTTCGACCGCTTCTGTCTCAGCCTGGGTGCTGCGGCCGGCGATTTTGCGCTGGCGCAGGGCGCAGGCGCGGTGGTAATCGCCGGCGGGCTTGGTCAACGGATCGCCGACCGCCTGCCGCAATCGGGCTTCGAGGAGCGTTTTCTCGCCAAAGGCCGTTTCCAGCGGCTGATGGAGACGATCCCGGTCAAGCTGATCGACCACCCCCAGCCCGGCCTGTTCGGCGCCGCCGCTGCCTTTGCCCAGGAGAACCCCGCATGACCGCAGACCGCACTATCGAGACCATCATGCGGACTGCGCCGGTCATTCCGGTGATCGTGATCAACGATGTCGCCGATGCGGTGCCGATGGCGCAGGCTCTGGTCGCGGGCGGGCTCAGGGTGCTCGAAGTCACGCTGCGGACCCCTGCGGCGCTGGAAGCGATCGCGCTGATGAAGCAGGTCGAGGGCGCGATCGTCGGCGCAGGGACGGTGATCGATCCCAAGACGCTCGATGCCGCGCTGAAAGCCGGGTCCGAATTCATCGTTTCGCCCGGGCTCACCAAGAGCCTGGGCAAGGCAGCGATCGCCAGCCGCGTGCCCTTCCTCCCCGGTATTGCCAATGCCGGCGACATCATGCGCGGGCTCGATCTGGGGCTCAGCCACTTCAAGTTCTTCCCGGCGATGGCGGCGGGCGGCATCCCGGCGCTCAAGGCGCTCAGCGCACCGTTCGGTCAGTGCAAGTTCTGCCCCACTGGCGGCGTCACGCTGGAAACCGCGGGCAACTGGCTGGCGATCGATCCGGTGCTGTGCGTCGGCGGAAGCTGGATGATCCCGGCCGGGCCGCTCGATACCGCCGCGATCCAGCGCAACGCGTCTGCGGCCAAGTCGCTCGGCTGATCTAGACGAGGATTTCCGGGGCCTTGCCATGGCCCAGGAAATCCGCAGGGCTCGCGGTCGCGCCATAGGCTCCGGCGCAGAACACCGCGACCAGATCCCCGACCTCGGCGGCAGGCAACATCGCCTTGTCCGCCAACCGGTCGAGCGGGGTGCACAGGCAGCCAACAACATTGGCCTCTTCCGTAGCCTCCGCGTCGAAATGGTTGGCGATCGCCACCGGATAATTGCGCCGGACGACGGTGCCGAAATTGCCACTGGCTGCGAGCTGATGATGCAGCCCGCCATCGGTGATCAGATAGAGCTCGCCATGGCTGGTCTTCTTGTCGACGATGCGGGTGAGGTAGACCCCCGCCTCGCCCACCAGCCAGCGACCCAGCTCCATCGCGAAATGCGTGCCCGCGAGCACCGGCGGCAGATCGGCGAAGCGCTCGCCCAGCGCTGCTCCAACCTGCGCGATATCGACCGGAACATCGCCCGGGAAATACGGAATGCCCATGCCGCCGCCGAGGTTCAGATGCTCGGGCGCCTGCCCCACCGCGTCGGCGAGCTGGGCTGCCAGATCGAGTGTCTTGCCCTGCGTTTCGATGATCGCATCGGCGCCGAGCGCCTGCGATCCGGCGAAAATGTGGAAACCGCGCCAGTGCGCCCCGGCGCTGAGGATATGCCGCACCAGATCGGGCACCCGCTCTGCATCGATGCCGAACGGCTTGGCGCCGCCGCCCATCCGCATCCCCGATCCGCGCAGATCGAAATCGGGGTTCACCCGCACCGCAAGCCGCGGCTGCACGCCCAGCCGTTCGCCGATCGCCAAGGCGCGATCCGCCTCGCCTTCGGATTCGAGGTTGAGCGTGACGCCTGCCACAATCGCCGCTTCCAGATCACGGTCGCGCTTGCCCGGGCCGGCAAAGCTGATCTTGCGTGGGTCCATGCCCGCTGCCACAGCCAGCGTCAGCTCACCGGCCGACGCGATGTCGATGCCATCGACCAGCGAGGCCATGAGCCCCAGCACCGGCGCGAACGGGTTGGCCTTCATCGCGTAATGGATAGAAAGCCGCGCGGGCATCGCTGCGCGCAACGAAGCCACCCGCGCCTCCAGCATCTCAGACGAATAGACGAAGCACGGGGTATCGCCTGCGCGTGTCACCAGCTCGCTCGCCGCGATGCCCTGCACCGCGAGTTCACCGTTCACGGCAGAAAATCCGGGAGGGATCGGTCCCAAAGGCTTCATGCAAACCGCTCCTCGATTTCCGCGACCAGCAATGCGCGGTCGATCTTGCCGTTGGGGTTCTTGGGGAACGTCTTGCGCAATTCCACCGTCTTGGGGAGCATGAAGGCAGGCAGCTCGCGCTTCAAGGCGATCATCAGATCGTCGATGAGCGCATCGGGCCGGGGCACCACAGCGGGCCGCGCCAGCAGCAGGATCGCCTGGCCAAGCTGCGCATCGGGAATCCCCAGAGCCACCGCCTCTGCCACCAGACCGCTCGATGTCGCGGCATCCTCGATCTCGGCGGGGCTGATGCGGTTGCCCGACGATTTGATCATCGCATCGCGCCGTCCGACGAAATAGAGCAGCCCTTCCGCATCGCGCCGGACCCGGTCGCCCGACCACACCGCCATGCCGCCATAATGCGAGAAAGACGGCGCGCGCTTGAAACGCTCGCGGGTGCGGGTCTCGTCCTGCCAGTATCCTTGCGCGACCAGCGGTCCTGCGTGCACCAGCTCGCCCTCCTCGCCCTCGGCCGCGTCCTGGCCTGCATCGTTGACCACCAAAATCTCGGCAAACGGAATTGCCTTGCCGATCGAGGTCGGGTTGTCGTCGATCCGGTCGGGGTCGAGATAGGTCGAGCGGAAGGCCTCGGTGAGGCCATACATCGCGACAATATCGGTCGACGGGAAGATGCCGCGCAGCCGCTGGACCAAGGCAGGGCTAAGCGCGCCGCCGCTGTTGGTCAGGCGACGCATGCTCGCCACCGCCTCTTCGGGCCAGCTCTGTTCGATGAGCTGAGTCCACAACGGCGGCACCGCCGCCAGCGTGGTGATATTGTGCCGCGCGCAGGATTTGATCACATCGCGCGCCATCAGATAATCCAGCGGCACCGCAGCGCCGCCCGCCGCCCAGGTCGAGAGCAGCTGGTTCTGGCCGTAATCGAAGCTCAACGGCAGCACGCACAAGGTGCGGTCGGAGAATTTGAGGTTGAGGTAATGCGCGACGCTCAGCGCCCCCAGCCACATATTGGCGTGGGTCAGCATCACCCCCTTGGGTTTGCCGGTGGAGCCGGAGGTATAGAGGATCGCTGCAAGGTCGGATGGATCGCGGTGCGAGGGGTGCGCGCTCATCTCCCCCCCCTTCCACTTTTCCATCGCCTCTTCATCCTCGATCACCAGACAGTCCTCGGGGACGTCGCCGGGCAGCAGCGAGTTCATCCGCGTGCGGTTGGTGATCAGCATCCGCGCGCCGCTGTCGCCCAGGATATGGGCGACCTGCGCGCGCTTGAGCACCGGGTTGATCGGCACGTGCACCACGCCGGCTCTTGCCGCCGCCAGCGGCATCAGGCAGGTGGTCTCGTTCTTGGGCAGCCAGGTGGCGATCCGGTCGCCATGCGCCAGCCGAAACGCGGTTAACCAATGCGCAAGCAAACCGATACGCAAATTTAGGATGTCGTAGCTAAGGGTTTCTTCGCGCAGGATCAGCGCATCGGCTCGGCCGACGCCGCGCAGGACGAGGTGATCGAGCGGTAACGGGGTTGGATCGAGCGAAATCACGAACGGCCTGGCTGTAAAGGATTATGCTGTATCATGGGGTTCATGACTTTGAATGATGAATATCATGATAACCTGGCCCCGGGCATAGCGCACTGGGATTCCGGCGGCTGTGACCCAGATCGCACCGGCAATCGCATCGGGCTTTTCGATCGCGCCTTGTGGTTCGACGGCCTGCACCGCCACTGTCTCGCCAAACAGGCTCCGCACATCGCCTATTCCGCCGAAGATGGCGATGCGGCCAAGCTGTATCTGATCGACGCCGGTCGCGCAGGAATGCTCGCGATGGCCAACTGGTACAGCTTCATCTGGCGCCCGGTGTTCGGCGGCAACCCCGATAGCGCGCGCCGTCGGATGCTGCTTGACCGCATTGCGCGCGAGTTGCCGCGCAGGACGCACCGGTTGGTGCTGGCGCCGGTGCCAGACGAGGACGGCTCTGCCAGCCTGATCGCGGACACATTCTCCGCCGCCGGATGGCTGGTGAGCCGCGAACAGAGCGACGAAAACCATGTGCTGCATGTCGGCGGGCGCAGCTTCGACGCCTATTGGGCCACCCGCCCCGGCCAGTTGCGCTCCACCGTGAAGCGCAAAGGTGCCAAGGGCGTGGTCGATCTGCGCATCGAGACGAATTTCAATGCCGCCAGCTGGCTCGATTACGAAACGATCTATGCGCGCAGCTGGAAGCCCGAGGAGGGCAACCCCGATTTCCTGCGCTGGCTGGCGGCGCGCGAGGCAGAGGCCGGGCGGCTGCGGATGGGGATCGCCAGCATCGACGGTGTCGCGGTCGCGGCGCAGTTCTGGACCGTCGAGAACGGCACCGCCTATATCCACAAGCTCGCGCACGACGAGCGACACCTGCACGCCTCGCCGGGCACGCTGCTGACGCATGCGCTGTTTGCCCATGTCATCGATACCGACCATGTCGACCTTGTCGATTTCGGCACCGGCAGCGACGCTTACAAGCGCGACTGGATGGAAGACGTCCGCCCGCGCTATCGCCTTGAAATGCTGTGGCCGCGCGCGCCGCTCGCCTGGCCCTATATGGCACGCCGTCGCATGGCAGGACTTGCCGCACGAATGGCGAAAGACTAAGGCCGCAAGCCAGCGGCCGGGGGAGCCGTGGGTTGCACGGCGAGCGAGGGACATGTGAGCGACATCCAGACCAACGGCCAGACCAACGGTCAAAACGACACCGTCGAGCGCGTGGTCCGCAATGTGTTGCGCGACATATTGGGCCTGTCGGAAGATCAGGTCGCGGGGTTCGACCGCGATACTGAGCTGTTCGGCGCGCTTCCCGAGCTCGATTCGATGGCGGTCGCCGGCCTGCTCACCGAAATGGAAGACCGGCTCGATATCCTGATCGAGGATGACGAGGTCGACGGCGAGCTGTTCGAGAATTTTGGCAACCTCGTCGATTTCGCGCGGGCGAAGTTGGCCGCGTGATTGCGCGCTATCGGTTCGACGGCAACGACGAACTGTGCCTGCGCTTCGGGGCCGATGACGCGCCAAAGCTGCTGATCCTGCCGCCGCTGTTCGACGAGGCCAACCGCGTGCGCCACCTGATGGTGGAGACCGGGCGGGCGCTCGCCGAGCTTGGCATCGCCAGCCTGTTGCCGGACCTTCCCGGCTGCAACGAGAGCGTTGTGCCGCTGGAGCATGCCAGCATCAGTCTATGGCAGGCCGCATTGATCGCGTGCTGCGAACAGTTGGGGCCGGTTACCCATATCGCCTCGCTGCGCGGTGGCGCGTTGATCGACGATGCTCTGGGCGATATGCCCCGCTGGCGGCTGGCGCCGGCCAAGGGCGGGCAGCTGCTGCGAACGATGCTGCGCACCCGCATCGCCAGCGACCGAGAGTCGGGGATCATCAGCACCAGCGAAGCTCTGATGGAGCGGGCGCGCACATCGGGGATCGAACTGGCGGGCAACAGCCTGTCGCCGTGCATGATCCGCGAACTCGACAGCGCTGCGCCCTCGGACGGCAGCGCGATCCGGCTGGTGCGCTTTGCCGACGATCCGCTCGACGCCGATGGCCGCATCGCAGGCGCGCCTTTGTGGCTTCGCGCCGAGCCTGCGCATGATCCCGCGATGGCGCAGGCGATGGCGGCGGACATCGCGGCTTGGATGCGCGGATGAGGCGGCACTTCCCATTCGATTGCGCAGGCGAAACGCTTGCCGCAACGCTGGACGGCGCTGATGGCACCACCGGCCTGCTGATCGTCAGCGGCGGCAACGAAATCCGCTCGGGCGCGCATGCCGGGATGGCCGCACTGGCGGCAGCGGTCGCGGCAGCAGGCCATCCGGTGATGCGCTATGACCGGCGCGGCATCGGCGACAGCACCGGCGCAAACGCCGGTTTTGACGCCAGCGCCGATGATATCACCGCCGCGGTGCAGGCCATGCGCGCGGAGGTGCCGACGCTTACCCGGCTGGTGGCGTTCGGCAATTGCGATGCGGCGAGCGCGCTGGCGCTTTATGGCCCGGCGGCGGGGATCGACGCGCTGGTGCTCGCCAATATGTGGACGCTGGAGATCGAGAGCGACGAGGGCGACGAGACCGAAGCCGCCGCCACGATGACCGCAGGCGCGATCCGCAGCCGCTATCTCGCCAAGCTCAAGGACCCGCGCGAACTGTGGCGGCTGGCGAGCGGCGGGGTGAACCTCGGCAAAGTCGTGCGCGGGCTCAAACAGGCGACCGCGAAGACCGAGGTCACCGGGCTGGCGGCAAAGCTGGGCCAGGCGCTGGCCGATATGCCGCTGCCGACGAAGCTGCTCGTCGCCGAACACGACCGCACCGCTTTGTGGTTCCTCGAACACTGGGACAGCGAACCCTTCACCCCCGCCCGCACCAACCCCAACATCACCACGGCCCGCCTCGACAGCGGCTCGCACAGCTTCGCGAGCGCGGACGACAAGGCGTGGTTGCGGGATCGGATACTGGAGGCGCTAACCTCCTAAAGCCCCTCCCCTTCAGGGGAGGGGTTAGGGGTGGGGCCGATTGCGGCACGCAATCGCTGGCGCAGCCATTCGGCGCGACCGTTGCTCCCCACCCCAACCCCTCCCCTGAAGGAGAGGGGCTTTCTGAAGCGCACACGCTCCCGACGAACCAAAACTACGCCAACCCACCCCCGCTCTGCCTGAGCCTGTCGAAGGCCCCGCGCCAACCGAACGTGATACCAACCCGTCACCCTGAACTCGTTTCAGGGCCCATTTTTCCCAACGCGGCTTCGGCTGTCGGGGGATGATAGGTCCTGAAACGAGTTCAGCATGACGGATACAAGAGCCCGCTGGCGTCCATGCGGGGCCGTCAGCGAGACGACATTAAGCCAACAAGTTTGATACCGATTTTCGCGACCTGCGCTCCAATCACAGTTCCGACTGCCGACAACGGCGCAAGGCCAAGTAGCACAAATGCCCAGAACTCAATTTCTACCGCAGAAGGCAATCTTAAGACCAAAGGTATCGCTGCTAAGGTCGAAATTCCGAAAGGCCAAATCAGTCGTGGTCTTGGTTGCGCAAATGATGCCGCTCCGACAACAGCAATAAATGCCACCATCGCACCGAGCGGCAAAATAAGGACGCTCGATAAATCCATTCGCAAAGATTATCAGTCCGCGCGGAAAATTTCCACCCTATTGACTGCCATCCAACCAACTCCGTCACCCCCGCGAAAGCGGGGGTCCCGCTTCTTCTCATCGCTCGCACACAAGCGGGATTCCCGCGTTCGCGGGAATGACGGGGTGTGCGCTGCGGGTTACTCCGCCGCGATCGCCTCGAAGTCCGCTTCGGCCAGGAACCGCTCGACATCCAGCGCGGCCATGCAGCCGGTGCCCGCCGCGGTCACCGCCTGGCGGTAGACCTTGTCCATCACGTCGCCGCACGCGAACACGCCCGCGACGCTGGTGAACGGCGTGCCCGGGGTCACTTCGATATAGCCGTCGCGGTCGAGCGGAAGATGGCCCTTGAACAGTTCGGTCGCAGGCGCGTGGCCGATCGCGACGAAGCCGCCGTCGACCGCGAGGTGCGAGGTTTCGCCGGTCACGGTGTCCTTCAGATCGATGCCGACCAGCCCGTGCGGCTCGCCACCGCCGACGAAGCGCTCCACCCCCTTGTTCCACAGCACGCTGATCTTGGGATTGGCGAACAGGCGTTCCTGCAGGATCTTTTCGGCGCGCAGCGAATCGCGGCGGTGGATCAGCGTCACGTTGTCCGAATGGTTGGTGAGATAGAGCGCTTCTTCGACCGCGGTGTTGCCGCCGCCGATCACCGCGACGGTCTTGCCGCGATAGAAGAAGCCATCACAGGTCGCGCACGCCGAGACGCCCTTGCCGCCCAGTTCCTGCTCGCCCGGAACGCCCAGCCACTTGGCCTGCGCGCCGGTGGCGATCACCAGGGTCTCCGCCTCGTACACAGTGCCGCCATCGCCGATCAGCCGGAACGGGCGGCGCGACAGGTCGACCGAGAGCACGGTGTCGTAAAGCATCGTGGTGCCGACATGCTCGGCCTGCGCCTGCATTTCCTGCATCAGCCATGGGCCCTGCACGACATCGCGGAAGCCGGGATAGTTCTCGACATCGGTGGTGATGGTCAGCTGGCCGCCGGGCTGCAGCCCCTGCACCACGATGGGCTTGAGGCCAGCGCGCGCGCCATAGATCGCGGCAGAGAGGCCGGCGGGGCCGGAGCCCAGGATCAGCATGCGGGTCTGGACGGTGTTGGTCATGGCGATAGCTTTCCAATGAAATGCGAACTGGGGATGTGGCCTGCTGGCGCACCTGCTGCAAGGGGCGCGGGTCCGGCGGCGGCACAACATTAAGTTGGCGCGAGGCTAAAGCAATTTGCAGCGGCGATGCCAAGCGCGATTCTTGCGCAGGCCTGATCAATTCGCTTGCCAAGCTCGGTGGCCGTAGCCACCTGTGCGCGATGCTTCCCCGCATCCAGTCCATTGCCACCGCAGTGCCGCCCTTCGCCATCACCCAGCACCAGGTGCGCGATTTTGTCGCCAGCGCCTTGCCTGCCGGGCTGCCGCCGCGGATCGCCGCGATCTACGACAGCACCGGGGTCAATGCCCGCGCGATCGTCCAGCCGCCCGAGAATTATCTCGGCACGGCTGATTTCCCCGAGCGCAATGCGCTGTATCTGTCCGCCGGGCAGCAGCTGCTCGAGGATGTCGCCACGTCCGCGCTCGCCAAAGCCGGCCTTGCCCCCGATCAGATCGACGCCATCGTCTGCGTGTCCTCCACCGGGATCGCCACGCCTTCGATCGCCAGCCAGATGCTCGGGCCGATGGGGTTTCGCGCCGATGCGACCTGCCTGCCTCTGTTCGGCTATGGCTGTGCAGGCGGGGTGCTCGGGCTTCAGGTCGCGGGCGATCTGGTCCGCGCCGATCCTGATCGCCGCGTGCTGCTGCTGACGCTGGAACTGTGCTCGCTCGCCTTCCGCTTCGGCGACCTGACCAAGAAGGCGATCATCGCCTCGACCCTGTTCGCCGATGGCGCGAGCGCGATCGTGCTCTCGGCCGATGGCGACGGTCCCGCGCTCGGGCACTTCGCGCAGCACACCTGGCCGGGCAGCCGCGCGATGATGGGCTGGGATGTCGATGCCTTGGGGCTGGGGCTGATCCTGTCGCGCGATCTGCCCGCGTTCGTGGCCAATGAATTCGCGCCGGTGGTCGACGGATTTCTCGAGAGCGCAGGCCTTACCAAGGCGGTGCTCACCGAACCCGCGTGCCACCCGGGCGGGCGCAAGGTGATCGACGCGCTCGAAGCCTATTTCGACGATCTGCCCGATGGTCTCGCCGCGACCCGCGCGGTGCTCGCCGATCATGGCAACATGTCCTCGCCCACCGTCCACTTCGTGCTCGAGCGGATATTGGCCAAGGGAGACAGCGGACCGCTGCTGCTCACCGCGCTGGGTCCGGGCTTTACCGGCGCGATGGGGGTGCTCCACCGATGATGGGGTTGGCGCAGCTTGCCCCCTATGTCTGGCAACCCGGCTGGGCGGCGGCCTGGGTGGTGCTCGCGGTGCTCACCGTTCAGCGACTGGGCGAACTGGTCTATGCGCAGAAGAACACCAAAGCCCTGCTCGCGCGCGGTGCTGTCGAGCATGGCCGGTCGCATTATCCGGTGATGGTGGGCATCCATGCGAGCTTTCTGGCCGCGTTGTGGCTGAGCACGCCGGCGCAAGCCCCGATGCTGTGGCCGCTGCTGATCGTGTTTGCGCTGCTGCAGATCGCGCGGCTTTGGGTGCTGGCGACACTCGGCCCCTATTGGACCACGCGGATCATTTCCTCGCCCGACTTCCCGCGGATTTCCGGCGGACCGTATCGCCTCGTCCGGCATCCCAATTACTGGGTGGTGACGCTCGAAATCCTCACCATTCCGCTGATCTTCGGGCATCTTGAGATCGCGGCGGTGTGGACGGTGCTCAACTTCGGCATCCTGTTCGTCCGCATCCGCGCAGAGAATGCCGCGCTCATCCAGCGGAGCGGCGATAAATCTGTCGCGTAACGGGCGACTTGGGCATAAGCTTGCGCCGATAACGGATTGGTCAGGCAAGACATTCATGCGCCACATCATCGGCCTTCTGGCCAGTTCCGCCCTGCTGCTGAGCGCCTGTGGTGGCGGAGGCAGCGGTGGTTCGCCCGCGCCCGGTCCGTCACCTACCGCATCGGCCCCTGCGCCCTCGCCAAGCCCCAGCCCGACCTGCTCGCTCGCCAGCCGCCAGGCTTTCGCGCGCGATGTGCTCGACGAATGGTATCTCTTCCCCGAACTGCTGGCGACCAGCGCCAATCCGGCCAGCTTCACCAGCGTGCAAGGCTATATCGACGCGCTGACCGCGGGCGCAGGGCAAGGACCGCTTCTTCACCTTCATCACCTCGATCGCCGAGGAAAACGCGTTCAACACCACCGGGTCGAGCGCAGGCATCGGCATCCGCCTGGCGATCGACACCCCTGCGCGCAGGGTGCTGATCGGCGAGAGCATCGAAGGCGCGCCGGGACTGGCCGCCGGGATTGACCGGGGCGACGAGATCCTCGCCATCGGAACGACCAGCGTCAATCTGCGCAGCGTGGCCGACATCATCGCGGCGGAAGGTTCTGCCGGGATCACCAACGCGCTGGGCCCAAGCACCGCAGGCACCACCCGGCTGCTGCGCATATCGCGCAATGGCGTCGCACGTGAGGTCAGCGTCACCAAGGCAAATTTTGACCTGCCCGCGCTCTCCAGCCGCTATGGCGCGCGCATCATCCAGGATAATGGCCGCCAGATCGGCTATCTCAACCTGCGCACCTTCATTTCGGCCGCCGACACGCCGCTGCGCGATGCCTTTCGCAGCTTCCGCGCAGCGGGGATCACCGAATTCATCATCGATTTCCGCTACAATGGCGGCGGACTGGTCTCGACGGCGGAACTTCTGGCCGATCTGCTCGGCGGCAACCGCAGCACTGCCGATCTGTTTTCGGGCCTGCGGTTCCGCGCATCCAAGTCTTCGAACGACGAATCGGCATTCTTCAACCCGCGCGTCGAATCGGTGAGCCCGGTCCGCATAGCCTTTATCGGCACCGGCGCGACCGCCAGCGCCAGCGAATTCGTGATCAACGGGCTTGCCCCATTTTATGATCGCAACCTTGCGCTGATTGGCGACAACACCTTCGGCAAGCCCGTCGGACAGATTGCACTGGACCGCAGCGCCTGCGACGACCGCGTGCGCGTGGTTGCCTTCCGCTCGGTCAACGCGCGCGGGCAAGGCGATTTTTTCAACGGCCTGGCCAGCACGCTGGACGTGACATGCCAGGCGGCGGACGATCTCAGCCGCCCGCTGGGTGACCCGCAGGAAGCCTCGATCCGGGGCGCGCTCGATTTCCTCGCAGGACGCAGCTGCACCGCGATCGCGTTGAGCGGGTCTTCGGGCACGGTCGCAGGCCAGTCGCAACGCGGCATGATCGCCACCGACCGCGCGTTACTGGTGCCGGATGCGCCGACACCGGCGCAGCGCGAGGTGCCCGGGCTGTTTTGAGGGTTTGCCAGCCATCAACATCCTGTTCCCCTGCGAAGGCAGGGGCCCATCTCCTGCAAGCGCGTCTGATGCAACGTGCGTTTGACCGAGCTGACGTCTGGAGATGGGCCCCTGCCTCCGCAGGGGACCGTTAGAGGTTGCGGGAGGGGAGAGCCCCCCACCCCATCATAAATCCGTCATCAAACCACAATCACTGGTGGCATCGCGTCGCACGCTCGCCTAGATAGCGGCCATCACGGGAATCGCCCCATCATGCCTTGATCCGGATCGCAGCTCACGATGACCACCGTTCGCAAAATCGCCCTCGCCTCTGACCATGCCGCGCTCGGTCTGAAGGCGGAACTCGCAGCATGGCTGACCGAGCATGGCCACAGCGTGACCGACCTGGGCCCGGACACCGCCGACAGCGTCGATTATCCCGATTACGGCTTCAAGCTGGCCGATCATGTCGCGTCGGGCGCGGCGGAATTCGGCGTTGCCTTGTGCGGATCGGGCATCGGCATTTCGATCGCGGTCAACCGCAACCCGGCGTGCCGTTGCGCCTTGGTGTCGGATCACCTGTCCGCCAGCCTGTCGCGCCAGCACAATGACGCCAATGTCATCGCGATGGGCGCGCGGCTGATCGGGATCGATACCGCCAAGGATTGCCTCGCAACCTTTCTTGCCACGCCTTTCGAGGGCGGCCGCCACGAACGCCGCGTCGCCAAATTGACCCCGGCCTGATACAACCGCTGTTCACGACCCCGCCAAATTCAAGTCCCTGATGGAGCCTGTCATGTCCACCAACCCTGCAACCAGTGAAATCCGATCCTCCGGCTTTTTCAGCGAAGGCCTTGCCGTCACCGATCCTGCGGTTGCCGCGGCTATCGCCAAGGAAGTGCGCCGCGAGAAGAAACAGATCGAGCTGATCGCATCGGAAAACATCGTCTCCAAGGCGGTGCTCGAGGCGCAGGGTTCGGTGTTCACCAACAAGTACGCCGAGGGTTATCCCGGCAAGCGCTACTACCAGGGCTGCGAGCCTTCGGATGATGTCGAACGCCTCGCGATCGACCGCGCCTGCAAGCTGTTCGATTGCGCGTATGCCAACGTCCAGCCGCACTCGGGTGCGCAGGCCAATGGCGCGGTGCTGCTCGCGCTGATCAAGCCTGGCGACACGATCCTCGGCATGTCGCTCGACGCCGGTGGCCACCTGACCCACGGCGCGCGGCCTGCGATGTCGGGCAAGTGGTTCAACGCGATCCAGTATGGCGTGACCCCCGACACCCACCTGATCGATTATGACGAGGTCCGCCGCCTGGCGCTCGAGCACAAGCCCAGCCTGATTTTCGCGGGCGGTTCGGCCTATCCGCGCCACATCGATTTCGCCAAGTTCCGCGCGATCGCCGATGAAGTTGGCGCCTACTTTCAGGTCGATATGGCGCATTTCGCAGGACTGGTCGCAGCCGGCGTCCACCCCTCGCCCTTCCCGCACGCGCACGTCGCCACCACCACCACGCACAAGACCTTGCGCGGTCCGCGTGGCGGCATGATCCTGACCAATGACGAGGCGCTGGCCAAGAAGATCAACTCGGCGGTGTTCCCGGGGCTTCAGGGTGGCCCGCTGATGCACGTCATCGCTGCCAAGGCAGTCGCGTTCGGCGAGGCGTTGACGCCCGAGTTCAAGAGCTATTCGCGCGCGGTGATCGACAACGCCAAGGCGCTGGCGAGCCGCCTGAAGGAACGCGGCGCCGATCTGGTCGCGGGCGGCACCGACACGCACGTCGCCCTGGTCGATCTGCGGCCTTTGGGCGTCACCGGCAAGGATGCCGACGAGGCGCTCGAGCGTGCGGGCATCACCTGCAACAAGAATGGCATCCCCTTCGACCCGCTGCCGCCGACCAAGACCAGCGGCATCCGCGTCGGTTCGCCCGCCGGCACCACGCGCGGCTTTGGCGTCGCGGAGTTCCGGGAAATCGGCGACATGATCGCCGACGTACTGGACGGGCTGCGCCAAAAGGGCGAACATGGCGATCCGGACGTCGAGGCTGCGGTGCGCGTGCGCGTCGAAGCCCTTTGCGACCGTTTCCCCATCTATCCGGAGCTTTGAACCATGCAGAATCCTGACGACCCCAAGAACCCAGGCGATTTGATCGGCGACGCCCGCGAGGAAATCGTCGGCATGGCCAAGCAGGGCATGGCGCACCCGTCGACCAAGCCGGTGCTGACCGCAGGCGCGATCGGCGCGGTGGCAGGCGCGGTTTTGCCGGTGGTGAGCTGGCCGATCGGCCTGGTCGCTGGTGCGGGCTATATGCTCTACAAGCGACTGCGTCCCTGAGGGCATCGGCTGAACAATGAGATGTCCGTTTTGCGCGCACGAAAACAGCCAGGTCAAGGATAGCCGCCCCACCGAAGACGGGGCGGCTATCCGCCGTCGCCGCCAATGCGAAAGCTGCGGCGCGCGCTTCACGACGTTCGAGCGCATCCAGCTGCGTGACATCATGGTGGTCAAGAGCGAGAACCGGCGCGAGCCGTTCAACCGCGCCAAGATCGAGAAATCGGTGGCGGTTGCCTGCCGCAAGCGCGGGATCGACCAGGAGCGGATCGACCAGCTCGTCTCGGGAATCCAGCGGCAGATCGAAACCTCGGGCGAGAACGAGGTGCGCTCGCGCGATATCGGCGAGATGGTGATGGACGGCCTGCGCGTGCTCGACAGCGTGGCGTATATCCGCTTCGCCTCGGTCTATCGCGATTTCAGCGAGGCCAAGGATTTCGAGGAATTCGCCAGCACCGTGAAAGACGTTGGCGGGGGCGGGAGCGCCGCCTGATGCCTTTCTACACCTATATCCTGCGCTGCGGCGATGGCTCGTATTATGTCGGCCATGGCGAAGACCTCGACGCCGATGTCGTCGCGCATCAGGCGGGCACCGTTCCCGGCTACACCAAGTCGCGCCAGCCGGTCGAACTTGTGTGGAGCGAGGATTACGCCACGGCTGACAACGCCAACGCGGTCGACAAGCAGATCAAGGGCTGGAGCCGTGCCAAGAAGGAGGCGCTGATCCGGCAGGATTATGCATCGCTCTCCGAACGCGCGCGCAAGCTGCTGCTCGGCAAGAGCAAGGCCGCGCGCAACCTGCAGTCCGCCCCCGCGGCAACGCCTGCGGACTTGCGCAAGCCGATCATCATCCTTGTCCGTCCGCAGCTGGGCGAGAATATCGGCAAGGCCGCGCGCGCGATGCTCAACTTCGGGCTCACCGAAATGCGGCTGGTCGCGCCGCGCGACGGCTGGCCAAATCCGACGGCAGGGCCAGCGGCATCGGGCGCGGACATCGTGCTCGAACAGGCGCAGGTGTTCGAGACCGTCGCCGATGCGGTGGCCGACTGCAACCATGTCTATGCGACCACGGTGCGCAAGCGCGGGGTGACCAAGCCGGTGGTGACGCCCGCCGACGCCGCTGCGCAGATCGTCACCGCACCGGGACGCAGCGCAATCCTGTTCGGGCCCGAGCGCTCGGGGCTCGAGACCGAGGACGTCGCGATCGCGCAGGCGATCCTCACCGTGCCGATCAACCCGCAATTCGGATCGCTCAACCTCGCCCAGGCGGTGATCCTGGTGGCGTATGAATGGTCGAAGACCGGCGGCGGCGATGCGGTGTCATCGCCGACCGAGGTCGAGATCGATCCGCCCGCGGCGATGGAAGAGCTCGACGGGATGTTCGAGCAACTGTGTACGATGCTGGAGGAAAAGAACTATTTCTTCCCCGAAGGCCGCGCCTCGATGACCCGGCGTACGCTGCGCAACCTGCTGACCAAGCCGCAATGGAACAGCAACGAGGTCCGCACCTTCCGCGGCGTGCTGAGCACGCTGGCCAAGGACAAGCGCAAACCTGTTTGAGTCAGCCCGAGTTTCCTACCCCCGCTCAGCCTGAGCCTGTCGAAGGCCCCGCGCCCACGCGGGCGAAATAGCGGGGGCTTCGACAAGCTCAGCCTGAGCGGATGTAGGTAGCAGCGTGCGATAGGGTCAGCCCCCTACCGCCGCAGCAGCTCCCAGTGCTCGGTCTCGTACGCGATCGACGCTTCGACCAGCCGCTCCCAGAAATCGGCGACCAGCCCGACCGGTACGCCCGCCTCGAACGCGGCGGTCTTCGCCTGGGCGATGACTTGCGCCTTGCGGGCTTCGTCGCGGACCATGGCGCGCTCGGGCTTGATCCGGGCGGCAGCGCGCATATAGCCGAATCGGGTTTCGAGCAGCGCGATCAGCTCGCGGTCCAGGGCGTCGACGCCTGCGCGCACATCGATCATCGTCGCGCAGTCGTCCGGTGTTTTGATGGGTTCTGACATGCGCGCAGCCTTAATCACCACCGCGCGCCGTGTCGAGGTGGCTGTCGCACGCTACACGCCTTGACTCTGCCAGCCTGCTTCGCCATAGGCCGCGCTTCGCAATTGGCCCTGCACCCCCGGTGAAGCAGCGGCCGCACGGTGCATGTTTGGCACCATGGAGCGAACCCGGGACTGAAATCCGGCCTCCTGTCTGGCCGGACCCGCCTGATACCAGGCAGCAAATTGGAGAAACACGCGTGTCCAAACGCAATAGTTCAAAGTACAAGCTCGATCGCCGCATGGGCGAGAACATTTGGGGCCGCCCCAAATCTCCCGTCAACAAGCGCGAATATGGTCCCGGCCAGCACGGCCAGCGTCGCAAGAGCAAGGTTTCGGACTTCGGTCTGCAGCTGCGCGCCAAGCAGAAGCTCAAGGGCTATTACGGCGAAATCACCGAAAAGCAGTTCAAGAAGAACTACACCGAAGCCAGCCGCATGAAGGGCGATACCAGCCAGAACCTCATCGGTCTGCTGGAACAGCGCCTCGACATGGTGGTCTATCGCGCCAAGTTCGCGCCGACCATCTTCTCGGCGCGCCAAATCGTCAGCCACGGCCACATCCGCGTCAACGGCATCAAGTGCAACATCGCATCGCGCAAGGTCAAGCCGGGCGACGTCGTGTCGCTGGGCAAGAAGGCGCAGGAAATGGCTCTGGTCATCGAAGCGCAGAGCCTGGCTGAGCGTGACATCCCCGATTATGTCGCACCCGACGGCACCGACAAGATCACCTACACCCGCGTTCCGACGCTGGACGAAGTGCCTTATCCGGTGAAGATGGAACCCAATCTGGTCGTCGAATTCTATTCGCGCTGATCTGGTTCACACCCAACGCATACGAAAAAGGCGGGCCGCAATGCCCGCCTTTTTTTGTGTGTCCGGCATGACCAGAGCGCTCGCTTGCCGGGCGGCCATCCAGCCACCCGGCAGGCATGCGATGATTACACCGTTTCGGCGTCGAAGAAGAACAAGGCCTGGCTGATCGCCGCGCGCACCGTGTTGCGGTGGAACGGCTTGGTGATCAGGAACGCGGGCTCGGGACGTTCACCGGTGAGCAGGCGCTCGGGGAAGGCGGTGATGAAGATCACCGGAACTTCGATCTCGCGCAGAATGTCTGCCACGGCATCGATGCCCGAGCTGTCATCGGCCAACTGAATGTCGGCGAGGACCAGACCGGGCTTGTGCAGCCGTGCCTGTTCCACAGCCTCGTCGCGGGTGACCGCAATGCCGGTGACGTCATGTCCAAGGTCGCGCACGATCGTTTCGATATCCATCGCGATGATCGGCTCGTCCTCGATGATCAGCACCTTGGCCTTGATCTGGCTGTCGATCTCGCTGAGGGCCTCGGCGACGAGTCCCGAAACGGTACGGTCGTCCAGCCCCATCAGATAGGCGGTATCGGCATTGGAAAAGCCTTCCATCGCCGTCAGCAGCAGCGCCTGCCGCGACATCGGCGGGATGCGACCCAGCCTCTGTTCGGTCAGCAGCCGGCGAGCATCGTCATCCGCATCGGGATAGGCGTCAAAGCTGTCCGATTCATGGCGGTCGTCATGGGTTGAACTCCAGATGACCTGAAAGACCCGGTACAGGCCGAGCCGCGCGTCGACATCGCTGGGGAACTGGTCGGGTGCGGCGATGATCGCCTGCAGCGTTGCCTTCACATAGGCATCGCCATGATGCTGATCGCCTGCAAGCGCCCGGCTGTAACGCCGCAGGAGGGGAAGGTGGGGAGCGAGCGTCTGGCCCAGGGACATGTATTGAAACTCCTTCATCGGATAGCGCTCGTGTCTATTGCTTTTGGCAGCCAGTGTCAAAATCAGGTCGGCCGGGATGACATTGCAGTGGAAAGGCAACAAACAGAACCTCAGGCAAGGAACAATCCTCGCCGCAGTTTGTTTCCTCCCCTGAGACGTTTATGCACGATCCCGCAGAATTTTGCGGGCTTGGCAGGGGTTGGACGGCTTGCTAAGCCCCATTTCGGGACGAATTCAACAGGCGGGATGGGATGCTCGTGCATCGTGAAAATGACGATCAGTCCGGCGACGAACTCTCCGGCAAAGACGGCAAGCCACCTTTGGCCCACCGCCAGACGACCGACGACGCCTCCGCGCCCCTCTCCGATGGGCAGGATAGCGCCAACGCGCCGGAAGAAGGCAAGACCCATGTGATCGGCGATGCCCTCAAGTCGGTGTATCAGCGCACGCTGGAAGAGGACATTCCGGACGATTTTCTGGATCTACTCAAGCAGCTTAAATAATGCCCAGCACCCCCAGGGCTAGTTTCCCGCTTTTTGCCCCCTTGGCGCGGCTGTCGATCGGCACGCGATTATTCCTCATCCTCGCCGTCGCCCTGTTGCCGCTGGCGATGGGCGCGGTTGTCGCCAACCGCAGCCTCGCCGATACCGCCGCCGAAGAGCGCAGCCGATTGCTGCAGAAGAATGTCGACGACGCCGCGCAGCGTTTGCGGACCGCCATCCAGAGCGATCTTGCGATCCTCGGCACGGCAGCCTCGCAGATCGCTTTGGGCGAAGACCCGGCGAAGATATGCCTCAACTTGCGGGAGCAGTTGGGGCCGCAACAAACGCGTTTTGCCGCGCTGTTGTTCGCAAACAGCACCAGCCCCGCCGCCTGCCAGATCGGCGCTGTGCCCCAAGCTCTGCGGCAGGCCGGCCGCGAGCCGGGCACACCGGCCACCACGCTCGTCCCCAGCGCCAATGGCGCCATCTTCGCGACCCGCGGACGGGTGTCCATGGCGCGTGCGGTCGCCTTCTACCCTGTCGATAGTCTGCTGGCTCTCGCCGACCCGGTTGATGATGTTCCGCTCTCGCAATTCGATCTGCGCGACCAGTCGGTCGTATTGCCCCTGACGCGTATTCCGACAAACTGGGAGCGCAGACTCAACGCGGTCATGAGCGCGCAGAGCGACATCGCTGGCGTCAATCTGGACCTGCGCTTCGCACGTCCCGCCCAGACGCCGCCCGAATTTCTTGCGCAGATCATTCCGTTCATCACCGTGCTTGCCGCCGCCTTGATCGGCTGGCTCGTGGTGAACTACATGCTGATCGCGCCTTTGACGCAGTTGCAACGCAAGGTGCGCCAGTACGAAACCGGGGAGCGGCTGGTGCCGATGGCGCTCACCGCGTTCAACGCCAGCGAGATTCAGGAGCTCGATCAAGGATTCGTCACCTTGGCGCACAAGGTCTCGATCGATCGCGACGCGCTCGATGAGGGTCTCAAGCAGCAGATCATGCTGACCCGCGAGGTCCATCACCGGGTCAAGAACAACCTGCAGATCATCGCCAGCCTGATCAACCTGCACGCGCGAACGGCCGATTCGGATCAGGCCAAGCTGGCCTATGGCAAGATCCAGCGGCGGGTCGATGCGCTTGCGGTGGTCCACCGCAACCATTTCGCGGGGACCGAGCGCAACGAGGGCATCAATCTGCGCGCTCTGGTCGGCGAATTGGCGGGCAGCTTCGAGCATGCCGGAAACGGCGCGTCGAGCGATGGCCCCGATATCATGGTCGATATCGACAATCTCCACGTCAGCCAGGATGTCGGCGTGCCGATCGCGTTCCTGCTGACCGAAATTCTCGAGCTGATCCACCTGACTCGGCCCGAGGCTCCGGTGCGGATATCCGCGACCCGCCTGGCCGACGACCCGACCCGGATCAAGCTGCGCATCGCCTCTCCTGCGCTTGGTCCCAACCCGATGCTCGAAGAGATGCTCGCAGACGGCATCGACCGTGTGATGACAGGGCTTGCCCGCCAGCTGCGCGCGCCGCTGGAAAGGGACACCGCGTTCGAGAGCATCGCCATCGCCGTGCCGGTGTTCGTGCCCGCGTCGGCCTGACGGTTGCTGCTGGCCGCTCAGCCTCCCCTGGCGTAATATCGCTCGCGGAACGCCTGCCCAAAGGCCGCCATCCGCCCCTCGCTGATCGCAGTGCGCATCGCTGCCATCAGATCCTGGTAGAAGCGCAGATTGTGCTCGGTCATCAGCATAGCGCCCAGCATCTCGCCCGATTTCACCAAGTGATGCAGATAGGCACGGCTGAAGCGGCTGCAGGCGGTGCATGCGCACGCCGCGTCGAGGGGGGACTGGTCCTCGGCGTGCTTCGCATTGCGGATGTTGATCGGTCCGTCCCATGTGAACGCCTGGCCGTTGCGCCCCGAGCGCGTCGGCAGCACACAATCGAACATGTCGACCCCGCGCTCGACCGCGCCGACCAGATCATCGGGCTTGCCGACGCCCATCAGGTAGCGCGGGCGGTCGTCGGGCAGCTGGCCCGGAGCATAATCGAGCACGCCGAACATCGCCTCCTGGCCCTCGCCCACCGCAAGCCCGCCGATCGCATAGCCGTCAAAACCGATGTCGCGCAGCGCATCGGCGGACTGGCGGCGCAGGCCTTCGTTGAGCGATCCCTGCTGGATGCCGAACAAAGCCGCGCGGTCGGCATGCTCGGTGCCGCTGTCGAAGCCCTCGCGCGAGCGGCGCGCCCAGCGCATCGATCGCTCCATCGCGGCGGCCTGAACATCGCGCTCCGCCGTAGCAGGCACCAGCTCGTCGAACGCCATGACGATGTCCGACCCCAGCAACCGCTGGATTTCCATCGAGCGCTCCGGACTGAGCATATGCCGCGAGCCATCGAGATGGCTCTGGAAAGCGACACCCTCTTCGGTGGTCTTGGTCAGCGCCGACAGGCTCATCACCTGATAGCCGCCGCTGTCGGTAAGGATCGGGTGCGGCCAGTCCATGAAATTGTGCAAGCCCCCCAGCCTCGCCACGCGCTCGGCGCCCGGACGCAGCATCAGGTGGTAGGTGTTGCCCAGGATGATATCCGCGCCCAGCCCGCGCACCTCGGCCGGCTTCATGCCCTTGACCGTCGCAGCAGTGCCCACCGGCATGAACGCCGGGGTGCGGATGGTGCCACGCTGCATGGCGATCTCGCCCAGCCGCGCCTTGCCTTCGCGGGCGGTGATTGAAAAGGCGAATCTGGGAGCGGTCTTGGTCATGGCCGGGCGCTCTATCGTCTTTGCCGCGCGGGGGCAAAGGTTTGACGATTGCCCCCGGTTGTGCGAGCGATAACCCTGCTTATTGCCCTGCAGGAGCGCCGTCATCATGTCCCAGACCTCCCCCCTTGCCGCGCTGGCCTCGGCGCTGATCGCGACCGCCGCGTTGTCCGCCTGTTCATCCGACACGCCTGCAGCGCCCGAGGAAACCAGCGCGCAGGCCATCGAGAAGGCCGCGACCGAACTCGCCGCGCAGGAAAAATGCTATGGCGTTGCGCTGGCCAAGCAGAACGACTGCGCTGCCGGCCCCGGCACCAGCTGCGCCGGCACGTCGTCGGTCGATTATCAGGGCAATGCCTGGAAGTTCACCGAGGCGGGCGCCTGCGAGAAGATGGGCGGTTCGCTGACGGAAGTCGCGGACAACGATCCCCCGGTGCCGGTGAAGGGCTGAACTTTTAACCAAAGCCCCATCGTCACCCCCGCGCACGCGGGAGTCCCGCTTTATTTCATCCCTCGCGCAATAGCGGAATTCCCGCGTTCGCGGGAAGGACGGAAGTGGAGATTACTCGGCAGGCTCGGACTGCGCCTCAGGCTCAGCGGCGTCTTCAGTCTCTTCGGGCGCGGCCTTGGCAGCCCTGCGCTCGGTGAACCAGATCGCCAGAATGCTGATCTCGTAAAGCAGCACCAAAGGGATCGCCAGCATGAGCTGCGAGACGACATCGGGCGGGGTCAGGATCGCCGCTGCAACGAACGCGGCGACGATCATGTAGCGCCGCACGCTGATCAGTTGCGCGCGCGAGACGATGCCCGCGCGGTTGAGCAGCATCAGCAGCACCGGCAGCAGGAAACTGATCCCGAAAGCGAGGATGAACTGCATCACCAGCGACAGATAGGCATCGGTACTGGGCAGCGCTTCGACCTCGAGCCCGCCCGATTCGCCCTGGAACTGCAGGAAGAAGTGGAAGGCGGTGGGCATGACGATGTAATAGGCCAGCGCCGCGCCGGTGGTGAACAGCAGCGGGGTTGCGAGGATGAACGGCAGCAGCGCGCGCTTTTCCTGGCGATACAGCCCGGGCGCGACGAAGGCCCACAATTGGTTGGCGATTATCGGGAACGAGACGCAGAACGCTGCGAAGATCGACACCTTCACCTGCACGAAGAACGCCTCGTACAATTTGGTGTAGACCAGCCGGCCATTGCCGTCGCCGAACGCTTCCTTGAGCGGCACCACCAGAAACGCGAAGATATGCTCGGAAAAATAGAAGCAGACGCCGAACGCCAGCAGCAGCGCCACGACGCAGCGCACCAGACGCTGGCGCAGTTCGATCAGGTGATCGAGCAAGGGCGCCCGCGAGGCATCGATTTCGTCTTCGGGCTCGCTCATCGTTCGCCCTCGGTGGCCGGAACCCCGGAAGGCGCAGCATCGGGAACGGCATTCGCGGCAGGGTCGTTCGGCGCAGCCGCGGCGGGGGGCTTCTCGGCCGATGGCAAGGGCTGCATCACCGGGGCAGCTTCGGTTGCATCAGAGGCGGCAGCGGCGGTCGCAACGGGAGGGGACAGCGCGGCATGCTCGCGCATGATGCGCTCGTTATCGGCCTTCCACTTCTTTTCCATTTCCTCGAGTTCGACCTCTCGGACCATGGCATCGATGCCGGTCCGGAAATGGCGCGCAACACCCTTGGCCTTGCCGACCACCTGACCCAATTTGTACAGCGCGCGCGGAAGATCCTTCGGGCCGATCACAACGATCGCCACGATGATGATCATCAACAACTCGGTCGATCCGATGTCTAACATGACATGGTCACGCCTTCACGCTGGCTGAAGCCGTCCCGACCCCGATCGAACCGGAACAACCGCCCGGATCAACCCGGCTTGCGTTCTTCGCTCGCCGCGGTCGACTTGGCGGTGCCATCGATGGTGCGCGCGGGCGGAGCCTCGATCTGCGCGACAGGGCGCTTGGGCTGCACCGGCTCTTCGTCATCGTCGGCCATGCCCTTTTTGAAGCTCTTGATGCCCTTGGCGACATCACCCATGATCGATGAAATCCGTCCGCCGCCAAACAGCAGCACGACGATGATCAGCACAATTACCCAGTGCATCAGGGAGAAGGATCCCATGGCGTTTCTCCTGAAATTCGCTTGCTATCTAGGCCTGATCGCTGCTGTTTTCCAGCAATGAATCGGATTCATCGGACGAGCCGTCGGCATCGTCGCCAAAATCACCGCCCGTATCATCCGTAGCCAGCGCGCCTTCCAGCGCCAGATCGACCGGGTCGAGCAGGCCTGCCGCGCGCAGGTCCTCGAGCCCCGGCAGGTCGCGCCTGCTGGTCAGGCCGAAATGTGTGAGGAAATCGGGTGTGGTGGCGAACGTCAGCGGCCGACCCGGCACCTCGCGCCGTCCGGCAGGTGCGATCCAGCCTTCCTCCATCAGCACGTCGATGGTGCCCTTGCTGACCTGCACGCCGCGGATCGCCTCGATCTCGGCGCGGCTGACCGGTTCATGATAGGCGATGATCGCCAGCGTTTCGGTCGCCGCGCGCGACAGCTTGCGGGTCTGCTCGGTCTCGCGACGCAGCAGCCAGGCGAGATCGGGCGCGGTCTGGAAATGCCAGCGCCCGCCGCGCTCGACCAGCTCGACCCCGCGCCCGGCGTAATCGCCCTGCAGCACCGCAAGCGCGCCTGAAATATCGGCGTCCGTTCCGATATGCGCAGCCAGATCGGCGGCACTTTGCGGCTGCTCGGCTGCGAACAGGGCCGCTTCGACCGCGCGCACCACCGGATCGATCTCGCTCATGGCGCCCTGCGCACTCTCAAGGGCGCAAACGCCGCCTCCTGCGCCAGCTCGACCCGCCCCTGCCGCGCCAGTTCGAGCAGCGCGAGAAAGGTCGACGCGGTGGCCGAGCGGGTGAGGTCGGCAGGCGCGCCTTCAGGCAGAAAGGCGCGCAGGTCGGTCCAGTCGATCGCGGTGCCCAGCATCAGCGACAGCCGCGCCAGCGCATCTTCCAGCGTCATCACCCGGCGGGATTTCACCATATGCACCACCGGTTCGCTGCGCTGCTTCACCCGGCCATAGGCGGTGAGCAGATCGAACAGGCTGCAGTCGTGCCGGGTGCGGGTGAGCAGCCGCAGCCCCTCGCCCTGCCCGTGCGCGAAGACATCGCGGCCCAGCCGGTCGCGGCCCAGCAGCCTTGCTGCCGCCTCGCGCATCGCGGCCAGCCGCTGCAACCGCAACTGCAGCCGCAAGGCCAGTTCCTCGGGCGAAGGTTCGATCTCGGGATCGCCAGGCAGCAGCAGCGCGGACTTGAGATAGGCAAGCCAGGCCGCCATCACCAGATAATCGGCGGCAAGCTCGAGCTTCAGGCTGGTCGCGCTCTCGATGAAGCCGAGATACTGGTTGGTGAGATCGAGGATCGAGATCTGCCGCAGATCGACCTTCTGCCGCCGCGCGAGATCGAGCAGCAGGTCGAGCGGGCCCTCCCAGCCGTCGACATCGATGAGCAGAGCCTCGGCTGCGGCGGTGGCGGCAGGCACGGGCTCGCTGAAGAAGAAGTAATCGCCATCGGGCGGGGCGATCGTGGTGTCCTGCGCGATCACACCAGCGCCAGCAGCGCATCGCGTTTGGCGATCAGCTCCGCCTGGTGCGACCAGTCATGCACGGGGTTGATCGCGGCGCGGGCCCGGTCCAGCCGCGCGCGGGCGGCATCGGATATATCGGGAAGGGCGTGGGCGATGCCGACCATCTCGTCCATCCGCGCCCAGCAGTTGAGCGCGATGTCACAGCCCGCCGCGACGGCACGCGCGGCTCGGTCGGGCACCTCGCCCTTCAGCGCCTTCATGTCGAGATCATCGCTGAGCAGCAGCCCGTCAAAGCCGATGCGCTGGCGGATGATGTCCTCGATGATGGTCGGCGACAGAGTCGCGCAGCGCTCCGCGTCCCACGCCTCGAACAGGATATGCCCGGTCATTCCGATCTCGGCGGTGTTCAGCGCCCGGAACGGCGCGATGTCCTGCTCGAGTTCGGCATCGCTGGCGGTGACGCGGGGCAGTTCCATATGGCTGTCGACCATCGCGCGGCCATGGCCCGGCATATGCTTGATCGTGCCCAGCACCCCGCCGCGCCGCAACCCGTCGAGCACCGCTCGGCCGAGCGCCGCAACGCGCATCGGCTCCTGCCCCAGCGCGCGGTCGCCGATCGCGGGCGTGCCGCCGGGGATCGCGACATCGAGCAAGGGGAGGCAATCGACAGTGATGCCGACCTCGGCCAGATCGAGCGCCAGCGCCTCGGCGTTGATCCGCGCCGCCTCGATCGCGCTCGCGGGTGCGATATCGTACAACCGGTCGAACGCGCCGCCGGCAGGAAAGGACAGCCAGTGCGGCGGCTTCATCCGGCTCACCCGTCCGCCCTCCTGATCGATCAGGATCGGCAGCCGGTCATCATTGTGCAGATCGCGCAGACTGTCGGTCAGCGCACGGAGCTGTTCGCGGGTGTCGATGTTGCGGCCGAACAGGATATAGCCCGCAGGGGCGCAGTCCTTGAAAAAGGCACGCTCGTCCGGCGCGAGCGTCAGACCGGCCAGGCCGAAAATTACAGGTTTCATGCCTGCAGTGTCGCCAAAACCGGCGGTGAAATCAACGCACCACCAGGCAGTTTTGCCCAGCTTTCTTGAGCTGACCGCACACCGAGTCCGCACTGGCCGGGCTGTCGAGCACCGCGCTCAGGCGAAACACCGTTCCGCCATCGACGGTCGCCTCGACGATCCTGCGGTTGAGCCCGCTCAGCACCTCGTGCCGCTGGCTCAATGTCGACCAGCCGGTGAGGGCGCTCGTCTCGCTGGTATAGGCACCCAATTGCACCAGCGCGCTGCCCGGAGGCGGCGGGGCACCAGCGGCATCGACAAGCTGTCCCTGCGGCTGCTCGCCCTGGCTGACGGCAAAGCTCGCATCGCCGGTGCCTTCGACCCTCTGTTCCTGCTTGTCCTTGGGGCGCACCTTGTAGTCGCCCTGCGGCGCGGCGATCAGGCTGCCATCGCCATCGGGCGCGGCGCCATCACCGCCCAGCCAGTAGATCGCGGCCAGCACGATCGACAGGCCGACCAATCCCAGCAGGATGAAGCCCATGATCTTGCCCGCCGAGCCATCGCTCGACGGCGCGTCGTCAGCCGATTCCAGCCAGGGCAGCCGGTCGTCATCGGCATCCAGCCCCAACGGCTGATCCCTCAGGCTATCGTCCATGCCATCATCCAGCCGATTGCTCATTCTTGTCGCCCCATAGACACGCCAGACCGGTCCGGCCTGCTCCGGCCCATGGTTCGGCTACATCTGCGTAGCCGCCTCCACCGCCATAAGCGCCAGACCGTTGGCAATGACTTGCCCGATATTTTGGGCCATGAAAAGCCTCGCGGCGCTGGTGTCGGCATCGTGGGTCATAACGATACGCTTGTCGGGCCGATCGTTGCCAAGGTTGAAGAAGGCGTGGAAAGCTGCCGCCAGATCGCCGAGGTAAAACGCGATCCGGTGCGGCTCGCGGTTCAATGCCGCCGATTCGACAATGCGCGGGAACTGCGCCGCCAGCGCAATCAGCGCGTGCTCTTCCTCGCCCAGCCGGTCGAGATGCTCGGCCGAGGCGCTGAGCCCCTCGCCCTGCGCCTTGCGCATGATCGAGTGGATCCGCGCGTGCGCATATTGCACGTAGAACACCGGATTGTCCTTCGAGGCCTCAACCACCTTCTCGAAGTCGAACTCCATCTGCGCGTCGGCCTTGCGGGTGAGCATGGTGAAGCGCACGACGTCCTTGCCGACCTCGTTCACGACATCGGCCAGAGTCACGAAATTGCCCGAGCGCTTGGACATCTTGAGCGGCTCGCCGCCGCGCATCAGCTTGACCATCTGCACCAGCCGCACGTCGAAGCGCGCCGGGCCCTCGGCGCGGCCCTCGGTGAGCGCGGCGACCGCTGCCTTGATCCGCTTGACGGTACCGGCATGGTCCGCGCCCCAGATATCGATCAGCTGGTCGGCGGTTTCGGCTTTCTGGTAGTGATAGGCGAGATCCGCGCCGAAATAGGTCCAGCTGCCGTCCGACTTGCGGATCGGGCGGTCCTGATCGTCGCCGAACTTCGTCGAGCGGAACAGCGGCAGGTCCACCGGCTCCCAGTCTTCGATCACCTTGCCCTTGGGCGCTTCGAGTTCGCCATCATAGACCAGATCGCGCGCGCGCAGCACGGCTTCGGCCGCCTCGGGCTTGCCCGCGGCCTGCAGCTCCGCTTCCGACGAGAACACGTCGTGGTGGATGCCGAGCAGCGCGAGATCGGCGCGGATCATGTCCATCATCGCAGCGACCGCGCGCTTGCGGAACATCACTAGCCATTCGCTCTCGGGCGCATCGACCATCGCATCGCCGAGTTCGCCCGCCAACGCCTGTGCCACCGGCACCAAATAGTCGCCGGGATAGAGCCCTTCGGGAATGTCGCCCGAGGCCTTGCCGAGCGCTTCGCAATAGCGCCAGTGAACCGAGCGCGCGAGGACATCGACCTGCCCGCCGGCATCGTTGATGTAGTATTCGCGGATCACCTTGTGGCCCGAATATTCGAGCAAGGTGGCCAGCGCGTCGCCCACCACCGCGCCGCGGCAATGGCCCATGTGCATCGGACCGGTGGGGTTGGCAGAGACGTATTCGATGTTGACCGTCACCCCCTTGCCCAGCTCCGAGCGGCCGTAATCGGCGCCCATATCGGCAATGGCGCGCAGTTCCTCGATCCAGGCGGACGGCGCCAGACGCAGGTTGAGGAAGCCGGGCCCGGCGATCTCGACCGCGGTGATCTCGTCGACCTTGCCCAGTTCCACGCTGATCGCCTCGGCGAGCGCGCGCGGGTTGGTGCCAGCAGGCTTGGCCAGCACCATCGCGGCATTGGTCGCAAGATCGCCATGCGACGGATCGCGCGGCGGCTCGACGGTCAGCGCGCCGCGGTCAAGCCCCGACGGCAATGCTCCGCTGGCTTCCATCGCGTCGAGCGCGTCATGCAGATGCTGGGTGAAACGGGTATACAGTGTCATGATTTTAGCCCTGATCGCATACCTCCTCTCCCTGCAGGGGAGAGGATACGAAGCCTTGGCAGCCTGCTGCCTAGGCGCGAGTTGGAGAGGGGAAACTGAGCAGCCAATCGTGCTCGCCGCCCTCTCCCTGCTTCACTGCGTGAAGCTGTCCCTCTCCCCTGGAGGGAGAGGGTTTAAGCCAGCCTCATCGGGTAGCGTTATACTGCAGCTGGTCCTGGGTCAGCTGGAAGCCGACCAGCAGTTCAAAGCTGGTACGCTGGAGCGCGGTGCGCACTTCAGGCACCGACAGCGGATCGATTGCCGCATCGGCGTCGCCGGACTTGCGCCTGCGGGTGATGCGTTCGCGGATGTCCTCGGGCAGCGTCGCCGCCGCCTTGTCGATATAGCCCGCGCCCGTCGCCTTGGTTTCGGCGCGATATGCACCATCGGCGAAGTTGAGCGTCACCGACCCCAGCCTTTTGGCGACCACGGTGTTGCCACCGCGCACGACGGTGGAAAAGTACGGCAGCGTCACGGTGCGCTGGCCGCGATTGTCGCTGCGCCGCGCCTGGACATCGAAACTGGCGGTGGCGTAGATCTCTGCGCCCGTCTCGTCGCAGGTGGGACGGACGTTGGTGATCGTCGCCACCACGTCGATCGCGCTGGCATCGCGGCTGTTGGCGGGATTGAAGATGGTGACATCACCGGTATGCTCGGGGATCGCGGTGTTCGGGCAGGCACTCAGCGTGGATGCCACCCCGACACCGGAATCGACCACGAGCTGGTTCTTCTCCGCGCACGCCGAGAGGCTGAGCAGCGCAAGCCCGGATCCCAGAATGGCAAGGCTGGATGCCTTGGGGGACGATTTCTTGGGCAGTTTGGGCATGTTCAAACAAAAATCCTTCGAGGCCACAGTGGATCGCTCCTTATCTGCCGTTGGGTTTCAGCGCAATGTCCAGATTCCGGGTGCGCAATCGGGCAACCGTCCCGTCAGATCGCCGGGCATCAGGGATATGCTTCACACCGCGCTCCGCTTCCCCTAAGACAGATGCGGAACTACGAAAGCCAATCTGAACATGACCGAAACCGCCAACGCCCCGCTTGCAGCAAAGCCACCACTGCTGATCAAGATCGCTTCGCCGCGCGGCTTTTGCGCCGGCGTCGACCGTGCGATCGAGATCGTCGAGCTGTCGCTGCACAAATACGGTGCGCCGGTCTATGTCCGGCACGAGATCGTCCACAACAAGTTCGTGGTCGACAGCCTGAAAGCAAAAGGCGCGGTGTTCGTCGAGGAACTGGACGAGGTGCCCGATGGCGTGCCCGTGGTGTTCTCTGCGCATGGCGTGCCCAAGGCGGTTCCGCACAAGGCGGCCGAACGGGGTCTCAATTATCTCGATGCCACCTGCCCCCTGGTCTCCAAGGTGCACCGCCAGGCAGAGCGCCAGGTCGAGGCGGGCCGTCACATCATCTTCGTCGGCCACAAGGGCCATCCCGAAGTGATCGGCACCTTCGGCCAGGTCGAGCCGGGCCATATGACCTTGGTCGAGACGGTCGAGGATGTTGCAAAGCTCGAATTTGCCGACGACACCAAGCTGGCGTTCCTCACCCAGACCACGCTGTCGGTCGATGACACCGCAGAGATCGTCGCCGCATTGCACCAGCGCTTCCCCGCGATCGTCGGACCCAAGGGCGAGGACATCTGCTACGCCACATCCAACCGCCAGGCTGCGGTCAAGGTGATGGCCGACGATTGCGAACTGGTGCTGGTCATCGGCGCGCCCAACAGCTCCAACTCGGTGCGGTTGGTCGAGGTTTCCGAACGCGAGGGCACGCGCGCGAAGCTGATCCAGCGTGCGCAGGAAATCGAGCTGCGCTGGTTCGATGGCGTGACAACGTTGGGCCTCACCGCAGGCGCATCGGCACCGGAAATCCTGGTGCGCGAGGTCGTCGACCTGCTCGGGCGGCATTTCGATGTCCGTGAGGAACGCGTCAAGACCGTCGACGAGCGCATCACCTTCAAGCTACCCCGCGCGCTCGCGGCAGAGGCCGACGCTGCCTGATGGCTGTCTATACGCACGTCAGCGCCGAGATGATGGCGCAGTTTCTGGGCGATTATGACACGGGTGACCTGATCAGCTTCAAGGGCATCGCAGAAGGTGTCGAGAACAGCAACTTCCTGGTCGAAACCCGCGGCGGCAGCGATGGCCATCGCTTCATCCTGACCTTGTACGAAAAGCGCGTCGATCCAGGCGACCTGCCGTTCTTCATGGCGCTGCTTGATCATCTGGCGATGCGCGGATGCCGCGTGCCGCGCGCGATTGCCGACCGCAAGGGCATCCAGATTCGAGAACTCGCGGGGCGCCCGGCGTGTCTGATCGAGTTTCTCGAGGGCATATCGCTGAGCACGCCGACCCCGGCCCAGGCCGAAGCGGCGGGTGCAGCACTGGCCGATCTGCACCTGGCGGTGGCAGATTTTGGCGGAAGCCGCCCCAACAGCATGGGCCCTGCCGCCTGGCAGGATCTGGCCAGCCGCTGCGCAGGGCAATGGCAGCAGGTCGATCCCGCGCTCGAGCATCTGGTGCGCGCGGAGCTGGCGTATCTGAAGGCAAACTGGCCGAGCGATCTGCCGCAATCGGTGATCCATGCCGATCTGTTCCCGGACAATGTGCTGATGCTGGGCGACCGGGTCAGCGGCCTGATCGACTTCTATTTTTCGTGCACCGATGCGCGCGCCTATGATCTGGCGATCACCCACAGCGCGTGGTGTTTCAGCACCGACGGGACCAAGTTCGAGCCCGCTCTGTCTGCGGCGCTGCTGCAGGGCTATCGCAGTCGCCTGACGCTGACTGAGAACGAACGGGCTGCGCTTCCCATTCTGGCACGCGGTGCAGCGTTGCGTTTTACATTGAGCCGCGCCTATGACTGGATCAACACGCCCGCCGATGCCCTGGTGACCCGCAAGGACCCCATGGCCTTTGCGCGGCGGGCCGCATTCTACGCGGACCCGGCCAACGCCTTGCTGTTTGCCTGAGTCCTAACAGGACGGCATAAGTCGGGTCAGATCAAGGCGATGGTTCAACAGACATGAAAACGGTCGAAATCTTCACTGACGGAGCCTGCAAGGGCAACCCCGGCCCTGGCGGCTGGGGCGCGATCATCCGCTATGGCAAGCACGAGAAGGAACTGTCCGGCGGCGAAGCCGACACCACCAACAACCGCATGGAAATGATGGCAGCGATCCGCGCGCTCGACATGCTGATCGAGCCGTGCATCGTCGTGCTGTATACCGACAGCACCTATGTCAAGGACGGCATCACCAAATGGGTCGATGGCTGGCAGCGCAACGGGTGGAAGACCGCCTCGAAGAAGCCGGTGCGCAACGCCGATCTGTGGCACGAACTGATCGCCGCCGTGGCCCGCCACCAGATCGATTGGCGCTGGGTCAAGGGCCATGCCGGCCACCCCGAAAACGAGCGCGCCGACCAGCTCGCTAGCGCCGCGGCGATGGCGGTGGGGCGCTGACGGCGCCTTTGCCGGGCAACACTTCGAACAACGATCGACGTCACCCCCGCGCAGGCGAGGGTCCCGCTTCTGCTCGGCCGTTGCTCTAAGCGGGCTTCCCGCTTTCGCGGGAATGACGCAAAAGGGACGTTAGGTTCAGTCAGCTGTTGTCCTCGACCGGTGCTTCGGGACCGTTCTTCTTGATCGATTCGATCGCATTCTTGGCGGAAGCCTTGCTGGCATAGCCCTCGGTCGAGAACATGACTTCCGAATTGAACTTGAACCGCACCCGAAACTCGCCGGCCTTGTCCTTGTAGATCTCAAAACTGTGCGCCATCGATTCGCCTCCCTGAAACCGGAGCGAGAATATAACGCACGTTAAGGGCAAGCCAGCATTCTCACCCCAGGCGTGCGGGATTATACAATTGTGCGTCGACATCGCGCAGCATCGCATCGGGGGTGATGCCCAACAGGATGGCAGCGGCAAGCTTGGCCGCAGCCGGCGCGGTCTGGATGCCGAAGCCCCCCTGCCCCGCAAACCAGAAAAAGCTCGGGCAATCGGAAGCAAAGCCGATCAGCGGCAGCCTGTCGGGCGCAAAGCTGCGCTGGCCGGCCCAGCGGTGTTCAACCGCCTCGATCGTCCAGTCCACGACCTCGCCGAACCGATGGATCGCGATCGCCATATCGAGTTCGTCGGGCGCGGTATCGGCAGGATCTTCCGGCGTCTCGTCATGCGGACTCAGCCACAGCCGGCCCGCTTCGGGCTTGAAATAATAATCGCCGCGCACGCCCAGCGTCAGCGGCAGGTCGGCGGGCGGCTGGGGCGCCGTGCGAAGCTGCAGCACGGTGCGCCGGAAGGGCTGGACGCCCAGCGGCCGCACCTGTGCCCGCTCCGCGACGCGGTCCGCCCATGCCCCCGCTGCATTCACCAGATACGTGGCCGACACCCGTTCGATGCCCAGCGACAGTGTCCAGACGCCGTCATCCCGTTCAGCGCGGATCAACGGGCTGCGCAGCGCAATCGCCGCGCCTGCCCGGCGGGCAGCGGCAAGGTAGGTCTGGTGCAGCGCGCCGACATCGATATCGCGGCAATCGGGCTCGAAGGATCCGGCGACGATATCGGGTGCAAGGCCGGGCACCATTGCCTCGAGCGCGGCGCGGCCGCGGCGCTCCATGCGCACCCCCGAGCCATCGAAATCGGCCTCAAACGCGTCGAGCAGGTGCAGTTCGTCGGCGCGGGCCAGCGTCAGAGCGCCGCGCGGCGCCAGGAAGCTGCGATCGCCATAGCCGGGCGGTGGCGATTGCAGCCACGGCCCCGACGCGGTGGTCAGCGGCTGGACCTTGGGTCCGCCATAGCTTTCCGCCCAGAAGGCAGCAGACCGACCGGTGGCGTGATAGCCGGGCCTATCCTCCGCCTCGGCGATCACGACCCGGCAATGCGGCGCGATTTCCGCAGCCAGGCTCGCCCCGGCGATCCCGGCGCCGATGATGACGACGTCGTAATCAGGCATGGCAGACATCGGGCATCAGGCGGCGGCTCCGACCCTTTCGGTCGCAGCTCCGGCGACCTTGCGCGCCAGAAAATCGTCAATCGCCTGCAGCACCCGGTCACGGATAGCGTCGACCTCGCGCAGCACCTCGTGCCGCGCCTCACGACCGAACGAGAGCAATTCGGCACCGGGAATGCGCGCAGCCGCCGCGATGGTCGCCTTGTTGTCGACCAACTGGTCGGCACTGGTGCCGATCAGCAGCATCGGCGTGCGAATCGATTCCCACCTGCCCGGGGCATTGAGGCGGATGTTCGATTCATACGCGCGCTCGACCCAATGCCAGCTCGCCGGGCCCATCACCAGTTCGGGGCGCTGCTCCCACCACCACAATTCATCGGCATAGCGTGCATTGTCGTGCGTGAGCAGGGTCTGGCGGATCGCCAGCGGCGATGCGGGTTTCTCGCTGACCTTCCAGGCAGGGCGTTCCGGCGGGCCGAGGCGACGCATCATGCGGGTGACGAGATGGCCGAAGGACATCGGCAGGCCCAACCCCTTCAATCCCAGCATCGGCGCGCTGAGAACCGCTGCGGCGGGGGCGATCCGCTTGTCCTGAATCGCGCGCGCGATCAGATGCCCGCCCATCGAATGCCCGACCACGACATGCGGCCCGGGCCGCGATGCGGTCCAATCGGCCCAGAATCCGGCGATATCGTCGATCCAGTGGGCGAAATCCTCGATATGCCCGACATACTGATGGTCGGACATGCGGCCGCTGCCGCCCTGCCCGCGCCAGTCGGCGGATGTGACGTTCCAGCCCGCAGCCTGCCAATGCGCCAGCGTTTCGAGATATTTTTCATAGATGTCGCCGCGGCCCGGCATGAACAGAATCGATCCGCGCTCGGCCCCGTGCGCCATCATGTCGATCCGCCGCAGCGGCCAGCCATCGGCGGCGGTCCAGGTGGCTTCGATCGCATCGTGCGGAATGGCGCGCCGGTCTATGGTTACTGTTTGGTAAGTCATCGTCGCTATACGCCAGACCCCATGGAAAACAGCCTCTTCGTCTACGGTCTGCTGGCCATGTTGGCAATCGCGCTGTTGCACGCGGCGTATACCGATATCGTGCGCCGCGAAATCGAGGACTGGCTCAATGCCGGCATCGCCTTGACCGCCCCGTTTTTCTGGTGGGCCTGCGGGCTTTCGCTGTGGCCCGATATTGCCGTGCAACTGGCGCTGGGCGTCGGGGTGTTCGTGTTCTTCGCGGCCATGTTCGCGCTTGGCGCGATGGGCGGTGGCGACGTCAAGCTGCTGGGCGCACTGGCCTTGTGGTTCCCCTGGCAGGTGATGGCCAAGGTCGCGATCGCGATGTCGCTGATTGGCGCGGTGCTCACCGTGATCATCGTTGCCGAGCACAAGCTGCATCGAAAACTGGGCCAACCCGAGGTGCCATATGGCGTTGCCATCGCAATTGCGGCGCTTTGGCCGGTTGGCGAACGGTTTTTTAACCATTTTGCCTGAAAACACACACATTCTGAAGGACTTTGGGGGCCATCAACGTCATGGATAAACGGAAAGTCATCCTGCTGGCAGGCGCGCTACTGGTCGCGCTGTGCACGGCATTTTTGGCCCGAAGCCTCTTCACCGGCTCGGCCGCGCCCGAGGTCACGGCGGCTGTGCAGCAGGCCGAGCCCAACGGCCCGCGCGTGCTGGTGGCCAACCGGTCGCTCCCCGTCGGAACCATCATCACGCCTGACAGCGTCGCCTTCCAGCCTTGGCCCGCCAAGCTGGTGAGCAATGCCTATTTCCTGGAAGACGGCGCCAAGGTTGAAACGCTGCTGGGCACCGTGGTGCGCAACGCGATCACCGCCGGCCAGCCGGTCACGCAAGGGTCGCTGGTCAAGCCCGGCGATCGCGGCTTTCTGGCGGCAGCGCTCGGCCCCGGCATGCGTGCCGTTACCGTCCCCGTGTCCGCCCGCACCGGCGTGGCGGGCTTTGTCTTTCCGGGCGACCGCGTCGACCTGGTCCTGACCCAGTCAGTTGACGGCGATGGCGGCCCGGCGCTCAAGGCGTCCGAGACGATCATTCGCAACCTTCGCGTGCTTGCCACCGACCAGCGGGTCAATGCCGAGAACGCCGAGGGGAACACCGAGGTCATCGCCTTTTCCACCGTGACGGTCGAAGCCACGCCCAAGCTGGCCGAGAAGATCGCCGTCGCACAGACCATCGGCACGCTCAGCCTGTCGCTGCGTTCGATCGCCGACAACGAGGCCGAGCTTGAACGCTCGATGGCTGCAGGTGACGTCACGCTGCCCGAAGGCGCCGATCGCAAGACCGAGAACAAGATCCTCAAAGCGCTCGCCACCCGCCCGGTCGATACCGACGTGACCTATGTCACCGGCGGTGATGTCTCGCGGTTCCAGCGTCGCACCGTACCGCCGCAGTCCAGCGGTCGCCGTCAGGCCGAATATTCCGGTCAGCCGATGCCTGCCGGCGCGCCCGCAACGATCGCCAGCTCTCCCGCCGTTCCCATGGGTCCGGTCGTCAGGGTCTCGCGTGGCAATGAAGTGACCGTTGTTCCGGTCGGAGGGAAATGACCATGCGTTTTTCCAATATTCTCAAGGGTGCACTGCTGTGCGGCGGCGTTGCCGTGGCAGGCCTGCTGACCGGAATTGCGCCCTTCGCGGGCAGCCCGGCCAGCGCACAGTCGTCGATGCAGCGCCCCGCTGAAACGCTGGTCCTTTCCATCGGACGCGGCCAGCTCATCCAGCTCCCCGGATCGATGACCGATCTGTTCGTCGCCGATACCGGCGTCGCAGATGTCCAGGTCAAATCGTCCCAGCAGCTCTATGTCTTCGGCAAGGCCGGCGGTGAAACGACGCTGTATGCCAGCAATGCGGCCGGTCAGGTCGTCTATTCCGCCACGGTGCGGGTCGGATCGAACCTCGATTCGATCGACCAGATGCTGACATTGGCCATGCCCGATGCCAAGGTTCGCGTGAGCACGCTCAACGGCGTGGTCTTGCTGACCGGGGTTGTCGGGGCACCGGTCGACAGCGCCGAAGCCGAACGCCTGGTACAGGCGTTTGTCGGTGACGACGTCAAGGTGATCAGCCGCTTGCAGACCGCAACGCCCATGCAGGTCAACCTGCAGGTGCGGATTGCCGAGGTCAGCCGCTCGCTGGTCAAGGAAATCGGCTCCAACCTGCTGACTCGCGACACGACGGGAGGCTTTCAGTTCGGTATCGGCCGGGGCAACCCAGCCGCAAGCAGTTTCGGCGACAAGCTTGGCAGGGTCCCGAACGTTGGGTCATTGCCACGTCTCGATGCGTCCTCGCAGTTCGGCTTGCCCGAAGGTTCGCTGTTTCTCCCGTTCGATCCGGCAAAGGGCCAGTTCGTCACGGGCAATACCACGACGACCTTCGGGCCCGCCAATGGAGCCCAGACAGCAATTCAGCTGGCCGGAAGGCTGTTCGGCGTAGACGTCGCGAGTGCGTTCGATCTGGGTGAACAGGTCGGCCTTGTGTCGACCCTCGCCCAGCCCAATCTGACGGCGCTCTCGGGCGAAACTGCCGAGTTCCTGGCAGGGGGCGAATATCCCATCCTGGTGCCCCAGGGGCTGGGCAACGTCACGGTGAAGTACAAGAACTTCGGTGTCAGCCTGGCGTATACGCCCACGGTGCTTGCCAACGGGCGCATTTCGATGCGCGTTCGTCCGGAAGTCTCGGAGCTGTCGACCCAGGGGGCTGTCACTCTGGGCGGAAACCAGATCCCTGCGCTGACCACGCGGCGTGCCGAAACGACCATCGAGCTGGGATCGGGCGAAAGCTTCATGATCGCTGGACTGTTGAGCAACAACACGCAGAACCTGGTCGACAAGGCACCGGGCCTGGGCGACGTCCCCGTGCTCGGCAACCTGTTCAAGTCATCCAGCTTCCGGCGCGGGGAAACCGAGCTGGTGATCGTGGTGACCCCGTATCTGGTCAAGCCGGTCAACGCCAACGAGATCAAGATGCCCACCGATGGCTTCCAGACGCCCGGTGAGCTGGAGCGGCTGATCAACCACCAGCAATCCGACGGCATTTCCGGCGGCGAGCGGCCCATGCCGCGCGTTGCCCCTGCCGAAGGCGGCAGCGGCGGCCCCGAATTCGGTGCGCTTCCCGCCCAGCCCCGTGCCCTGCCATCGTCAGCCGCCAAGCCGCAACGCGACGCAAAGGCGGACAAGGGATCGTCCAGGAAAAAAGGCAAGGACGGCGCCATGGCCGCCGCTACCCCCGGTTTTTCATTCGAGTGAGGCCAGCGTCCGCCCCGAGGAGACTTACAATGCGCGCTTATCATGCAGCCATCGCAGCCGCGGCCGTCCTGACCTTGTCCGGTTGCGGCAACATGTCGAGCAACCGGTCGGTGGAGAGCGTCCACCAGCCGATCGTGTCGCGATCGAACTACACGCTCGATCTGAACGCGCAGGGCGGTTCGCTGCCCACGCAGGAACAGCGTCGCCTGGCCGAATGGTTCCAGGCGATGGATCTGGGCTATGGTGACCGCGTCGCGATCGACGATCCCGCCGGCCGCAATGTCGTGGTCAAGTCTTCGGTCGAGGCGGTGGCATCGCGCCATGGCCTGCTGGTCGGCGACGTCGCCCCGGTTACCACCGGCGATATCGCTCCTGGCACCGTGCGCGTCGTCGTGACCCGCACCACCGCCGAGGTTCCGGGTTGTCCCGACTGGAAGACCAAGCTCGAGATGAACTACCGCAACGCGACGAGCAGCAATTACGGCTGTGCGACCAACTCCAACCTCGCCGCCATGGTGGCGAACAAGGAAGATCTGGTGCGCGGGGAGCCCGGCTCCGGCACGGTGGAAACCCAGCGTTCCAACACGGCTATCAAGCAGTATCGCGAGGCGCCACCCACCGGAGCTGACGGTCTGAAGCAAGGCTCTACCGCACAGGGAGGATCGCAGTGAACGCACCATGGAAGCCAGGCATGGCCGCCACCCGCGACCAGTTTGCCGCGTATATTTGCGACGAGCCCACGCTGGACATAGTCCGCGCGACGGCGATCAACATGGGTTGGCCCCCCGAGAAGTGCAACAAGGGCGGCCTGCGCAACGCCGTCCAGTCGCTGTCGATCACGGCCAGCCCCAACATCCTGCTGGTGGACCTGTCCGAATCGGGTGATCCACTCAACGATATCAACGCGCTGGCTGAAGTCTGCGAGCCGGGCACCGTCGTGATCGCGATGGGCCAGGTCAACGATGTCCGGCTATACCGCGACCTGATCTCGAGCGGGTTGCACGACTATCTGCTCAAGCCCGTCGGGCCCGATCAGATCCGCGACACCATCCTGCAGGCCCAAGCGATGCTGAACGCACCCAAGGCTGGCGAGGTGGTGGCTGAGCGTGCGCATGTCGGGATCATGGTGATCGGCACGCGCGGCGGCGTGGGCGCGTCTACCGTTGCCACTTCGCTTGCCTGGCAGCTCAGCAAGAATGCCGGACATTCGACCGCGCTCCTCGATCTCGACCTGCATTTCGGCACCGGTGCGCTGACGATGGATCTCGAGCCGGGCCGCGGCCTGACCGATGCAATCGACAACCCCAGCCGCATTGACGGTCTGTTCATCGAACGGGCGATGATCAAGGCGAACGACAAGCTGTCGATCCTCTCGGCCGAAGCGCCGATCAGTTCGCCATTGATCACCGATGGGACTGCCTTCTTCCAGTTGCAGGAGGAATTCCGCCACGCGTTCGAGAACACCGTGGTCGACCTTCCGCGCCAGATGTTGATCGACTATCCGCATCTCGTTTCCGAAACCAACATCGCGGTTCTGGTGACCGAACTGACCCTAGCGTCCGCCCGCGATGCCATCCGTCTGCTGGCCTGGCTCAAAAGCAATGCGCCGGCCGCGCGCGTTCTGGTGGTGGCCAACAAGGTGCAGCCGACCGCCCTGGAGATCAGCCGCGCCGATTTCGAGACCACGATCGAACGCAAGATCGATTTCCTGATCCCCTCGGACCCCAAGACCGCAGCCCAGGCCGCGAAGCTTGGCCAGCCGTTCTGCGAGGCGGGCAAGACGACCAAGGCCGGCGCGGTGATGAAGTCGCTGACCGATCGTTGCCTGGGCATGGCGGAAGAAGAGGTCATGGTCGAAAAGGACAAGGGCGGAGCGAAGAAGTCGCTTCTCGGCAAGTTCGGTGATTTCAAATCGCTGCTGCCGGTCAAGCCCGCCAGAAAGTAACCGGCGCTGCTGCCTCCCTGCGGGAGGAAGGCAGGCCCACAATGCGGACGGATTGCGCATGAACATGGTGCAGACATTGCTGTTGGCCGCGGGCCTGATGACGGTGCTCGGACTGCTGGCCATGGCGTTCGTCGGGCCATCGCCGCGCAAGGAACTCCAGCGGCGCATTCTCGCCGTGCGCGAACGCTACAGCGAAAACGCCAGCGCCAAGGTCGAGGCCCAGATGCGCAAGGCAATCGCCAACCGCAAGCCGCGCTTCAACCAGACCGGCGAGGATCTGACCAAGGTTCAGATGCTCGCCCGCAGGCTGGCCATGACCGGCAAGAACTGGACGGTGATGCAGTTTGCCCAGATGGTGATCGGCTTGGGTCTCGCCGTTGCGCTGCTCGTTTATTTGCGGTCGGGCCATCTCGTGATGAGCCTGTTCATCGGCTCGGCGCTCGGCTTTGGGCTGCCGCACATGGTGGTCGGCCACTTCATCAAGCGCCGCCTCAACGGGTTTACCAAGAACTTCCCCGACGCGATCGATCTGCTGGTGCGCGGCCTGCGCTCGGGCCTTCCGGTCACCGAGACGCTGCAGGTCGTCGCCAAGGAAATCCCCGGGCCTGTGGGCGAGGAGTTCAAGCTGGTCACCGAGCGGATCAAGATCGGTCGCTCGATGGAGGATGCGCTGCAGGAAAGCGCCAACCGGCTGCAGACGCCCGAGTTCAACTTCTTCTGCATCACTCTGGCGATCCAGCGGGAAACCGGCGGCAACTTGGCCGAAACCCTGTCCAATCTGGGAGCCGTGCTCCGCTCGCGCGCGCAGATGAAGCTCAAGATCCGCGCGCTGTCGTCCGAGTCCAAAGCATCGGCCTATATCGTGGGCTCGTTGCCGTTTCTGGTTTTCATCATGATCTGGTGGGTCAACCCCGATTATCTCGCCGGCTTCTTCAGCGAAGAACGCCTGATGATCGCGGGACTTGGCGGGCTGTTGTGGATGAGCATCGGGGTCTTCATCATGGCCAAGATGGTCAGTTTCGAAATCTGATCGGGGGAAGACGAAACCGTGCCTGACGCAGCCAATCCGACCCTGATGGGAATCGACGTTATCTTCGTCGCGACAATGCTGGCCGCGGTTGCGACGCTGGCTGTCCTGATCGCGATCTATGCCGCCACCACCGTTCGCGACCCCATGGCCAAGCGGGTCAAGGCGCTGAGCGAACGGCGTGAGCAGCTCAAGGCCGGAATTACCGCGTCCACCGCCAAGAAGCGCACGCGCATCGTCCACAAGAGCGACACCACCGACAAGATGCGCAGCACGCTGCAATCCTTGCGGGTGCTGCAGGACGAACAGCTCAAGGCGGCGCAGCAGAAGCTGGCGCAGGCAGGCATCCGGTCCAAGGATGTCGCGGTCGCGATCATCTTCGGCCGCATGGTCATGCCGATCGTGCTTGGCGGCGGGGCTGCATTGCTGATCTATGGCTTTGGCATCCTGGTGCCCGACTGGACGCCGATGAAGAAGTTCGGACTGTTCGCGACGATCTTGCTGCTCAGCTACAAGGCGCCCGATCTGTTCGTTCAGAACATCATCACCAAGCGCACCGACGCGATCCGCAAGGGCCTGCCCGATGCGCTCGATCTGCTGGTCATCTGCGCCGAAGCAGGCCTGACGGTCGATGCCGCCTTCAACCGCGTCGCAAAGGAACTGGGCCGCGCCTATCCTGAACTCGGTGACGAATTCGCGCTCACCGCGATCGAACTCGCCTTCCTCACCGAGCGGCGGCAGGCGTTCGAGAACCTGGCCTATCGCGTGGCGCTGGATTCGGTGCGCGGGGTGGTCACGACGATGATCCAGACGGAGAAATACGGCACGCCGCTGGCCTCTGCGCTGCGCGTCCTGTCCGCCGAATTCCGCAACGAGCGCATGATGCGCGCGGAGGAAAAGGCCGCCCGTCTGCCGGCGATCATGACCGTGCCGCTGATCCTGTTCATCCTGCCGACGCTGTTCGTCGTCATCCTGGGCCCGGCCGCCTGTTCGATCGCGGACGCCTTCGCCAAGCAGTGACGCCGGCGGCACAGCCACCAAAAAAAGGGGCGATCCCGCCAAACGGAATCGCCCCAGTCCACTGATGTACACCGCTTGAAGGTTCGCCCTTGCAGGCTGGCGATCAGGCGGTGTCCCCCATCAATTCCTTAGATCAGTATTTCGCACGCACCGTGAGACCGTACATGCGCGGCTCTTCGACAAAGCCGATGCGCGAGCGGGTGCCTGCGCCACCGCGAAGCGGCGTGTTGGCGGTGATGCCGCGGGTGATCTCGTTGTTGAGGTTGGTGCCCCACAGTTCGAACGAGAATCGGTCATCGGGCGTAGTGAAGCCAAGCCGCGCGTTCATCTTGAAATAGCTCTGCTGGATGTCGAGCGGGATCGGCAGGCCATTGGTATCCAGCGGCGAGGTGCTGGTGCGCCGGTCGTCCGAATAGTTGATGTTGAAGTTGGCCAGCATCTTCCAACCGGAATCGGTGATCTGGTTGTCATAGGTGATGCCGGCGACACCGTTGAACTTGGGCGCGTTGGTCAGGTCCGCACCGCACAGGCTGCGCACCGTCTGCAGGGTCGCGGCATTGCCGACCACACCATTGGCGCAATTGCCGGGATAGCGTGCATCGGCATAGGTCACGGCAACGTTGACCGAGATGCCCGAGTCGAACTGGCCGAACATTTCAAGCTCGGCACCGGTCGATTTGGCGGCCGCGACGTTGAACGTCTGGAACTGGACGCCGGTGAACTCGAGAACCTGGAAATCGGTCATGTCCATGTGGAACAGCGCCAGGTTGGCACGGATGCGGCCATTGGCGAACTCGGTCTTGATCCCTGCCTCATAGGCATCGACCTTTTCCGAATTGAAGCGCGGATCATTGCCATTGGCCGCTGCAGCGGGATCGAGGTTGAAACCACCCGACTTGAAGCCGCGGCTGAACCCGGCATAGGCCAGGAAACCGTTGTTGCTGTTATAGGCCAGCTGCGCGGTATAGGTCAGCTCGTCGTCCTTGAAGACCTCGTTGAACTCGCGCGGCAGCGGAAGTCCCGGGATCGAGCTTGCGAGCACGGTCCCGCCGGTACCGGGCACGGTAATGCCCACCGATGTGGCGAACGGGAAGCAGGTGGCACCCAATGCGCCTGCCCGGAGCGCAGCCGGGATGGCACCGGTGATCACGCCGTTGGTGATCGCCTGGCAGGCAGGCGAGGATGCTGCAAGCTGGTCGAAGCTGCCCCGCTTCTTCTCGTCGACATAGCGTGCACCGAGTGTCAGGCTCAGATTGTCGGTGAAATTGATGACGTTATGCGTGAAGATCGAGAAGCTCTCGGCATCCTGCTGGAAGCGGTTGACTGCAAAGTTGCCCGCTGCATTGACCGGAACCCCGCCATTGCCCAGCGCGGTCAGCGCAAACAGCGGATTGACGCCAGCGAGGTTGCCGAAGTTGCCCGCGCTGACGGCCCGCTGATAGTCGGTGCCCAGGGTCATCGACTGCACTTCGTCGATCTGCTCGTCCGAATAATAGACGCCGACGAGGAAATCGAGCGCATCGTTGAACGCACTGCCCTGGAACCGCAGTTCGTGGGTCATCGTTTCGATCGGACCACCGGTACGCGGGAAACCCGGAGCCGAGGTCGATCCGCGCCCGGTGCTGAACAGGTTGAGACTGACGAAATCGGATTCTTGCGCCGATTCCGCCTCAAAATGGCGGAACGAGCCGATATACGTCATCTGCGCGGGGCCGAGATCCCATTTCAGTTCGCCCGAAAAGCCATACTGTTCGGTGTTGTTGAGGAACTGTTGGCTGTTGGTCTGCAGGTCCCTGAGCGCCTGAGGGCCGGACACCGCCACGCCGTCATTGGGAAGACCGTTGAACGCGAAGAACGGCTGCAGTTCGGTTTCGCGCACGATCACGGCATCGCAGCAATTCTCGTTCGCCTTGGCGTAATCACCGATCAGACGCAGGCTGATGTCGGGCGAAGGCTCCCACAGCAACTGGCCACGGATGACATAGCGGTCACGATTGCTGCTTTCCGCACCCGGGACGCCGACACTTTTCAGGAAGCCGTCACGCTTGCGATAGGCGCCCGACACCCGCAAGCCGAGTTGATCGCTGACCAGCGGGACGCTGACCCCGGCCTGGACGTTGAAGAAATCATAATTGCCGTAGGTGAAGTTGCCGAAGGCTTCGACCTTGGTCAGATTGGGGCGCTTGGTGGTCAGGTTGAGCGCACCGGCCGAGGTGTTGCGACCGAACAAGGTACCCTGCGGCCCGCGCAGAATTTCCAGCCGCTCCAGATCGAGCAGATCGCCCAGCGCGATGCCGGGACGCGATTGATAGACGCCATCGATGAACACGCCGACCGAGCTTTCCAGCCCGGTGTTGTTGCCGGTGGTGCCGACACCGCGGATGCGGATAGAGGTGCCCTGGCTTTCGGTCTGTGACGACTGAACGTTGAAGCTTGGCGAGATCGAGGTCAGGGATTTGATGTCCTGAACGTTCTGGCGGTCGAGCTGCTCGGGGCTGACCGCGGTCACCGCGATCGGAATGTCCTGCACGTCGGCGGCGCGCAGCGTCGCGGTGACGATGATCACATCCCGCTCAGGGGCTTCCCTGTCTTGCGCATCCTGCGCCTGAGCCATCGATGTCATTGAGACAGTGCAAAGCAAGCCTAGAACGGGCTTCCACGAAGTGCGCATCCTCTTCTCCCACAAGCAAAGTGTTGTTCTTGCTCTTTTGCCCCCATCACTCTTCAGGCGATGCAAGGTGCAGTCAGAAAATTGTCACAACACGTGCCGCATTGCAATTTTTTAATGCAGTAGTGTGCATTTTGCATGTTTATCTAACGCGCAGAAATCCGGGCTTTATGGCTATACTGCAGTGCAACATCGACTTGACGTTACGGTAAGTTGCTGTTGTCAGTCGTCATTACCGGCTGGTGCGGCGGTGCAACAGCAATGCTGCCAAAAACACGCTTGCAAAGCCCGCCCCGGACGTTAGCGTCCCCCGTTTTAATCGATTAATTAAACGGAAGAGTGACATGGCTGGAGCGCTTGCAGGGGTTACGATCATCGAACTGGCGGGCATCGGTCCCGGTCCATTTGCCGGGATGATGCTCGCCGATCATGGTGCCCGGGTGATTCGCGTCGAACGCGCGTCGAACCGCTCAACGGTGGGCGATGCGGGCAATCGCGATGTCCTCAACCGCAACCGCGAGATCGTGACCGCAGATCTCAAGTCGCCCGAGGGGGTGGCCCAGGTACGCGACCTGGCGCGCGCCGCCGATGGCCTGATCGAAGGCTTCCGCCCCGGTGTGATGGAGAGGTTGGGCCTGGGACCCGATGTGCTGCTCGCCGATAACCCTGCACTGGTTTACGGCCGGATGACCGGCTGGGGCCAGACCGGACCTTATGCGCCGCTGGCCGGGCACGACATCAACTATATCGCGCTGTCGGGCGCGCTGCACAGCTATGGCCGCGCGGGCGAAAAGCCGACCCCGCCGGTCAATGCGGTGGGCGACTTCGGCGGTGGCGGCATGATGATGGCGTTCGGCATGCTCGCGGGCATCCTGTCGGCGCGCAGCACCGGCAAGGGCCAGGTGATCGACTGCGCAATGACCGATGGTGCCGCGATCCTGTCGGCAATGACCTACACCTTTCTCGGCAACGGCCAGTGGCGCGACGAGCGCGGGGTCAACCTGCTCGATACCGGCGCGCATTTCTACGACACCTATGCATGCGCCGATGGCAAATATGTCTCGATCGGGTCGATCGAGCCCCAGTTCTATGCGCTGCTCCGTGAAAAGGCAGGCCTCACCGACCCGGCGTTCGACGCGCAGATGGACCCCCGCCAATGGGGCCCGCTCAAGGAAAAGCTCACTGCGCTGTTCCTGACCAAGACCCGTGACGAATGGTGTGCCATCATGGAACATACCGACATCTGCTTCGCCCCGGTGCTGAGCCTGACCGAAGCGCCCGACCATCCGCACAACAAGCAGCGCGGCACGTTCGTCGAGGCCGGCGGCCTGCTGCAACCCGCGCCCGCGCCAAGGTTCAGCGAGACCCCTGCGCCCCCGGTGCGGATGGGGTGACGGAAGGGGCCTTGCCCTCTGCGGCTAATTCTGTCCTAAAATGCTGGAGATTGGTGGCAAGGCTTTGCACGGCAGAACGTAATCCAAGCAGCATGTCTTGAGCCATGGCTTCATCGATAAAAGTACGACTTGTCGTGGAATTGGCTTCTGACAACGTAATCATTTTGAACTCGGCCAGCCAAGAGCCTTCTCTGCTTGCGTATACCGTCATAGCACTATGGTTGAGGATGTTTCGCCATGCTCCCTGAGACTGAAATTTGTCTAATGATTGCGATGCCTTGCGAGCCCGCTTGAGAGCCTTGATATCGGGCTGGGAAAAGCGTGCAGCCAGTTCGGCAACCTTGTGCCCGAAGAGGTGCCCCGTCTTCGACCCAGAGCTTTTGCCTGTCACCTTTCGCAAAAGCGCGATCGTTTCGGAAATGGCATACTCCGCCTCGGAATAGCAGCTCATACATTTTGCGCGCCATATATGGACCGTGTCTTCAACCGGTTCCCAACCACAGGCGGCCTCTTCGGCGAGATTCCAAGTAATCGCGTTCATATGAACGAAGCTATCTTTATTCTCTTTCCAATTCGTTTCCTCGAATTGTTGTCACACAAACACGCTCCACCCGGTCGCTTCCACCAGCTCTTCGAGCGCGATCGCGCCAACCAGCGAGGTGCCGAAGGCGTTGAGACCGGGCGACCAGACCGCGATCGCGCCGTGGCCCGGCGCGATGCACAGGATGCCGCCGCCCACGCCGCTCTTGCCCGGCAGGCCGATGCGATAGGCAAAGTCGCCGCTGTTGTCGTAATGGCCGCAGCTCATCATCACCGCATTGATCCGGCGGCAGTTCTCGGGCGTGACGAGCTGCTCGCGGTTGATTGGATCGCGCCCGTCGAACGCCAGGAACAGGGCAGCGCGCGCCAGCTGGCGGCAGCTCATTTGCACGGCGCACTGGCGAAAATAGGCATGCAGCGCGTCTTCCACCGGGTTGGCCATGTTGCCGAACGCCGCCATGAAATAGGCCAGCGCGCGGTTGCGCGATCCGGTGGCCGATTCCGACTGTGCCACCTCTTCGTCGATTCCGATCGTGTCATCGCCCGACAGCCGGTGAAAGCGCGCCAGCAGTTCGTCCAGCATCGCGTCGCGGTTGCTTGCGGCGACCAGCATGTCGGTCACTGCGATCGCGCCGGCGTTGATCAGCGGATTGCGGGGAATGCCTTTTTCGTTTTCCAGCTGGACGATCGAATTGAACGCGCTGCCCGAAGGTTCGCGGCCCACCCTGCCCCACACATCCTCGCCATAGTGCCGAAGCGCCATCGACAGCGTGAACACCTTGGATATCGACTGGATCGAGAACAGCTCATGGCTGTCACCCAGCGTGACCATCTCGCCATTGCCTTGCACGATCGCCAACCCGAACTTGTGCGGATCGACCCTGCCGAGCGCGGGAATGTAATCCGCCACCTTGCCGCTGCCGATATGGGGCGCAACCGCTGTCTCGATCCGTGCGGTGATCGCCTGCCAGTTCATTGCTTCGCCCCCGGTTGTGTCCTGGCCTCTGTGTCGCATCCCGCAGGCTGCCAAGCAAGGCGTTGCGCCGCCAGCAGAAACATAGCAGGGGGAACGCCTATGTCGATTATCTCAACCCTGATCCCCGACCGGTTCGTCCTGATGCTGATGCTGACCATATTGGTAGCGGCGCTGCTGCCGGTGAGCGGTGTCGCAGCGGTGTATGCGGGCCATGCGGTCTCGGTGTCGATCTTCTTTCTGTTCTTCCTGCACGGCCTGCGCCTGCCCCGCGCCGAAGTCCTCGTGGCGATGCGCAACTGGCGGCTGCAAGCGATCATGTTCGCCTTCGTTTTTGCGTTCATGCCGCTTCTCGCCTTCGGCGCAGCCTCGGCGCAGGGCGGGCTGATAGCCGGGGGCTTGCCCCAGGGACTGGTCGTCGGCTTGCTCTTCCTCGGCATCCTGCCCTCCACCGTCCAGTCGGCGATCAGCTACTCCTCGCTGGCGGGCGGCAACATCGCCGCATCGGTGATGGCGTCGGCGCTGCTCAATCTTGCGGGCATCTTCATGACACCGCTGCTGGTGGCGTTGCTCATCGGCGCGAGCGGCGGCGCGGCAATCGGGAGCGATACGGTGCTGCGCATCGTTGCGATCCTGCTGCTGCCCTTCGCGCTCGGCCAGATGGCGCAGGGATGGCTGGGCGCCTGGGCCGTCCGTAACAAGCCGATGCTCACCCTGCTCGATCGCACCGCCATCATACTCGCGGTCTATGTCGCGTTCAGCTCCGCAGTCGCGGGCGGGCAGATGCAGGCGCTGGACTGGCGCGTGCTGGGCGTGCTGACCGCAATCATCTGTGCGATGTTGGCCATTGCATTTGTGTCTGCATGGGCGCTGGGCGGGATTATCGGCCTGTCGCGTGCGGACCGGATCAGCCTGCTGTTTGCCGGATCGCACAAGAGCATCGCCACCGGGGCACCGCTCGCGGCCATCCTGTTTACTGGGCCGCTGGCGGGCCTCGCGATCCTGCCGGCGCTGATCTATCACCAGATCCAGCTGATCGTATCCGCCCCCCTCGCGGCAAAACTGGCAAAAGGCCAGGACGGCTGACGATTTTCGCTTTGCCTGAGGCCTCGGCCCCGCGATAGATGGAGGATGGATTCCACCAGCCCCTTTGCCGTCGCCGATGCTCCGCCGCTCGATCCTGCAAAGTTCCGCGATCCCTTGATCACCGCAAAAGGCGAGCGCCGCGCCAGCGTCGCGATGACCGCGCTGGAAACGTTGTGGTTCAACACCGGCACCCTGTGCAATCTTGCCTGCAAGAGTTGCTACATCGAAAGCTCGCCGCGCAATGACGCGCTTGTCTATCTGACCCTCGCCGAGGTCACCGCCTATCTCGACGAAATCGCTGCATCGGGCCTGCCCACCCGCGAGATCGCGTTCACCGGTGGCGAGCCATTCATGAACCCCGACATCATCGCGATCCTGGAGCTATGCCTGTCGCGCGGCTTTGCCACCCTGGTGCTGTCCAACGCGATGCGGCCAATGCGCCGCCACGAGGATGCGTTGCTGGCGATGAACGCGCGGTTCAGCCATCAGCTCACCATCCGGGTGAGCCTCGACCATTATACGCAAGACGTGCACGAGGCCGAGCGCGGCGGCAACAGCTGGGACAAGGCGATCAGCGGCCTGACATGGCTCGCCGAGAACGGCTTTGCCATCGCCGTCGCCGGACGGCATCTGGCGCATGAGAGCGACGCGCAGGCGCGCGCCGGCTTTGCCGCATTGTTCGCGCGGCACGGGCTTCCGATCAGGGTGAACGATCCGCAGAGCTTTGTCATGTTCCCCGAAATGGATGCCGAAGCCGACATCGCCGAGATCAGCACCGGATGCTGGGACATTCTGGGCAAAAGCCCCGATGCAATGATGTGCGCCACCAGCCGCATGGTGGTGAAGCACAAGGGCGCTGAACGGCCCACGGTGGCGGCCTGCACGCTGCTGCCTTATGATCCGCAGTTCGACATGGGCGCGACGCTGGGCGAAGCTTCGCGCAGCGTATCGCTCAACCACCCGCATTGCGCGCGCTTCTGCGTTCTGGGTGGGGCGAGTTGCAGCTAGCGGGCTGCGAACCTACATAGCAGCAGGACGGGCCTCTATCCCGAGGCAGCCACCGCGCACAGGTCATCACCCCGCATGCTTCCCCCCAAATCGCGTTCCGAGTCCTCGCCATCCAGCACATCGTCCGGGCAGGCCGTGCCCAGCGGGCGGATTGCCCGGTTTGCAGGCTTCAGCAGCATGGCCGGCGGCATCGCGGGCACGATGCTGGTCGATGGCGCCAAGCAATGGGCGCAGGGCAAGCGCCCGAGCGTCGGCGATCTGCTGCTGACCCCCGCCAACGCGCGCAAGATCGCCGACAAGCTGGCGACCATGCGCGGCGCGGCGATGAAGCTGGGCCAATTGATGTCGATGGACACCGGCGACTTTTTCCCTCCCGAGCTGGCCGAGATCATGGGCCGATTGCGCGCCGATGCGCAGCATATGCCGCAGGGGCAATTGCGCAATGTGCTCAACCAGAACTGGGGGCGCGGCTGGGAAAAGCGTTTTGCCAGCTTCGACTTCAAGCCGATCGCGGCCGCGTCGATCGGCCAAGTCCACCGCGCCCGCACCACCGATGGCCGCGACCTTGCAATCAAGGTGCAATATCCCGGCGTACGCCAGAGCATCGACAGCGATGTCGACAATGTCGCCTCGCTGATCAAGCTCACCAAAATGCTGCCGCCCGAGCTCGACATCGATCCGATGCTGGCCGACGCCAAGGCGCAGCTGCACGAAGAGGCCGATTACGGTCATGAAGCGGCGCATTTGGGGCGTTTTGGTGCGCTGCTCGCCGACCACCCCGACTTCATCGTCCCCGCGCTGCACCCCGACTTCACGACAACCGACATTCTGGCGATGGACTTCATCGAGAGCATCGCGATCGAGGACACCGTCGCGATGGAGGTCGAAACGCGCAACCGGATCGTGCGGCTGGTGGTCGAATTGCTGCTGCGCGAGCTGTTCGAGTTCCGGCTGATGCAGACCGACCCCAATTTCGCCAACTACCGCTTCGATCCGGTCAGCGGGCGGCTGGTGCTGCTCGATTTCGGCGCAACGCGGGTGGTGAGCGAGGCGGTGTCGAACAGCTACCGCACCCTGTTGCGCGGCGGGCTGGGCCGCGATCTCGCCCAGATGCGCGAGGCGGGGCTGGCGCTGGGGATGCTGCACCCCGATGCGCCCGAGAATCACAAGGTCGCGGTTCTGGGCATGTTCGACACCGCGTTCGAACCGCTTCGTCTCGACGGGCCGTTCGACTTCACCTCCAACGAGGTGACGACGGAGTTGCGCGACGAGGGCATGGCCTTTGCCAAGGAAAGAACGTTCTGGCAGATTCCCCCGGTCGACACGCTGTTCATCCAGCGCAAGATCGGCGGAATGTTCCTGCTGGGCAGCCGGTTGAAGGCCAACACCAATGTCAACCGGCTGATCCGCGCGGCGCTGTAACGGTACCAAAAACTGCCCGGGCGCTCAGCCGCCGATCTTGGTGACTTCCTGCCCTTCGGGGCTGGTGAAGGCAAAGCCCGACAGCTTGTTCTTGGCCAGCGTGTTGACGAACGTCTGCGCCTCGTTGGGACCGGAGAAGGGCCCTGCCAGCAATCGGTTGGTGGCGTTGAGCGGCGTCCACCAGGCCTGCTTGCCCTTGAACACCGCAGGCGCCTCACCCGTCAGCCGCTTCCATTCCTTGGCAAGGTCGGCGCGGTTTGCCCCGCCTGCCACCTGCACCCAATAGCGCTTGGGGTGCTTGGGAGGTGCAGGCTTGGCCGCGGCCTTCTTGGCCTCTGCCTTCTTCGCTTCGGCCTTTTTGTCCTCGGGTTTCTTCACCTCGGGCGGCTTGGGTGCGGCCGGGGTGATCTTGGTGATATCGACCGCATTTTCGTCGGGCGCCAGTTCCTGCGGCGGAACCTTGATGCCGGCGATGACGGCAGAAAGGGTGATGCGCTCGGGTGCGGGCGGTGCGGAGCCAACCGATGCGCCGCTTTGGCTGCTGGCGGCGCTCGCCGTTGCCACTGGGCTGGGCGCGGGCGACGGTGCGGACGGCTGCCCGACCTGCGCGAGGTCGAACCCGGGTCGAAGATCAGCAGGCGCACGCGCCGACGGCGGGGTCTGCTGGCCAGTCTCCACCGCTTGGACGGTCTGCACCGTTTGTCCAGGCGCACCCGATCCCGTGGCGGGAGGCGGGCCTTGAGGTATCGCCTGAGCTGGACCTCGTGACGGCTGAGCAGGACCGGCACCGGCAGAGGCTGCCGATGCACCGTTGCTCACAGGCGGAACCGACCTGAACCCCGGCCGGGGCAATTCGGTCACTCCGGCAAGCACCACCGCCGTGGTTCCGTCCGGAATAAGCGGAGATCCGACAGATGGCGTGCGCGATGCCGAAGTAGGCGGCGTGACGGCGACAGGAGGCGTTGCAGTGGCGGCTGCCTGCCGCGACGCAGCGACATCGGCGCGCGGGGTCGGCTGGACGAGCGGTGCACTCTGACCGCTGCTCGTTGGCGCGGTTGCCCCTGGCAGCGGCTGCACCGTGGCCACCGATCGCGGCGCTGATCCGGGCAGAGCCTGCACGGTTCCCAGCCTCGGCTGCGATGCTCCGGGGAGCGGTTGCACGGTCCCGGGCGCAGGCTGCGCGGATGCGGACTGTGTCGCCACGCCGCGACCGGGGATCAGCAGATCCGGCGGCGGCACCGGTCCTGGCGGACGGGTATCGACCGGCACCGGTGCGGCTGCCGCCGCCGCCTGCGCGGATGCGATCTGGGCGCGTTCTTTCTTGGACAGCTTGCCAGGCCTGCGCCGGCTCGACTTGTCGACCTGCGCTGTTTTGCGCGTCTTGCTCTCGGTTGTCGGGCCGAGGGGGTCGCCCGCGGGGATCAGGCCGGAATCCGCACGGCCAGCTCTCACGCGAGGCACCCCGGCGGAAGCGTACTGACGGTTGCGTGGATCGTCCTTGCCGATCGCAGCCGTTTGCGGAAACTGGCCAAAATGCGCGGCCGCTGCCTGTTGCGCTGGCGTCAGCCGTCCCATGAAGCGGAAAAAGGGTTCGATCGATGCCGCCATGCGCTTGGGCATCGTCGCATCGGCGATTGCGATGGCGCCCTGCGGGTCGCCCGACACCGCCAGCACAAAGGCACGCGTCCGCCAGGCGGCGGCGTCGCGTCGGCGCAGCAGCGGATCAAGCTGGGCCTCGGCGGCAGTGCGATCGCCAGCGATCGCCAGCGACAAGGCATAGCGCCGGATCGTCTCGTCGTCGTTGCCGCGCCGCAGCGCGAGCTCGTAGTCCGCCTGCGCGGCCCCGGAATTGCCGACCAGATCATAGGCCAGCCCGCGATCTGCGGCGAACACCGTTTCCGGAACGCCCAGCTTCTTGGCTTCTTCGAACAGGCGAAGCGCCTCATAGGGGTTTTCGTTGAGCAGCAGACCCGAACCCAGCCCGGCCTTGACCCGGCCATTGCCCGGCGACATCTCGTCGGCGCGCGCGAAAAAGCCGATCGCCGCCTGCGGATCGCCCAGCAGCAACGCCGCATTGCCGCCATCGATCAGCGCATCGATATCGGCAGGGTTGAGCGCCAAACGCTGCAGGGCGTTCTGCAGCTCGCGGGTGCCTCGAGGCTGCGAAACATTGAGCGAGGAATAGCCCGTGTCACCCGTGTCGGGTGCATCGGGGCCTTCTTCCTGCGCATAAGCGGGCGTGGGCCCCACTGTTGTGATTGCCACCAGCAGGGCCGTGACCGAAGTGAAGCAGCGCAGACGGGAATAACGGATCAAAGCCATATGTCCCGTCAGTCGGCGCTTGAACGGCTGATTGCAAGCGTAACGATTGACGCTCCACGGCAGAGCGTGGCGGGTATTCGACAGCTTGCGGGAACCTTGGGCCGACCGCCGTGTAGCGGCAGTCGGCCAGAGGTGTTACTGATTGTTCTGACGGCCCAGGAAGCGCGGAATGTTGAGCGGCGGCGCGTCTGCGTTGTTTTCGCCCTCTTCGTCTTCTTCGCTGCGGGCCCCGCCCCGCGACAGGCTGGACATGCGCTCGAACAATGTGCCGCCACCGGTCGATACCCGGGGCGCCTTGGCAACGGGCGCGGCGGGCTCGGCAGCCTGCGCCGCAGCAGGTGCAGGCGCCGATTGGCTGGCCCGGTTGGAGCTCTCGTCGTCGACACTGGCGTTGTCGAGCAGAAGCTCGTCGCCCGCAGTATCGTCATCATCCAGCGATTGCGCCGCCACACCCAGATCGAGCGCATCGGCAGGGTCTGCCGCGACAGGCGCCGGTGCAGGGGTGAACGATGGTGTCGGAGTCGATGCAGGGGTTGGAGCCGGCGCGGAAACCGGAGCGGTGAAGCTGCGGGTTCCACCCTGCGCCAGCGAGAACGGGCGGCTGTCCTCGGTGTTCTGCAGCGCTTCGCCATCGATGCCGGTGGCGACCACGGAGACGCGGATCTTGCCTTCGAGATCGGGATTGAACGCGCTTCCCCAGATGATGTTGGCGTCGGGATCGACCAGTTCCTTGATGTGGTTGGCGGCTTCGTCGACCTCCATCAGGCGCATGTCGTCGCCGCCGGTGATCGAGACGATGACGCCCTTGGCGCCCTTCATCGACACGCCATCGAGCAGCGGATTGGCGATCGCGCGCTCGGCAGCTTCGAGTGCGCGGCCATCGCCTTCGGCTTCGCCGGTGCCCATCATCGCCTTGCCCATCTCGCGCATCACCGAACGGATATCGGCAAAGTCGAGGTTGATCAGGCCGGGATTGACGATCAGGTCGGTGATCGAGCGAACGCCCTGCTGCAGCACTTCGTCGGCGAGCTGGAAGGCTTCCTTGAAGGTCGTGTTGGGGTTGGCGACCAGGAACAGGTTCTGGTTGGGGATGACGATCAGGGTGTCGACGTTCTTCTGCAGCTCGGCGATGCCGGCCTCGGCCGCGCGCATGCGGCGGGTGCCTTCGAAGGTGAACGGCTTGGTGACGACGCCGACGGTCAGGATACCGCGATCGCGCGCCGCCTTGGCGACGACGGGCGCGGCGCCCGTGCCGGTACCACCGCCCATGCCCGCGGCGATAAAGCACATATGCGTGCCTTCAAGGATCGCCTCGATATCACCGACGGTTTCTTCCGCCGCCGCGCGGCCTACTTCGGGCCGCGATCCCGCGCCCAGACCCTGGGTGACATCGGGACCCAGTTGGATCCGCTGTTCGGCGGTCGACGAGTTCAACGCCTGCGCGTCGGTGTTGGCGACGATGAAATCGACGCCTTCCACATGCGCCGCGATCATGTTGGCAATCGCGTTGCCGCCCGCGCCGCCGATACCGATCACCGCGATCCGCGGACGCAGTTCGTCGACGGTGGGCGGTCCAATGGTGATGCTCATGCCTTAATTCTCCCCTGCTTCATAAATTTGAAGCAAATTACATAGTGCACATTGCACAGATTGATTCGCGAATTCACGTAAAAAATCGGGTTTTTCCACCACTTCATGCGGTTCATCGCGCCTTTGGCCGTCCATGATCAGAAATTGCCGACCAAGGCACGCCATAGCCGCTGCAGCACGGCCGCACCCGAGTGCTTGTGAACCTGCTGATAGCTTGAGGCGATGCTGCGGATATCGACCGGTTCGTCGGCGGCAAACAGCGCGAGCCCGGCCAGCGTCGAGAAGGCAGGCCCGGCATGCGCATCGGGCAGACCCGCGAGCCCCGAAGGCCGTCCAATCCGCACCGTGCGGCCCAATGCCACCTGCATGTGATCGGCAAGACCCCGCAATTCCGCGCACCCGCCGGTCAGCACGATCCGCTGGCCCTGCGCGCCGGTAAAGCCCAGCTCCTTCAATCCCTTGGTGATCTCGCCGATCAGATAATCGAGCGGCTGGCGGATCACCGAGACCAATTGCGCGCGGCTGATCGAATGCTTGTCATCGGGCGCGCGTCCGCCAGCGCCGACCAGCTTGCTGTCCTCTTCGGGCAGGCGCAGGTCGATCATGTCGTGGTTATCGCGCGGCGACGAGGTCGCCGCGCCGTGGAAGCACTTGATCCGCTCAGCCTCTGCCCGCCGCAGTCCGAAGGCGGACGCGATCGCATCGGTGATGTCCGCGCCGCCAAAGGGGATGGTGAACAGCCCGACCAGCATGCCGCCGGCATACAGCGAGATGTTGGTGACCGCCGCACCCATCTCGATCAGCGCAACGCCAAGCTCGCGCTCTTCCTCGCCGAGGCACGCGGTGCCCGCCGCGATGGGTGCTGCAACGATGCCGCTGACGCCGAGATACGCCGCTGCCACGGTCTGGTCGATGTTGCGCACCGGCGCGCCATCGGCGAACACGACGTGGATATCGACCCCCAGCCGCTCGGCGTGGAGCCCGATCGGCTTCTTGACCCCGGTGGCGCCGTCGAGCGTGTAGAGCGCGGGCTGCGCGTGCAGCACCATCCGGCCGCCCGGCTGGATCGTCTCGCGTCCGGCGGCGAGCAGGTGATCGACATCATCCTCGTCGATACGGCCGCCGCCCAGATCGATCTCGACGCGCGCAATCGTGCTGGTCAGGCCGCCCGAAGAGCAGCTGACATGGACATGATCGATGTTCAGCCCGGCGATCCGCTCGGCCTGCTCGACCGCCTCGCGCACCGCGAGCTCGGTCGCCTGCATGTCGGTGATGTAGCCGCGCTTGACCCCGTCGCTGGCGCGCTGCCCGGTGCCCAGCACCAGCAGTTCGCCGGTCTCGGTGCGCCCGACAATCATCGCGCAGACCTTGGACGAACCGATATCGAGCGCGCCGAAGGTCTTTTCGATCCGCGGGACAGCGGCCCCGCCCTTGCGCGCCTTGCCGCTCATTGTGCAGCCGATGCGATCGCATCGCCTTCAGGCTTGGCCGGGTTGCGCGGTTTGCGCAGGTACGCGCGTTCTGGGTCACGCAAATCGAAATAGGTTACGCCCTTGCCGAGCAGCCGGTTGACTCCGTCCATCCGCGCGAAGTTGACCAAAGCGGCTTCGGAAAGCTGCTCGCCCTCGGGCAAAGCCAGCACCTCGCCGGTGTGGAAGGTCAGGTTCCAGCGGCGGTTGCCGACCCATTCGGCCTCGCGCACCTGCGGGGTGAGCGCAGGGGCGGCATCGAGCAGTTCGGTGAGATCACCGATCTTTGCGTTGGCGCTCTTGCCGACGATGCGCAGCATCTTGGGATCGATCTGGCCGGGGCTGGGCTCGAGCGCGACGCCCTCGGCATCGACCAGCATCACCTTGCCGCGATCCTCCCACACCGCCAGCGGTTCGCGCTCGACGATGTCGACGATCAGCGTATCGGGCAGCTGGCGCGAAATGCGCGCATCGGCGATCCACGAGAACGCGGTGAGCTCGCGCCGCAATTCCTCGAGATCGACCTGCGGCATCGAGCGGTCCTTCTGGGCCAGAACAATCTCGTAGACCTTGAGCTCGTTCATCTTGTCGACGTTGCGCACCTCGACCTTCTTGACCTCGAAGCCCGCGCGTCCAGCCGCCAGCGCCATCTCGTTCTGCACCATTCCGGGCAGCCCCATGAACTGCGCGGTGATCACGCCCGCGAGCGCGAGCAGCCCGAGCACGCCGATGGTCGCGCCCTTCTGCAGCTGCGCTTCGGTGAACGGCAGACGCGCCAGCGCCGCGTTGGCGCGCGATCGTTGCGCGGTGCGCGGCTTGGCGCGCGTCGATCCGCGCTTGGCCGATGTGCCGCGTTTAATCCGTGTCGTCATGCCGGGTGCCCCCCAAAGCCTGTTCAACGATAATCTCGACCAGATCGGCATAGCTGATGCCGATCTGCGCCGCCTGTTCGGGAACCAGGCTGAGCGGTGTCATGCCCGGCTGGGTGTTGACCTCGAGCAGATACAGCCCGTCGGCGCCCTTCTCGTCATCCCAGCGGAAGTCGGAGCGCGATGCGCCCTTGCAGCCGAGGATGGCGTGCGCGCGCAAGGCGAGGTCCATGCACATCGCGGCGATATCCTCGGGGATATCGGCCGGGCAGATGTGCAGCGTCAGGCCATCGGTGTACTTGGCGTCGTAATCGTAGAAGCCCGACTTGGTCTGCAGTTCGGTGACGCCCAGCGCGCGGTCGCCCAGCACGGCAGTGGTCAGTTCGCGGCCCTTGATGAAGGGCTCGGCGAGCAGTTCGTCGAACTTCTGCCAGGGGCCGGTGGCGTCGGGGCTGATCGGATCGCCGTAGTTGCTTTCGGCCTTGACGATGGCGACGCCGACAGACGAACCTTCGTTGACCGGCTTGAGCACATAGGGGCGCGGCAGCGGATCGCCCGTGTACAGGCTTTCGGAGCGCACGATATGCCCGCCGGGCATCGGGATGCCGTGCGGCAGCAGCGCCTGTTTGGTCAGCACCTTGTCGATCGCGATCACCGAGGTCGCCATGCCAGAATGCGTGTACGGGATCTGCATCAGATCGAGCATGCCCTGCACGCTGCCATCCTCGCCGGGCGTTCCGTGCAGCGCGTTGAACACCACATCGGGACGGATACCGGCGAGCACGGCTGCGACATTGCGGTCCATGTCGACGCGGGTCACGGTGTGCCCGCGCGATTCGAGCGCCTTGGCGACGCCCGCGCCGCTCATCAGCGAGACCTCGCGCTCGGCCGACCAGCCGCCCATGAGGACGGCGATGTGCAACCGCCCCCTCTCCCCTTCAGGGGAGAGGGAAGAGCCGCGCAGCGGCGAAGGGAGAGGGGATTGTATTGAGGTGGTCATGAAATGACTCCCCCTCTCCCCGGCCCTCTCCCCTGAAGGGGAGAGGGAGATTCATTGCCTATCCGCTGGATTTCCCATTCGAGCTCGACACCCGACTGCGCCTTGACCCGCGCGCGGACTTCCTCGCCGAGCGCTTCGATGTCGGCGCTGGTGGCGGTGCCGGTGTTGATCAGGAAATTGGTGTGCTTCTCGCTGACCTGCGCGCCGCCGATCGTCAGACCGCGGCAGCCCGCCTGATCGACCAGCTGCCAGGCTTTGTGCCCTTCCGGGTTCTTGAAGGTCGATCCGCCGGTCTTGCTGCGCAGCGGCTGGCTCGCCTCGCGCGAGGCGGCGATGCGGTCCATCTCGGCCTGGATGGCAGCAGGTTCGGCGGGCGATCCCTTGAAGGTCGCGCCGATGACGATCGCGCCTTCGGGCAATTCGGAATGGCGATAAGTGTATTGCAGGTCGGCGCGCGCGAGCGTGCGCCGCGAGCCATCGCGCAGCACCACGTCGCAGTCGATCAGCACATCCTTGACCTCGCGGCCATAGGCGCCGCCGTTCATGCGTACGAAACCGCCGACGGTGCCGGGGATCGAGCGCAGGAATTCCAACCCGCCGATGCCTGCATCGCGCGCGGTGGAGGAAACGAGGATGCCCGAGGCCCCTGCCCCGCAGCGCAGGATCATGTCGTCTGTGCGCTCGACCTGCGCGAACGCCTTGCCCAGCCGCACGACGACGCCGGGAACGCCGCCATCGCGGACGATCAGGTTCGATCCCAATCCGAGTGCCATCACCGGGACCGACGGGTCGAGCGCTGCCAGGAACTGCGCCAGATCGTCGGCATCCTTCGGCTCGAACAGCCAGTCGGCCGCGCCTCCGGTTTTGAACCACAACAGCGGAGCGAGAGGGGCATCAGGAGTCAATTTCCCCCGCACCGCCACCCCCGTTTGTCCCGAGCGAAGTCGAGGGACGTCGTGCACACGTCCCTCGACTTCGCTCGGGACAAACGGATGGGGGGCATCTGGTACAGAGGGAGAAGGTGCGGAAACGCTCACGCAGGCACCCTCCGCGACCCGATCGCATCGGCGAGGCCCGCCGCCCATTTGGTGATATCGCCCGCGCCCAGGCAGACGACCATGTCGCCGTCCTGCGCTTCGTCCGCGAGCAAATCAGCCAGCTCATCCGGCCCGCTGATCGTGCGCGCCTGGCGGTGGCCGCGTGCCTTCAACCCGCTGGCCAGAGCCTCGGCGCTGACGCCCTCGACCGGGTCCTCGCCCGCGGCGTAGACCGGCGCGACATAGACGATATCGGCATCGTTGAACGCCTGCTGGAACTCGTCCATCAGATCGCCCAGGCGCGAATAGCGGTGCGGCTGGACCACCGCGATGATGCGGTTCTGCACACCCTCGCGCGCGGCGGCGAGCACCGCGCGGATTTCGACCGGGTGATGGCCGTAATCGTCGATGATCGTGACGCCGTCGACGATGCCCACGTTGGTGAAGCGGCGCTTGACCCCGCCGAACTTGGCAAAGCCGGTGACGATGTCGTTGTCGTCCATCCCCATCTGCAGCCCGACCGCGATCGCGGCGATGGCGTTCTGCACATTGTGCCGGCCCGGCATCGGCAGCTCGATGCCCGAAATCTGACGGGTCGAGCCATCGCGCTCGCGCACCGTGACGTCGAAGCGGTTGCCGCCGGGGATCGAGACGACATTGTCGCCGCGGATATCGGCCTGCGCGCTGAACCCATAAGTGACGATCCGGCGGTCCTTGACCCTCGGCAAGATCGCCTGGACCTCGGGATGGTCGAGACACAGGATCGCCGCGCCGTAGAAAGGCACATTCTGGACGAACTCGACGAACGCATCCTTGACCGCATCGAAGCTGCCATAATGGTCGAGATGTTCGGGATCGATGTTGGTGACGACCGCGATCGTGCCGTCGAGCCGCAGGAAGCTGCCGTCGCTTTCGTCGGCCTCGACCACCATCCATTCGCTCGCACCGAGGCGCGCGTTCGAGCCATAGCTGTTGATGATACCGCCGTTGATCACGGTGGGGTCGATACCACCGGCATCGAGCATCGCGGCGATCATCGAGGTGGTCGTGGTCTTGCCATGCGTCCCGGCGACCGCGACGGTGGACTTGAGCCGCATCAGCTCGGCGAGCATCTCGGCGCGGCGGACCACGGGGACGCGGGTTTCGAGCGCCAGATCGACCTCTGGGTTGCCGCGCTTGATCGCGGTCGAGGTGACCACCACCGCCGCATCGCCCAGGTTCTCCGCCTTGTGGCCGATCATCACCTTGATGCCACGCTTGCGCAGGCCGTCGATGACATAGCTTTCGGCGATGTCGGACCCTTGCACCTTGTAGCCCAGATTGGCCATCACCTCGGCGATACCGGACATGCCGATGCCGCCGATACCGATGAAATGGATGGTCCCGATGTCGACTCCGACGCCCTTCATGCTTCTGCTCTTTCCGTATCGCGCGCGAGCGCCTCGCCGCCGATGGCATGGCCCTTGGCGGCAGGCGCCACGCGGATGACATCGACCAGCGGCGCACCGCCAAAACTTTCGACCAGGTCGGCCAGATCGCGCACCGCGTGCGGATAGCCGCATTTGTGCGCGGCCAGCGCGGCGTTCTCGAGCGCGTGCGGGTCGAGCGCCATCTTCTGGATCTGCTTGGCCAGCTCCTTGGGGGTGAACCCTTCCTGCCGGATCGAGCGTGCGCCGCCGGCCTTGACCATCTCGCGCGCGTTGGCGGTCTGGTGGTCATCGGTGGCGATTGGCAGCGGCACCAGGATCGCGGGGCGTCCAGAGGCGGTCAGCTCGGCAATCGTCGAGGCGCCAGCGCGGCCGATGAACAGGTGCGCCCAGCCCAATTTTTCGGGCAGGTCGTTCATATAGGTGGCGAGCTCTGCCGGGATGCCATGCTCTGCATATTTGGCGCGGACGCCCTCGATGTCTTCCTCGCGGCACTGCTGGACGACCTGCAGCCGGCGGCGCAGATTGACCGGCAGCATCGCCAGACCATCGGGCACGACCTCGGACAGCACGCGCGCGCCCTGGCTGCCGCCGGTGACGAGCACACGGAAGATGCCGTCCTCGAGCAGCGGCGGATAATTCTCGCCGCGCAGCGCCAGCACTTCCTCGCGTACCGGATTGCCGACGATGTGCACCCGGTCGGCCAGCTTGGGGTTCAACCGGTCGACCTGCTTGTAGGCGGTGGCGATCGCATTGACCCGGCCCGCCATGAAGCGGTTGACCCGGCCCAGCACGGCGTTCTGTTCATGAATGATCGTGGGAATGTCGGCCTTCTGCGCGGCCAGCAGCGTCGGCAAGGCAGGATAGCCGCCAAAGCCGACCACCGCGCTCGGCTGGAAGGTCTCGAACAGGTTGAGCGCCATAGCGCGTCCGGCCCAGATGCCCTTGATGCCCCGCAGCCAGCCCAGGGGCCCGCCTGCGATCCGTCCCGGCGGCAGGATGTGAACCTGATCGCCCTCGAAGATTCCCGGGATCTTGGCGCCGCGCTCGTCGGTGACCAGGGCGATGTGATGCCCGCGTTGCTGCAGCTCGCGCGCGAGCGCGAAGGCAGGAATCAGGTGCCCGCCGGTGCCGCCTGCTGCGAGCACATAATGGCGTGAAACGGTCATGTCCGGCTCCAGTCCTGACCGAGCAGAGTACGGTCCTCGAACGGGTTACGCCGGGTGAGCGACAACAGCAATCCCGCGCCGATGCTCAGCGCGATCATCGACGATCCGCCATAGCTGATGAACGGCAAGGTCATGCCCTTGGACGGGAAAAGCTGCAGGTTCACGGCAATGTTGATGAACGCCTGACCGCCCAATTGCGCCGTCAGGCCGGTCACCGCGAGGATGGTGAACAGATCGCGCTCGTCGAGCAGCCGCATGCACACCCGCACGATGATCGCGAAATAGACCAAGGCGATCGCCGCGCAGGCGAGCAGGCCGAATTCCTCGCCGATTACCGAGAAGATGTAATCGGTGTGCGCTTCGGGCAGGTTGAACTTGTGCGTGCCCAATCCCGGCCCGGTGCCGATCAGGCCGCCGCCGGTCAGCGTCTTGTGCGCGAACATCACCTGGTCGTATTCGCCCGCGCCGAACAGCCAGCCGTTGATGCGCTGGGTCGCAACCGGATAGAAGAAATACGCTGCCGTCATGCCCAGCGCGCCCGCACCGATACCGGCTGCGACCACCTGCATCGACAGCCCTGCCAGCAGCATCAGCGTGAACCAGATGCCGATGAACATGATCGTCTGACCCAGATCGGGCTGGCGCATCAGCAGGAAGGCGATAAATCCGGTCAGCAGCATCGACAGGCGCAGCACCGGCAGCGTCGGGTCCTTGATCCTGAGCGAGATGATCCACGCCAGCGTCACGGCAAATGCAGGCTTGAGGAACTCGGACGGCTGGATACCGATGCCATAACCGATCCAGCGCTTGGCGCCGTTGACGGTGTTGCCGAAGATCGGCACCAGCATCAGCAGCACGAGGCAGCCGCACGCAATGATGATCGCCAGCCGCCGTGCCTCGCGCTTGGGCAACATCGAGACCACGAACATAAAGCCCAGCCCGACGATCACCCAGCCAAGCTGGCGATAGAAGAAGTACAGCGGGCTCAGGATTTCGGTTGCTGTGGACAGGCGCCGCGCGGTGGCGGGCGAAGCCGCCTGCACCGCGATCAATCCGATCGCGATCAGCATCAGCATCAGCGCGAGCAGGACGCGGTCGAGTTCCCAGAACCAGATCGCCAGCTGCGAGCGGTCACTGCGCCCCAGGCGTCGGCTCAGGTTGCGCGGCAATTTGTAGGCGCGCGGGGCCGAAGGGGCGGCGGCGGGAGCTGTGGCGGCCAGATCGCTCATTGCGCGGCTTCCTCCTGCTGTGTGTGATCATTGGCGATCAACGCATCGACGATCTTGCGGAAGGAATCGCCGCGCGCTTCGAAATCGCGGAACTGGTCGAAAGAGGCACAGGCTGGCGACAGCAGCACGACATCGCCGCCATGCGCATTGGCCATCGCGCTGCGGACGGCGTTGGCCATCATCTCGGCGCGGGTGACCGGCATGACCTTTTCGAGCTGGTCTGCAAAGACAGGACCCGCCTCGCCGATGGTGTAGGCGTGGACGACATGATCGAAGTGCTCGGCGCATTCCTCGAGGCTGTCGCCCTTGGGCAGTCCGCCGACGATCCAGTGGATGCGCGCAAAAGCACCGAGCGCAGGCGCGGTCGAGGCGGGGTTGGTCGCCTTGCTGTCGTTGACATAGAGCACGCCCTTGTGCTGCGCGATCTGCTCCATGCGGTGCGGCAGGCTGGAATAGGTGGCGAGCGACCGGCGGGTCTGGGCCTCGTCCAGCCCCAGCGCGGCTGCGACGGCGAGCGCCACCGCGACGTTCTGCGCGTTGTGCGGGCCCTGCAGCGTCGGCCAGGCGGACTGGTCGGCGGCGGGAATATCGGCGGCGTGAACCTCGATCGCGTTCGCAAGGCCTGTGGCAATCGCGCGGGTCTGCGCGTCGTCCGTCGCGATCACCGCGGCATGATCTGTGCCCTGCATCGCAAACAGCCGCGCCTTGGCGGCGCAATAGCCGGCAAAGCCGTCATAGCGGTCAAGATGGTCAGGGGTGATGTTAAGCAGCACCGCGACGTCGCAATCGAGGCTGAAGGTCAGGTCGATCTGATAGCTCGACAGCTCGAGGACATAGACGCCGCCTTCTGGCAGCGGCGGCTGCGACAGGATTGGCAGGCCGATATTTCCGCCCATGATCGTCGGCACACCCGCCTCGCGCAGGATATGGTGGATCAGCGCGGTGGTCGTGGACTTGCCGTTGGTGCCGGTGATGCCGACCACGCGGTGCGGCGGCAGGCTGGGGCGGGCGAGCGCGAACAGCTCGATATCGCCGATGATCGGTATATTGGCAGCGCGCGCGCGGTCCGCGACCGGATGCCGGTTGAGCGGAACCCCGGGCGAGACGATCAGCCCGTCAAAGCCTGCAAGATCGATCTCCATCGGATCGCCGATTGCGACATCGGGATGGCTGGCAATCGCCGTCTCGCGCGCTTCCTCGCGGTTGTCCCACGCGGTGCACTGCGCGCCCGAGGCCATCAGCGCGTCGAGCGTGGCAAGCCCCGAGCGGGCCAGCCCGAGGATGCAATAGCGTTTCGCGGCAAAGGCGGGCGAAACGATCAACGGATCTTCAACGTCGCAAGACCGGCAAGCGCCAGCACCAGCGCAATGATCCAAAAGCGCACCACCACGGTCGATTCGGGCCAGCCCAGCTGTTCGAAATGGTGGTGGATCGGCGCCATGCGGAACACCCGCTTGCCGGTACGCTTGAAAAAGAACACCTGGATGATCACTGACATCGCTTCGACCACGAACAGCCCGCCGACGATGCCGAGCACGATCTCGTGGTGCGATGCGACAGCGATCGCGCCGAGCGCGCCGCCCAGTGCCAGCGAACCGGTATCGCCCATGAACACCGCCGCCGGCGGCGCGTTGAACCACAGGAAGGCGAGGCATGCCCCGATGATGCACCCGCAATAGATCGCCAGCTCGCCCGCGCCCGGGACGTGCGGGATGCCGAGATAGTCTGCGAACCTGGCGTTGCCGACCATATAGACGATCAGCAGGAAGGTGAGGCTGGCGATGATCACCGGAAAGGTAGCGAGACCGTCGAGACCGTCGGTCAGGTTCACCGCATTGCCAAACGCGACAATGGTGAACGCGGCAAACGGGATGTAGAACAGCCCAAGGTCGAACGGCGGATAATTGATGAATGGCACATAGAGCAACGTGCCGGTCTCGCGAAGAATGATCCAGCTGGCGACGCCTGCGATGACGAACTCGCCCAGCAGGCGGACCTTGCCCGACACACCCTTGTGGCTGGCTTTGCGCACCTTGTCGAAGTCATCGAGGAAGCCAATGAGGCCAAAGCCCAGCGTGACGGCCAGACACGCCCAGACGAAGCTGCTCGAAAGGTCCATCCACAACAGCACCGATATGGTGAGGGCGATCAGGATCATCAGCCCGCCCATCGTCGGCGTGCCGCGCTTGGCGAGATGCGTCTGCGGGCCATCGGTGCGGATCGGCTGACCCTTGCCCTGGCGCGTGCGCAGCATCAGGATGAAGCGCGGGCCGATGAGCAGCCCGATCAGCAACGCCGTGACGATCGCAGCCCCCGAGCGGAAGCTCAAGTAGCGGATGAGGTTCAGAGGACCCTCAAAATCCAGATATTGCGCCAGAAGATACAGCATCAAACCCCCTTCTGCGCCACAGCGGCGCCTGCTGGCGGCTGTGCCAGCGCGCGCACCAGCGCAGATAATCCCACGGAATTGGACCCCTTGACGAGCACCGCGTCGCCATCGGTCAGTTGTGCCTGCAACGCTGCAAGCGCCGCATCGGCGGCGGGCACATGCGCGATCTGCCCGTGCCACTCAAGCGAATTGGTAAGCGCATCGGCAAGGGGTGCCATTTCATCGCCGACCAGAATGACCGAGGCGATTTTGGCCGCGATCACCGGACCAGCCAGCGCCGCGTGATACTGGTCGGACGTCTCGCCCATCTCCTTCATCGCGCCGAGGACAGCGATGCGGCGCGGGGCCGTTTCCTTGGACAGTTGCGCAAGGGTGGCCGCCATAGAGGCAGGGTTGGCATTATACGCCTCGTCGATCAGCAGCGCGGTGCCGCCATCGGGCGTGGCAACCGTCTGCCGCTCGCCGCGTCCCGCAAGGCCGGGCAAGTTGGCAAGCGCAAGCCCTGCGATTGCAAGGTCGCCGCCTGCCGCATTGATCGCGGCCATCACCGCCAGTGCGTTCATGACCCAGTGTTCGCCGGGCGCGGCGATGCGGAAGCACAATCGGCCCTCACCGATCTGCGCGGTGACCAAAGAACCGCCCTCGATCGCCGAGATGCTGTCGATCAGCCGTGCCTCGCTGTCGGCTTGGGTGCCGAAGCGAACGACGGCATCGGTGCAGTCCTTCGCTGCGGCGTACAGGCGCGCGAAATGGCGGTTGTCGTGCGGCAGGATCGCAGCGCCGCCCGCTTCCAGCCCTTCAAAGATTTCGGCCTTGGCATCGGCAATGCCTTCCTCGCCATGGACGAAGTTGCCGATATGCGCTGGCGCGATGGTGGTGATGATCGCGATATGCGGGCGGACGATGCGGGTCAGTTCGGCCATTTCGCCGCTGTGGTTCATCCCCATCTCGAACACGCCGAAGCGCGCGTCGCGCGGCATCCGGGCGAGGCTCAGTGGCACGCCGACATGGTTGTTGTAGCTTTTGACCGAGCGGTGCGCGCTGCCCGGCGCCATCCGGTCGAGCGCGTGGAACAGCGCCTCCTTGGTCCCCGTCTTGCCCGCGGAGCCGGTGACGCCGATGATCGTTGCGCTGCTGCGTGCGCGCGCGGCGCGGCCCAGCGCGGTGAGTGCAGCGGCGCTGTCGGCCACCAGCACATGGGGTTGATCGATCGGCTGCTCGGTGATCACGCCTGCAGCACCCGCTGCCACCGCGCGGTCGATGAACCGGTGGCCATCGGTCTCCTCGCCGCGCATCGCGATGAACAGATCACCGGGCATGATTTCGCGCGAATCGAATGCCACCCCGGTGACGGTGAAGTCAGCCGAAGCCGTGCCGCCGGTCGCTGCCGCGATTTCAGAAGAGGTCCAGAGAGTCATGTATCCTCTCCCCTTGCGGGAGAGGAAAGACTTGGCTTGGCAGCTTGCTGCCTAGCAAGTCTTGGAGAGGGGGGAGCGAGAGCAACACGACATTTGCGCTTGCGCGCACTCACCCTCTCCCAGCTTCGACTAGGCAGCAAAGCTGCCAAGTCTGCGCAACCCTCTCCCGTCAAGGGAGAGGGAAAGATCGAGCAGATAGGCGTCACGCCGCACACTCCCGTGCGACCTGCACATCGTCGAACGGCAGAACGCGGTCTCCGACAATCTGGCCCTGTTCGTGACCCTTGCCCGCGAGCAGCACGATATCGTTCGCGCCCGCCATCGCCACCGCGGCGGCAATCGCCTCGCGGCGCCCGCCGATTTCGGTCGCACCCGGCGCTGCGGCCATGATTGCGGCGCGGATCGCGGCAGGATCTTCAGACCGCGGATTGTCGTCGGTGACGATCACGACATCGGACAGGTCGCTGGCCACCTTGCCCATCTCGGGGCGCTTGCCGGTGTCGCGGTCGCCGCCCGCGCCGAACAGCGTGATCAGCCTTCCGGTGACATGCGCGCGCAACGCCTCGATCGCGGCCTGCAGGCCATCGGGGGTGTGCGCGTAATCGACATAGACCGGCGCGCCGGCGCGGGTGATGACCGCGCGCTCGAGCCGTCCGCGCACCGGCTGCAACCGGCCCATATGATCGAACACCTGCTTGGCGTCGCCACCCGCAGCGATGACGATACCGGCCGACACCAAAGCATTGGCGGCCTGATACGCGCCGATCAGCGGCAGGGTGACCTTTACCTCTTTGCCGTCGTGCTGCAGCACGAGCGACTGCCCCAGTTGCGTCGGGGTGCGGCTGATCAGCCGGATCGCCTCGCCTGCCGCGCCGACGGTCATCACGTTGAGACCGCGCGCCTGCGCACGCTCGATCACCTTGTCGGACCAGGCATCATCCGCCCAGACGACAACATCGCCGTCCTCGACGACGACCTCGTCGATGAGCCGCATCTTGGCCTCGAAATAGGCCTCCATCGTGCCGTGATAATCGAGGTGATCGCGGCTGAGGTTGGTGAACGCAGCCACCTGCACCGGCAGCCCCTCGGTGCGGAACTGCGACAGGCCGTGGCTCGATGCCTCGAAGATCGCATGGCTTACACCCTCGCGCGCCAGGCCGGACATGTTGCCGAGAAAGGTGACGATGTCGGGCGTCGTAAGCCCGGTAGAGGCCTGATCCACCGAGGTGGTGACCCCCAGCGTACCGATCGAGGCGGCATTGTGCCCCGCCATCCGCCACAATTGGCGGGTCATTTCGGCGGTCGAGGTCTTGCCGTTGGTGCCGGTGACGGCAGCGACATGGGCGGGAAAGGGCGTGAAGAAGCGCGCGGCGATCTGCGCGAAGGCGCGGCGGGGCTCGACATCGGCGATGTGCACCGCACCATTCACGACCGCGCCAGGCGCAGCGACGATGGCGACAGCGCCAGCGGCGATCGCGTCGGCGATAAAATCCTCGCCATTAAAGCGCGCACCGACAAAGGCACCGAACACAGTGCCAGGGGCAACCTTGCGGTGATCGATGGCAAATCCGGTCACAGTCCGGGCGGAATCCGCGCCGGAAAGGCCAGAGGCCAGTTCACCCAGTTTCATTGCTCAACCCTTTTGCCGACCCTGTAAATTCCTGCCTCCTCTATGTCTGCCCTGCGCAGATGCAAGACCCCTGCTGCGCGTCAGATTGTATAATCGCCTATGCCGGATCGTCCGATTTGGACTTGCTCGCGGCCTTGACCGGGGCCTTCCAGAGCAGCGGCATCAGTTCGGACACATCGACATCGCGGCGATCGTCGGGGATGATTCCCAGCATCGGGCCGATGCGCGGCACCAGCCGTGCCACCACCGGTGCTGCCGTCCACCCGGCGGTACGCTGGAACGACGAGGCCTGGTTGCCTGCGGGCTCGTCGATCATGATCAGTACCACGAAGCGCGGGGCATCCATCGGGAACACGGCGGCGAAGGTCGCGACCACCGAGCTGCGCTTGTATCCGCCGGCACCCGGCTTTTCCGCCGAGCCCGTCTTGCCGCCAACGCGGAAGCCCGGAGCCTCGGCCTTGCGCCCGGTACCGTCGCGCACGATCATCCGGAGCAACTGGTTCATCCGCGCGCTGGTCGATGCCTTGAAAACCCGCTCGCCGCGGGGCACTTCGTTGGGCTTGAGCTTGACCAGGGTTGCGGGGCGATACACCCCGCCGTTGACCATCGCGGCATAGGCGCTGGCCAGATGCAGCGGGCTGACCGCGATGCCGTGGCCATAGCCCACGGTCATGTTGGTCAGACGACCCCAGTTCGCGGGCCACAGCGGCTTGACGGTCTCGCGCAGGTTGATTTCGGCGGGACGGTCGAAGTGCAGCTTGCGCATCACCGCCTGCAGCCGCTCGGGGCCCAGCTCATCGGCAATCTGTGCGGTAACGATGTTCGAGCTGTGCACCAAAGTCTCGGGCACATTGAGCCAGCGGCCCGACGAGTGGGAATCGCGGATCTGGAAGCCGGCGACTCTGAGCGGGCGGCTGGCATCATAGCGGCGCGCCATGCTGGTGACGGTGCCGGCATCGATAGCTGCGGCGACCGTCAGCGGCTTGAACGTCGATCCGAGCTCGAAGAAGCGGTAGGTGACCTGGTTCGCCTCGAACGCGGCGCTGCTGGCGTCGAACTGATTGGGGTTGAAGCTGGGCAGCGATGTCATTCCCATCACCTCGCCCGTTTCCACATCGAGCACGATCCCTGCCGCGGCCTTGGCATCATAGGATTTCATCGCGCGGCCCAGCTCGTCCTCGAGGGCTGCCTGGACGCGGATATCGACCGACAGCGCCGAAGGCGTCAGCCGCATCTTGGGATCCATCAATTCGGCATCGAGCGCGCGCTCCATTCCCGAAACGCCGTGGCCATCGGGGTGGACATAACCCAGCACATGCGCCGCAAGCTGCAACTGCGGGTAGAAGCGTTCCTTCTCGCGCGGAAACTCGATCCCCACTTCACCCAGCGCATGGACGCGGTTGACCTCTTCGGGCACCGCACGGTGACGCAGGTAGGTCGGCTTCTTGCGGCTGAGCAGCTCGAAGAAGCGAGCCTCGCTGGTGTCGGGGAAAATCTGCGCCAGTTCGCCGGCCAGCACCTTGCGGTCGCCGATCAGCCGTTCGGGCACCACGCGAATGGCATAGCCGTCGATCGTGCGCGCCAGCGGCACGCCGTTGCGATCGACGATGTCACCCCGGCCCGGATCGACCAGCGCCGAGCGGGTTGCCGCCTGCGCCTGTTCGCCAAACACGCCGATGAAGGTCAGCCGCAGCAGGATGGCGCCGACGCCGATGCCGAACAGTGCGAGCACGGCCACCAGCCGCACCTGCGCGGTCAGCGTCATATGCTGGCGCTTGCTGGCGAGGCGGACCCTGTGGCTACCGGATGCGAGCGCGGTCATTGGCCTGACTTCTTCATTTCGGCCTCGGCCTGTTTGTTGATCCGGTCGAGCAGCCGGTCGTCGAGCAGGCGGCGTCCTTCGGACTTGCTTTCGGTCGCGCCTGCGCCGCTGATTGCAGCCTTGGGCGAGGTCGTCGCCGCGGTGGCGGCGCGCGCCGGACTGATGATCGCAACGCTCGCCGAAACCGACAGAGGCTCGGGAGTGCGGACGGTGGAGGCCGCGAGCTCGGCAGGCTTGATCGCTTCGGGCTCGGCCTGCGGCTTGATGGTCATCGCCGCGACCCGCACCGGCCTGTCGAGCTGACGCATGTCATCCCCCAGATTGGCCAGCTCGCGCTCGCCATCGAGATATTGCGCGGCACTCGGCGCCTCATAGCCATATTCCAGATCGTTCCACATCGCGAGCTGGGTCAGGCTGGCGCGGGTGGCGAATTCGGTTTCGAGATACCGGATTTCGGCACGGGTGTTGAGGATCTCACGCTCGGTACGCGTGAGGTCGCTGCGCAGCGTCGCCACGGACAGCGACAAAGGATACAGCGCAATCGCCACGATGAAGATCAGCGCGATCCAGCCGATGGTCTTGAGGCGCTTGACGGCCAGGATCATGCTGCCCGCCTTTCCGCGTCGTCGTCACGGCCCCAGGCCGGCGCTTCGCTGCGAACTGCGACCCGCAAGGTGGCCGAACGCGCGCGGGGGTTACGCGCGCATTCGGCCTCGCCCGCCCGGGTCGGCCTGGCGGGTTTCTCGAAACTGGGGGTCCGGCGCTGGTCGGACAAATCGGGAAGGTGGCGCGATCCGGCGCCTTCGCTGCCGCTGCGCGCCTTCAGGAAGCGCTTGACGATGCGGTCCTCGAGGCTGTGGAAGCAGACCACGGCAAGCCTTCCGCCGGGCGCGAGCATCGCTTCGGCTGCGACCAAACCCTCGCGCAGTTCGTCGAGTTCGCCGTTCACATGGATGCGGATCGCCTGGAAGGTGCGGGTTGCCGGGTCCTTGGGTGCCCCAGGGCGATAGCCCAAAGCCTTGCGGACCACGGCTGCGAGCTCGAGCGTGCGCACAAGCGGGCGCGCGGCAACGATCGCGCGGGCGATGCGCCGCGACTGGCGCTCCTCGCCGTAGAGATACAGGATGTCGGCGATATCGGCTTCGTCGGCGGTGTTGACGAAGTCCGCCGCGCTCAGCCCTTCCTGCCCCATGCGCATGTCGAGCGGTCCATCCGACTGGAACGAGAAGCCGCGCTCGGCCTGATCGAGCTGCATCGACGACACGCCGATATCGAAGACGATGCCATCGACCTGGGGAACCCCGGCATCACGCAGCACCTGCGCGAGCTGCGAAAAACGTGCGGCGTGGAAGGCAAAGCGGCCGTCGCTCTCGGCGACAAGCGCAGCGCCCGCTGGCGCCGCATCAGGATCGCGGTCCAGGCCGTGGACCTTTGCACCAGCAGCGAGCATCGCGCGGCTGTATCCGCCCGCGCCGAAGGTCGCATCGACATGCACTTCGCCGTCGGCGATGGCGAGACCTTCGAGGACCTCGGCGAGCAGCACCGGGACGTGCGGGGCGTCATCGGCGCCGATCATGGGCGATGGAGCTTCGCGGCGCGCCATCACGCCTTGCCCCCCAGTTCGTCCATCATGAAACGGGCGACATATTGCTGCGAGGCCAGGCGCGTATCGTCGAGCGACAACAGGTGCTCGACGCCCCAGACGCTGAAATCGGTGCCGTTGCCGCTGAAGAACACGTGCTTGTCGATCCGCGCCATCGCGACCAGCAATTTGGGCAGGATCAACCGGCCGCTGCCATCGAAGGTGATGCGGAAGGTGGTGTTGAAGCGGGGTCCGCCGAACAGTTCGGTGCGGAACTCGCTGCCCTGCTCGCTCGCCAGGTCCTCGCGGTGCTGCATCTGGGCGAGCAGCGAATCGAGCCGCGCGGTGCCGCAGCCCTGCAGGCACTGGCCATCGGCGTTGAAGCTGAGCACGGCGATGCTCTCGCCCTTGCTGCCGTGAATGAGCGGATTGCGGAAGTTGGCAGGGATGGCCATCCGGCCCTTGGGGTCGATGGTCGTCAGTGCAGAACCGAGAAAGGCACTGATTTCCGCCACTAGTAAATGAACCCCTTGTGCCGCGCCGTTGCGTTTCCCTGACCGTTTCGAGGTTCCCGATCACCTGCCTGACCCTGCCTCTCCCTCCGGCCAGCCGGAAAAGGGCAAAGGCGTCAGCCACCCACCGCGCGGACGCGCTGCAGGCCGGTCAGGCATGACAAATGATATGAACCCCGATTAAGGACATCCTTAACAGGGGAGATTTGGGGATGAAAGGGTTTTTTTGGGGTTAGAGGGGCATTGGCCGGGTCATTACTTGAAAAGCGGGACGAACCGAAGATGCCGCACTGCTGCTGGTCATGATGTATCCTTGCGCATCAGGTCGCTGATCAGAACAGATACGAAACGCCGGTTGGCACGCCCCGAATCGGCGGATTGGCTGATCAATGCCGGATCAAGCACATCGGCATCGCCAACCAGAATGGCCCTGCCCTCGCCCGGCTGGCAGTGTGCAACATGGCCCTCGCGTTCGATACGGCATGCCACGTCCCCAATTTTCCCCGGCGCAGGCGTGAATACCCCGGGATGCGCGAGCAGCGCCCCCGATGGCTGCAGCCGGACCGATTCAATCACCGGATCGACCAGCACGAGTCCCCAATGTGCGAGCAGCGGCGAGAGCAGGCCGGTGCGCTGCGGGCCCAGCGGATCGCCAAGCCCTTTGCCGCCAGGCCAATCGAGCACCGGATCGGTGAACAGCAACAGCCTTCCGCCGCGCCGAACATAACCGTCGAGCGCAACCAGAGCTTCGGGAGGCAACATGCGCGGCTGCACCAGGATCACCAGGTCCGCGCCTGCCAGCGTCTCGTCCGCCAGCGCATCGGCGACCACCAGATCATGCGCCGCGTTCAGTTCTTCATGCAACGGATGGGGATTGCTCTGCCCCGCCAGCATGGCGGTCATATCCACGCCATCGCCGTGCACCAGCGGCAGGCTGCTCATCAGCACCACGCGCATGCGGGGCATATCCGGCACCAGTGGCGCGGCCTCCGGCGCAGGCTGCGGACTGTCGGCTTCGGCCGAGGGCGCAGCCGAACAGCCGGTCGCCAGGGCCACCGCCAAACAGGCGGCAAGCGTCCGACTGATCACTGTTGGGGTGCGGGGCGGGTCCCGGATTGCGGATCGGGTTGCAATTCGCCCACCACCGGGGTCTGTCCGCCAGCGCTGTGCTGCGTGCCTTCTGCAGGCAGGTCGGGCACAACGCCCAGATCGACCAACGGCTCGCTGGCTGCCGGTGCCTGCACCACGGGGGGCGCTGCGGGCTCGAGCGTGCCTGGCACCGTCGCTGCGACATCTTCCACAGGGACGTCGCCGCCGGCGCGCTGCAGCAGCATATCGGCCAATGCCACCATCACCAGCACGGCGAAGATGCCTGCAATGCCGATCTGCAGGCGGTGCATGATAGGGTTGCCCGCTGGATTGCGGGCCGGATTGCGAGCTTTTTCAGCGACCATGCGGGGCAATATAGGTCAATCCGCCAGCCAGGGGAAGACCGGCAATCCCTTGGCGCGCAGCCACTCGGGATTGTACAATGTCGACAGATAGCGAAAGCCGGTATCGCACAGGATGGTGACGACGCGCGCGCCGGGTCCCAGCGTCCGCCCCAGTTCGACCGCGCCGGCGACATTTATTCCCGACGACAGGCCGAGGCAAAGCCCCTCTTCCTTGAGCAGCCGCTGCACCCAGTACAATCCGACCTCGTCGGAAATGCGGAATTGGGTATCGATCGGCGCATCTTCGAGGTTGCCGGTGATCCGACCCTGGCCGATGCCTTCGGCGACCGAGGATCCTTCGGCCTTGAGTTCGCCGGTGGCGTAATAATTGAACAGCGCCGCGCCATGCGGATCGGTGAGCGCGATGGTGACGTTCTCGTCCTTGGCCTTGAGCCCCATGCTGACGCCCGCAATCGTGCCGCCGGTGCCCGCTGCGCAGGTGAAGCCGTCGATGCGGCCTTCCATCTGCGCCCAGATTTCTTCCGCCGTCCCCTCGATATGCGCGCGGCGGTTGGCGATGTTGTCGAACTGCTGCGCCCACACCGCGCCCGGCGTTTCCTCGGCCAGGCGGCGCGAGGTGTGGACGAAATGGCCGGGGTTGGAATAGGGCGCGGCTGGCACCAGCACCAGCTCGGCCCCCAGAGCGCGCAAGGTGTCCATCTTTTCCTTGGACTGGGTCTCGGGCATGACGATGATCGTCTTGTAGCCCTTGGCATTGGCGACCAGCGCAATCCCGATCCCGGTGTTGCCCGCGGTGCCTTCGACGATCGTGCCGCCGGGCAGCAGCGTGCCGCGCTCCTCGGCATCGCGCACGATGTAAAGTGCAGCGCGATCCTTCACCGACGCGCCGGGATTGGCGTACTCGCATTTTCCGAAGATATCGCACCCAGCCGCCTCGCTGGGGCCTGCGAGCCGCACGAGCGGGGTGTTGCCGATCAGGTCGAGCGTGCTGGGTGTCGTTTTCATCGCACGCTAGATAGCTATGCGGCTGCGCAGCGGCAAGCATTGGTGTGCCGCGGCAGGACGGACCGATGCAGGCAGGATAACACCCGCACCGGTCCGACCTCATTAACCGGTGATCAATCGCGATCGCCCGATGGTGTTCCGCCGACAGCCGCCACCCCGGTCGGGAAGCCGCGCCGCTTGAGCAACGCATTCACGTCGGGATCGCGGCCCCGGAACGCACGGTACGCCTCGACCCGCTCGGTCTCGTTGCCGGTCGACAGCAGTTCCTTGCGGAAGCGGTCTGCGATCTCGCGGTTCCAGACGTCACCCGATTCCTCGAACGCTGCCCAGGTGTCCGCGTCCATCGTCTCGGACCACAGATAGCTGTAATAGCCCGCCGAATAGCTGTCCGACGAGAACAGATGCCCGAACTGCGGCAGACGGTGACGCATCACCATCTGCGAAGGCATGCCGATTTCCGCCAGCGTATCCTTCTCGAAAGCGCGCGGATCGGCGACCGGGTCGGTCCGATAGTGCAGCTTCATGTCGACGATTGCCGAGGCGAGATATTCGACTGTCGAGAAGCCCTGGTTGAAGGTCTCGCTGGCGTTGATCTTCTGCACCAGCTCCGCCGGGATCGGCTTGCCGGTCTGATAGTGCGTTGCGTAGTTTTCCAGGATGTAGGGCGTCAGCAGCCAGTTCTCATTGACCTGGCTGGGATACTCGACAAAATCGCGCGGCGTGCCGCGCAGGCCGGGATACTCGACATCGGTCACCAGCGAATGCAGCGCGTGGCCGAACTCGTGGAACAGGGTGGCAGCATCGTCGAGGCTGATCAGCGCGACCTCGCCAGCCGCAGGCTTGACGAAGTTGTTGTTGTTCGAGGCCAGCACGTTGCGATCCCCGCCCAGCCGTTGCTGCGCGCGGTACGATGTCGCCCATGCGCCCGACCGCTTGCCGGTGCGCGCATAGGCATCCATGTAGAACAGCCCGACATTCTCGCCGGTCAGCTTGTTGGTGACGACATAGGTGGTGATGTCGGGGTGGAAGACCGGCACCTCGCCGGTGTTTTCCTTGAACTCCAGATCATACAGCTTGCCCGCAGCGTCGAACATGCCCTGGATCATCTTGGAAAGCTGGAAGTAAGGCTTGATCTCGTTCTGGTCGAGATCGTACTTTGCCTTGCGAACCTTCTCCGAATAGAAGCGATAGTCCCAGGGCTCGATCTTCAGACCCGCGCCTTCGGCATCCGCGACCGCCTGCATGTCGGCAACCTCCTGGTTGACGCGTGCCACCGCAGCGGGCCAGACCTTCATCATCAGGTCCATCGCCCGTTCGGGGTCCTTGGCCATGGTGTCGTCCATCCGCAGATGGGCGTGGGTCTTGAAGCCCAGCAGTTCGGCACGCTGCTGGCGCAGCTTGAGGATCTGCGCGATCGTGGCGTTGGTATCGTTGGCGTCGTTGTTGTCGCCGCGCATGACATACGAGCGGTACACCTTCTCGCGCAGCGCGCGGTTGGTGGCGTTCTCCAGCACCGGCTGCATCACCGAGCGGGTGTTGACCAGCACCCAGCCATCGACCTTGCGCTCTTCCGCCGCCGATTTGAGCGAACCGACGAAGCTGTCGGGAAGCCCGGCCAACTCCGCCTTGTCGGTGACGACGATGTACTTTTCCTCATCGGCCTGCAGCTTTTCGTTGAAGGTCGAATACAGCCCGGCCAGCTGACCGTTGATCGTGATCAACTGCGCCTTGGCGGCATCGTCGAGCAGCGCGCCGCCGCGCACCAGGCTGTCATAATTGCGCTCGACCAGCCGCTTCTGCTGCGCATCGAGGTCCAAACGGTCGCGACGGTCATAGACCGATTTGATCCGTACCAGGATGCGCGGGTCCAGCGTTAGTTCGTTGTAGAACTTGGATATCTTGGGCGCCCATTCGGCCTGCATCGCGCGAACCTGCTTGTCGGCGAGGTTGCTGGTATAGACACCCCACATCGCGAACACGCGGTTCATCCGGTCGCCGGCCAGCTCGAGCGCAAGGTTGGTGTTCTCGAAGGTCGGCGCAGCCGTGTTGCTGGCAACCGCTTCATACTCGGCCTTGAGTTCGTCCATCGCAGCCTGGATCGCCATGGGGAACGCTTCGGTGCTGACCTGATCCCAAGGCGGAACACCTTCATAGGGGCCGGACCACTCCTGATAGATCAGCTTCGCCTGTGCATCCGCGGAGACCGGGGCAGCCTGTTGTGCCATCGCCGGACCCCCTGCCAAACCCATTGCAAGCGCCGATGCCGCCATCAGCAGAACTGTCTTTACCATCTTGTTCCCTTTGTCTCTGGCCCCCGCTGCTTTCCCATGTGGGCAGCGCGGAGTTGGTCGCAAGGGGCAGGCGCAAGCGTGCGCGCCCCGTGCCGATGGAGCGTGTTGGCATGTCCTCTATCGAATTGCCAGCGGCAGGCGACCAACCGCGCCCGGTTAAGCCGGCCGCTCGGCCAGCAGGCTGCGCACCAGCGGCTGCATCTTTTCGTCGTAACGCGCCAGCATCACATGGTCGTCGGCTGTCTCGTAATGCGTGATCAGCTCGCGACCGTTCCACCAGTGCAGCGCGAAGGCGGGCGGATCGGCGATGATCATGTTGCGGCCATCGGGCACATCGGGGTCGATCGGCGCGAGCTCGAGCGCCACCTGCGGCGCGCTCGACGGGCAGATCGCGACCGGAAAACCGCTCCAGCTGCTGACGATCGCGCGATGGATATGGCCGCAGACCATGCCGATGATGTTCGAGTGGCCCGCAAAGCAGTCGCGCAGCCGTTCGACCCAGGGTTCCTCGGGATGGGTGTTCATCCATTCGATCCCCACCTCGATCGGCGGATGGTGCTGAACGATCAGCGTCGGGCGATCGGTCTGCTCGGCCAGCCGCGCTCGCAGCCAGCGCGCCCGAACCTCGCAGAAAGCCCCGCCATGGCGCCCGTCCTCCAGCGTATCGAGCACCAGCAACCGGATCGGGCCGGCGTCGACCTCATACTGGACGAATCCGTCGACGACCGGGACGTCGGGGAATTGCGCGCGGAACGTGTTGCGCTGGTCGTGATTGCCCAGGCACATATGCACCGGGAACGGACATACCGAGAGCGCATTCTTCAGCCGGCGATAGCTGTCCTCGTCACCCCGGTCGATCAGATCCCCGGTCGCCAGCAGCATATCGGGCAGCGGATCGAGGTCGCACAGCATGTTGACCACCTGATCCAGCCGCTTGCGGTTGAATTCGGCAGGATTGTCCGGATCAAAGCCCAGATGAATATCGGTGATCTGGGCAATCAACATCCGGCGTGCTGGTCCTCGATTGTGGGTCAGGTCGGTCTCGCCGGCTATGGTCGCAATCGGGCCATTGCGACCGCTGGATGTGCCATGGCCGCCGTGTTCTCTGGCCGCTTTTTCTTCTTGTCTTGCTCGCGAAGCAGCCATGGAGCCCCCTTGTCGGCGTGGTAATCGTGACACATTGCGCAGGTGGATTCGACAGGTTTCTTGACCTTGATCAGCGCATCACCGGTTTCACCCACATGGCAGGTGCGGCAATCCTTGATCCCGGGAAGCAGCAGGTCGGACGCCGCGCTGGATTTTTCGGCAAGGTGGCAGCTGGTGCACTCTTCCTTGTCGTGCGCGTCGTGCGTGAACCAGCCCTTCTGCAGATAGCGGCTGGTCTGCGCGACCGGAGCAATCTTGTAGTCCATTCCGCCCGAAGACGATGGCGGAACGACGACATGGCAATCATAGCAGGCGCCGCCGCGGCTGAAGACCTGGCGGATCGCCTGATCGGCGCGGGTGCCGCGGAAGTTCACCGCGCGGGCATAGTCCGCCGCGGTCCGCCTGGAATTGACGATGCCAGGCCGCTGGCGCGCCAGACTGCCCAGGTTGATCGGCCGGGTCGGCGCGGTCGAGCGATAGAAGGCGCGAAGATCGGCCTTCACCTGCTCGGGTTCGCCATGGCGCAGCGTGCGGAAGGTGCCGCCGACCTTGTCGAACGACAGGCTGTGGCACATCGCACAGCTCTTCTCCATGTCGACCGCGACAAAACCGACGTTGTTCTTGTCCGCCTCATGGCAATCGGAGCATTCGAGGGCATCACCGAAATCGTATTTCGCCGAGAGCCGCCGCCCCATCTGCGCAACACCGCCGGTCTTGTTGAGGTGCAGGTCGTGCGGGAATTTGAGGCCGTTGTTTTCCTTCGGCTTCTTGTCGAGCGAGATGCGCTTGCGCGGCGCCTTGGCATCGTCGCCCGCGAGCGGACGCACCAGCACGGCGGGCTGGAACTGCGGATGCGCAGTGCCGAAATCGGCGGCATTGTCGAGCTTGGTGTTGGTCAAGCGCGTGTCCATCCCGTCATGGCATTCAGCACAGAATCGCTGCTGAGTAGCCTGCATAGCACCTGCCCCCTCATGCTCGGTGTGACATTCGACACAGCGTCCTGCCGGTTTGTTGAAACTGGCGGCCACGAATCGGGTGAAGGCGGCAAATCCGGTGGGGTCGCCGCGCGCGGTGAGCTGGCGCTGCATCGGCGCATGAGGGCCTGCATCCTTTTCGTGGCAGGTCATGCAGGCGTTGTCGCGGACCGAGACGAAGGCATCGACATGGCACGACTGGCAATCGTCCTTGAGCGTCTTGTGCGCGAGGCTCAGCTTGCCCGACGACCACAGGCTGTCGGCGTGGAAGCCATCAGGGCGCGAGACTTTTTCCTTGTACGCCAGGTCCTTGTAGCTCGACCAGGTATAGATCGGCCAGGCCAGGCACGCGATCAGGATCAGCAACGCAAAGCCCCACGCGCTCATCCGCTTGCCGGGCAGCAGGCCCTTGAGCGAATAGATCGCACCCTCGTCCTTGTCCTCGGCGCTGTCGGACACCGCCTCGACCCGGCGCACGGTAAGGGTGACCCCCTCGCCCTCGGAACCAACCGCAATGATATGGCCGCCAAAGCGCAGCTCGGCACCGCGCGCGATGTCGATCGTCGCCGTTTCCACGCTGCGACCGTCGACATCGAACGGCTGCTGCGATTGCGCGGTCACGATCAGGTCGTTGCCGCGCCGATCAACCCGCGCGTGAACCGGGTTCACCGCCAGATCGGGCAGGTGAACGCCATTGCTGGCATTGCGACCGATGAAGATCTCGTCGCCCGCCACCTCGGTCTGGCGGACAATCTCGCTGCCATCTGCCTTCAAGGCGACCTGGCGGACGATAAACATCATTCAACTGCCCCCAAAACCCGTAAACCCTGCCCCCGGTGGCGCGTCACCAATAGAAGAACACGCTGAAAATATGCGCCGACAAGGCTGCGAGCAGCGCGAATGTCATCGGCACATGGACGAACAGCCACACCTGGAGCATCGACTTGATCTGCAGATGCTTGCGCAGCCGGGCCAGCGTCGATTCCTTGCGCTGCAAAAGTCCGTCGACCTTGTCGAGCGGATCGTCTCCCATCCGTGGCTGATAGGCGCGCATCCGCCGCAATTCGGCGATTGCCGCGCGAGTCTCGCAGCCGCGATAGCTGTTGCCGATGCGCTGGAAGAAATTGCCATCGAACGGGTCCTGCTCGAGCGAGGCCTGCACCAGCGCCGCCTGCGCCGGATCGAGCGGCTGTGCAGCATCGTGCAGCTGCCGGTCGAGCGAGCGCAATTGCTCGATCATCATCCGCTCGGTCACCGCGCCATCGCTGTCGGCGCGATTGTTCGACAGGTTGTCGGGCAGCGTGGCATAGAAATAGATGCCGAAGATCCCCGATATGATCACGATCATCATCAGCGACCACGCCAGTGTGTGGACGTTCCAGCCGAGCTGGAAGCCGGTGTGCAGTGTGCCGATGACGATCAGGCTCAGGCCCAGATAGACATGCGCGCTGGTCCAGGCCTTGAGCGACCAGCCCCCCGGCGTGATCGCGCGCTTGCGCAGGCCCAGGCAGGTCAACCACAGGATCAGCAGCGCACCGATGGTGCCCAGCGTATAGCCGTACCACGAGCCGCCATTGTGGCGCGGCTGCACATCGACCAGGAAATAGCTCACCAGACAGGTGATCGACAGCACCGTGGCGATCTTCATCCAGCGGAAGTTGCGATGCCGCAGAAAGCCATCGTGCATCGAATTGCGCTGGCGACCCGTGGTCTTCTTGCGGACCGCAGGTGCAGCGGGCTGTGCTTGGGTGGCCATGGCTTAAGCCTCTTCCTGCTCGAGCCGTGCGACGGTCAGGAATTCGTCGGGCGCGACGCGGATCGCCGCTCCCGTCGGGCAGGCGCGCACACAGCTCGGACCGCCCTCGATCCCGGCGCACATGTCGCACTTGATCGCCTTTTTGGGCTTCTCGACACCGGGATCGCTGTTGGCATAGGCCCATTTCTTGCTCGGCTCGCCCGGGCCGGGGCCGAAGCCGAAGAACAGCCAGGAGAGCAGGCTGGGCTTCTTGGGCGGCACCTTGTCCATGCGGATCACGCCATAGGGGCAGTTGCGCTGGCAGTTGCCGCAACCGATGCAGGTGTCGTTGATATAGACCTCGCCATCGGGACCGCGGTTGATCGCGTTGGGCGGGCAATCGGCCATGCAGTGCGGGTGCTCGCAATGGCGGCAACTGGTCGGCACGTGCAGATGGGCATAGGACCGCCCGGCCTCGCGGTCGAGCCGCGAGAGCCCGTCATGGCTGTCGGCGCACGCCTTTTCGCAATTGTCGCAGCCCACGCACAGGCTCTCGTCGATCAGCAGCACGTCGGTCGCCTCGCCGATGCCGTTCTCGACGAGGAAGTTGGCGACGCCCGAATACATGTCGACCACGCCCGAGAAGCTGTCCTTCTTGGCCTCGATGAAAGCGTTGATGTCCTGGCGGCTGGCCATGTCGCGCTTGGCGCGCTTGAGCAGTTCGGGATTGGCCTCGAGCACCTTCTTGAAGGCATCGCCGTCGATACGGATGACCTCGGACTTGATCGCGGCCTTCACCGTTGCGGTGCGCCTTCCGCCCGCGATCAGCGCCATTTCGCCGACGTAACTGCCTGCCGGCAGATACGACAGGAACACCGGCTTGCCGCCGATTTCCTTCTCGACGATCATCGATCCCACGCGGATCACATAGATCTCGTTGCCCTCGTCGCCTTCCTTGAGGATCGCCTCGCCCGGCTTGACCTGACGGATCTTGCTGGTCTCGACCACTTCGGCGATGTCGTCCGGTTTCAGGCCCGAACCGAACATCTGCAGCAGCAGCCGCTCGGTCGAAATCCGCTCGATCGCCTTTTTCGCGGTCGGCACCTGGCTCTGCAGCTTGAGCGCCGCATTGCGCGAGATTTCGACGCAGATCGTGTCCTCGGCCGCCACCACGGTCGCCCCGCGCCGCCGCCCCGAGATCAGCCCGACTTCGCCGAAGATCGATCCCTGCCCGATCGGAACGATCTTGCTGGTGTCACTGGGATCGATCTGCACCGCGACCGAACCTTGCGCGATCGCGAACAGCGATGATCCGGGCGCGGCGCGTTCGAAGATCACATCCCCCTTGCGGTAGAACTTGGCATCGGAATCGAGCATGAATTCGCGCATCTGCAGCGGGTTCATGCCGTTGAGGATGGTGACGTTCTCGCGCAGCAGGTCGAGCCACTCGGCAACCGACTTGCGCCCCGGAAGGTCCCTGAACTTGGCTTCGAGGATGGGCTCGTCCGCCGGCTTCAGCTCGGTGTTGCCGTTGATGAACTCGATGACATCATAGCCCTGGTTCATGCAGTGCTTGATCAGCGGATAGCCCGCCAGCGCGCCGATGACGAAGATTCCCGGCGCGGTCGATTCGAACACCGGCGACAGCTGCGGAAATGCCAGGCGATCCGCGCTGGTGAACGCGATGCCGCATTCCTCGATGAAGGCGCGCGGCGGGGCAGAACCGATGCGGGCGATGATCCGGTCGCAGCGCACGCGTTCCTCACCATCGCGGGTGCTGAAGGTAATCCAGCCCGGCTCGACGCTGGCAGTATCGGTCTCGAAGCGGATGAATAGCTTGCCGGCATTGCGATCGCCGAGCAGCGCCAGCGCGTTGGCCTCCTTGGCGGTGGGGAAGGATTCCTTGGGGCTTGGCGCTTCGGGGCCACGGCTGACGATGGTGACGACATTGCCCTGCGCCGCATCCTCGGCAAGGCCGCGCGCGTTCTCTATCCCCGCATCGCCCGCACCGATGACCACGATATGCTCGTCGACATATTCGGTGGGATCGTCGAGCTGATACTGGACATGCGGCAGGTCGCCGCCGGGGCAGCGCATGCGGTTGGGGTTGCCCTGGGTGCCGATCGCGAACACGACGTTTTCCGCCATGATCTTCTCGCCGTTGGTCAGCTCGATCTCGTACGGCGGCGCGTAGCGCTGGATTTCCTTCTTGGTGATCGTGCCATCGCGTCCGCGCATCTCGATGACATGGACGCTGCCCTCGATGGCGGGGCCGGTGCCGCGGATCGCCTTGGCTTCCGCATTGAACTTGACGTTGACGCCGAGTTCCTTGGTGCGCTGGTTCCAATTTTCCAGAATCGCCTCGCGCTTGCCGGCCTCGAATTCCTGGTCCGAACGCAGGACGAGCTGCGATGGCGTCGCCATCACGTGCTTGCCCTTCTGGTACTTGTAGATCGTATCGGAAAGGTGGTCGGTCTTTTCGAGCAGGATGTGGCTCAAGCCAAGACTCGCGGCGCGACCGGCGGCGCTCTTGCCCGCCGGGCCCGACCCGATGATAGCAACGCGGAAAATCTCGCTCACAGGTTCGCGTCCCCCATTTGCGGACGCACACGCGTCCGCGCTTGCATGGCTGTGGCAGACCAGCCTGGCATCGTGCTGCCCGATCTCTCCCCGATCGGTACCGCCAACGCCAGATTGCTCCGCAGCCGCAAGAACTTGCCCAAAATTCGGTTGCGAACCCTATGCCGATATTTCTAGCAAAGAATGTGATCTTTACCACTTAGAAATTGGAAATTTCGGGTGATCGGCTAGCATGAGCCCCTGACACGCGGACGAAGAGACACCCAGATGACCCAGAGCACTCCGATATCTCCCGCCGCGCCGCCCGAGGGCCCCGCCCCGGCAGCACGCCCGCGCGGAGGATTCGGCATCGCCCGCATCGCATTGTTTGCTGCGGCGCTGATCGCCGCCGGAGCGGTGGGTTACAAGGTCTACACCGATCAGGCGCCGACCAACGCCGCGCCAACTGCGCCCCTCGCCGCCGATGGCGCACCCGCCTCGGTCGATCAGGTGATCGCCGCGCTCGAGGTCAAGCTGCAGGACAATCCCGATGACGCCGAAGGCTGGCGGATGCTGGGCTGGTCATATTTCGAAACCGGGCGCTTTGCTGAATCCGCCACCGCGATGCGGCGAGCGATCCAGTTGGCTCCGGGCAATTCGGAGTTTCACTCGATGTTGGGTGAGGCGTTGGTGATGGCCAGCAAGGACTCGGCGATCAGCCCCGATGCCCGCGCTGCATTCAAGCGCGCGGTGGAGATCGACCCCAAGGATGCGCGTGCACGGTATTTCCTTGCCGCCGCCAAGGACATCGACGGCCAGCATGCCGAGGCGATCGAGGACTGGTTCGGGCTGCTCGCCGAGACCCCTGCCGATGCGCCTTACGCCAACGACATCCGCGACGTGATCCGCAATGTCGGCAAGGAACGCGGGATCGAGGTCGAGAAGCGGCTCGCCTCGGCGAAGTTTGCACCGCCCGCAGGCGGGTTCCAGACCGATGGGGCGCAGGCCGCGACCGCAGGCATCCCCGGCCCAAGCCCTGACCAGATGGCCGCCGCCGCAGCGCTGCCGCAGGGCCAGCAGGATATGATGGTCGCACAGATGGTCGACGGCCTTGCCGATCGGCTGAAGCGCGAGCCGGGCGATACCGATGGCTGGATCATGCTGCTGCGCAGCCGGATGCAGTTGGGTGAGACCGGAAAGGCGCAGGCCGCGTTGCGCGATGCGACCGCAGCTTTGAAGAACAACGCCGCCGATCAGCGCCGCGTGCGCGAAGCGGCGTCGGCACTGGGCGTACCGGGGGCCTGACCCTGGGGCTAAGGAGTCACCAATGGCTCCGATTTGGACCAATGTAACCGTATAATGATTGCTTGAAACGTGGGGAGCAAATAGTTTGCTCTCAATGGTTTGCACGCCATTAGCCAAGTCGTGGCATGGGCGCTCGCGTCTCTGGCGCACCCTATCTTACCCATCAACCTAAGCCGGGACGCTTTATGCCGGAGCTGGATCATATCGAGCAGAGCTGGCGCGCGATCGAGTCTGCGTCGACGCTCGACCTTCTGCTGCACGTGATGGTGGCTGCCGCGCGCCATATCGGGTTCGAATACGGAGCCGTTGCGCGTCACGTCCATGTGCAATCCGGGCTGATGCTGCCTGAGATCAAAAGCAACTATCCCACCGAATGGCAGGACGTGTTCCGGCGCCGCGACTACAGCCTGTCCAGCCCCATTCTGGCCGCGTGCCAGCGCAGGGGCGGCGCGATCCGCTGGAGCGAGCTCGACGCCATCATCCCGCTCACCCGCATCCAACGCGAATATCTCGACGAACTGCGCAGGCTGGGCCTGGCCTCGGGGTGCACCGTCGCCAGCCATATGCCCGACAGGCCGACCGTTTCGGTGCATTTCGTGGTTCGTGACAACGGCGCGCTCAACCCGCGCGCGTTCATGCTGGCGATCCTGCTCGGCACCGCCGCAGGACAACAGGCACGCTCCTTGTGGCAATCGGCGCTGCCCGACGCCGCGGCCGAACTGGCCGAAAAACTATCGCCGCGTCAGGTCGATTGCATCAAGCTGGTGGCGCGCGGCATGACGAGCTGGGAAATCGCCAGCGTGCTGGGCATATCCGACCAGACCGTCAGCGAATACCTGACCGACGCCCGCCGCCGCCTTGCCGTATCCAACCGCGCGCAACTGGTGCTCAAGGCACTGAAGCAGGGCTATTTCACGCTGGACGATGTCACCGAATAGGCAGGCCGCTGGCTATGCCCGTTGCGCCTGCCACCCCGGGATCATGGGATCTGGACCCACAGGGACCACCCCAGTCGGATTGATGGTGTCGTGGCTTTCATAATAATGATGCCGGATGTGCTTGAAGTTCACCGTCTCCGATAGACCGTCGAGCTGGTATAGTCGGCGCGTAAAGGCCGCGAGGTTGGGGTAGTCTGCAATCCGGCGGATGTTGCACTTGAAGTGGCCGTGATACACCGGGTCGAAGCGGATCAGCGTGGTCCAGAGCCGGATATCGGCTTCGGTGAGCTGCTCGCCGACCAGCCAGTCCTTGCCCTCCAATCGCGTCTCGAGCTCGTCGAGCATGTCGAACACCGGTACGACCGCGTCTTCATATGCCTTTTGCGTGGTGGCAAAGCCCGCCTTGTAGACGCCGTTGTTCACCGCGTCATAGACCCGGTCGTTGAGCGCGTCGATCTCGTCGCGATGGCCCTCGGGATAGAGATCGAGATCGTTTGCGCCGCAGGCATCGAAGGCGGTACCGAGCATGCGCAGGATATCCGCGCTCTCGTTGTTGACGATCGTTCCGGTCTTGGTGTCCCACAAAACCGGCACCGTGACATGCCCCGAATAGTCGGGTTTGGCCCGGGTGTAGATCTGGTGCATATTGTCCGCGCCGCACAGCGGATCGGGGGTCACGCACTCACCCTCGCGGAAGGACCAGCCGCCTTCCTGCATCCGCCAGTGTACCACCACGAGCTCGATCGCGCCGGCCAGTCCTTTCAGATGGCGTGCAATATTGGCGCGGTGCGCCCATGGACAGGCCAGGCTGATATACAGCCGATACCGGCCCGGCTCAGCTTCAAAGCCGCCCTCGCCGGTGGGCCCCGGCGCTCCATCGGGCGTAATCCAGTTGCGAAAAATGCTGTCGTCGCGCTCGAACGCGCCGTCATCGCCGTCGCCATAATCCCATCCGTCGTGCCATTTGCCGTCCTTGAGAAAACCCATCGCGTATCAACCCTTGCTTGATCTGTGTTCAGACAAAGAGCGAAGCGCGCGCGTTTGTGTTCCCTCCTGGCGCGGTTTCTTTGCGTCGGCAGCTATCGTGCGCCGAACAGCGCGGAGCCGATCCGGACATGCGTCGCGCCGATGCGCACCGCTGTCTCGAAATCACCCGACATGCCGATGCTCAGCTGCTCGAGCCCTGCCTCGCGCGCCAGCTTGGCCAGCAACGCGAAATACGGGGCGGGTTCGACATCGGCGGGCGGCACCGCCATCAGGCCGATCACCGGAAGACCAAGCGCGCGTACCTGTTCCAGAAACTGCGGCAGATCGGCGATCGCACAGCCGCCCTTCTGCTCTTCTTCGCCGATGTTGACCTGGACGAAGCACGGCACCTGCCGCCCCGCCTTGTCCATCGCGGTGGCCAGCGCCTTGGCGAGCGACATCCGGTCGAGCGAATGGATGAAGTCGAACAGCGCGACCGCCTCATCCGCCTTGTTCGACTGCAACTGGCCAACCATGTGCAGTTCGAGATCGGGGTAGCGCGCGCGCAGATCGGGGAACTTGGCTTCGGCCTCCTGCACCCGGTTTTCGCCGAACACCCTCTGGCCCTCGCCGACCAGCGCCTCGATAGCCTCGACGGGCTTGGTCTTGGAAATCGCGATCAGCGTGGTCGATCCTGCCGGGCGACCGGCGATCTTTTCGGACTGGGCGATGGCGGCGCGGATCGTGGTCAGCGGCGTTGCGGTGGTGTGGCTGGGCATATTCATGGGTCGCGGCTATAAGCCCGGTCATGCGCCGCCGCCAGCCCGGAAAATCAGCCCCGCCCCGCCTGTGGCTGATCAGCGACGCGCGCAACGATGCGGTTCTGGAGCGCGCGATTGCCCGGATGCCCAGCGGATCAGGGCTGGTGTTCCGCCACTACCACCTGCCGCCGGAGGAACGGCGCGCGCGGTTTGACCGGCTGGCAAGGCTGATCCGCATGCGCGACGGCGTGATCGTGCTAGCAGGCGATGCCGGGGCCGCACGGCGCTGGCGGGCGGATGGATGGTATGGCGCGCCCTGTGGCGGGGCAGCCGGCACGCTGATCCGTCTGGTCACGGTGCACGACCTGCGCGAACTGCGACGGGCAAATGCGTTGCACAGTCGCGGCACCCAGGCGCTGATCTCGCCCGCATTCGAAACACAAACCCATCCAGGCGGCGCAACGCTGGGTGTGCCGCGATTTGCAGCGCTGGCGCGATTGTCGCGCCTGCCCGTCATCGCCTTGGGCGGAATGACCCGCACCCGTGCCCGGCAGATCGCACATACCATCGACGGCTGGGCCGCGATCGACGGTCTGTCGGGTTAAGCCGCCCAGCCGGTCACGGATCCGCAGACGGCAGGGCCCTTGTGCGGGACTGCCCCGATCAGAAACCGATCGGGACGCCGATTGCCATGGTCTATCCGCTATGGCCGTTTGGCAGCAGCGACACCCCCGACTTTGCGGCTGCGTGTCGGACAGCTGCGACCCAACTCCCCGTTATGGTAAGTGCCAGGAAGCCGGTCACGATCGAATCCACGACCATGACGGTCCAATCGAAAGCGGAGGCACCATAATGGATTGCGGCATATCCAAGGGCATAGTGTAACGCCATCAACGGGAGCGCGCCGGCGATCATCAACACCACCGTTCGCCAGAACGACCCGTGCATGATGCGGATCGACCGCAAGGGGCCGATGGCGGCGTTGCCCAATGCCCAGGCCACGCCCCATGCCACGAGATAGATGCCCAGGACGCTGCCAACCAGGCCGATTGATACATCGACCGCGCTAGCAATCGCTTCATCGGTCACACCGAGGAGTTCGCTCCATGGTGATCCGAACAGCCCCCAATAGGCCTGTCCGGCACTGAGCAGAAAAATCACCGACCAAAGTCCGGCGGCGGGCCATTCCACACGCCGCGCTGCGGCCGCATCATTCCCGAACAACACGAAGCGTGTCAGCCAGTAACCGGGCAGCAGCAGTACCAAGACCTTGGCAAAGCCGAACTGCATGCGCAGCGGGTCATCCGCAAAGGCCGCAGCGCCTGCCGGACTGGCGTACATGCCGCCTTGCATCTCGGCCACATGCTGCGCGAATTCGACCAGCACTGGAATGCAAAACAGGATGGGGCAGGCAAAGGCGAACGCCCACGCCCAGCGGTAAATCGATTTGATGTCGGATATCAGCACTGTGCAATCCTCTGCTTGCTGCGCCACGCATGGGATCGCAGAGACGGGGCTTGAACCGCCATTGGATAAGGTTGACGCAGGTCATTCGCGCCATGGATTGAAGAAAATCGCTTCGACGGGCACATCGAAATAGGCCGCAAGCCGATACGCCATCGGCAGTGACGGATCATATTTGTCGGCCTCGATCGCGATGATCGTCTGGCGGGATATCTCGAGCGCATCGGCAAGCTCGGCCTGTCTGAGGCCACGCTCCTTGCGCAGGTCTTTCAGACAGTTCTTCACTCTGGCTCGCCTCGACCGCGAAAGCGCCAGATCAGCCACGCCATGACGAAGCCGGCACCTTGCCCAAAGACCAAGTAGCTCGCTCCAAGGGTGAGTTCGCTGTGCCGACCATAGAACATCAGCAGATAGACCATTATCGCAACGGTGCCGGACATGCCGCCCCACCACCAGCTGACGAGCTGGCCCTGCTGCTGCAGATCGTCGGTGCGCTTCCACCAAAGCCAGGTCGAGGCGAAGACAAGGCCCCACACACCGAGCAAAAGCGGAGCCATCACCACAGGGTTCCCAACGCCTGTCTGGGTGGGGACCGCTTTGCCGATAACGATTCCGGCCAACGCCGCCACGCCGATCGCCAGGGCGAACAACGACCAATATTTCATTCGATAAGACACGGTCCGCGGCCCCTTGATCACGACAGATGTTCAGACCTTTTGACATTTTACAAAAAATGTCAAACTCTTTTAACATTCGGTGATCAGCGCAATCCGGTTTGCCGGCGCTTTGCCTTGCCACGAGTGTCGGAAACCAGACGGGGTTGCGTCCGGCATGTCCCCCTGCCCTTCGCGGCTTCGCGTGCGCTGGAATGCTACACCCGAAGACGCGATGGCGCGAAGATGGTGTGTGCGGACCGAGGCCCCTCGACACCCGCGACTGCCGGGGAGCGAGTGCGTGTGGAAGCTGCCGAGGGACTTGCGACGGGCTCAACCTGCACGAAGGGGATTGGTTCGGCGCGCGCATATACGGGCGCGCCGAACACTGGCCACAGGAGATGGGCCCCTGCCTTCACAGGGGATCCGTTACCGGGGAATTGGGTAGACCAACGGGGTCAGAAGCGGAATTCGGTTCCGACATAGACAGCCTGGCTGTCAAACTGCTCGTTGGTGAGGCCGGTCAGGCGGTCGCGCTCGCTGCGCAGGCGGATGCCGGCAGTGACGTCGAGATTGCGGGTGACCTTGTAAGCGCCGCCAACGTCGAGCGAATAGCTGCCCTGGTCGTTGAACGGGCGGACCGCACGGGTGGTGGGCGCCTGAATTTCGTCCAGCTCGATCCGCGGGCTGAAGCGGCTCTTGCGGCCGGAGGCCTTGCCCTGGCCAAGCTGGGCCAGATCGGGCAGCGATTCATCCTGATGGCGGATGCTGGAAGGCAGAGCGAACTTGGTGAAGCCCTTGGCGACGCCCAGGCTGAACGCGGTCGGCGTGATCTGGACCAGACCAGCACCCTGACCGCCATCGCTGGCTAGATCAGGACGGATGTTGATCGCCTTGGCCGAGTCGGGACGCACGCGGACCGCGATGGTCAACGCGCGGGTGCCGTTGGCAGCGGAGGCGGCGGGCGTGAAGCGGAACATCTTGTCTCCGCGCAGCGCAGAGAATTTGAGCCTTTCGGCAAGCCGCGGATCAACCGACGCAGGGGTGAACGACCCGATGCCGCCACGCGCATCAATCGATACCGGACGCGAGTCGAACCCGGAGGAAAATGCCAGGGCGATCGACGGCACCAATGCCGCAGCCCCGAGCAAAAGCCCCGAAATCGCCAGTTTTTTAACAACTCCCGCGTTCATGTCTTTTTTCCGACCCCACCTGTCCCTTGCCTGGAGTGTTACCACAATTCCGGGGGCTTGAATGCCCCTAGGCAGGTCCAGCAAAAATAATCTGAAACCGTTGCACACAATCCACAATAGGAAGCTTACATAGCACCCCGGCTTTGGTTCCCAGCGCCTGAGGGGTGACTCCCCGATGAAGATAATAGCGCGCTCCAACTTGCTGCTGCATGAACGCTGACGCCCGCGCGCAAGTGCTTGCCCAAGCCTGCAAAGCAACTATAGAAGGCCGCTGTTTCATGCGTCAGTTGTGTAAGGATTCCGCCATGCCTGTTCTTCCTTTCGCCCGCGCCGCGATCTGCGCTGTCGGCACCTTGGCATTGCTGTCCGCATGCGGCGGCGGCAACAAGCGGGCAGATGCGGACATCGCCGCCAGCCAGGTCACCACCATCGGCGTCAACAGCTATTTGTGGCGCGCTTCACTCGACGCCTTGTCGTTCATGCCCTTGTTGCAGGCAGACAGCGCCGGCGGCGTCATCGTCACCGATTGGTATGCCAACCCGCAGACTCCGGGCGAGCGGATGAAGGTCACGGTGTCGATCCTCGACCAGGATCTGCGCGCCGATGCGTTGCGCGTCGCCGCCAGCCGCCAGGTCAGCCAGAACGGCCAGTGGGTCGATGCCGCAGTCGGCGCTGCCACGGTGCAGAAGCTGGAAGAAATCATCCTCACCAAGGCCCGCGATCTGCGCCAGTCCGCTATTCGCGAATAACCTGCGAGTTCCAGAGGCGATACCATGAACGAGACAACGCGGTTCAATCCGCTGGCCGCCGATTCCCGCTGGCAATCGGTGTGGGAAGAACGTCAGTCCTTCAAGGCGGACAGCAACAGCGCCAAGAAGAAGGCGTATGTGCTCGAGATGTTTCCCTATCCATCGGGACGCATCCACATCGGCCATGTGCGCAACTACACCATGGGCGATGTCATCGCGCGCTATCGCCGGATGCAGGGCTTTGAGGTGCTGCACCCGATGGGCTGGGACGCGTTCGGCATGCCGGCTGAGAACGCCGCGATGGAAAAGGGCGTGCATCCGGGCGGCTGGACCCGCGACAACATCGCATCGATGCGCAAGCAACTGAAGCGGCTGGGCTTCGCGCTCGACTGGAGCCGCGAGATCGCCACCTGCGAGCCCGAATATTACGGCCACGAACAGGCGCTGTTCGTCGATCTGTATGAAGCGGGTCTGGTCTATCGCAAGGAGAGCGCGGTCAACTGGGACCCGGTCGACCAGACCGTGCTTGCCAACGAACAGGTCATCGACGGCAAGGGCTGGCGCTCGGGTGCGCAGGTCGAGCGCCGCAAATTGAGCCAGTGGTTCCTTAAGATCACCGACTTTGCCGACGAGCTGCTCGAGGGCCTCGATACGCTGGGCGACTGGCCCGAAAAGGTCCGTTCGATGCAGGCCAACTGGATCGGCAAGTCGCAAGGACTCACGTTCAGCTTCAACGTGACGGGCTCTTTGACGATCCCCGTCTATTCCACCCGCCCCGACACCATCTTCGGCGCGAGCTTTGTCGCGATCGCGGCGGATCATCCGATCGCGCAGAAGATTGCAGCGGACAACCCTGAAGCTGCCGCATTCATCGAACGCTGCAAGGCCGGCGGCACCACCGCCGCCGAGCTGGAAACCGCGGAAAAGCTGGGCTTCGACACCGGGCTGCGCGCGCTGCATCCGTTCGACATCACCTGGGAACTGCCGGTGTTCATCGCCAATTTCGTGCTGATGGACTATGGCACCGGCGCGGTGATGGGCGTGCCCGCGCACGACCAGCGCGATCTTGATTTCGCGCGCAAATACATGCTGCCGGTGCCCCGCGTCGTCGCAGCCGAAGGTGACGAAGCCATCCCGATCCAGAGCGAGGCGTATACCGGCCCCGGCAAGATCATCAATTCGTCGTTCCTCGACGGCATGGGTGTCGACGAGGCCAAGGCCGCGGTGATCGCACGCGCCGAAAGCGAAGGCTGGGGCGAAGGCACCACCGTGTGGCGGCTGCGCGACTGGGGCGTCTCGCGCCAGCGGTACTGGGGCACGCCGATCCCGTTCATCCACTGCGAGGATTGCGGCGTGGTTTCGGTGCCCAAGGACCAGTTGCCAGTGGTGCTGCCCGAGGACGTCAGCTTCGACATCCCCGGCAATCCGCTCGAACGCCACCCGACCTGGAAGCATGTCGATTGCCCCAAATGCGGCAAGGCTGCGCTGCGCGAGACCGACACGCTCGATACCTTCGTCGATTCCAGCTGGTACTTCCTGCGCTTTGCCAGCCAGCCCGACGACAAGCCGTTCGACCGCGACGAGATCGCCAAATGGATGCCGGTTGGCCAGTATATCGGCGGGGTCGAGCATGCGATTCTGCATCTGCTCTACGCCCGCTTCTGGACCCGTGCGCTCGCGCGGATCGGCAAGCTCGATGTCACCGAGCCGTTTGCCAGCCTGTTCACCCAAGGCATGGTCACGCACCAGACCTGGCAGGATACCAGCGGCAAATGGCTGAGCCCCGATCAGGTTGAAAAGCGCGGCGACGACTGGATCATCACCGACACCGGCGAGGCGGCGGTTGCCGGGCGCGTCGAGAAGATGTCCAAGTCCAAGAAGAACGTGGTCGATCCCGATGCCATCGTCGACCAGTATGGCGCGGATGCGGTGCGCTGGTTCATGCTGTCGGACAGCCCGCCCGAGCGCGATCTGCCGTGGAGCGAGGCGGGCATCGAAGGCTGCTGGCGCTTCGTCCAGCGGCTGTGGCGGGTGTTCAACTCGATCGAGGCGGCCGAAGGCGAAGACAAGTCTCTGGAGCGCAAGCTGCACCAGACGATCGATCTGATCGGCAAGGACATCGAGGCGCTGGCCTTCAACAAGGCGGTGGCGCGGTTGTACGAGCTCACCAACGCCATCGAAAAGGCCGAGAAATCCGCCAGCCGCAACATCGCGATCCGCACGCTGGCCAAGCTGGTCGCGCCGATGGTGCCGCATTTGGCCGAAGAGGCCTGGAACCTGATGGAAGGCCATGGCTTGGTCGCCGATGCGAGCTGGCCCGAGGTCGATCCGGCCTTGCTGGTCGAGGACGAGGTCACCATTGCGGTGCAGATCAAGGGCAAGCTCCGCGATACGCTGACCGTGGCCAAGGGGCTGCCCAACGAGGAGCTCGAACGGCTTGCGCTGGCATCCGACAAAGTGCAGCGTAGCCTTGACGGCGCCGAGATCCGCAAGGTGATCGTGGTGCCTGACCGGCTGGTCAATCTGGTGGTGTGATGGTGATGTGGAATGCCCTTTCAAATCCTCCCCAGCAAGGGGAGGTGGCAGCCCGCAGGGCTGACGGAGGGGTGTCCCCTTCGGCGATGGGGTGTCACCCCTCCACCACTTCGTGGTCCCCCTCCCCTTGCAGGGGAGGATTTTGATGATGCGCCGCCTTTTGCCGCTCGCGCTGCTCGCCACGCTGTCCGCCTGCGGAATGCAGCCGCTGTATTCCTCGGGCACGCAGGGCGCCGTCGCCACGACGCTCGGCGATGTCAGCGTCGCGCCGATCCAGGGCCGTGCCGGCTGGCTGGTCAGAAACGCGCTCGACGACAGACTCGACGCACTGGGCGGCGGCACCAGCCGGTTCCAGCTGCAGGTGGTGCTGGATGACCAGATCACCGGGTTCGGCCTGCTCGCGAACGACCAGGTGACGCGTGAGCGGCGGACATTGCGCGCGCGCTATCAGCTGGTGGAAGCTGCCACCGGTGAAGTGGTGCTCGATGCCACCGCCGCATCGGACGCAGGTATCGACATCGTCAGCAGCGAGTATGCAACCATCGCCGCGGAAAACCGCGCTCTGGAGAACCTGTCGCTCGAGATCGCCGACCAGATCGTCACCCGGCTGTCGCTGTTCGCGCGTGAGGTTGCGCCCGCGCAATGAAGGCGGACGCCGCATCGATCCGTGCCCTGGCGCGCAGGCCGCGCCCCGAAATCCGCCTGTACCTGATCTTCGGCACCGATGACGGCGGCAATGCCGCGCTCGCAGCCGACCTGATCGCGGGCTTTGGCAAGGGCATCGAGCGTACCGAACTCGACGGACCGCAACTGTCGCGCGACCCCTCGCTGCTGGCGGGAGAAGCTGCCTCGATGTCGCTGTTCGGCGACACTCGCTATATCCGAGTCACCACCAGCGGCGAGGAAAGCCTGGCCGCGGTCGAGGCGCTGCTGGCGTCGGACAACGCGATCAACCCCGTGGTCATGCTGGCAAGCGGCATCAGCGAGAAATCACGCATCGCCAAGGCGGTGCTCGCCGCGCCCAACGCTCTGGCGGTACAGACAAAATTGCCCGGGCCCGACGACATGGCAAAAATCGTCATCGAACTGGGGCGCGAGGCCGGACTGACCATCGAGCCCGATCTGGCGCACGTCATCGCGGGGTTCACCGCCGCCGATCGCAGGCTGGCGGCGCAGGAGATCGAGAAGCTCTCGCTGTATCTCGATTCAAGCGTTCAGGAGCCCAAGGCAGTGACCCGCGAAGCGATCGCCGCGCTGCGCGCCGATGCCGAAGACGATGCGATGCAACCGATCATCTCTGCTGCGCTGTCGGGTGATCTGAAGCGCCTTCCCGAAGAGCTCAAGCGGATGCGGGAACAGGCGGTGTCAGAAGTCGGTCTCGTCATCGTCATGCAACGGCAGGTGATGCAGCTGGCCGCCGCCGCGCAGCGCATGGGCAATGCGCGCGACGTTGGTGGCTGGGTCACCCAGGAAATGCGCAGCCGCCGCTTATGGGGCGGTGGAAGCCAGCAGGACTGGACCCGCCAGCTGCGCGCCTGGGGCCGGCCGCAGCATATGGCGCGGCTGATCGAACGGCTGCTCGCGCTGCAGCAGGCGATGATGCGGGCCACCCCCGGCCCGGCGCTGCTGCTGGAGCAGGAACTGCTGGAAATCGCGCGGGTCGCCGCTCGCGCGTCTTGACTGTGCCTGCAGTCGGCCCATGTTGTTAGCTCCCCAGGAGAGACCCATGGCAGACAGCAAAAACAGCGAAACCGATTGGCGCGCAAAGCTCAGCCCCGAGCAATATCACGTGCTGCGCGAAGGCGGCACCGAGCGCGCCTTCACCGGCAAGTACAACGACCACAAGGGCGACGGCATGTACCGCTGCGCAGGCTGCGGCGCGCCGTTGTTCGAATCGGACGCCAAGTACAACAGCGGCTCTGGCTGGCCCAGCTTCACCGCACCGGTCGAAGGCGAGGCGGTCACCGAGATCGTCGATTCGAGCCACGGCATGATCCGCACCGAGGTGCGCTGCGCGCGCTGCGAAGGGCATCTGGGCCATGTCTTCCCCGATGGTCCGGGACCCGAAGGCCTGCGCTATTGCATGAACAGCGCGTCGCTCGAGTTCGACCCCAAGGAGGATTGAGCATCTTCGTTATTCCCGCGAACGCGGGAATCCCGCTTTTGCGCTGACCTACAGGAAGCAGCGGGACCCCCGCGTGCGCGGGGGTGACGACTTAGGGTTGTGAACTCAGCCCCGCCGCCGCCTCAGCACGATGTACAAGGCCCCGTCCCCGCCGTGCCGGGGATGGGCATTGCGCACTGCGGCGATGTCGCCCGCGTGGCGCGAGGATTGCAGCCAGTCTGATACCGCCCCGCGGATCGCGCCGCGACCGCTGTCGGGCGCACGCGCCTTGCCGGTGATCAGCAGCATCAGCCGCATGTCCGCCGCCTTGGCCTGGCCCAGCGCCATGTCGAGCCGCGCATAGGCGCTCGACAGGGTATGGCCGTGCAGGTCGATCGTCACATCCGGCTGCACCCCGCCTTTGGCCATCCGCCGGTCCCAGTGACCATCGAGATTGCCCGCGACCGAGGGCCGCGGGGCCTCGGTGAAGGTCCAGGATGGCGTGGGTTTGGTCACTCTCCCCTCCCGCAAGCGGGAGGGGTCGGCCAAAGCCGCAGGCTTTGCGCCGGGGGTGGGCCTGATCGGCAAGCCGGACTTTACAGGCCCACCCCCGGGCTGACCGGCCTTGCCGGACATCCCTGCCCCTCCCGCAGGCGGAAGGGGAGAAGGTTGCACCTTGTCCTTGAACGGCTCGACGGTGGCGATCACCCGCTTCCACAGGGCCGCTTCCGCATCAGAAAGCGGCCGTCGGCTCATGAGTCAGCGCGCCTGCCGCGCCAGCCGGTCGTAGCTGCCGCGCGGCAGCAGGATCAGCGCGAGGCCGCGCGCGGACATGCCGCCGGCGATAACCTTGGCCTGCTCACCCGCGCCCCAGAAGGTGTCGAAGCGGTTCGCCCCCTTGATTGCGCCGCCGGTGTCCTGCGCGATCCACAGCCCGTTGGGCTCGGCGCGGTCCATCGAAAGGAACACTGGCGCGCCCAGGGGCACGAACTTGGGGTCGGCGGCAACGCTGCTGCCGGCTTCGACCTGATAGCCCAATGCGCCCAACGGGCCAGGCCCGGTGAGTTCGCGGAAGAACACGAAGCTCTTGTTCTCGCGCATGATCGCGCGGCCTTCTTCGGGGTTGGCGCGCAAATAGGCGACGATGCCCTGCATGCTGGCCTGCCCCGGCGCGAGCAATCCCCGGTCGCGCATCAGCGCGCCGATGCCGGTATAGTCGCGGCCGTTCTGGCTGGCATAACCAATCCGCACCACCGATCCGTCGGCCGCGCGCAACCGGCCCGATCCCTGCACCTGCAGGAAGAAGAAATCGATCGCGTCCGCCGCCCAGGCGATGACCGGCGCGCGACCATCAAGCGATCCCTGTTCGATCTGGGTGCGATCATCATAGGGGACAAGATCGGTGCCCTTGAGCTTGCCGCGCACGCGCTTGCCAGCCCATTCGGACGAAAATGGCGACAGGTCGACATCGACCAGGTCCGATGGGCGGCCATAGACCGGCACCTCGAAGCCCGGGCGGCGCGTGCGCGATCCGGCGATTTCGGGTTCGAAATAGCCGGTGGCAAAGCCTGCCCCCTCGCCCACCTGCACCGCCTCGAACTGATCTGCAAAAAACCGCGCGGCATCGCTGTCAGACCAGCGCGCCGCAGCATCGCATGCGCCGCGCCAGTCCTCGGGCCGGGTCAGGCCGCTGGCATCGGTGCGCTTGGTGACCGCAGGACAGGTCAGGCGGAAGGCGACCAGCGCTGCGCGGGCATCATCCGGGGCAATCGGCAGGCTGGCGATGGCGGGGCCGCGCCGCAGCATCTGGCCCGCAGCCTGTGTGCTATCCGCGCTCGCGGTGATTGCAGACCCGGTCAGCGCCGGCAGCGGCACCGCACGAGGGATCGCATAGCTGGAAGATGCGCCCGAAGGCGTCGGGGCTGGCGCCGGCCGAACCGGACCAGCTGCAGGAGGCTCGTTCTCATAGGGAAGCCGCGATGGTGGCTGCGTGGAGTTGGCGCCGCCCGAGGGGACTACGCCTGCGCAGCCGGCCAGCGCCAGCGGCAGCAGACCGATCGCGAGCCGGCGCGTGACGATCCCCCGGCGAGCCGACATCAGGCCTGATCGGTTTCGACCAGAATCCAGTTGGGATCATTGCTGCGCAGGTCGCGGGCAAAGGTCCACAGGTCGTGGGTGGCAACCGCATCGGTCAGCGACCCGGCGACGAGTTCGCCATCGGGGCCGCGAACGACAGCTGCGATGTCCGCATCGAAACGCACCGTGATCCGCGCCATCGGGGCATCGTATTCGGCATCGACAATCCGTGCCTCATCGATCCGCACGAGACGGTTTTCCAGCGTTTCGCCGCGCGTGGTGCGCTGCTCGATCGAGCTCGAGAAACTCTCGTAGACTTCGTCGTCGCAGAAAGTGCGCAGGTCTTCACGATTGCCCGCCCAAAAGGCTTCGAGGATCATGCCATAGGCCGCCTTGGCGCCATCGCGGAAGCGTGCGACGTCGAAGGTCCGGTCGGCAGCGAGCATCTGGCGGATGCCGGGCTCGGCGGCGATGTCGAACACGGTCGACGTGCCAGGTGTCATCGCAGCAGGCTTGTCGTCAAGCTGCGGGCGCTCGATCGAGGTCGGACGTTTGGCCACCGGCGTGTCCATGCCGCGCGTCAGGGGTTCCTGCTCGTGCCCGGTGCGTTTACCCAGGACCGAATAGAGGCGAAGGCCCAAAAACGCTGCAACCATGGCCAAGATGATGATTTCTACCGTCACAAGTCTTCCCGTTTGCCCGCCCGCTTCAACCACAATGCTGCTAAAAGGTCAGCGCGAATGCCTAACATAGGGCATGTCGGCCAATATGCAAATTGCTTTGGGGGACAAAAACTTGCATCGCGGAGTCGTTGGGCGCTGTGCATTCGCGGCGCTTGCACCGCACGGGAAGCGGCATTAGAGCGCCGCGCAAGACGCGCTGGCAGCGCCGATCAATGAAAGGGATTATCCATGGCCGAAGACGGCACCGTGAGCTCGCAGAACCCGGCGCTGAATGGCGCATCCGGCCCCCAGGCGGGCCTGATCTCGCAATATGTCAAAGACCTCTCGGTCGAGAACCCCAATGCGCCCGACAGCTATCAGTGGCCGGGCCAGCTGGCGTTCGATGTGCAGTTCCGCGCCGAATCGCGCCAGCTGAGCGAAGAAGTGCACGAGATGATCTGCACCTATACCATCGCGGCCAAGGCCGAGCAGGGCACCGCCTATCTGGTCGAGCTGGCCTATGGCGCGTTGCTGGGCATTCGCGGAATGGATGAGGAACAGGTTCGCCGTTTCCTGTTTGCCGATACCCCACGGATGGTTTTTCCCAACATCCGGCTGATCCTGGGCAATGTCATCCGCGATGCCGGCTATCCGCCGCTGGTGCTCGAGCCGATCGATTTTGCCGCGCTTTACGAACAGCAGAGCCAAGACCCCAATTTCGGCGCCCCGATGCCCCCGGCAGAAGGCAACGCCTGACGCCCGGCAGCGCTAGGGCGCATCCGGCATGAACCTGCTCCGCGCCGTATCCACCATCGGCGGCCTCACTCTGGTAAGCCGTGTGCTGGGTATGGCGCGCGACATGCTGATGGCACGCTATATCGGCGCGGGGATGGCCGCCGACGCCTTCCTGATCGCCTGGCGGCTGCCCAATCTGTTCCGCGCGCTGTTTGCCGAAGGCGCGTTCGCAGCGGTCTTCGTACCGATGTTCAACCGCAAGCTGGCGGAGGGCGAAATCGCCGAGCCCGGCAGCGGCATGGACGTCGCGCGTGCCTTTGCCGGCCAGGTGCTTTCGGTGCTCGTCCCCTTCCTGATCGTGTTCACCGCGATCATGATGCTGGCAGCAGGCCCTGTGGTCTATGCGATGACCGGCGGCTTCCCCGATGGCGGGCCCGAGAAGTTCGCGCTCGCCCGGCATCTGACGATCATCACCTTCCCCTATCTGGGGCTGATCTCTTTGGTGTCGCTGCTCGGCGGGATCCTCAATTCGATCAACCGCTTCTGGGTCAATGCTGCAGCGCCGATCCTGCTCAACATCTGCATGATCGCGGCACTGGTGCTGTTTCGCGGACAGAGCGAGGCGGACACTGCGGTAACCCAGGCAGTCGCCGTGACCGTGTCTGGCGTGCTGCAGCTGGCGTGGCTGATCCTGGCCTGCCGCCAGAGCGGCGTCGTCCTCAAGCTCTCGCGCCCGCGGCTCTCGCCCGACGTCAAGGCGATGCTGGTGCTGATCGCGCCGGCCGCGATCGGCCAGGGCGCGATCCAGTTCAACCTGCTGATTTCGACCTCGCTCGCCGCGCGCTATCTGGGCGAAGGCGCGGTGTCGTGGATTTATTATGCCGACCGGCTGAACCAGTTGCCGCTGGGGCTGATCGGTATCGGCGTCGGCACCGTCATCCTGCCCTTGCTCTCGCGTCAGATCGGCAGCGGCGATCCCACGGCGGCCCACAACACCCAGAACCGCGCGCTGGAGCTGGCGCTGTTCCTGGCGCTGCCAGCCGCCGTTGCGCTGGTGGTGGCGGCCGTGCCGATCATACACGGCGTGTTCCAGTATGGCGCGTTCAGCGCCGCTGATACCATCGCAACCGCGCGGGTGCTTGCGGCCTTCTCGTGCGGGGTGCCGGCCTATGTGCTGATCAAGGTGCTGACCCCGGGCTTTTACGCCCGCGCCGACACCAAGACCCCGGTGCGGCTGGCGCTGATCGCGATGGTGGTCAATCTGGTGGGCAACCTCATCCTTATCTGGCCGCTGGGGCATGTCGGGGTTGGCGTGGCGACGGCGATTTCGGCCTGGGTCAATGTCGCCCTGCTGTTCGGCGTGCTCTACAAGCGCGGTCATATCCAGCCAGATCCCCGGCTGATCGCCAAGCTGTGGCGCATGCTGGTGGCCGCTGCGATCATGGGCGCAGGGCTGTGGCTGGGTTCGCGGCTGGCGGACAGCTTCATGGATGGCAGGCTGATCGAGCGGATCGCGGCACTTGCCGTCTTGTGCGGCGGCGGCGCAGCGTTGTATGGGCTGGCGGCGCTGGCGCTGGGGACCTACCGGCCCGGCGAGATCAAGGCGATGCTGCGCCGCAAGGCGTAGCCAGCTTAACCCCCTCCCGCAAAAGCGAAAGAGAAGATCATCATGCGTGTCCTTTCCGGCATCCAGCCGACCGGCAATCTGCACCTGGGCAATTATCTGGGTGCGATCCGCAACTGGGTGAAGATGCAGGACGAGATGGATGCCGACAGCGCCTGCTTCTTCTTCCTCGCCGACCTGCACTCGATCACCGTGCACGAAGAACGCGAGACCCGCATCCGCAACGTGCGCGAGATGGCCGCCGCGCTGATCGCCTGCGGCATCGACGCGGACCGCAGCGTGCTGTTCAACCAGGCGCGGGTGCCTGCGCACGCGGAACTTGCCTGGCTGCTCAACGGCACCGCCCGCATCGGCTGGCTCAACCGGATGACCCAGTTCAAGGACAAGGCCGGCAAGAACCGCGAAGGCGCCAGCATCGGCCTGTTCGTCTATCCGGTGCTGCAGGCCGCCGACATTCTGCTGTACCAGGCAACGCACGTTCCGGTGGGCGAAGACCAGAAGCAGCATCTGGAACTAACCCGCGACATCGCCACCAAGTTCAACACCGATTTCGGGGTCGAGGTGTTCGCCCTTCCGGAGCCATACATTCCCAAGGAATCGGCGCGGATCATGAGCTTGCGCGATGGTACCGCCAAGATGTCTAAGTCGGACCCGTCGGAGATGAGCCGGATCAGCCTGACCGACGACGACGACGCGATCGCGCAGAAGGTGCGCAAGGCCAAGACCGATCCGGAGCCGCTTCCCGAGGTCGCGGCCGATCTGGCAGGCCGTCCCGAGGCGCTCAACCTTGTCGGAATCTACGCGACGATGACGGAAGCGACCCCGGATTCGGTGTGCGCACGGTTTGCAGGCCAGGGTTTCGGCGCGTTCAAGCCAGCGTTGGCCGAAGTTCTGGTCGAAACGCTCCGCCCGATTCGGCAACGCTTTGTCGCCTTGAAGGACGACGACGTGGCGCTCGATGCAATTCTCGACAAGGGTGCTGCCAAGGCCCGCGCGGTGGCCGCGCCGACGCTGGCCCGTGCCTATGACGCGCTGGGGTTGATGCGCTGAGCCACCCCGATTCCGGAGTTTGGTTGCAATTGATCCATGCTAACATTGCGGGCAATCTGAGTCCGACCATCGCAAATGCGTTCAAACGGGGTTCATTCGCGACAGACTAGACCTATATCCATTACACGGACCGCGCAGAGTCGCGCGGGTCCGCGATGGAGAGATATTCATGACTGTTCGCAGCCGCTTTTCACGCCGTGCTGCCTTGATTGCGGTGCCTGCGCTGGCGCTCGCGCTTTCGGCATGTGCCACCCCTTTCAAGGCGGACGTCGCCCGCTTCCAGGCTTTGCCCGCTCCCCAGGGACAAAGCTTCGTCGTCACTGCCTCCGATCCTCGCCTGCAGGGCGGGCTGGAATTTGGGCAGTATGCCGGCCTCGTCACCCAGCAAATGTCGCAGCTCGGCTATGTGCCCGCCAGTGATCCGTCCCGCGCCGATATGGTGGTGAGCTTTGCCTACACCGTCGACAACGGCCGTGAAAAGGTCGTCTCGGACAATTTCGGCGGCGGCTTTGGTGGCGGGTTCGGTCCCTGGGGACGCGGTGGTTTCTATGGTCGCCGTGGCTTCGGTTGGGGGTTCAACGACCCGTTCATCTTCGGCAATGGCTGGAACAACGATGTTCGCAGCTACACGGTCTATACCAGCGAGATAGATCTGAAGATCGATCGCACCGCCGATAATTCGCGCCTGTTCGAAGGCCGCGCCGAAGCCCAGTCACGCAGCAAGAACCTGCAGTATCTGGTACCCAATCTGGTCGAGGCAATCTTCACCGATTTCCCGGGCCGTTCAGGCGAAGCCGTCCAGATCTCGATCGCTCCTGAAGGCGAAAAGACTGTCAGGCCTGCTCGCCAGCGGCGGTGATAGTGCGCTCTTCTCCCCTCCCGCATGCGGGAGGGGAGGCTGAGGCGAAGCCGAAGCCGGGGTGGGCCTGTAACCTCTGGAACTTCAGGCCCACCCCGGCCTTCGGCCACCCCTCCCGCAAGCGGTAGGGGAAAGTGCAAGCTTACACCCCCGTCGAGCCGAATCCCCCTGCCCCGCGCGCGGTAGCCTCGAGATCGGTGACCTCTTCGAACGCTGCGCGCTGCACGGGCGCCGCCACCAGTTGCGCGATGCGGTCGCCACGTCGGATCGGGAACGGCGCATCGCCATGGTTGATCAGGATCACCTTGAGTTCGCCGCGATAGTCGCTGTCGATGGTGCCCGGCGTATTCGGCACGGTGATGCCGTGCTTGAGCGCGAGGCCCGAGCGGGGACGCACCTGCACCTCATACCCATCGGGAATAGCCATCGCAAAGCCGGTGGCGATCGCATGCCGCTGCCCCGGCATCAGGTCGAGTTCCTCGGCTGCGACGACGTCCATCCCCGCCGCGCCCTGGGTCGCATAAGCGGGTACCGGCAAGCCTGCACCATGCTCGAGCCGCTTGAGCCGGATGGTGATGGGCCCGGGTGGGTGTTCAGCGGACGGCATCTGCGATTTTCTCCATGAGTTTGCGCGCAACCTGATCCTTGGGCAGGTTGGCCCAGCTTTCCACGCCGTCGGCGGTGACGATATGCACCGCGTTGTCGGCGCCGCCCATGACCTCACCCGACACATCATTGGCGACGATCCAGTCGCAGCCTTTGCGGGCCAGCTTGGCCTGAGCGTGTTCGATCACATTCTCGGTTTCCGCGGCAAATCCGACCAGCACCGCCGGGCGGCGAGGGTCGCGGGCAAGACCGGCGAGAATGTCAGGGTTTTCGGCCAGCTGCAGCGCGGGCAGCGCCCCGCCGGTCTTCTTGATCTTCTGATTTGCAGCATCGGCGGTACGCCAGTCGGCCACCGCTGCGACCAGAATTGCGATATCGGCGGGCAACGCAGCCTCGACCGCGGCGGCCATGTCGCGCGCGGTCTCGACATCGATCCGGGTCACCCCCGGCGGTGTCGGCAAGTGGACCGGCCCTGCGACGAGATGCACCTCGGCGCCCATCTGCGCGGCAGCGGCGGCGATCGCAAAGCCTTGGCGTCCGCTCGACCGGTTGGCGATATACCGCACCGGATCGATCGGCTCGTGCGTGGGGCCTGCGGTGATCAGCACACGCTTGCCTTTCAACCCCTCCCGCAGGCGGGAGGGGAAAGACAGCGCCGCTTCGATGCGCTCCATGATCGCCACCGGCTCGGGCAGCCTGCCCGGGCCATACTCGCCGCACGCCATCGCGCCGTCGTCGGGATCGATCACGGTCACCCCGTCGCCGCGCAGCCGCGTTACATTGCGCTGCGTCGCGGTGTGCTGCCACATCCGCACGTTCATAGCAGGCACGGCCAGCACCGGTGTGTCGGTCGCCAGCAGCACGGTGGTCGCCAGGCTGTCCGAAATTCCCGCCGCCATCTTGGCGAGCAGGTCGGCGGTCGCCGGGCAGACCACGATCAGGTCGGCTTCGCGGCTGAGCTGGATGTGCCCCATCTCGGTTTCGTTCTTGAGGTCCCACAGGGTCGTGGACACCTCGTTCTCGCTCAAGGCGGCCAGCGTCATCGGGGTGATGAACTGCGCGCCACCGTCGGTCAGCACGCAGCGCACGGTCATCCCCGCCTTGCGGATCAGCCGGATCAGTTCGCACGCCTTGTAGGCCGCGATGCCGCCGCCGACGACCAGCAGGATATGGGGTTGTTTCATGGGCAGCAGCGGTAATTGCTGCGCGCCCCCCGGTCAACGACGCTGGCAGCCTGGCAGCTGCCGGTCAGCGATATTGCCAGCCTTCCAGCAGGCGGTCGGGGCCGGGCTCGTAGCGTGAGCCATAATCCCTCGCAGGCCGGCTCTCGCCGCAATGGTATAGCGGCCCGGCCACCAGCCGTCGCCGACAGGCCCACGTCAGCACCAGGGCGTAGACCAGCAGGCACACTGCCGTACCGATGATCTGTCCCGATGGCCGGTCCAATGCAGCGACGCCTTGCGGAAGATATCCCGCCAGATCAGCAAGTCCGATGGCATAGGCCGACGCAAGAGCGGCGAGCAAAGCCGCCAGATGGTCGCGTAGCCTGGGGGTGATGCCATGTCGGGTCATGCCACCCGCCTTACATCCACCGAACTGCCTGCGCTGTGCGACAGATCGCAGTTCGGCAGAAAAACGCTGTCTGCATGCGCACCTTCGGCGAGCCGCCATCGGGCCGTGGCGTCAGGCGTCAGGCGTCAGGTGTCAGGCGTCAGGCGTCAGGCAGGTTGCATCGCGTGGCTACTGGCACGGGAATTGTCTCGGGCGTGCGTGGTATCGGGTGCCTCCGCCTCCTGCGGTTCCCACAGGATATGGCGATCATCGAGGCAGATCAGGTTCTCGAACTCGACCAGTGTCGCGCGCGAGTGATAGCCGATCAGCTGCTTGACCGGAATGTCGCGGTTGCGGACCAGGATCGCGGTTTCCTCGGACGAGAAATCGGTCATCCCGCGGGCCCGCTCGGTCCCGGTCTCGTCATAGATGTGGATCACATCACCCTTCACATAGCTGCCGCAAATCGAGATCACGGCGTTGCGATCGATCCCCTGTCCGCTGTCGGCCATGGCATCGGCGGCCTTGTTCGAGATGACGATGCTGCCGTCCATCTGCAGACGATCGGTCAGCCACGCCGCCCAGCTGTCGGCGGGCTCGGCATGCGCGACACAGGTCGTGCAGGGGCGTGCACCATCGAGCACTGAAGTGATCGGATTGTCGGCCTCGCCATTGGCAATCAGGGTCGTGCAGCCAGCGTTCTGCGCCATGTTGGCCGCCTGCATCTTGGTCAGCATACCGCCGGTACCCAGCGTGCTCACTTCGCTTGTCACCGCAAGATACTGGCTGACATCGTGCACCGTTTCGACCAGTTGCGCTCCGGGCTCGGACGGATTGCGGTCGTACAGGCCATCGACGCCGGTCAGGATGACCAGATGCTGCGCCTGAACCATCTGCGCGACCTTTGCGGCCAGTCGGTCGTTGTCCCCGACCCGGATTTCTTCGGTGGTGATCGTGTCGTTTTCGTTGATGATCGGCAGCACACCCGACTCGAGCAACCGGTGCAGCGTGTTCTTGGTGTTGAGGAAACGGCGGTGGTCGCCAAAGTCGCCCAGCGTCACCAGAATCTGCGCGATGTTGAGATCATGCTCGTGCCCGATCTGCTTGTAGGCGTTGAGCAGCAACGGCATTCCGCAGGCCGCCGCTGCCTGCTTGTCGCGCAGACCCGCAGTCGCGGGCGTGAGGCCGATCATCTTCATGCCCAACGACACCGCCCCCGACGAGCACAGGATAACTTCATACCCTCTTGCCGTCAAAACTCCAATATCTTCCATCAGTCGTTGAAGAAATGCCCATCTTGGGACAAGCTTATTCTGATCGGTTAAAAGACTCGATCCGACTTTTATAACAATACGTTGTGTTTTACTCACGATTTATTCAACTCTTTTATTAACAGAACAGCGCATGGGGATTTTCCAAAGGCAATGCCCATGCTGTGAATCGCCCATCGGTTTGACACTCCAAACCAATTTTGACATAGGGCCGTATATCGATGACATTAACATATGGCAACCCGCAGAGGTTTCCATCCTGTTGTCGGCTCATTCCGGGCTGTTTGCGCCCCAGACAGGCTCGCGCTCCAATCCTGCTGAATCATCGCGAACATGGGCATCGCTGATGAATGAAATAGAAGGTGATAGAATTGCGTATTGCATTGGTTGGTCATGGTAAGATGGGTGGAGCTTTGCTCACCCAATGGCGTGCTGTCGCTGCACGGGACTTTCCGGATACGAGATTTTTTGTCATCGATCCGATGAGCGATGGCGATTCTTTGGAACAGTCAGACCGGGTTGCTTATCTGCGCGAACCACCGCCGGTGGAGGCGTGTGGCTTTGATCTGGTGATCGTCGCGGTAAAGCCGCAGGTGGTGGCCGAGGTTCTGCCCGATTATGCTGCACGGATGGCCCCGGACGGCTTTGTCGCCTCGATTGCAGCAGGCTGCTCGATCGAGCGGCTCAGCGCCCTGTCGGGCGGCGCGCCCGTGGTGCGCGTGATGCCCAATCTGTCGGCGGCGATAGGAGCTGGCGTCAGCGGGCTGTGCGCCGACGACAGCGCAACACCGGAGCAGCGCGCAACCATCGAAGCGCTGATGGCAGCGGTGGGAACCACCTTGTGGGTGCCGGACGAGGACATGCTCGACCGGCTGACCGCGGTCGCTGGATCGGGTCCGGGCTATGTCTTCGAAATCGCCCGCACCTATGTCGCTGCGGCCGAGGAGCTGGGCTTTTCGCCCGCCGAGGCGCGCCAGCTCGTGCTGGGCACCATGGCAGGCACCATCGCCATGGCGCAGGGGTCGTCTTCGAGCCTCGAGGACCTTCGGACCAGCGTCACCAGCAAGAACGGCACCACCGCAGCTGGCCTCGATGCGCTCAACGGCGATGGCGCGCTCGGGCAACGCTTCCGGGCGACCCTCGATGCTGCGTATGACCGCGCGGTCGAGCTGCGCTGAGAGCCCCCCTTATCCTATTGGCCCGCGTGGCCGGAAAGACGAACCATGACCCTGATGCAACCGATCGAGAAAACCTCGGGCGATGTCGGCGCCCATATCGCTGCGCTCTGCGCATCGGCCAAGGCCGCCACCCGCCAGCTTGCCACCGCCGATACCGCGACCAAGAACACGGCGCTGCGCGCGGCTGCCCGGGCACTGCGCGCCGCCAGCCCCGAACTGATCGCGGCGAATGAAGCGGATATCGCGAGCCTGGGAGACAGCAAGCCGGCCTCGTTCATCGACCGGCTGCGGCTGGACGAGGGCCGGGTCGCCGCGCTGGCCGACGCGCTTGACGCGATCGCCGATCTGCCCGACCCGGTAGGGCGCGAGCTTGCGCATTTCGATCGCCCCAACGGCCTGGATATCCGCCGGGTCGCGGTGCCGATCGGCGTGATCGCGATGATCTATGAATCGCGCCCCAATGTCGGCGCGGATGCCAGCGCTCTGTGCATCAAGTCGGGCAATGCCATCATCCTGCGCGGCGGATCCGAAAGCATCCGTTCGACCGCGGCGATCGTCGGGTGCATGCAGGCGGGACTGGTCGAGGCCGGCCTGTCTCCCGATTGCGTGCAGACCGTCGGCACCACCGACCGCTCGGCGGTGACAGAACTGCTGCACGCGGTCGATCATGTCGATCTCGTCATTCCAAGGGGCGGACGCGGGCTTGTCGAGCTGGTCCGGCGCGAGGCGCGCGTACCGACGCTGCTGCATCTTGACGGCAACTGCCACAGCTATGTCCATGCCGATGCGGATATCGATCAGGCGGTGCGGATCATCCGCAACGCCAAATTGCGGCGGACCGGCGTATGCGGCGCGACCGAAAGCATCGTCATCGACCGTGCGATCGCCGCCCAGGTGCTGCCTGCGTTGGCCGACGCCCTCCCCGACTGCGAACTGCGCGGCGATTCCGACGCGATCGCCATCGAGCCAAGGCTGTCGTCCGCCAGCACTGAGGACTGGAACACCGAATATCTCGATGCCATCGCTTCGGTAAAGCTGGTCGACGGGCTCGATGCCGCCATCGACTTTATCGCCGAACATTCCTCGGGGCACACCGATGCCATTCTCACGCGCAATGCCGATGCGGCCCGCACGTTCCTGGTGGCGATCGACAGCGCGGTGGTGATGCACAATGCCTCGACCCAGTTTTCGGACGGCGGAGAGTTCGGCATGGGCGCAGAGATCGGCATTGCGACCGGAAAAATGCATGCGCGCGGCCCCGTCGGTCTCGAACAGCTTACCAGCTTCAAATATCTCGTCCATGGTGACGGCCAGATTCGCGACTGACCCCGTCGCTCCTGCCCCTGACCGCAACCCCACGCCGAACGGAATACTGCCATGAACTCGGAAACCGCCGTTTCGCTGGGCGCCTATTTTGTGCTGATGATCGGCATCGGCCTGTATGCCTGGCGCAAATCGACCAGCAACGTGTCCGAGTTCATGCTGGGCGGGCGCAACCTGCCGCCCGCGGTCGCGGCGCTCTCGGCCGGCGCGTCGGACATGAGCGGCTGGATGCTGATGGGGCTTCCGGGCGCGGTCTTTCTCGGCGGCTTCAGCGCGGTGTGGATCGCGGTCGGGCTGACCATCGGCGCGTGGGCCAACTATCGCCTCGTCGCGCCGCGGCTGCGCGCCTATACCGAAATAGCCGACGATGCGGTGACCATTCCCGATTATCTCGAAAAGCGCTTCGATGATCGCAGCCGCAACATCAGGGTCATCGCCTCGCTGGTGATCGTGATATTCTTTACGCTGTACACTTCAGCCGGCCTCGTCGCCGGGGGCAAGTTGTTCGAAGCCTCGTTCGGCTATGATTACCGCTTCGGGCTGGTGCTGACCGCCTCGGTGGTGGTGCTTTACACCCTGTTCGGCGGCTTTCTGGCTGTGAGCCTGACCGATTTCGTCCAGGGCTGCATCATGTTCATCGCCCTGGTGCTGGTGCCGATCGTGGCGATTGCCGCGGTGGGCGGCTGGTCGGACACCCAGGCCGCAGCGACCGCCATCCATCCGGATTATTTCGACTGGTTCGCAGGGATCGGTACGCTGGGAATCATCTCGAGCCTCGCTTGGGGGCTGGGCTATTTCGGCCAGCCGCACATCATCGTGCGGTTCATGGCGGTGCGCTCGGTCAAGGACATGCCCGCGACCCGCCGGATCGGCATGTCTTGGATGATCGTCACGGTCATCGGTGCGGTGCTGTGCGGCATCGGCGGGCTTGCCTATGTGGCGCAGAACAACATCGCCTTGGCGGATCCAGAGACGATCTTCATCGTCCTGTCGCAGACGCTGTTCCACCCGTACATCACCGGCTTCCTGCTGGCGGCGATTCTGGCGGCGATCATGAGCACGATCTCTTCGCAGCTGCTGGTGTCGTCGAGTTCGCTGACCGAGGATTTCTACAAGACGTTCTACCGCCAGTCCGCCAGCCAGACCGAGCTGGTGATGGTCGGCAGGGCAGCTACGCTGGTGGTGGCGATCGTCGCGATCTTCCTGGCGCTCGACCGGTCGAGCAGCATCCTTTCGCTGGTCGGCAATGCCTGGGCAGGCTTCGGCGCGGCGTTCGGCCCGGTCATCCTGCTCAGCCTGCACTGGCGGCGCATGACCCGCCAGGGTGCGCTGGCCGGGATCGTCGGCGGCGCTGCAACGGTGCTGATCTGGCTCTACGCACCGTTCACCATCGGCGGTCAGGCCCCGAGCGATGTGATCTATGAGATCGTCCCCGGCTTCCTCGTCAGCCTGATCGCGGCAGTCGCGGTCAGCCATTTCGGCAAGGCTGCACCGACCACGCTGGAAAAGAACTTCACCGCGATGCTCGCCGAACAATAACCGGGACGTCCTAGGGCGCGGGGCCTAAGGGGGTGCGGGGCACAGGTGAGACCCGCTCTGGGCCGCCCGCCAGACGGCCGTTGGTCGCGACGGGCTGGTTGCATTAATAGACTTTGTCGTTACCAAGTTTCTAGATGCCTCTGGATGCTTATCTGTGAACTTGCCGACCGACGACAAGCAGCCCCACCGGCTGCCATCAAACTCGGCCAGGCGATCGCTCGACGTTCTGGGGGATCGCTGGACGCTGATGATCCTGTTTCTGGCTTTCGACCGTGTCCGCCGCTTCGACGTGTTCCAGACCCGCACCAAGATGGCGCGCAGCCTGCTGGCCAACCGGCTGGCGCGCCTCGTCGATGTCGGCGTTTTTTGCCGCGTCGAGTACCAAAAGCGGCCGGTGCGCCATGAATACCGCCTCACCCCGATGGGCCTAGACCTGTTCGGCGCGTCGCTGATGATCATTCGATGGGAAAAACTGTGGTTCCCCGATCCCGAGGCCCCGATCCACTGGTTGGAACACGCATGCGGCAACGTGTTCCTTCCCGAACTGCGCTGCAGCGCGTGCGATCGCGAGGTGGTCGCCCGCGACGTCGTTGCCGAGGATGGCCCCGGTGCCGGGTTCGATCCGCCGCAAATGCCGCGCGTCCAGCGTCGCTCGCGCGTGGCGCGGATCGATCCCGATCCGCACGAGAAGATGCTGGAGCGCGCGCTCGAGGTGATCGGCGATCGCTGGATCACTCATACCATCGCATCAGCCTTTACCGGTGTGCGGCGCTTCGGCGCCTTCCAGAGCGAGCTGGGGGTCGCCCCCAATATCCTGTCGGAGCGTCTGGCGCGGCTGATCGATCTGGGCATATTCGAGCGGCAGCGCTATCAGGAAAAGCCCGAGCGGTTCGAATACCGGCTGACCCCGGTGGGACGCGACCTGTTCCCTCTGATTGTCGAGCTGATCCGTTGGGGCGACCGTTGGCTGGCAACGGACAAGGGGCCGCCGCAGATCCTGACGCATCGACCGTGCGGTCAGCCGCTGGTGCCGCGGATCACCTGCGACCATTGCCACGAAGTGGTCACGGTGACCTCGACCAGGATCGGCTGAGGATCAGGCGACCAGTGCACGCACGTGATCGGGCGCGGGCTTGCCTTCGCGCAGCTTTTCCATCCGCCGCGTATCGAGATAATCGCGCCATGCTGCGATGCAGTCGCCGTCAAATTCGATCACCGCGGCATAGGGCATTTCAACCGTGACGCCGCTGTGCATGCGGTAGCCGTCGACGCCCTCGACGAACAACAGCCCGGGGGCCTCGGCGTGACGCAGGATCCGCCACTGCGTTTCGGCCATGTCTGTGCGCAGTTGCGCCAGAAACGAGCGTACGGCAGGCTTTCCCGATATCGGGCCGAACGCCCCGGCGGCGACATGCCAGCGGACATCGTCGGTCATCAGGTCCAGCACGCCGTCGATCTCTCCGGCATTCCACCACTGGACCAGCTGCTCGAATATGGCGATCCGGCTCATCCGAGCATCTCCAGCACCTGCTCGCGCAGCTCACGGCGCGAGACCTTGTTCATCGCATTGCGCGGCAGCGCGTCCATCGTGACCATCTGTTGCGGCAGCTTGAACCGCGCGAGACCCAGATTCTCCAGCCATTGGGTGAGCGCAGACAGTTCGACCGCTTCCCCGTCGACCGGCACCACAACCGCACACATCCGTTCGCCCAGCCGGTCATCGGGCACGCCGACCACGGCCGCTTCACGGATCGCCGGATGGCCGGCCAGCATATCGTCGATTTCGGCAGGCGAGATGTTCACGCCGCCCCGCACGATGATCTCCTTGCACCGTCCCACGAAACGATAGAAGCGCGGCACCGGACCGTCACCGGCGATCTCGAACAGGTCACCGGTGCGATAGAAGCCCTGCGCATCGAACGCATTGGCGGTCGTTTCGGGGTTCTCCCAATAGCCGCCGAACGTCGCCGCACCCTGAAAGCGCAGCTCGCCGGGCTTGCCGGGTTCGGTGATGTCCTGCTCGGTTTCCAGATCAACCAGGCGCGTCTGGATCATGGTGCTCGCCAGACTGTCGGGCCACTCGATCCCTTCGACACCCATGCGCGGAAAATAGCGGGCGCGCTCGGTATGGTCGGGCATCGAGCGGGCGTCGCTGAACAGCGACGCGCCTTCGTTGGACCCATAGATGTTGCACAGTTCGATCCCGTAATCCTCGGCAAAGCCCTTGATCGTGAACGGGGATAGCGGCGCCGAGCCCGACCCGATCGCGCGCAGGGAGGAAAGATCCATGCTGTCGAGCAATCCCGGCGCCTTGAGCAGCGCGGTGAGGATCGCAGGCGCGGCGATGGTGTAGTTCACGCGCTCCTCGACGATCTGGCGCAGGAACAGCTCGAGGTCGAACGGGTGGTGGAGCACCAATGTGCCGCGGTGCATCAGCCACGGTGTCACCAGCCCGAAGGATCCGATGTTCACCAGCGGAAACGGGTTGAGCAGCACTTCGCCTTCGCGAATGTCGGCGGCTTCGGCGACCATCTGGCCGTTGACGATCCACTGGCTGTGATCGCGCGGGACACCCTTTGGCCGGGCTTCGGTGCCGGAGGTCCAGAAGATCGTGAAGACTTCGCCCGGCCCGCTCGGCTGCGCGGTGTGATAGGCTGCGGCGCGGCTCGGATCGGCGGCCGCGATGGCGGCATCGAAGTCGACGGCCCCATCGGGCACGTTGCCGCCGATGATCAACACCTGGCAGTCGCGACCCTGGGCCACATCCAGCGCCATCGCCGCATGATCGAACCCGGCAAACTGCGCCAGCGTGACGATCGCGCGCGGGCGGACGGTGTCGACCACGTACGAAAGCTCGTGCTTGCGATAGGGCGTCACCACCGGCGAAATCATCAGCCCGATGCGCGATGCCGCCAGCGCCAGGATCACCGTGTCGGCGACATTGGGCAACTGGTAGGTGAGAACATCGTCCTTCTTCAGCCCGCAGTCGAGCAACGCGGCGCCAACGCGATCGACATCGTCGCCCAGCGCCGACCAGCTCAAGCGACGAGGCGGCGTGCCGTCGAGATCGGCGCGATTGGCAGGGTCAACCAGCGCGGTGCGGTCACCCACCTCGCGCCGGTTGCGCTGGAGCCAATCGTCTAGCGTCAGCTCGCCCCACCAGCCCTTGGCAGTATAATCGTCGATACGGTCTTGCGGCGTCAGTTGCATGCTGGCTCTCCGTTCAGCGGGCGCGCTTGGGTGGCCAAGGCACGAAGCTCGACGTGCGCGCGATGTACTCGGCATAGCCGGGCTTGGTCTTGCGCATGCGGAACTCAAGCGTCGGTGCGCCCGACCATTTCATCAGCGTCCAGGTCAGCAACAGCGGCCCTGGCAGCGCCAGCCATCCCAGCTGCGTCTCCGCGCCGATCATGAAGAGGCCCCACCATACGCAGGCATCGCCGAAGTAATTGGGGTGCCGGGTGTAGCGCCACAACCCGGTGGACAGGACCTGGCCCTGATTGGCGGGGTTCTTGCGGAAGCGCGTCAGCTGGTAATCGCCGATGCTTTCGAACAGGATCCCGAAGACCGCCAGGCCCGCACCGATATAGGCCAATGTCCCCAATTCCACCGGGTCGGCCTGGATCTGGCCCAGCATCACCGGCAGTGCAACGATGAACTGCAGCGGCGCCTGGGTGGCGAACACCAGCCAGAACGAGGCCTTGCCATAGGACCAGCCGCGCTTTTCGAGCGCCTTTTCCATCATCCGCACATAGCGCCGATCGGGTCCGTGGTCGCGCCAGCGCCAGAACAGATAGCCGCCCAGCCGGAGCGCCCACAGCGCACTGAGCGACAGCAGCAGCACCCGTCGGTCGGTGCCTCCGCCGACCTGGACAAAAGTCGCCAGCGCAAGCAGCGCCATGCCCAGCGCCCACCACGCATCGACCATCGTGACATCGCGGATCGATGCGCAAATCGCCCAGAGCAATGTGAAAGCGATCACCACGGTTACCGCGTCGATCGCCAGAATCTGCAACACGTCCATCTACCTCTCCCCTCGCCGGATCATCGCCCGGTCGAAATTGTTTCCATGTCGAGCATCCGCGCCAGCGCGCGTTCCTGCGCCTTGGGGTCGCGCGCCATAGCGGCGCGGACTTCCATCGCCATCCGGTCGGTATCGATCTCGTCGGCACCGCGCTTGATCGCAGACAGGCCGATGCGCGCGATGTCTTCTGGCCGCTCCTTGGCGCCATCCACATGCGCCGCCATCCGCGTGTCGACCGAGCCGACGATCAGCGCGGTCACCGAGGTACCCTGCTTGGCAAGCTCGGCGCGGATCGAGGTGCTGGCAGCACGCGCGGCGAACTTGGATGGGCTGTATCCGCCCATTGCCGGAACAGCGACGACACCGCCCGACGACAGCACATTGACGATCGCGCCGCCGCCATTGGCTTTCAGGATCGGCGCAAACGCGCGGCACATGCCGAGCAGGCCGAAGAAATTGACCTCCATTTCCGCGCGGGCCGCGTCCATGGTTTCGGCACCGATCAACCGCTGGTTGAGGAATGCGCCCGCGTTGTTGACCACCACCGACACATCCTGCGCCACTGCGGCCGCCGCTGCGATCTGCGCCGGGTCGGCGACGTCCAGCGCGAGCACGACGACGCGGTCGCCGCCCTCTTCGGCCAGATGGCGCGCATTGTCGGGATCGCGCGTGCCGACATAGACCTTGGCGGCGCCGGCGGCGAGAAAGGCGCGAACGAAGGCTTCGCCGATGCCGCGATTCCCGCCGGTGACCAGCGCGACCGACCCTGCAATCTCGGTCGCCATCAGCCGGCAGCCCGCGCGGCATAGACCAGATCGTCGGGCTTCTTTGCGCCCATCACCAGTTCGGTGCCCGCCGGGAACATCGTGCCGCGGCCCCAGGTTTCGGCCAGCGGCATTTCGTGGTTCCATTCCCAGACAAGCTGGCGGTGCGCGATCTTCCATGCGCCGTCGCGGCGCTCGAACCGGTCGATCGCGCGGGCCAGCGTCAGCGTGTCGAACTTCTCACCGTCCTTCTTCATCCGCGCAAAGGCGAGGATGTAATGTTCGGCATGCGCGACATCGCCATCGAGCTCGATCACGAGGTTGGTGGCGAGATGGTTCATGATGCCTGCCTTGGGCAGCATCTTGGCCATCAGCGCGACATAATCGCTGGCCGGGCCGTTATACACCCCGCCATGGTCCTCGATCGCATCGGGATGATAGGCCGCCGCGATCAGGTCGGCGTCGGCGCGGTCTGCCCCGCGGAGATACAGGTTGATGACATCGGTGATCGCCTGCTTGTCGATCAGGGCTTGTATGGCGGCTTCGGTCACGTGTTCTCTCCAAGGTCGATGATTTCGGAATCGGGCGTTTCGGCATACAGGCGCGCGATCTCGTCAGCGCGGCGATCAATCACCACCCGCCGATTGATCGTGCCCTTGTCCGACACTTCGTGTGCATTCGCGCTTGGCGGTTCGCTCAGCAGCAGCGCGCGGCGAATGCGCGACGATCCTCCCTGCTGGCCGGCATTGAAGGCCGCCAGCGCATCGGCGACCTGCGCCCGCGTTGCGCCCTTGGCAGGCCAGGCGAGCAGACCCAGATAGGGTCGGTCGGCGTCGCACAGCACAACATCCTGCACCAGCGGCGACAGCGCCTTGATCAGCTGATCGCGCAACGCGCCGCCATAGACCCACGCGCCACTGGATAGCTTGAACTCCTCGGCAAGCCTGCCGGCAAATGCCAGCCCGGCCTCAGGCCGATCGGGATCGTTGAACACCGCCATGTCGCCGGTTCTGTAGAAGCCTTCCTCGTCAAAGGCTTCGGCGGTCTTTTCGGGTTCGTCGAGATAGCCCCGAGTGACCATGCGGCCCTTGACGCGGACCTCATAGCGGTCGCCCTGCGGCACCAGCTTGACCGTTGCGCCCGGGGCGGGAAGCCCGATCCCGACGCGCTCGGTCTCGAAATAGATCGCCATGAACGCCGACACCGTCTCGGTCGCGCCATAGCCCGATGTCAGCATGATGCGATGCCCGGTTTCGGCGATCGCGGCTGCCTGAAGCCGGTCGTACACCGGCTGGCTGAGCCCGGCGCCGCCATAGAGCATCACGCGCAGCTTGGAGAAGAAGCGCTTGCGCAGGACGGGATCGCTCTCCAGCGCCTCGACCAGCATGCCATAGCCCATCGGCACGTTGTTATAGAAGCCGACCGCGACCTCGCGCATGTTGCGGATGGACTCGTCGAACAGGCCGGGCACCGGCTTGCCGTCGTCGATATACAGCGTGCCACCTTCGGTCAGGGTGGTGCGCAGCACCGAAGCCCCCGCGGCGTGATGCCACGGCAGCCAGTCGAGCATGGCATCCTGCCAGCCCGCCGCCTCGCCGACCATCTGGCGGCACTGGATCGAATTGGTGCCCAGATTGTCGAAGGTGATTTCCACCAGCTTGGGCATTCCGGTCGACCCGGAGGTCAGCATGAACGCTGCGATATCGTCGGAACCGATAGCGTTGATGGCGGCCTGCACCGCCTGGGTTGCGGGGGTGCCGTACAATGTCTCGAGCGAGGTCGCATCAGCCTCGACCGCCGATGGATCATCGGTCACGATGCGCGCGTCGCCCAGATCCAGCGCGGCCAGCGCTGGCGCCATGCGCGCGGCCTTGCCGGCGACCACGACGCCCGGGCGGGTCTTGGCGATCACATGGGCCAGGCGACCGTAATCCCCCCCCAGCGACGCGTAAGCGCTGCTCACCGGCACCACCGGCAGCCCTGCGGCCCAGCCGGCAAAGCTCATCACCACGAACGCGAGGCTGTTGTCCGCGATCAACAAAAGCGGCCGCGCGGCAGGCGCATGATCGATCAGCCACTGGGTGGCGGAATCGACCTGCGCCTTCAGCTCGGCATAGCTGACCGTGCGCCAGCCCTCGCGCCCTGCTTCGCGCCACGCCAGCGCAGCCTTATCGCCCTTTTCGGTCGCCATCCGCGCAAAGGCGGCGGGCAGATTAGGATCGAAATCGGCCAGCGGGATATTGGTCGCAAGTATGATGCTGCCGTCGTCACGCCGATCGACCGAAAGATCGACGTCCATCAGCTTGGCTTCGCGATAGGGCGGCGGCGCTGCGGGGTTTTCAGTTGGCAAAACGCTAGCCATCGTCAAACCGTCGGGCGATCGAGCATGGCATCGACATGCGGGCTGACACCCTTCCCCGCGAGCTGGTCTTCCTGCAGCCGGCCATCGAAATATTCGCGCCAGTGGCGGATCACGCCGTCTTCATATTCGAGGATACCGCAATAGGGGATGGCGACGCGGATGCCGTCGGTGGAGTCGAATTCGTCGACGCCCTCCATCCATACGGTGTCGCCGGCCTGCGCGAAATCGAACAGGCGCCAGCGATTGTTGGTGATCCGGCCCTTCATCGATTCCAGCGCCGCGCGCATCGCTTCGCGGCCCATGATCGGCGCGCGGATGCCCCCCGAATTGTTCCAGATGACATCCTCGTGCAGACAGGCGAGCACGCCCTCGACATCGCTGCGATGCCAGCTTTCGATCACGCGCTTGAGCGTTGCGATATGGTCCGTCATGATATTGTTCTCTCCTAGTGCCGGAACGCTGCACACAACGACAGTTGCGGCGCTTCCGATCATCATTCTTCTGCGATTGATCATCCGCGCTCGACGATCAGACTGACCGTCGTGGTGGTGGATCCGCCGATGTTGAGCGTCTGCAGCGCGCGGGCGCCTTCGACCTGATAATCGCCTGCGGTCCCGGTGACCTGTTTGTGGGCGTCGAGCGCCATGCGGATGCCGGTGGCGCCCACCGGATGCCCGCAGCCAATGAGCCCGCCTGATGGATTGACCGGAGTTGCTCCACCGCGCTCGATCGCACCCGATTCGATGGCCTTCCACGCCTCGCCCGGTGCGGTGAGGCCAAGATGGTCGATCGCCATATATTCGGTGGTGGTGAAACAGTCATGGACCTCGAAGGCATCGATGGCGTCGAGCGCGAGGCCTGCGCGCGCCCGCGCCTGATCGACGGTGTGCTTCACCTGCGGGAACACGTGGCTCTCGGCAGCCGAATCGGCGATCTTGGTGGCGTAGGAAATCGGCGCGGAGCGGTGCCCCCAGCCGGTGATGCGCGACAGCTGGTCGACCGCGATCCCGCGCTTGGCAGCATATTCCGCAGCGCGTTTGGGCGATGCCAGGAAGATGACACTCGCGCCGTCGGTCACCTGCCCGCAATCCGTCTTGCGGATGCGGCCCTCGACAACCGGATTGGCCTGATCGTCGGCGGTGAAGCTTTCGGGGCCGAACTGCCAGCCACGCGTCTGGGCGTTGGGATTGCTGCGCGCATTGGCGAAGTTGATTTCGGCGATCCGCCACAGATGGCGCGGATCGATGCCATAACGGCGATCATATTCGTCGGTCAGGTTCGAGAAGGCGCGCGGCCAGACATAGGTCGCATCGCCCAGCTCGTGCCCCGCCCAGGCGGCAGCGCCCAGATGCTGCGCGGCGGTGAGCCCCGGCACGTTGCGCATCAGTTCGAGCCCCAGCACGCACGCCAGATCGTACCGGCCCGATTCGAGATCGGCCATCGCCGCCATGATCGCCACCGACCCCGAGGCGCAGGCCGCTTCGTGCCGCGAGGTGGGAACGCCGTTGAGCGCGGGGTCGACCTGAGCGAACAAGCCACCCATCAACCCCTGGCCGGCAAACAGCTCGCCGACGAAATTGCCGACATGCCCGACTTCGATTTCATCCGCATCGAGCTGGGTTGCCGCGAGGCCGGAGTGCAGCGTGCGCCCGAAGGCGGCGGCCATGTCTTCGTCGCCGCGCGCCCAGTTCTCGGAGAAATCGCTCTGCCAGCCGCCGAGGATGTAAGTCATTGCACAGTTCCTTGCGTTTTGGTGGTGGTGCTCGCCGCAAGCGCCAGCGCCGCACGATTGAACGGCTTGATCGCCGAGAGAACGAGCAAGCCTGCGAGCGGCCCGAAAATGCCTGCTGCGACCGCGATCGCCGCGCCCAGCGCATCGGGATCATCGAACACATATTCCGTGATCAGCGCAACGCTGACCGGACCGATCGACAGCCCGACGACGCCGAGCGTGAAGAAATACAGCGCCGCCACCTGGCCCCGCAGCGTCCCTGGCGCGGCCTCGCACAGCGCGGCGACCGCTATCCCGCCCGAAGCGGTAAATAACACCATGCCGGGCGCCAATATTGCAAGCGCGATCCATCCCGATGGGGCCAGACACGCCGCGATCATGAACGGGGTTACCAGCAGGATCGACCAGCCGGTGACCTTCAGGGCAGCCGCCTGCACTCCGCGCAGCGCCAGATGCGACGCCAGCCATCCCGCCGCGGAGAGCCCGAAACCGCCGAACACTAGGACGACGAAGCCGTAGCGCAGGCCAACTTCGGCAGCGCCCCAGCCGAAGCTGCGCATGAAATAGGCCGGCATCCACGAAAGAACGCCGTAAATCAGCACGCAATACAGCGCCATGCCGCCCAGATGCCGCATGTGAAATGCCGGATGACGCCTGACATGCGCAATCATCCCGCCACCGACCTCGCCCTTGATCGGGATTTCACGGCGCACCGGTTCGGTGACCAGCATCAACAGCAGCACCACGACAAGCCCGGCGAGCCCGACGATGATGAAGGTCGCCTGCCAGGGCGCAACCGCGCCGATGAACGGCAAGGTCACTTCAGGGCTCGAATCGATCAGTCCGATCACCGTCCCCCCGACCATCAGGGCCAAGCCGGCACCTACCGAACTCGCCGTCGAATACACGCTGATCGGGAACGCGCGCTTCTCCGGAGGAAAATTGTCGCCGATCATCGAGATCGCCGACGGCGACAGACAGGCCTCGCCCGCGCCCACTGCCATCCGGGCGAAGAACAAATGCCAGAAACTGCTTGCCAGCCCGCATGCCGCAGTGGCGAGACACCACACCGTCACACCCGCCCCGATCACCCGCTTGCGCGATACGCGATCAACCAGCCAGCCGATCGGCAATGCCATCACCGTGAAAAACAATCCGAAGGCCAGCCCCTGCAGCAAGGCGATCTCGGTATCGCTGAGCCCAAGATCCGCCTTGATCGGATCGACCATCAGGCTGAGGATCGTGCGATCGATGAACGAAAACACATACCCCAAAGTCAGCACAGCCACCGCGAACCAGCTGCGGCCTGAACTCGGCCAGTCGGCCTGCGGTGTGGCGGGGAGCGGGACGGTGGCCATGACCTAACGCACCATCCTCAACGTGTTCCCGAATCAAAATCCTGCGCAATACCCATCTCGCTGAGCAGATGGTGGCGGTCGTAATATTCGCGCCAGACCTTGATCTTGTCGCCCTCGAATTCAAGCGCGCCGCACACCGGCGTGGCGCCCGGCTTGCCATTGCACACGAAGGTATCGAGACGCTCCATATAAAGCGTTCCGTTGATCACACCGATGTTGTTCAGTTTCAGGTCGATGCTTTCGGCCAGCGCCCCGAGTCCGGAAATGCGTTTGTGGATCGCATCGCGCCCCTCGATCGGATCGATCATCATCGAATGCAGCACCGAATCTTCGGTGAGCATGGATGCTGCCAGATCCCAATCCATTGCGTTCCAGGCGTCGATCATCGCGCGCCCAACCGCAATCTTCGTCTCGTCCGAAGCCATCACATCTCTCTCCTTGGTCTGTTTATGCAAGCAAGTTGCGTTCTTCGATCGGGTCTGTCAACAAGTAAGTCTTGACATGCAAGCGACCTGCCCCGATCATACTTGCATAACGCGACTTAAAGCGTGCTACGGCAAAATGCCGGGTGAACTGGAGAGGGAAAAACTATAATGGCTAACGGATTGCGAACGACGTTGACTCGGGCACTGTTGACGACAACCGGCCTTGCGCTGGCAACACTGGCGGCGCCCGCCATTGCGCAGGATGCCGAAGTTTCCGGTGAAACGGCCACCGCACAGGCCAGCGGCCCGCAGATCGTGGACATCGTCGTGACCGCTCGCAAACGCGAAGAAAGCCTGCAGGATGTGCCCATCGCCATCACGGCCTATGACGGGGCCGCTATTCGCGATGCCCAGATCGTCGATCTCTCCGAATTTGCCGGGCGCACGCCCAGCTTCACCTTCCAGCAGCAAAGCTCGCTCGAGCAGGAAGCGTTTATCCGCGGTGTCGGCACATTGCGCCTCAACAGCGCGACCGCCGATCCGTCGATCGGCCTGTTTCTGAACGAAGTGTATGTCGGCCGCCGCGGTTCTGCCTCGCCGCCGATCTTCGACCTTGAGCGTGTCGAAGTGCTTCGCGGCCCGCAAGGCACCATTTTCGGCAAGAACGTCGTGGGTGGCGCAATCAGCCTCGTCACCGCGAAACCCAGCTTCACCACGGGCGGCGGCGTCTCGCTGTCGCTAGGCAATTACGACAGCATATTGACCGAAGCCCATGTCACCGGCGGGCTGAGCGATACCGTCGCGGCGCGCGTGTCGTTCATGACCAACCGGCACGACGGCTATAGCCGCAATGTCGTCAACGGCCAGGAACTCGACGATCTCGATAGCTATGCCGGCCGCATCTCGCTGCTCGCCCAGCCGAGCAGCGATCTGACGCTCAGCCTGATCGCCGATTACAGCAACGACAGTGGCGGTGGCCAGGCGCGGCATGCGGTCGATGATCCGACCCGGCCGGGCGTAGGCCCGATCACCACGGGCCAGATTTCGAAGGATCCGCGGACAACCGAGACGCCATTCCAGCAGTTCAATCGGCGCAAGACCTACGGCATCACCGCGCGAGCCGACTACGAGACGAGCTTCGCCAGCATCACCTATCTCGCAGCGCTGCGCGGCGGCGATTCGGGGCAACGTTACAGCCAGGCAGGCGCGGGCTCTCCGCCTTCCTTCACCGACTCGGTGCTCACCCAGCAAGAAGAGTATCAGGGCATCACGCAGGAATTGCGTATCGCCTCGAACAGCACGGGGCCGCTTCGCTGGTTGACCGGACTGTATTACCTTCGCGAAGAAACCGATCGCAGTTCGCGCAACACCGCCAACAGCTTCCTGGCCGGTGGCCCGGGCGGCACGCGCGACAGCCTGGACGGCGACAACATCTTCGAACAGCTTGGCATCGTGCAGAACTATGCTGCCTTCGGCGAAGTCTCCTATGAGATCACGCCGCAGCTGACGTTGTCGGCAGGTGCCCGCTACACGATCGACGACAAGCAGATGGAAGCCTCTGCGCGGATTCTCAGCTTCGGGCCGGCAGGCGATATCCTGTCGCCCGCGCCGCTCAGGTCGCCATATTCGATCGATGTCGAACGCAAATGGCGCAAGCTGACGCCTCGCTTTGCGCTCGAATTCCGCGCCACGCCCGATGTGCTGCTGTATGCATCGGCGGCACGCGGATTCAAGGGCGGCGGCTGGCAATCGGCAACCCCCGACGAGGCGACCGCCTTGCTGGCGTTCAACCCCGAAACCGCCTGGAACTACGAAGCCGGCGTGAAGAGTGACTTCTTCGACCGTCGGGTCCGCCTGAACCTGTCCGTCTTCCAGATGGACTTCAAGGATCTCCAGGTCGAACAGCTGGACGACGTGCTGCTGACGACGGTCGTCGCCAATGCCGCCAATGCCAAGATCCGCGGTGTCGAAGGCGAATTGACGTTGGCCGTCACCGAAGGACTGACGCTTTCCGGTTCCGGCTCGATCCTTGACGCAAAGTATCTGGAATACATCGACGTGGGCCGCGGGCTCGACTTTACCGGAAACAAACTGCCGCGAACGTCCGATTACCAGTTCTCGATCGCGGCCGATCATGTCTTGCCGGTGGGAGAAGATCTCGCGATCAAGTCGCATGTGGACTATGTTTATCAGGACTCGTTCTTCTACGGTCCCGACAACACCAATGTGGAACCGGGTTATGGCCTGCTCAACGCCCGCATCGGCATCGGTGCCGAGGACGGCAGCTGGACGGTATCGCTCTGGGGCAAGAATCTTACCAACCGCCTCTACCGTGTCAGCGTGATCCCGTTCCTCGGCGACGAAGCGTCGCTGTACGGGACCCCGCGCACTTATGGCGTGCGCCTCGCGAGCCGGTTCTGACGTTGGCGCCGAGAACCCCCGCTGTCGGCGCGTGCCGACAGCGGGGCCCCACAAGCAAGGGAAGTATATGAAGCTGTTTCGCCATCCGCCGGTTGTCACCAGTCTGGGACCGACCAATCACCCCTATCTGACGGGTCCCTGGACTCCGCTGCACGAAGAAGTCGATGCAGAAGATCTGGAGGTGATCGAGGGCACGGTGCCGTCTGACATCGCCGGCATCTATGTGCGGAATACCGAAAACCAAGTGCATCAACCCTTGGGCAGCCACCACCCCTTCGATGGCGATGCGATGGTGCACCGGATCGAATTTTCCAACGGCAAAGTGCGGTATGGCAACCGCTTCGTGCGCACCCGCTGCTTTGCAGCAGAGCAGGAAGCCGGCGCCTCGCTCTGGGGTGGGCTGGCCGACCCGGTCCAGACCGCCAAGCGCCCCGGGTTCGGCGCCCACGGCGCGCTCAAGGACAGCGCATCGACCGATGTGGTTGTGCACGCGGGCAAGATACTCGCGACCTTTTATCAGTGCGGCGAGGCGTATCAGGTCGATCCCGACACGCTCGACGGGCTCGGCGTCGCCCCCTGGGTACCGATCGACGGGGTGTCTGCGCACTGCAAGGTCGACGAGTCGACCGGCGAACTGATGTTCTTCAATTACTCCAAGCACGCGCCCTACATGCATTACGGCGTGGTCGGCGCCGATGGGCGGCTCAAATCCTACGTCCCGGTCGAACTGCCCGGCCCGCGGCTGCCGCACGACATGGCATTCAGCGAGAATTACTCGATCCTCAACGACATGCCCGTGTTCTGGGACGAGAAACTGCTCGAGCGCAACATCCATGCGGTGCGGTTCCGCAAGGATCTGCCGTCGCGTTTTGCCATTATCCCCCGCCACGGCACCGCCGAGGACATTCGCTGGTTCGAAGCAGCGCCCTGCTACGCGTTGCACTTCGTCAACGCCTTTGAGGATGGCGACGAACTGATCGTCGATGGCTATTTCCAGGAAGACCCGACGCCGCCACCGCTGAGCGAAGGCGCGGTCGAAGGCTATGAACATCTGATGGCCTATCTCGACATGCACAGCTTCCGCAGCCGCCTGCACCGCTGGCGCTTCAACCTGAAGACCGGCGAGACGCGCGAAGAGCGGCTGTGCGATCGCATTGTCGAGTTCGGCATGATCAACACGCGCCTTGCCGGCAAACCTTATCGCTACGTCTATTCGGTGGGGGCCAAGCCCGGCTGGTTCCTGTTCAACAGCTTCGTCAAACACGATCTGGAGACCGGTGAATCGACCGAGCTGACGCTCGGCGAAGGCTGCTTTGCCAGCGAGGCGCCGTTCGCACCGCGGATCGGATCGACCGAAGAGGACGACGGCTATCTGGTCAGCTTCGTCATCGACGAAAACAGCGGAACGTCCGAGTGCATCCTGATCGACGCCAAGAATTTCGCCGCGGGACCGGTCTGCCGCATCGCGCTGCCGCACAAGATCAGCAGCGGCACCCATTCGGTATGGGCTGATCGCAGCATCATCGACGCCGGCAAGGCCGCCAGCCAAGCATGACCTTCCGCGTAGTGCAATGGGCGACGGGATCGATGGGCCGCACCGCCTTGCGCCGGACGATCGATCATCCCGATCTCGAGCTTGTCGGCTGCTATGTCTATTCGGACAAAAAGGCGGGTCAGGATGCCGGGGCGATTGCCGGGCGCGAAAGCACCGGGGTTATCGCAACCAACGATATCGAGGCCATCCTGGCACTGGATGCCGATGTCGTGCTGCACATGCCGCGTATCAGCCTGCCCTATTCGGCGCTTAACCGAGATGTCGAACGCTTGCTGGCCGCGGGCAAGAACGTCATCTCGCTGGCCGGCTTCCACGCGCCATGGGCGCAGGATGCGGCGTATTGCGAACCGCTGCGCGCCGCATGTGCCGAGGGGCATGCCACGCTTGCCGGCCTTGGGGTCAATCCCGGGGTGATCGTCGAGCGGATCGCGCTCGCCGCCTCCGGGCTTTGCTCGCACATCGACCGGATTGCGGTGCACGAAACTGTCGACGCATCGTCCATGGCGTCGAAGGGGTTTGTGTTCGGGCTGATGGGCTTTGGCAGCGATCCAATCGCCAATGACATCACCAAGGGGCCGCTCGCCGAGCTGTATACGCAGCTGTTTTCCGAGGTGCTCCATCTGGCAGCGCAGGGACTCGGCGCGAACATCTTGGCGATCGAGCCCGCGCACACACTGACACCTGCGCCGCGCACGATCGAGACCGCCGCAGGCACCATTGCCGAAGGCACGGTGGCCGCGACGCATTGGCGCTGGATCGCGACGCTCGACACCGGGCCGACGATCGATCTGACGATCCTGTGGACCGCGGATCCGGCTTTGCACCCCGAGCTGGGCGCAGCCCACTGGACCATCGCCATCGAAGGACGGCCCAATGTCACGCTGACCCTGTCGATTGACGAAGCCGATCCTGCGATGCCGCGCGCGCGGGCACTGACCGACGCCACCGTCGCGGTGGCGATCGCCGCCATTCCGCATGTCGTGCGGGCGCCGCAGGGCTTTTTCGCCTATCCCCACCCTCCCGCATGGCGAGCCAGATTAACGGAGCCTTCCGCATGAACGTTTTCATCCAGGATGCGCTGCGCACGCCGCGCGGCAAGGCCCGGCCCGATGGCGGGCTGGCGGCTCACACCCCGCATGGGCTGATTGCAGCGTTGGTCGATGCGCTCAAGGCGCGCGGCGCGCAGACCGATGATGCCGAGGCGCTGATCCTTGGCTGTGTCGGCCAGGTCGGTGCCCAGGGCGGAAACATCGCCGAAGTTGCCAAGCTGGCCGCGGGGCTACCTGATGCCGTTGCCGCGCAGACCATCAACTCCTATTGCGCATCGGGACTCATGGCGATCGGCCAGGCCGCTGCGCTGATCGAGGCCGGAGTCGCCAAGAACGCGCTCGCCGGCGGTGTCGAGATGATGTCGCAGGTGCCTTTCATGGCGGACAGAGCAAGCTATTACACCGACACCGCGTTCGAGCCACCCGCCCGCTATATCCCGGTTGCACTGGCCGCCGACCGGCTTGCCGGACGTGAGGCCATCGATCGGGCCGCGCTGGACGCAGCCGCGTTCCGCTCGCAAACCGCAAGCGCTGCAGCTGAGGATTCGCCCGCGCTGATACGGTCGCGCATAGCGGTGGGCGAGCTGTCGCAAGACGAATGCATCCGTGCCGGCATGACCGAGGCCAAGCTCGCCGCGATGCCGCCCGCTTTCGCCGAAATGCATGCCGGCTATCGTGAGGCGATGGGCGGGGAGACTGTCGAACCGCGGCTGACCGTGGCCCATGCGCCACCGATGTGCGACGGCGCCGGATTGGCGCTGGTGTCGGCAGACAGCGCAGGCGCACGCGCGCGGGTCGTCGCCTATGCCCAGGCCGGAGGCTCGGTCGAGGACTCGCTGCTCGCCGGCTTCACGGCAATGGACCGCGCGCTCGCTGATGCGGGCCTGAGCCTATCCGACATTGATGTGGTCGAGTTCATGGAGGCATTCGCCGTGGTGATCGCCAAATTCCTGCGCGACCGGGATGTCGATCCTGCGCGGGTCAACATAGGCGGCGGTCATCTTGCCAAAGGGCATCCGATGGGTGCGACCGGCGCGATCCTGCTCTCCAGCCTGCTCGATGCACTGGATGCGCGTGACGGCCGGTTCGGGATGGTGGTTGTGACCGGGGCATCGGGAATAGGGGCGGCCATGATCGTCGAACGGCTGGCCGCATGAAGATCACCCGCGATCTGCGACTGCCGGTACTGGTTGCGCCGATGTTCCTGGTGTCCGGTGTCGAGATGGTGGTGGCGGCCGCACACGCCGGCATACTCGGCGCCTTCCCTACCCCCAATTGCCGCACGCCAGCCGAACTCGATGACTGGATGAATCAGATCAACGCCCGGGTCGAGGGTCGACCATGGGCGGTCAATCTGATCACCCATTCGACCAATGCGCGGCTGGGTGACGATCTGGCGATCCTCGAGAAATATCAACCGGCCATGGTCATCACGGCGCTGGGCAGCCCGGCCCCGGTCGTTGCCCGGGTCCATGCCTATGGCGGCATGGTCATGGCCGACGTGCCTGATCCTGCACTCGCCAAAAAGGCTCTTGCAGCAGGCGCGGACGGGCTCGCCTGCCTTGCAACGGGTGCAGGTGGCCATACCGGACACTTGTCTCCATTTGCCTTCATTTCGGCAGTCCGCGCATTTCACCGCGGCCCCCTGTCGATCGGGGGAGGCATCAGCGACGGTGAGGGCGTGGCGGCAGCTATCGCCGCAGGCGCCGATATCGCGTGTATGGGAACGCGGTTCTTAGGCGCCAGTGAGAGCCTGGCATCGGACGAATACAAGCAGGCCGTCGTTGCCGCGTCCATCGGCGATATTGTCGCCAGCGACCGGGTCACCGGGACGACGGCGCTCTGGCTGCGCGAAAGCCTTGCCGCAGCCGGCTATCTTGATCCGGACACTGCCGACGCCGCACGCGATTATGGATCGGCAAACGACGCGCATCGCCGGTGGCGCGACATCTGGTCGGCAGGCCAAGCTGTCGGCTCTGTCCGTGCGATCGAGCCGGTTGCAGAAATCGTCGATCAGTTGGACACGGCATTTCGTAAAGCTGCAGCAAGACTGCAGAGCTGATCTCCATCCCGGCCGGAAGGGGCGTTGCCTATGGCCGGGCTGCAATGCGGCGCGGCGCGCACCGGGATGGGTTATGCCAGACCTTTGGCGCTGCGGCCCCTGCCCGGCTTTCCCCGCCATCATGATGGCCATTTCGACAGCAACGTTCGGCTGCAGGTCCATCCGATGACCGGTGTGCAACGGCACATTACTGGGACGTCTGGGAACACATCTCGTCAAAAGCGCTAACAACAGCTGCTTGAGCGACGCTTTCGGACCTCCTGATAGAGGCCTTGGAGCGGGTAGAGGGAATCGAACCCTCATAGCCAGCTTGGAAGGCTGGAGCTTTACCACTAAGCTATACCCGCGCTCAGGTCGCGTGTGCGATGCGAAGGCGCTCATGCCACTTGGCAATCGGAGCGTCAATATCTGGTTTGCCTGCAAAACGCCGAACCGAGCGCCCAGCCCCTTGCGCTTATTGCGCATCCAGCCAGTGCTTGAGCAGATCATGCGCGATCGCGAACGGCGGCGGAGCGATGAACGGCGCGGTCTCGTCGCCCGCCATCGCGGCGCGGACTTCGGCGGCGCTGAACCACGCGGCCTCCTCGATCTCGGTGGTGTCGAGGGTGAGTTCGTCGCTCAGCGCCTCGCTGGTGCAGGCGATCATCAGCGAGGACGGAAACGGCCAGGGCTGGCTGGCGACATAGCGCACGTTGCGCACCCGGATTCCCGCTTCTTCCCACAATTCGCGCGCGACCGCTTCTTCGATGCTTTCGCCCGGCTCGACGAAGCCCGCCAGCGCCGACAGGCGGCGCGCGGGAAAGCGCGGCTGACGACCGAGCAACACCTTGCCGTCAAATTCCGACAGCATGATCGTCACCGGATCGACGCGCGGGAAATGCTCGGCGCCACAGCTCGAACAGGTGCGCGACCAGCCGCCCTTGGACATCGTGCTGCCAGCGCCGCACAAAGAGCAGAAGCGGTGCCGGGCGTGCCAATCGACCAGAGTGCGCGCACCGCCATATAATGCCAGTTCGTCGGCAGGCAGGCTGGCGAGCATCTGCCACACGCGCGGGTTGTAATGCAGGCTCGACCCCGGCTCGCTGCGCTTGAGCTCGGCAAAATGCGCCTTGCCGTCCATCAGACCCAGAAAGATCAGCTCGCTGTCGGGCGCGGCATCGGCAAGGCTGTGCCAGACCAGCCGCCCCTCGATACCGACCTCGGGCTCAAGCCCGTTGAGCCTGAGCAGCCGCGCCTTCCAGTTGATGTATCCGGCAAGCTGCTCGGGATCGACGCGAACCTGATCGGCGCGGTCTATCCGCCCCCCGGTCAGCGCCGGAGCAATCAGCGACAAGGACATTGTGCTCTCCCCGACCGACGGATCAGCTCATCGCCTGAAGCTGGTCATAGACCATCTTGGGGAACTCGCGCTGGAAGGGATAGGCTTCGGCCGGCATATACTGGGTATAGCCCGATGCACGGATGCCGCGGATGTGATCGACGAACGCCACCGTTCCGGCAGCGCCGCCCCAGCCATAGGTCCCGGCCGGGCCCTTGGCATTGCCCAGGCCCACGCGTCCGCCCGCGCCAAAGCCCTGGTCTTCCACCCAGGTGCCCTTGGTGACGGCGGTATCCGGCAACAGATTGGACATGCCCATCAGCGCGGTGCGCTCGGACATCACCCGGGTGCCGTCCAACTGACCCTTGCCCACCAGCATCGCCAGGAAGCGGTCGTAGTCGCGCGCGCTGCTGACAAGCCCTGCCCCGCCGAACGGAAACGCCGGCGGCGTGGAGAAGATGCTGTCCTGCGCGGGGTCGATCGGGATCAGGGCGCCCGAAAAGGGAACGTAATTGGTGCTCAGCCGGGGCACTTCGCTTTGCGGCACGGTCCAGTAGCTGCTGGTCATGCCCAGCGGACCGAACAGGTTCTGCTGCAGATAGGCGCCCAGCTCCATGCCGCTGGCGACCTGGATGACATAGCCCAGAAGATCGAGCCCGATCGAATAGCTCCAGATCGTGCCGGGTTCGGCGACCAGCGGCAGCGCGGCGACGCGGCGGGCGAATTCGTCGATCGGCGGAGTCGGCGCGGGCATCGGGAAGCCGGGGATCGGCGTCTTGCTGACCGCCGCGGGGTTGATGCCGAGACGGTTGTATTCTTCGAGCAGCGGCCCCTTGGTGACGATGTTGTAGCCCAGGCCAGCGGTGTGCGTCATCAGATGGCGCGGGGTGATCATCGTCTTGGCGGGCACCGCATCCAGGCTGTTGGCCACATCGGTCAGCACCTTCATGTTGGCAAATTCGGGGATGAAATCGGCGATCGGCTGATCGAGCCCGAGCTTGCCCTGCTCGATCAACAGCATCGCGGCCATGCCGGCGATCGGCTTGGTCATCGAATAGACGCGCCACAAAGAGTTGGCATCGACCGGCGTCGGAATATCGAGCGCCAGATTGCCCGCACCGATCAGCGCCGGGGCTTGCGCGCCGAAGCCCAGCGACACCAGCATCCCGGCGACCTTCTTGCTGGAGACATAGCCTTCCACTTCCTTGCGGATGACCGCGAAATCGCCGGTTTCCATCGCACGGGCATAGCCGGGCATCGCTGCGAACAGGCCGAGCAGTCCGGCAGACCCCAGGACATGGCGGCGGCTGAGGTTGGGCATCAGGTTTAATAGCTTCGACATGATCTACTCCGGTTCATTTTGCCGCGACCTCGGGCCACGCGGCTTTATCGGTGCTGAATGGCGGCGCGGGCGGCCTTGGCGAACACGGTGGGCAATCCTGCCTCCTCGATCCGTTCGACCGGCCACCAGAAGGCGCCACTCAGGTTTTCAATGGCAACCTTATCGATTTGGGGGCCGCGATAAAGCGCCAATGACAGCTCGAGCGAAAAATGTGTGAAGACATGCGCGACGGCGGCCTCGACGTGCGTCCACTGGCCAGCAAGGGGCGCCGCCGCATCGCCGTCACGGCGTGCCGACCAGCCATCGTCGGGAAGCGCGCGCATCCCGCCGAGCATTCCTTTGTCGCCGCGCTGGACCAGCAGCACATGCCCGTCCTGCTCGATCCACCAGGCGGTGCCGGTGCGCTGCGGCTTTGCCTTTTTGGGCGGCTTGACCGGGAGAGATTCGGCGGTGCCGCGCGCCCGTGCCTCGCAGTACGACGCCAGCGGGCACAGCAGGCACGAAGGCGCGCGCGGGGTGCACAGGGTAGCGCCCAGATCCATCATCGCCTGGGCAAAGTCACCGGGGCGATCGGCAGGCACCATCTGTGCGACTTTCTCGCGGATTGCGGATTTGGCAGCCGGGAGCGGGGTTTGGATCGCAAACAGCCGCGCAGTCACCCGCTCGACATTGGCATCGACCACCGCCGAGGGCTGGTTGAAGGCGATCGCCGCGACGGCTGCGGCCGTATAGTCGCCCACGCCCGGAAGCAGCCGCAGCCCTGCCTCGGTATCCGGAAAGTGCCCTTGATGATCGCCTGCGACCGCACGCGCGCAGTCAATCAGGTTGCGTGCGCGGGCATAATAGCCAAGCCCGGCCCAGGCGGCGAGGACATCCTCGGCAGGCGCGGCAGCCAATGCCGCCACCGTCGGCCAGCGAGCGGTAAAGGCGTTGAAATAGCGGGTGACGGCAGCAACGGTCGTCTGCTGGAGCATCACCTCGGACAGCCACACCCGGTAGGGATCGGGCCGGATGCCCTGCCTGCTCTGCTGCGGCGCTATGCGCCAGGCAAGCGTGCGCGCGTGCAGATCATAATGCGCGAGCAGCGCCGACGCGATCGGCGACGGCTTGCGCTCATCCACAATTTTCTCGCGACACTCGACGGGCATGGTCCGGCTATGCCATGGTCGGCAGCGATATGGAACGCGATAAGCCCCTTGCTACCAAGCCGTGCAAAAAGGCCGCACCGCCACCCGCACGCCCCGTCAAACGGCGCGGCGGCGAGGCGCGCGGCATCGCCGACCTGATTCCGGCGATCGGCGAGACCAGCTTCCGGCGCTTCGGCTTCGTCCAGAGCAATCTGGTCAGCCGCTGGGCGGAGATCGCCGGACCCCGCTATGCCGCGATGGCCAGCCCCGAATCGATCGCCTTCCCGCGCGGCCAGAAGGCGCAAGGCACGCTCAACCTCGTCGTCACCAGCGCGACCGCGATCTTCATGCAGCATGCCGAGCCCGAGATCATATCCCGGGTGAACCGCTTTTTCGGCTATGAAGCGGTGGTGCGGGTCAAATACCGCCACGGCGCGCTCAGCCGTCCGCTGCGGCCCGAACCGCGCCCCGCAGCGCCGCCCTCGCTCAAGCCGATCAGCATTGCCCCCGCCGACGGGCTGAAGCCGATTGGCGATCCCGAACTGCAGACGGTGCTCGAATCGCTGGCGCGCTCGATGGCCGAGAAAGAGGCGCGCGAGGATGCCGCGCAAAAGCCTCGTGCAGCCCCGGTTCAGATCAAAAGCGACAATCTCAAACCCGTGCGCCTGTTTGCGCCCCCAATATCCGACGAGGCCCATTGATGAACGCGCCCCTGCGCCCCCTGATCGCTTTGACTGTTTTTGCCCTCACTGCTACCTCTGCTGCGCTGCTGAGCACGGCCGGGAGCGCGCAAACCGCAACCGCCGCCTGGACCGAGAAGGTCAGCCAGTCGGATGTCGGCGGCCATGTGCTGGGCAACACCGCCGCACCGCAGAAAATCGTCGAGTATATGAGCTATACCTGCCCCCACTGCGCGGCGTTCGAGCAGGATTCGAACCCGGCACTGGCCAGTGGCTTTATCGCGGGCGGCAAGACCAGCCTCGAGGTACGCAATTTCATCCGCGATCCGGTCGACCTCACCGTCGCATTGCTGGCACGCTGCGGCGAACCGCGCAGCTTCTTCCGCCGCCACAAGGGCCTGCTCGGCAGCCAGAAGACCTGGCTGGGCAAGGCGGGCAGCATGGGCCGCGATGGCCAGGCCGCCTGGTATCAGGGCGATACCAACACCCGGCTGCAGCGCATCGCCAGCGATCTTGGCCTTTACGACGAACTGCGCCGTCACGCGCCGCTCGCCACCGATGCGCAGATCAACGCCTGCCTTGCCAACAAGGCCGAGCAGACCAAGGTGCTGGCGATGACCAAGTTCGCCACCGACACGGTCAAGGTCACAGGCACGCCAAGCTTCACGCTCGGCGGCAAATTGCTGCCGAACGTGTATGACTGGAAAAGTCTGGAACCGCTGCTGGCCAGCCGCTAAAGCGGGGCGAGATCGAATATTCCTACCCTGAAAATCCTCTCCCGGAACGGGGAGGTGGCAGCCCGCAGGGCTGACGGAGGGGAAGCGTTCTGGTTGCTATCGCAGATGTGCGCGCGACCCCGCTGCCCCTCCACCATCCTGACGGATGGTCCCCCTCCCCGTAACCGGGGAGGATTTTCAAGCCAAACCGCAAGGACCCTGCCCCTATGAAGCGTATTGCCAGCCTGATTGCCCTGCCCCTGATGCTGTCGCTTGCCGCATGTGGCGGCGAAGCGGACACGACAGCGGAAGGTGCCGCCACCAGCGAGCCGATCGCGGCGATTCCGGCGCCCGCAGACAAGGCCTGGGCCGAAACGGTCACCAAGACGCCCGACGGCTATTATGTTCTGGGCAACCCCGAAGCCCCGATCAAGCTGGTCGAATACGCCTCGCTGACCTGCAGCCATTGTGCCGATTTTGCCGAGACCGCCTTTGCCACCATTCGCGACAAATATGTCGCCAGCGGCCGGGTAAGCTTCGAACTGCGCAACTTCGTCCGTGAGCCGCTCGATCTCACCGCATCGATGCTGACTCGCTGCGGCCCGCAGGAAAGCTATTTCGCTCTCACCGAGCAGGTGCTCGAGAACCAGGCGGACATCTTCACCAAGGCGCAGGCGATGGGCCAGCAGCGCTTCGATCAAGTGCTGGCGCTCCCCGACAACCAGCGCTATGTCGCGCTCGCCGAAGCCACGGGCCTCACCGACTTTTTTGCCCAGCGCGGCATCTCGCGCGATCAGTCCAACCAGTGCCTGACCAACATCGACGCCGCACGCGCGATGGCCGATGCTACCGGCAAGGCGACACGCGAGGACAATATCCAGGGCACGCCGACCTTCTTCCTCAACGGCCGTCAGGTGAGCTTCACCGGCTGGCCGGCATTGGAAGCAGAAATCCAGGCTATGGGAGCGCGTTAAGCTGGACCAAGGGGGGCTGATCGACACGGACGACGACCGGGCGGCGACTTCCGGCACGACGGTCGGCGCCCCCCCGGTCATCAGTGCGCCCCAAGTTATCAGTGCGCCGATGCGGTTCAAGCGGCTCAAGCTGAGCGGCTTCAAGAGCTTCGTCGAACCGGCCGAACTCAGGATCGAGCCGGGACTGACCGGCATCGTCGGCCCCAATGGCTGCGGCAAGTCCAACCTGCTCGAGGCGATCCGCTGGGTGATGGGCGAAAGCTCCGCCAAGTCGATGCGCGGCGGCGGCATGGAAGACGTGATCTTCGCCGGAACCGCCACCCGCCCGGCACGCAACTTCGCCGAGGTTGCGCTGCTCACCGAGGTCAGCCAGCCGGTGCTGGCGGCGGTCTCGGTCGAGGACGGCGAACTCGAAGTGGTCCGCCGGATCGAACGCGGCGCGGGCAGCGCCTATCGCGCCAACGGCCGCGACGTGCGCGCCAAGGATGTCGCCTTGCTGTTCGCCGATGCCGCCACCGGCGCGCACAGCCCGGCCCTGGTCAGCCAGGGACGGATTGCCGCCGTCATTTCCGCAAGGCCAGCCGAGCGCCGCCAGATGCTCGAGGAAGCCGCCGGCATCGCGGGCCTTCATGTCCGCCGCAAGGATGCCGAGCAAAAACTGCGCGCGACCGAGGCCAATCTCGAGCGGTTGCAACAGGTGCTGGGCGACATGGAGGCGCGTGCGCTCACGCTGGCCAAGCAGGCACGCGCCGCCGAACGCTATCGTGCGCTCAGCCGCGAGATCGCGGTCGCCGAAGCGCGTGCGCTGTTCGCGCGCTGGCGGTCTGCAGCCGAGGCAGCCAAGCAGGCGCGCGACGAGGCGGCCGCAGCAGAGGCACAGGTCCATGCCGCACATCAGGCCCAGACCGACGCACAGGCCAGCCAGCGAACCGCGATCGAGACGCTGGCGACCGTCCGCACCACGTTGCAGACCGCGCGCGAAACCAGCCAGTCGCTGGGGCACCAGCTGACGACGCTGACCGCAGAGCGCGATGCCGCGACGCAGCGGCTGGCCGATCTTGACCGGCAGCAGACACGCATCTCCGAGGACAGCGCGCGCGAGGACCGGCTCACCCACGATGCCACCGCCGCGCTCGAGCGGCTTGAGGCCGAAAACGCGCGCGTCCAGTCGGACGTTGCCGGCGAAGAGGCACGCGGTCCGGCGCTGGCCCAGGCGCAGGATGGTGCCGAACGCGCGGTGCGCGAGGCGGAGGTAGCGCTCGCCGAGGCCCGCGCCGAGCTGGCGCGCGCCGATGCCGACATCAAGGTGGCAGACGCCGCCCTCGTGACCGCGCAGACGCGCGAACGCCGCGCAACCGAAGAGCTCGACCGGACCCGCGCGCAGCTTGCCAACCTTGGCGATGCGACCGCGCTGGCCGGGCTGCGCGACGAGGCGCTGGCGGACTGCGCCCGCGCGACTGCGGATCGCGAGGCCGCGGCCAGGGCGCTGGCCGAGGCGCAATCGGGCCGCGACGCGCTGGTATCGGCCCGCGATATCGCCCAGTCCGATCTCGCCACCTTGCGCGCGGAGACCAACGCGATGGTCCGCGAGATCGACGCGCTCGCGCGCGACCTCGCCAAACGGTCGGGCAGCGGCGACCGCGCGCTTGATCAAGTGGAGGCCGACAAGGGCTTCGAGAAGGCGCTGGCGGCGGCCTTGGGGGACGATCTGGCCGCGGTCATCGGCGATGCCACGGGCGACGGGCATTTCTGGACCGGGTGTATTGATGTGCCCGGGCATGGCACTTTGCCGGAAGGTTGCGTCTGGCTGAGCGATCATGTCCGCGCGCCTGGTGCGCTGCACGCCCGGCTGGCGCTGATCATGGTGTGCGACACCGATACCGGCCAGCCGCTGGATGCTGGCATGCGGCTGGTCACCCGCGATGGGCGGATGCGGCGCTGGGACGGTTTCGTTTCGTCAGGCGACGGCGCGGGCGCTGCCGAACGGCTCGAACGGCGCACCCGGCTGACCGAGCTCGAGGCGGCTCGGCCCGCGCTCGAAGCGAGCGTGCAGTCCGCCGAAGCAATGCTGTCCGAAAGCCAGCAGCGGCTTGCAGATCTGCAGACCCGGATCGCCTCCGGAACCGCCGCGCTCAACGCCGCCGAGGTCGCCGAACGCCAGGCGCTGCGCGACCGCGACCAGGCCGAGCACGCGCTCACCCGCGATGCCGAGCGCCGCGACGATCTGGCCGAGCGGATCGAGCGGTTGAGCCAGGACGCTGCTGCGGCGCTGACCGAGCACGCCGCAGCGCAGGCAGCGCGGGCCGCCCTGCCCGATGGCGCCGCGCAGCGTGAGCAGGTGACCCTGCTTGCCGAACGGACACAGGCTGCGCAGACCGCGTTGCGCTCCGCCCACGCCGCACTGGCCGCACAGGGTCAGGCGCTGGCCGCGCTGCGCGAGCGCCGCGCCACGGTGCGCGCCGAGATCAGGGGCTGGCAGGGCCGCTCAGGCGAGGCGGCGCAGCGGCTGCGCGACATGCAGATGCGCGCCGCCGAACTCGCCGCTGAGCGCGAAGCCATCGTCGGAAAGCCTGAGGCGCTAGGCGGGCAGATTGCTGCTCTGGAGCAGGCAGCGAACGCGGCGCGCACGAACCAGGCGCAGGCCGAGATCGACGCGGGCGATGCCGAAAAGGCACTCGTCGAAGCCGAACGCATCGCCGCCGCCACTGCCGAAACCCTGGCGCTGGCGCGCGAGCAGCGCGCGGGCGCAACGGCGCGCGCCGAGCACCAGGACCAGCGCCGCATCGAGCTAGCCCAGGGTTGCGGCGAGCGCTTCCAGTGCCCGCCCCCGGTGTTGCCCGAGCGCTTCGGCTTCGATCCCGCCGACATCGACAGCGCAGAGACCGAAGCTTCCGAGCATGACCGTCTGGCACAGGCCCGCGAGCGGCTGGGCGCGGTCAACCTGATCGCCGCCGACGAACTCGCCACGCTGGAAACCGACATGGCGACGATCCGCGCCGAGCACGACGAGCTGGTCGAGGCGATCGCGCGGCTGCGCGGCTCGATCGGCGCGCTCAACCGCGAGGGGCGCCAGCGGCTGCTCGCGGCCTTTGCGGCGGTGGATGGGCATTTTCGCGAGCTGTTCGCGCGGCTGTTCAACGGTGGCAAGGCGCATCTCGAGCTGATCGACAGCGACGATCCGCTGGAGGCGGGGCTCGAGATCATGGCGCAGCCGCCGGGCAAGCGGCTGTCGTCGCTGACGTTGCTGTCGGGCGGCGAACAGGCACTGACCGCGGTCGCGCTGATCTTCGGCCTGTTCCTCACCAACCCGGCCCCCATCTGCGTGCTCGACGAAGTCGATGCGCCGCTTGATGACGCCAATATCGACCGTTTCTGCGACCTGCTCGACCACATGGCCCGCCTTACCGACACCCGCTACCTGATCGTCACGCACAACGCGGTGACGATGAGCCGCATGCACCGGCTGTTTGGCGTGACGATGATCGAACAGGGGGTGAGCCGGCTGGTGTCGGTGGATCTGGGCGGCGCTGTCGATCTGCTGGCGGCGGAATAGGTTGACGCAAGGAGTTTATGTAGTTACATAAAGGCCGGTTGTCGATGAACATCGAGTTCGACAAAACCAAGCAACGGGTAACGCTCGCGGAGCGAGGGTTGGATTTTGCTCGGTTCGGTGAATTGAACGACGGCCCGACATTTACTCAGCAAGACACCCACTTTGATTATCCCGAACCGAGATTTCAGACGTATGGACTGCTGGACGGGCGCTTGGTCATGGCAGCCTGGACACCCATAAGAGGTGGTGTCCGCGTCATTTCGATGAGGAAATGCAATGAGCGAGAACAGGCAAAATTCAACGGCCGACTGGGATGACGATGATCTGCCGGAATGGACCGACGATCAATTCGATCGCGCAGAGTTCCGAATCGGCGGCAAACTCATCCGTCCCGCCGATGGCACCCTCACCAAGCCTGGCCGCCCAAAATCCGACAACCCCAAGCAGCAGGTAACCCTGCGGCTGGACAGTGCGGTGCTCGAAGGCTTCCGCGCCACGGGCCCGGGATGGCAGAGCCGGATCAACGCGGAATTGCGCAAGGCGCTCAAGCTCGACGGCTGACCAGCCCCGTTCGCCGCAGCCGTTGCGCTGGCGGCAGCAACGATATCACCGTTCGTGGGTATGCTTTGGAAAGCCAATTTCTGGTGTCCGCAGCCGCGTCCATTTTTCCTGCAAGGAATAATCTGGGGTGAGCCTTGGGCCAATCGTGCTAGGCGCAACAATGACCCCAACACCGCACGACGCAAATGATCCGGCCCACCCCGAAGCGCCCGGCGTTGCAAAACCATTCTCTGATGATGATCGCCGCAAACGCAGGCTGCGTATCGCGCGCAATGTCGCCATCGGTGTGCTGGGCACGTTGATTGCGGTTTGGCTGATCCTGTTCATCACCAAGGGACGGTTCCTCAAAAGCCCGGTCGAAGCGATTGCTTCGTCGATGACCGAGCGCGAGGTTGCCGTAAAGGGTGACTTCCAGCTCTATTTCGCGCCATTCAGAATCAAGTTTCTGGCCGAGGGCCTCACCGTATCGAACCCGCGATGGGCCACGCGTCCCTATCTGTTCACTGCGCAACGGGTGGACACCCGCATCGCGCCGCTGTCGGCATTGTTCGGCAACTGGCGCCTCTACTGGCTCGACATGACCGATGCCGCGGTCGATCTGGAATGGAACGAGGCACGCACCGCGAACACCTGGACCTTCGACAACAGCGGAGACGCCGAACCTCTCGAGCTACCGACGATCGATCGCGCGTCATTGCGCGACACCCAGGTCCGTTACCGCGATCCGGTGCTGCAGCTGCTGACCGATCTCGATTTCGCCTCGGTCGTCTCCAACGACGCCGAGATTGGCGAAGCGGTGCGCTTCACCGGCGACGGCACGTTGCGCGAGACCCCCTTCACGCTCAAAGGGGCGCTGCTGACCCCCGATGCGACGGTGCAGCGCGGCCAGAACAAGCTTGAGCTGCAGGCGCGTGCGGCCAATAACATCATCGACATCGCGGGCACCCTGCCCAGCCTTGCCGATATCGAGGGCGTACCACTGGCGACCAAGGCGCGTGGGCGCAATGCCGCTGAACTGCTCGCCATCATCGGGGTTGTGATCCCGCAGACGCGCAAATACCAGCTCAATGCGCAACTCGTGAAGGAAGGCCGCTACTATCGCTTTACAGACCTGAAGGGCACGTTTGGCGCGAGCGATATCGCCGGCAAGTTCACGGTCGATATGGGCCGCGAGCGGGTCCACATCGATGCTGACCTGGCGACCAGGACACTCGACATCATCGATGTGTCGCCGTTTATCGGTTACAACCCTGACGTCGTCGCCGCGCGCGGAGTGCAGGCTGCGGCCGCCGCCAGCGGAGCGGCTCCTGCCCGGCTGCTGCCCAATGCCACCCTGCGCGCCGAAGGGTTGCGCGCCTTTGACGCCGATGTGCGCTACACTGCGGCAAAGCTGCGGTCGGACGCCATCCCGCTGAGCGACCTTTCGGTCACCGTCGGTCTCGACGACGGTATGCTCAAGCTGTCTCCCTTCGCGCTCACCATGGCGCGTGGCAAGCTGACCTCCGATATCGCGATCGACTGGCGCCGCCGCCCGGCGCGCACGCAATATGACATCCGCCTCTCCCCGACCCCGCTGGCGCAATTGCTTGGTGGCTTCGGCGTGGCGGAAGCCGGAACGACGGGAACGGTCAAAGGCCGCGTCCAGCTGACCGGCGATGGTGACACGCTGCACGATTCGCTCGCCACGTCTACCGGGCGCATGGCGTTCGTCATTCCCAAGGGCACGTTCTGGACCCGCAACGTCCAACTGGCCGAGCTCGATTTCGGAACGTTCGTGCAGAAGATGTTCGAGGACAAGCTCAAGGACCCGGTACAGATCAACTGCGGGCTCGTCGCGTTCACCGTCCGCAACGGGGCGGCGGCAGCCGATCCGATCCTGATCGACACCACCAAGAACGTCATCACCGGACGCGGCGGTTTCAGCTTCGACACCGAGCAGATGGATGTCGCGTTTCTCGCCGATGGCAAGAAGTTCAGCCTGATTTCGGGGCAATCCCCGGTGCAGATCGGCGGCACGTTCTCGACTGCGAAGCTCAACGTGATCAGCCCCGAGCTGCTGACCCGCGCCGGCGCCGGTCTGGGGCTGGCGGTTCTTGCCGCACCGCCAGCTGCTCTGCTGGCATTCGTTGACGTAGGCGATGCCAAATCGGCTGACTGCGGACCGGTGTTGCAGGGCGCGAGAGCCGCCGGCCAGCGCACCACCAAGGGCAAGCCGCGCGACGATGTCGGCACCGGCAAGGCCGCCACGACCGAAGAAGAGCGGCCCAAGCGCAAGAAGTTTCTCGGCATCTTCTGATCCGAACACAAAAACGGCGGCGCCAGGAATATCCTAGCGCCGCCGCTTTGTTTCAGGTCAGCAAGGCTTACATCAGGCCGAGGTTCATCACCTTGGTCCATGCCGCCACGAAGTCGTCCGCAAACTTCTTGTCGCCATCGCTCGCGGCATAGACCTCCGCAACCGCGCGAAGCTCCGAATTGGAACCGAACACCAGATCGACCGGGGTAGCGGTCCACTTGAGTGTGCCGGTCTTCATGTCGCGACCTTCATAAAGCCCCGCATCGCTCGCCGACTTCGCCCACTTGTTGTTCATGTCGAGCAGGTTGACGAAGAAAGCGTTGTTGAGCTGGCCCGGCGTGGTGGTGAACACGCCATGCTTTGCCCCGCCGGTATTGGCATTCAGCGCGCGCAGCCCGCCGACCAGCACGGTCATTTCCGGCACGGTGAGGCTGAGCAGGCTTGCCCGGTCGATCAGCATGTCCACCGGAGCCATCTCGCTCGCCGGGCTGTAGTAGTTGCGGAAGCCATCGGCAGTCGGTTCAAGCTGGACGAACGAGCTGACATCGGTCTGCACCTGGGTGGCATCGCCGCGGCCCGGGGTGAACGGAACGGTGATGTTGTGCCCGGCCGATGCTGCGGCCTGTTCGATCGCGGCATTGCCGCCCAGCACGATCAGATCGGCGAGCGAGATCTGCTTGCCGCCCTTCTGCGCCCTGTTGAACGATGCCTGCACCGCCTCCAGCCTGCTCACCACCTTGCTGATTTCCGCCGGATTGTTGACCGCCCAGTCCTTTTGCGGGGCGAGCCGGACGCGGCCGCCATTGGTGCCGCCGCGCATGTCGGTGTCACGATAGCTTGCCGCAGCCGCCCATGCGGCACGGATCAGCTCGGGCCCGGTCAGACCGCTGGCGAGCACCTGCGACTTGAGCGATGCGACATCGTTCGCATCAACCAGCGGGTGATTGACCGCAGGCACAGGGTCCTGCCAGATCAGATCAACCTTGGGCGCTTCCGCTCCCAGATAGCGGGTGCGCGGTCCCATGTCGCGGTGGGTCAACTTGAACCACGCGCGGGCAAAGGCGTCGGCGAACGCATCCGGATCCTTGTGGAACCGCTCGGACACCGCGCCATAGCCCGGGTCCATCTTCATCGACAGATCGGTGGTGAACATGATCGGCGCATGGCGCTTGGTCTTGTCATGCGCATCGGGGACCAGGTTGGCCGCGTTCTTGTCGCTGGGGATCCACTGGATCGCGCCTGCGGGGCTGCGGGTCTGCACCCAGTCGAAGGCGTAGAGGTTGTCGAAATACTGGCTGGTCCAGGCGATCGGGTTGACCGACCATGCGCCCTCGAGGCCGCTGGTGATGGTGTCGACACCCTTGCCGGTGCCGCACTTGTTGACCCAGCCGATGCCCTGCTGCTCGATGGCAGAGCCTGCCGGATCGGCGCCCATGCACTCTTCGGGCTTGTGCGCGCCATGCGCCTTGCCGAAGGTGTGGCCACCCGCGATCAGCGCGACGGTTTCCTCGTCGTTCATCGCCATCCGGCCGAAGGTCTCACGGATATCCTTGGCGGCTGCCAGCGGATCGGGATTGCCGTTGGGGCCTTCGGGGTTGACGTAGATCAGGCCCATCTGCACCGCGGCCAGCGGCTTTTCGAGCTGGCGATCGCCATGATAGCGATCGGCGGCGAGGAACTTCTTCTCGCGGCCCCAATAGACCTTGTCGGCTTCCCAGTCGTCCTTGCGGCCACCGGCAAATCCGAACGTCTTGAAGCCCATCGATTCCAGTGCGACGTTGCCGGTCAGCACCATCAGATCGGCCCAGCTGATCTTGCGGCCGTACTTCTGCTTGATCGGCCACAACAGACGGCGGGCGCGATCGAGATTGACGTTGTCAGGCCAGCTGTTGAGCGGCTCGAAACGCTGCTGGCCACCGCCCGCACCGCCGCGGCCATCGGTCACGCGATAGGTGCCCGCGCTGTGCCAGGCCATGCGGATGAAGAACGGACCGTAATGGCCATAATCTGCCGGCCACCAATCCTGAGAGGTGGTCATCAGGGTTTCGATGTCCTTCTTTACCGCGGCGATATCCAGCGTCTGGAATTCGGCTGCGTAGTCGAAGTCATCGCCCATCGGGTTCGATTCTGCGGCGTGCTGGCGCAGCGGCGTCAGGTCGAGGCGCTCGGGCCACCAATCCTGATTGCTCATCGCCGCCGAGCGCGCGGGGGCATCGGTGACGGTGGGTGCGCTGTCAGCCTGAGCCAGCGCCGCGGGCGCGGACAGGCTGAAGGCGATAAGGGCAAATACGGATACGGATGTGCGGTTCATGGCTGAAGGTCTCCTGCAAATCGGCGAATTCGCCGTTCACCAGAGGTTAAGCCCAAGCCGCCCGATTTAGAAAACCGATTTTTATGATCTATGTTAGTGACAAACTAGATCAGGCGGGGCCGAGGTGCAGGTTTGCTGTTGTTTGAATCGCCCTGCGCGACCGGGCGCTGGCACGTTCACAATCGCGGCCAGATTTGGTGATCAGTCAGGCTGCGTCGCGAGTTACAGAAAGACGAAGGCCAAGGGCGGAAACGACAGCCAACAGCGTTTCCAATGTCGGATTTCCATTTTCTGACAGGGCATTGTAAAGTGCCTGACGGCCGAGGCCCGTGCGACGGGCAATCTCGGTCATGCCTTTTGAGCGAGCGACATCGCCCAAGGCACGGGCGATTTCCTGAGGGCTGCCGTCTTCCATCCAGACGTTCAGATAGCTGACGACATCAGCTTCGGATTCGAGGAATTCGGCAGGATCAAAAGCCTTTGTTTCCACTGTCATCTCGAACCTTCCGTGCGAGTTCCTGTGCCAGTGCAATATCGTGCGACTGGCTATCCTTGTCTCCGCCAGCCAGCAACAGGACGATCGTTTCGCCGCGCATCATGAAATACGCGCGGTAACCGGGGCCGAAGAACATACGGATCTCAGACACCCCGTCGCCCACTGACTTGCAATCGCCGAAATTGCCGTCTGCCAGCCGCCGCAGGCGCTTGAGGATACGACTTCGTCCTTCGACGTCGCGCAAAGCCTTCAGCCACTTTCCGAACGGGGCCGTTTGCTCGATGCTATACGCCTGTCCTCTATAAAGGACAGAATGACTTTCGTCAACTTGGGCGTTCTTGGGCTTGGCCATCGGTGTTTCTCCGCAAAGCCAAGCTTATGCATTCCCTCGTCGGCTGTCGCTATTTAACGTTTTCAGCCATCCTCAAAACTTCCGCTGCGTCTTCCCGTAGCGCATCTTGCGCGTACCAGGCTTGCCTTCGGTCGCCCTGCCTTTGGGCGATGCAACCCGTTGCTCATGTGGCAGCCCCAGTTCCTCCGCCTCGAGCTTGCGGATCTCGTCGCGCAGGCGGCCTGCCTCCTCGAACTCGAGATCGGCCGCGGCCGCGCGCATCTTCTTTTCGAGCTCTTCGATATAGCCACGCAGGTTGTGGCCGACCATGTGCGGGCGGTTTTCATCGCCGGTGTCGACCAGCACGCTGTCCTTGCTCGCGACATGCGCGATGATATCGCCGATGTTGCGCTTGATCGTCGTGGGCGTGATGCCGTGCTCTTCGTTGTACGCGATCTGCTTTTCGCGCCTCCGATCAGTCTCGTTGAGCGCGCGTTCCATGCTGCCGGTGATCCTGTCGGCATAGAGGATGACGCGGCCCTCGACGTTGCGCGCGGCGCGGCCGATGGTCTGGATCAGCGAGGTTTCGGAGCGCAGGAAGCCCTCCTTGTCCGCGTCCAGGATCGCAACCAGTCCGCATTCCGGGATGTCGAGCCCCTCGCGCAGCAGGTTGATGCCGATCAGCACGTCATAGACGCCCAGCCGCAGATCGCGGATCAGCTCGATGCGCTCCAAGGTCTCGACGTCCGAATGCATGTAGCGCACCCGTATCCCCGCCTCGTGCATGTACTCGGTCAGATCCTCGGCCATGCGCTTGGTCAGCGTGGTGACCAGCGTGCGGTAGCCTGCTGCGGCGACCTTCTTGCACTCGTTGATCAGATCGTCGACCTGCTCCTCGACCGGCTTGATCTCGACCGGGGGATCGATCAGCCCGGTGGGGCGGATGACCTGTTCGGTGAACACCCCGCCGGTCTGCTCCATCTCCCAGTTGCCCGGCGTTGCCGAGACGCTGACGGTCTGCGGGCGCATCGCGTCCCATTCGTTGAAGCGCAACGGGCGGTTGTCGATGCAGCTGGGCAGGCGGAAGCCGTATTCGGCGAGCGTCAGCTTGCGGCGGTGATCGCCGCGCGCCATCGCGCCGATCTGTGGCACCGTCTGGTGGCTTTCATCGAGGAACAGCAGCGAATTTTCGGGCAGATATTCGAACAACGTCGGCGGTGGCTCGCCGGGCAGACGTCCGGTGAGGAAGCGCGAATAGTTTTCGATGCCTGCGCAGCTTCCGGTCGCCGCGATCATCTCGAGGTCGAAATTTGTGCGCTGCTCGAGCCTTTGCGCCTCAAGCAACCGGCCCTCGATCTCGAGTTCCTTGAGCCGCTCGGTCAGCTCGAAACGGATTGCGGCGGCCGCCTGCTGCATCGTCGGACCCGGCGTGACGTAGTGCGAGTTGGCGTAGACGCGCACCCGCTCCAATTTGTCGCCCGGCCTGCCGGTCAGCGGATCGAACTCGACGATCGATTCGACCTCGTCGCCGAAGAACGAGATCCGCCAGGCGACGTCCTCATAGTGCGAGGGAAACAGCTCGAGCGTATCGCCGCGCACGCGGAAATTGCCGCGCGTGAAGCTCGCATCGTTGCGCTTGTACTGCAACGCGACGAGCTTGCGGATCAGCTCGCGCTGATCGACGCTCTCGCCCGCCTTGATATCGAAGATCATCGCCGAATAGGTCTCGACCGAGCCGATGCCATAGATGCACGACACCGACGCCACGATGATCACATCGTCGCGCTCGAGCAGCGAGCGGGTGGCCGAGTGCCGCATCCGGTCGATCGCCTCGTTTACCGAGCTTTCCTTCTCGATGTACGTGTCCGAGCGCGGGACATAGGCTTCGGGCTGGTAATAATCGTAGTAGCTGACGAAATACTCGACCGCGTTTTCGGGGAAGAAGCTCTTGAACTCGCCATAGAGCTGCGCGGCGAGGATCTTGTTGGGGGCAAGCACCAGCGCGGGGCGCTGCGTCGCCTCGATGATCTTGGCCATGGTGAAGGTCTTGCCCGAGCCAGTGACGCCGAGCAGCACCTGGTCCTGATCCTGCGCGCGAATACCCTCGACCAGCTCCTTGATCGCGGTCGGCTGGTCGCCCGAGGGGGTGTATTCGCTGACCAGCTTGAACGCGCGCCCGCCCTCGGCCTTTTCGGGCCGCTGCGGCTTGTGCGGCACGAACGTGCCATCGGTTTGCGGCTCTTCAAGCCCGCGTCGGATTACCAGTTCTGCCATGCAGCAAGATATGCGCAGCGTGGGGGGCAATTGCAATCGCCCGGGCGGCTCTTTAAGGGTGGATGGCAGGACATGCGGTCGCGCATTCATGAACCGATACTTGGAGATGAGATGATGAAGGTGTTGCAGACTGTATCGATCCTGGCGCTCCCCCTGATGGCGCTGGCCGCCTGCAGCGGCGGTGGCGCGGACAAGGATGGCGACGGCACGATCAGCAAGGAAGAGGTTGCTGCCGAAGCGTCGTCGATCAAGTTCAGCGCGGGCGAGTGGGAAAACAAGGTCGAGATCGTCGACGTGAAGTTCGACGAGAGCAAATTGCCCCCCGAAGCCAAGGGCATGACCGCGGCGATCGTCAAGCAGATGGTCGGTCAGGTGCAGACCACCAAGAACTGCCTGACCAAGGAAGAAGCTGAAAAGCCGGGCGCGGATTTCCTCGCCGGTGCCGAAAACGACGAGTGCACCTACAAGAAGTTCGACCTGTCGGGCGGCAAGATCGATGCCGATATCACCTGCAAGGGCGAGGAAGCCGGACAAGAGGGCGATATCAAGCTGACCGGTACCTATACCTCGACCAGCTATGACATGCAGATGGCGATGGAAATGGCCTCTCCGCAGAGCGGTTCGATGACGATCAAGGCGAAGAACAGCGCCAAGCGCATCGGCGAATGCAAGGGCTGAACGCGGTTCATCATGCTTCCTTCATCGTCACCCCCGCGCACGCGGGGGTCCCGCTTTCCTGATTGCCGTAGGCGCATAAGCGGGATTCCCGCGTTCGCGGGAATGACGGTGGTGGTGGCGCTGATGGTCCTGTTGTGGCTGAGCCCGCATGCCTCCGCGCAGACCGACGACAACGTCCGCATAGAGCTGACCTTTACCGCCGACCAGCTCGACCGCTCGAAGGTATCCGGTCTCGCCCACCGCCCCTCGATGCGCGAGGCAACGCTCGACAATCCGGTGCGGGTTGCGTCGATCTCCAAGCTGGCGGTCGGCGTCGCGGTGATGCGGCTGGTGGACAAGGAGGCGCTCGATCTGGATCGCGACGTTTCGCTGTATCTGGGCTGGCGGCTCGTGCATCCCCAGTTTCCGACACAAAAGATCACCCTGAGGCTGCTGTTGTCCCACCAATCGGGGCTGAAGGACGATGCGGGCTATTTCATCCCGCTCGATGCCAATCTCGCAGATTTGCTCGCCAAGCCCGAGGCCTGGGATGCGGGCCACGCCCCCGGCGCCTATTTCCGCTATGCCAACGTCAATTACCCGGTGGTTGCTGCGGTGATGGAGGCGGCAACGGGCCGCCGGTTCGACCGGATCATGATCGAGGAGGTGTTCGAACCGCTGTCGATCCCCGCCTGCTACAACTGGTCGGGGTGCAAGGACGGCGCGGCCAAGGACGCGATCACGCTCTACCGCCCCGATGGCAGCGTCGCGCGCGATGACTGGGTCAAGGATCCCGACCTGTGCGCCTATATGGTCGCGAGCGACGGCCGCTGCGATCTCGATCTTTATCGTCCCGGCCTCAACGGGTCGGCCTTCGCTCCGCAGGGCGGCATGCGCATTTCGGCAGGCGGGCTGGCGCGGCTGGGGCAGATGCTGCTCAACGGCGGCGATGGCCTGCTGACGCCGCTGTCGTTCGCCGAGCTGATCCGCGCGCAATGGCGCTTCGACGGCCGCAACGGCGATGACGACAAGGGCTATTTCACGGCGCTCGGCCTGGGGGTGCAGCGCATCGAACAGCCTGACGGGACGGTGTGGATCGGCCATCCCGGCGAAGCCTACGGCCTGCGCGCGGGGCTGTGGGTCGATCGCGCCAGCGGCCGTGGCGTGGTGCGGATCAGCACCGGCCATGCCGAGGATTACCCCATAGGTCATTGTCTTGACGCATGCCCATGATAGGTTGCCACTCGCAACCTAAGGCAGGAGAGTGAGCATGATCGGCTATGTAACCGTTGGCACCAACAACCTCGACAAGGCCCGCGCCTTCTACGCCGCGCTGGTTGGCGCGCTGGGCGGCAGCGAACTGATGCGGATGGAAGAAAACGGCTTCACGCTGTTCGGTACACAATGGGGCACGCCCGGCATCGCGGTGACGACACCTCATAACGGCGAGCCTGCCACGGTGGGCAACGGCATGATGGTCGCGCTGGTGCTGGATGCGCGGTCCAAGGTCGACATGCTCCACGCCAAGGCGCTGGAACTGGGCGGCAGCTGCGAAGGCGAACCTGGCTTGCGTGGCCCCGAGGGCGAACAGGCCTTTTACGGCGCCTATTTCCGGGACCTTGACGGCAACAAGCTGTGCGCGTTCAAGGTCGGTCCGGCGGACTGATTGGCCCCTGTGTTCTCCGGCCAAAACCGGCGGTTTTCACAGACCTATTTCATCGTCACCCCCGCGAAGGCGGGGGTCCCGCCTCTGCGCGATTGCTGATTGAAAGCGGGATTCCCGCGTTCGCGGGAATGACGATAGAATTACCCCGTCATCGCGCTATAGTCGCAACAACGACGCACAAGCGCGCAAACGAACGGGGACATTTCAATGAACAGGGCAACGGCTTGGGGTTTGATCGGCAGCGCAATGGCGCTGGTGCTGGCGGCGCCCGCTTCCGCGCAGGATGCTTTGGGCAGCGCGGTCGCCAAGGATTACGACACCAAGCTTGAGGCGCTGTTCCTCGATTTCCACGCCAATCCCGAACTGTCGTTCAAGGAAACCCGCACCGCCAAGATCATGGCGGCCGAACTGCGCGCGACCGGGGCGGTGGTGACCGAAGGCGTCGGCGTGACTGGCGTGGTCGGCATCATGAAGAACGGCCCCGGCCCGGTGATCATGGTGCGCGCCGACATGGACGGCCTGCCGCTCGCCGAGGACAGCGGCCTGCCCTATCTGTCCAAGGCGCGCCAGGTCGATATCGACGGCACCGAAAAGCCGGTGATGCACGCCTGCGGGCATGACACCCACATCACCTCGATGGTCGGCACCGCGCGGCAGCTGGCGGCGATGAAGGACCAGTGGAAGGGCACCGTGGTGTTCGTCGTCCAGCCCGCCGAGGAACGCATCGGCGGCGCGGCCAAGATGATCGAGGACGGGCTGTACACCCGTTTCCCCAAGCCCGATTACGCGCTGGCGTTCCACGTCTCATCGGGCACGCCCACCGGCAAGATCGAGATCCAGCCGGGGCTCACGGCGTCGTCGTCGGACTCGGTCGATATCACCATCTTCGGTGTCGGCACGCATGGCGCGTATCCGCATATGGGCAAGGACCCGATCCTGATCGGCGCCGAGATCGTCGTCGCGCTGCAGACATTGATCTCGCGCGAGATCTCGCCGCTCGAAGCCGGCGTGGTGACCGTCGGGTCGTTCCATTCGGGCTTCAAGCACAACATCATCTCGGACAAGGCCGAGCTGCAGCTGACCGTGCGCTCGAACGACAACGCAGTGCGCACCAAGCTGCTCGACGGCATCAAGCGGATCGCCGAGAATGTCGGGCGGATGAACGGTCTGCCCGAGGACAAATTGCCCAAGGTCCGCGTCGGGTTTGAATCGACCCCGGTGACGGTCAACGACACGCCGCTGACCGAGCGGATCACCAAGACCTTCTCCCGCCGCTTCGGCGCGGACGCGCTGCTGACCGCCGAACCACAGACCGGAATGGGCGCGGAGGATTTTGCCTATTTCGTCGCGCCCAACACCGATGTGCCAGGGCTTTACTTCAACGTCGGCGGGACGCCGCAGGCGGAGATCGACGCGGCCAAGGCCGGCGGCCCGCCCATCCCTGCGCACCATTCGCCGTTCTTCAAGGTCGCCCCGCGCGAGTCGATCACGCTGGCGACCGAGGCCATGGTGACCGCAGTGATCGATCTGCTTGGCCCCGGCAACGGCCCGACGGCGGACTGAGGACCAACAGATGGCAAAACGCCGCGCCTGGGAAGACGAAGAGGATGAGACGGTAGCAGCCCCGCCCGTCCCGTGCTGGCTGTGCGGCCGCGATCTGGGCGAGGTGGTGGAGTATCATCACCCCGTGCCCAAGGCCAAAGGCGGCAAGGCCCGCGTGGCCGTCCACCCGATCTGCCACCGGACGATCCACGCGCATTTCACCAACGCCGAACTCGGGCGCATCGGCGAGAATGTCGAGGCGCTGCGCAGCAATCCGGAGGTCGCCAAGTTCCTCAGCTGGGTGGCGGGCAAGCCTGCCGACTTCAACGCACCGACCAAGAAGAAGGACCGGTGACCCCTCGAGGCGGTGCGGAGGCGGCGGGCCATGGACATTGAACTTTGGCTCGGGCTGCTTGCCGCTTCGGCGGTGCTAGCGATCATACCCGGACCCGGCGTGGCCAGCATCATCGGCTTCGCGTTCAGTTCGGGACGCAGGACCGCGCTGGCATCGGTGGCCGGCATGGCGGTCGGCAATGCCATTGCGATAACGGTCTCACTCGCGGGGGCCGCCGCGATCCTGGCCTCGTCGGCGATCGCGTTCACGGTCCTCAAATGGGCCGGGGCATTGTATCTCATCGCGATCGGCCTGCTGGCGATCATCAAGAGCGGGGACCCGAAGCCCGGAGCCGCGCCGCTGGCCGCGATCAGCCCGCGTACGGCGTTCATCACCAACGTCGCCGTGGGGACGTTCCATCCCAAGACGATCCTGTTCTTCGTCGCCTTCGCCTCGCAGTTCATCCGCGCCGACCAGCCCTATCTGCTGCAGGCGGGGATCGTGGTGGCGACCTTCACGCTGGTCGCGGCCGTGACCGATACGATCTATGCGCTCATGGCCTCGCAGGCATCGGGCATGATCCGTCGTCCGGGCGTCAGGAAGTGGTCGCAGCGTGCGGGCGGCGGCACCGTGATGGCTGCAGGCGTCGTCATGGCGACGATGCGCCGTTAATCGCGGTCGCGGTCGGGGTCTCGGGGCGGCTTGCCCGCATCGCGCACCTGCCAGTATTGCCACGCGCACAGGCCCAATACGACCGCGCCGGTGAACGCCATCTCGATGATGCCGATATTGTCGCCGATCCATTCGCCCATTCAAGCCTCCTGCTGCTGCTGCGCGGGCACGGCGCCGCTGCGCCGCGCCGGGCGGGTTCCGATCGTGAAACGGATGATCAGGCTGACGCCGATGATGCTCGGCACCGCCCAGATCAGCGGATTAAAGACATGTTCGGGTACCAGCCGGATCAGCCCGACCGACAGAAACGCGGTGTAGGCCGAGATGCCCATGCCGAGCAGCGCGCGGAAATGTTCGGGAATATGCGCACGCGGCGGCGGGCTGGCACGCCAGACATAGAATTGCTGGGTCGCCACCGCCGCCAGCCCGATCAGCGCCACGGCCGCCATCAGCGGCTGGCCGATGCTGAGGCCGAAATAGCCGCACCACAAAGCCGATGCGATCACTGCGACGAACACCGTTTGATAGAACGGGCCGCGCAACGCGGCACGGTTGGCGCGGTGGCGGACGACGGCAAGACCATAGACCGCAAAACCGATGGTGAGCGTGCCCAGGTACAGCATCATCCAGCCGAACAACCCTGCAAACAGCACCCGGTCGGTGATCATCGGCAAGCGCTGCTCGGGACCGTAAAGCGAGAGCAACGCCATGGCGATGGCGAGCGTTCCGGCGACAAGGAACGCATAGGTGCCGATCCGCCCCCATTTGCGATGCGCCGCGCCGCCCTTGCGCGCAGCGATCGGCACCCAGAACGCGATCAGTCCGGTTGCTCCGGCGATAACGTGGAGGACAACCAGAGCTTCAAACAGATGCATGGGTGTGGGCCATCAATCAAAAATCCTCCCCCAGCAAGCTGGGGGAGGATTTGAGTTAGGTCAATTCCCCGCTGCAGCCGCTGCGGCAGGAGCAGCAGCACCCGTCGCCGGGGCGGCGGCGGGGACAGCTGCGGTAGCCGCAGCCGCTGATACCGTACGCAGCGCCGGATAGTCCTTGGCCATCTGGGCACCGCCCAGAGGCTTGCGCTGCATCTGGTGGCAGGTGGCGCAGTTGGTCTTGTAGGGATCGCCCTGTGGTCCAAGCCGGTTGGCGGGGAACACATTGGCGAGCGGGTGGATATACTCCTCGTTGGTGTTCTTCACCATCTGCAGACCGTACCAGGCCAGCGCGCGTTGCGGGCTGCTCTGCTCCCAGCGCGCGAACGAGCGGCTGTTGTGGCAATAGGTGCAGTTGACGCCCAGCGACTGCGACAGGTGCATCATGATGGCGTAGTTGCCTTCGGCATCCTTGACGCTCTGCCGGTTGGCGGTGGTCGGGTGGATGGTCTTGGAAATCACCCGCGCCGGACCGGAATTGCCGCGCATGTACTTGGCATAAGTATCCAGCGGCAGCGAGGCATAGGCCACCGCGTTGCTGGGCGTATTCTGCCCGCGCTTGTTGCCCATCAGACGCCCGTCGGACGGCTTGGGGTCGGTCCAGACATATTCGGGAACAGCGTTGCCGCGGTGGCAGGTGTAACAGGTCACACCGGTCTGCTTGACGTGATCCGAATAGTTCTGGTTGATGTTCTGCGTCATCTGGATCATCCGGCGCGCGACAACCTTGGTGTACTTGCTGTCATCCGCCAGATTCTCGGCGTTATGGCAGTAATTGCACCCGGCCTCCTCGGCAGGAAGATTGGCCGGCACGATCCACTGCGTGATCGCCGCCATGGTGTAGTCGAACTCTTCCTGGCTGACATTGGCCAGCACCTTGACGTTCTGATACACTTGGCCCGCCGTCTGCCCGCCCGGAGCGGGAAGCTCATAGGGTGGCGGCGGCACCTCTCCGGGGGCCACGACGTTCCCCGGATCGACGATCTGGACGATGCCGGTGCCGCGATAGCCGGTCTGCTGCGATTGCTTGGGACCGAGTTCACAGGCGCCCAGCGCCAGGCTTGACACGACCAGCACTGCGGCTGCCGTCAGTTTCGATAGACTAGGCATGGCTGTCAGCTCCCTTGCGTCTGGCTGGGGGCCTCAGGCAGCGCGCCCGGATCCTCAACCATCTGGTTTGGATCGATCACCACTTCGCTCGGTGGAATGAGCGTCGTGCTGGGATCGACAACACCGGTATCGGGATAGGCCGGGGCGAAATTGTGCTCCTGTGCCCACAGATACCAGTTATCGACAACCGTGCCGGTCAGCAGGATGCCGATGCCGCCGGTAAGTGTGGTCAGCACCGCAAACCACCAGGCCCAACGATGGATCGATTCCATGGTGGCATTGAAGCCCATGGTCCAGCGCCAGAACAGCCCGGCGCGTTCGCTGGCTGTGCCGCGATCGTAGATCTGTTCGATCTCACGCTCGCCACCATAGCGACCCACAGCCAGAATTGTGGCGCCGTGCATGGCAAAAAGCAAGGTGGAGCCGTACAGGAAGACGATCGAGAGCGCGTGGAACGGGTTGTAGAACAGATTGCCGTAGCGGATCGAGAAGGCTGCGGTCCAATCGAGGTGCGGGAAGATGCCGAAGGGCACCGCTTCCGACCAGCTCCCCAGCATCGCCGGGCGGATGAAGCCCAGCACCAGGTAGAGCCAGATGGCGCTGGCAAAGGCCCAGGCGACGTGCGTCCCCATGCCCAGCGCCCGGGCGCGGCGGTAGGTGCGTGCCCACCACAACAGGATCGATGCGGTCAGGAAGAACCCGGTGATGATCCACCAGCCGCCTTCGGCCAGCGGAACCATCGGCGAGAAGCCGTATTCAGGCCCGGGCGGTTCCAGCGCGAGCCAGAAGAATTCCTTGAGGAAAACGTTGGGATTCCAGTTGACCGACGCCAGCATGTTGAGGCCGATGATCACGAAAGCCAGCGTGCCCAGCAACAGCGAGGCGAGCCCCAGCTTGCCCAGATAGACCGGGCCGATCTGCGCCTGGCCGAGCTTGCCCAGCCAATAGCTGAACGTGGTCGCCTTGATGCGCGGTTCGCTGTCGTCCTTGAACGGCATCCCCATTTCGGGATGCCCGTGGAGCTGAACCTGGGTGAAGATGTTTTGGTAGCGTACCATGGTGAATTATCCCTCTCACATCCAGATCGGCAGGTTGAGCCACCAGCTCCACCATTCCGGCCAGCCGCGGGTCCAGAACGGGCCGGATATGATGATGCACACTGCGCTCCAGAACCCGGCGTTCAGCGCCAGCAGCAGGCCCACGCGGTGGATACCGAGCGTGCCGACCGAATAGCCGATCAGGTCGCGGAAGAAGGTGTCTTCATATTCGGGCGATTTGACGTCTTCACCCTTGGCCGGGTTGGTGGCCGAAAGGACCAGCGCACCATGCATCGACAGCGCCAGCGTGGTTGTGAAGAAGAACGACACGGCCAGCATATGGGCCGGGTTGTAGTGGAAGTGCAGATACTGGTATCCGACGTTGGATACCCAGTCGAGATGGCTGAAAATGCCGTAGGGGAAGCCATGGCCCCAGGCGCCCAACAGCATCGGCCGGAACACCACCAGAGTGATATAGGCGAAAATGGCGACGCCGAAGGCGAAGGGCACATGATAGCCCATGCCCAGCTTTCGGCAGATTTCCACTTCGCGCAGCGCCCAGCTGACAAAGGACCCGATCGCGCAGACCGTAATGATCTGCCACAGGCCTCCTGCCTTGAGCGGCGCCAGCCCCAGACCATAGCTCAGGTCAGGCGGTGCGATGTTGATCAACCACGGGTTCCACGTCCCGCCCTGCGATGCGCCGTAGAAGATCAGCGCAGTGCCAAGCGAGGCGAAGAACAAAGTCGTGATCCCGAAGAAGCCGACATAAAATGGCCCGACCCAGAAATCGAACAGATCCCCGCCGACCAGTGTTCCGCCTCTGACGCGATATTTTCTCTCGAAGCTCAAGAGCGCCATTGCCAGACTCCTTCGTTAGCCGCTGCAGCAAGGGTGCAGCGAACCGGATAGTGTTACCTCATGGGATGAGGCCTGAATTCTCGTTCACCCCGGGATGGGGATCACCAGTGAAGGGGGCAGACCAGATAGACCAGCCATGCTGGTCTGCCCTTATCGCCTGGTCAGGCGACACACTGGCTTTACCCTGGCGTCAGGGTGTGATCGCCGATGCCGCAGCCACTGCAGCAGGTGCAGCGGTCGGGTTGGGTGCTTCCAGCCAGTTGTAGCGATTGGTGCTCAACAGGATGAAATGGATGAGAAGTGCGAGGACGAACAGGAAGACCGCCAGGGCAGTCAGGATCTTGTTGCCATCGAATGTTTGCCACATTCTATGCATGATAAGTTTCCTTTTTTAGCTGAGCTGCACGTCGGTCACGGGGTCGAGACTCGAAGTCGCTTCGTAGCCGGGCGTACCCGGGAACCACGGGCGCCATTGCCAGACCAGAACGTGGGCGATGATCGCAATGATCGTAAAGAAGGCAAAGCTTGCAACGAAGAGTTTGTGAAACTCCTTTGCTTCGCTTTCCGTCAGGTAGGTCGCAGGACCCATCCCTTCATCTGCCATGAGATATTCTCCTTAGCTTCCAAATTTGGAAGAACGCCAAATGAGCGCCTTCCAGGCGATTATCCGTTCGGGAAAATCCCGTGCGGATGATGGAGGCCCCGTCCCAAGGCCGATGACTGGACCAGCCGCTCACGCGAGCTGCCCCATATTCTGTGCGACGGCTTCCTCCACCAGCCGCACCTCGGTTACTGAATTCTCGTTTGCGCGCCGCGCGGCCCTTTCGGCCGCATCGCGCAAGTTCTTGGCCGCAGAAATGCGCACAAGAACCGGCTGCGCGTCGACCAGCTGGTCGAGCCGCGCCTTGGCTTCCGGTGTCCAATCGAGTTCCCGCTCGATCCTGGCCGGAGTGGCCGCAACTGCATCCATCTGGGTCGACAGCGGCAGGATGTGGAACAGCGCATCAAACAGCGCGTTGCACACTTCCTGCACCAGCCAGGTCGCCCCCGAATAGCCCATCACCGGCGTTCCCGTGTGGCGGCGGATCACCGCCCCGGGGAAGCTCGCCGGGATATACATGCCCCGCGCGCCGCACTCGGCCATGTACATCCGCTCGTTATAGCTGCCGAACATCACCAGCGGAGGGTTGGTGCGGATCGCCTCGCGCACCGCCTCGTTGTCGGGCTTGACGCCCGCGGTGCGGCTGAAGGCGAAATTGCACGGCAGCCCCATGTCGTGCTCGAGGAAGTTGCGGATGCCGCGCGCATAGGTTTCGTTGGCGTGGATGCCGAAGCTTGCGGTGCCGAAGAAATCCTGCGTGACCGAGCGCCACAGATCCCATAGCGGCTTGATCGTGGTGTGCTTCTCGCGGTCGATGAACGGCTCGGGGTTGAGCCCGGTCAGCTCGCCCAGCTTGCGCAGGAACAAGGTGGTCGATTCCAGCCCGATTGGCGCCTGCAGATAGGGCCGCTCGAGGGTTTCGCACAGGTTGCGGCCGAATTCGCGGTACATGCAGATGTTGACCTCTGCGTCCGCGAGCTTCTTGACGTCGGCCAGATGGCTGCCCAGCGGGAACACCATGTTGAGCTCGCAGCCGATGCCTTCGACCAGCCGCTGGATTTCGGCCAGGTCGCTGGGCATGTTGAACGTGCCGTAGATCGGGCCGAGGATGTTGACCTTGGGCTTTGTCCCCTCCTTGCGCGGCGCAAGCGGCTTGACCTTCTTTGGTCCGAATTCGGTCCACAGCCAGGTGAGCGCGCGATCGGCGGCCTGCCACTGGTCTTCGTCGATGGTGCGCGGCAGGAACCGGCGGATGTTGGTGCCGTTGGGGGTCACGCCGCCGCCGATCATCTCGGCGATCGATCCGGTGACGACAACCGCGGGAAGATCGGGGTCGAGCGTCTGCCAGGCGCGGCGCATCGCACCTTCGGTGCCGGTCTTGCCCAGCTCTTCCTCGCCCAGGCCGGTGACGACAATGGGGAGTTCGTGCGGCGGCAGCGCATCGGTGTAGTGCAGCACCGAGGTCACCGGCAGGTTCTCGCAGCCCACCGGGCCGTCGATGATGACCTGCAGGCCCTTGATCGCGGTGAACGCGTAGACCGCGCCCCAGTAACCGCCTGCCCGATCGTGATCGATGATGAGGGTCATGTGCCCACCGCCTCTTCGGACTTGGTGAGTCCCTTGATGCGCGCGGCGTACTTCTTCTTGAACTCGGGCCGGTCGACCGGGGTATCGCGCCAGATGCCGGCATTCTCGTTGGCACCAACGCCATCGAAGAAGCTCTGCATCCGGTTGAACCGGTCCTGGTTGGCAAGCGCGGCGTTGATCACCAGCGCCAGCGAGCCAGCGCCTGCCGGGCCCATCAGCGGACGCGCCGAGATCAGGTTGGTGAAGTACAGCGCGGGGATCGCCTCGCTCTTGGCGTGCTGGACCACCGGGGTGGTGCCGATGGCGAGATCCGGGCGGTATTCCTCGACCGCCGCGATGTCCTGCTCGAGGCTGGCGCGGTACTGGATGCGCACGCCGCGCGCTTCGAGCCAGGCGCGGTCGGGCTCGGACCAGCGGGTCTTGGGGCAGGCGGTGCCCACATACGGCACTTCGGCGCCGCTTTCGATCAGCAGCCGCGCGACCAGCAGTTCGGAGCCTTCATAACCCGAAACCGTGATCCGGCCCTTGATCGGATTGGCATCGAGCGCCGCGCGGATTGCGGGCAGGAACTTGTCCTTGGCGGCATCGACCGCCGATTGCGCGACGCCGCAGGCCGCGCCGATGGCATCGAGCCAGGCGGCGGTGCCATCGACACCCACCGGCGCCGAACCGATCACCGGACGCCCGGCAGCTTCGAACTCGCGCACGCTGGCGGTGTAGAACGGGTGGATCGCGGCGACCGCGGCGCAATCAAGCGCGCTGTACAGTTCGCGCCATTCGCGGGTCGGGACGACGGGCCCTGCAGCCAAGCCCAAAGGCTCAAGCAGCTGACCGATGCCGACCGGATCGGCGGGGAACATTTCGCCCAGCAGCGTCACCGTCGGACGGTCGGGGCGATGGCTGGGCGCGGCGACCGGGCCCTGCGAGGCTTCCTTGCGCGCATAGGCGAGCATGGCGCCGGCGAGCACGTCCTTGGCCTCGGCATGGGTCGGGACGCCGAAGCCGGGGACATCAATGCCGATGATCCGTACGCCGTTGATCTGCTTGGGCAGATTTTGGATCGGGACGCCCGATGCGGTGGGTACGCACAGATTGGTGACGACGACGGTGTCATACAAAGCCGGATCGGCCATCAGATGCACCGCGTCGCGGATGTCTTCGTACAGCTTGCCGGTGACGAGCGTTTCGGAGCTGAACGGGACGTAACCGACCGAACGGCGCGCCCCGTAGAAATGCGAGGTGAAGGTCAGGCCATAGACGCAGCAGGCCGAGCCCGAGAGGATCGTCGCGGTGCGGCGCATGCGCAGGCCGACGCGCAAGGATCCGAACGCGGGGCACATGCTCTGCGGCTGATCGTGCGGACCCTTGGGGTAATCGGCGGCGTAGCGCGCCAGGATTTCGCCCTTGCCTGCCTCTTCGGCGGCCGCGCGCATGGTGTCCTTTGACGAGCACCCCCCTTCGACGGGAGCGGCCGCAAGGTCGATCCGGTCAGGTGCGCGCGCGGCGGAAGAGGCGGGGCTGTCGGTCATACGGCGTCGTAAACCACTTCGAGCGAAGGCTTCTGTTCGTAGGTGCCGCCGCGCATGTCGGCCTGGGTCGCGGGGACCAGCTCGACATTGCCGCCGGTGTCCTCGGGCTTGAACAGCGCGAGCAGACCATCCTGGGTCAGCGGACGCGGGGGTGCGGGCTGCGCTTCGGCGACGTTGATCGCGAGTTCTTCGAACAAGGATGCCCATTCGGTGTCGGGGCGTCCGATGATCTGGTAGTTGGCCGACTTGCGGCGGATATCGTCATTGGCCGGGATCGAGGCGAGCACCGGGATGCCGACCTCTTCTGCGAACGCCTGCGCCTCGCCGGTGCCGTCATCCTTGTTGATCAGGATGCCCGCAACGCCGACATTGCCGCCCATCTTGCCGAAATAGTCGACCGCCTTGCAGACGTTGTTGGCGACATAGAGCGATTGCAGGTCGTTCGACGCGACGACGATGACCTTCTGGCACATGTCGCGCGCAATCGGCAGGCCGAAGCCGCCGCAGACCACGTCGCCGAGGAAATCGAGCAGCACGAAATCGAAGCCCCAGTCGTGGAAGCCGAGCTTTTCGAGCAGTTCGAAACCGTGGATGATGCCGCGTCCGCCGCAGCCGCGTCCCACTTCGGGGCCGCCCAGTTCCATCGCGAACACGCCGTCGCGCTGGAAGCAGACATCCTCGATGCGAACCTCTTCGCCGGCCAGCTTTTTGGCGCTGCTGGTTTCGATGATCGTCGGGCACGCCTTGCCGCCGAACAGCAGACTGGTGGTGTCGGACTTGGGATCGCAACCGATCAGCAGCACGCGCTTGCCCTGCTGCGCCATCATATAGCTGAGGTTCGAGAGCGCGAAGCTCTTGCCCGAACCGCCCTTGCCGTAGATCGCGATGATCTGCGTTTCCTTGGTCACAGGTCCCGTGTGCACCGGATCGGGTTCGTGCGATGCTTCATCGCGCAGGGCGGCCGTATCAGGTCCGGAATGTTCCAACATCGTCATGCGCAAGCGCTCCAATCGAGTATCATCTTGAGGCAGGCCGGATCGGTGAACGCGGTGGGGTACGCGCTGGGTGCATCAGCAACCGGCTGAACATGGCTGACCAGCCCGGCAAGGCTGAGCGCACCGCTAGAAACCATCGCGCGGATCGCGACGAGGTCATCGGGGCCCCATTCCGCAGCGACGCGGATGCGTGCTTCGCGCATGAATGCGGGCGGAAAGGTAAAGCTGAGCGGCTGCTGATAGAACCCGGCGAGCGTGACTTCCCCACCCTTGCCAAGCCGCGAGATCAGCGTGTCGAGCAGCGAACCGTCGCCGCTGACATCGCAGATGCTGCGATAATCGCGGCGCTCATCCGCATCGGGATGAACAATATCATAGCCATCCGCGCCGGCGCTGCGGGCCGGGTTGATCTCCCACACGGTCGGCGCAGGCGCGCCGCTGGCGATGGTGAGACGGGCGAGCAGGCGGCCAAGGATGCCGTGGCCAACGATCAGATCGGGAGGACCGCCCGCCATCGCATGCAACGCAGTGGCGGCAAGCGCGAACAGCACGCCGTCCGAGCCCCAGTTTTCGTCGATCGGCAGCGCGCGGGCCGAGGGCACCACGAGTCGCCGTGCCGATCCGCCGAACAGACCGCGCGCATCGGCAAAGCAGTTGGCGCCGGGCACGAACACCCATTCGCCGATCCGGCCCTTGCACTCAGCGCCTGAGTCGACAATCCGGCCCACCGACTCATAGCCGGGGACCAGCGGGTAACCCATTCCGGGGAAGCTAGGCATCTTGCCGGTAAACAGCAGTTTTTCGGTACCGGTGCTGATGCCGCTCCACGCGATTTCGACAACGACATCGGCGGATTCTGGCGCATTCAGCGCCAACGGACGCAAGGCAAGGCGGTGCGGTGCTTCAAAAATGACGGCCATTGCCTGCATTGTGCGCTCCCCTTGTCTAAAGCCTTTGGGGGACACTCACGAGACCCCTCAACAAGGTGTCATCTTAACTTAACTCCCCATAGTGTCAATGTAGGTTTACACATTGCAGTGCATTTGTTTTTGGACACTTTTGCCCATGGGGGTGATCGTTTCGAACCCAAGGCGGCAGATCTGGCGGAGTGCGCTGGTGGCGATCCCCGCAATTGCCACGGGCCAAATGGCAGGCGAAGCGCCGTCTGGGTGGCCCCACAAAGCTGCGCCGCGAGTCTGCCCGGCATCGCATCGGGAGGGCACGTCCTGTGGCATCGACGCTGCGGGCGTGCGGCTCAAACTTCCGGCGCTATGCCAACCCATGTGATGATGGCCCGAGGTCGATCGCCCTAGGACGGGTGTCGACGCGGTGCCCTGCCCCACACCCCGACGAGCCACGACGGGCACCGCGTCACCAACGCCAACAAAGGGATTTTGCAGGCCATGAACCTTGCCAACTGGGCCCGTTACGGATTGGCCGCCACGCTGGCTACGGCTGCTGGCGGCGTCTTGATGATTCGCCGTCCGACCCATGCCAATCACGACGCTGCGCCTGCGCGCTCTGCACGCCACGCGCGCCGCTTCGGCGACTATCGCGTCACCGGCGCGACCGTGTCGATCCGAGCGACTCCCGAGCAGATTCTGGATTGCTGGCAGAGCGATCCGCAGTTGTGGCGGGACCTGGAATACCTCCCCATCCCCGAAGGCAACCAACCCGACCTGCTGCTGCCGTCCGCAGAGTTGCGGGCGATGGCATCGCGCCCGCTGCTGATCCGCATCGTCACCCGGCGCGAAGGCGAGCTGATCGCCTGGGCCTCCGAGGGCGATGACCATGCCGACATGCATGGCCGCATGCGACTGCACGACAATGGCGCCAAGGGCATCGCGGTGGAGGTGATCATGGCGGTCCGCCCCCGCGATTTCGCCTCGACGCTCAAGACCGAGGCGATGATGGCCGAGGCGCTCAAGCTTGGCATTTTGCGCGACCTGCGGCGGATGAAGATGCTGATCGAAACCGGCGAGATCGCCACCGCGAGGATGCGCCCCGACGCTGCCTGACCGTTCGCCCCTTTTGGCTTTGACTGAACAAGGACTCATTTTATGCGAGCCGCCACCTTCCAGGGCAAAGGCCATATCGAAGTGCGCCAGATGCCCGATCCCAAGATCGTCAATCCGCGCGATGCGATCGTCGAGGTCACCTCCACCGCGATCTGCGGGTCTGACCTGCATCTGTATGACGGGGTGATTCCCGGCGTCGAGAAGGACGACATACTGGGCCATGAGTTCATGGGCCGCGTGGTCGATGTCGGCCGCGAGAGCACGCTGACGATCGGCCAGCGCGTCGTCGTGCCGTTTACCATCTTCTGCGGCCAGTGCTTCCAGTGCGCCGACCAGCGCTACAGCGCCTGCGACAACAGCTGTCCGGTCGAGAACCAGCAGGTTGCCGAAAAGGCGTTCGGCTATCCGCTGGCCGGCATGTTTGGCTATTCGCACCTCACCGGCGGCTATGCCGGGGGCCAGGCCGAACTGGTCCGCGTTCCCTATTCCGATGTCATCCCGCAGATCGTCCCCGACGACATTCCCGATGACCGGCTGCTGTTCCTGTCCGACATCCTGCCGACCGGCTGGATGGCGGCGCTGAACGCCGAGATCGAGCCGGGCGATACCATCGCGGTGTGGGGCTGCGGGCCGGTGGGTCTGTTCTCGATCCTCAGCGCCTTTCACCAGGGCGCCGGGCGGGTAATCGCGATCGATGGCGTGCCGGGACGGCTCGCCATGGCCGAAGGGCTGGGCGCGGAGCCGGTCAATTTCCACGAGACCGACATTCTCGACGGGCTCATGCAGATGACCGGCGGGGTCGGCCCGGATGCGGTGATCGATGCGATCGGGATGGAATCGCACGGCTTTTCGATCGACAACATCGCCGACAGGATCAAGCAGACGGTCGGCATGGGTCAGGACCGCGCGCACGTGCTGCGCCAGGCGATCTTGGCCTGCCGCAAGGGCGGCCGGGTTTCGGTCCCCGGGGTGTATGGCGGCAAGGCGGACCTGTTTCCGCTGGGCGCGCTAATGCAGAAAGGTCTGCAGCTGCGCACCGGGCAGACGCATGTGCGGCGCTATACCGAAGAGTTGCTCGACATGATCGAACGCGACGTGATCGACCCCAGCTTCCTGATCAGCCATCGCCTGCCGCTGGATGATGCAGCCAGGGGCTATCGCAATTTCCGCGACCATCAGGACGACTGGATCAAGGTCGTCATGCAGCCCTGATCCCGAGCCCCCGGGCCAATGGATGGGGCGCAGCAGGCTATACCAGCTCCAAGGCCCTTTTGAGCGTTTCGATGATCCGGCGCACGCCGACCGGCTTGTCGCAGCGCGGGGCCTGTCTGAACCGCTCGGGAATCGCCAGCGCGTCATAGCCGCTCACGAACACGATGGGGATGCCGCGGTCCAGAAGCTGGTCTGCGGCCGGGAACACCATCTCGCCCTTGAGGTTGCCATCGAGCACCGCGCCATCGATGTGCGGTGTCGCCGCGATGATGGCGATGGCATCCGCCAGACTGGCCACCGGTCCGATGACGGTCGCCCCGATACGCTCCAGTTCCATATGCAGCTCGTCGGCGACCAGATATTCGTCTTCGACCACCAGAATGCGACGTCCATTGAGCGACAGATCGGTCATGGCGGGTCTCCTTGATATCAATCTGAGGGCAAAGGAAACGCGATGGAGCAGACAACCCCATCGGGTCCGAGGACGAAGCGGGTTCTGGCATCGAGCTGGTAGGGCAGAGCCCGCTCGATCAGTTCGCGGCCATGGCCTGGGGTCGGGTGTCCCGTCGGCATCGCCACGCCGCTTTCGCGCCACTCGATATGCAGCCAATGCGGTCCATCGGCTGTGGCGCGCGCGACCGTCCAGGAAATCGCCAGCGTTGCGCCTGCCTGGCTGAGCGCACCGTATTTTACGGCATTGGTGGCCAGCTCGTGCAGCGCCATGGCCAGGGTCTGGATCGTCGACGAGCGCAGACGCACGCCCTTGGGACCGTCGACGCTGACCTGATCCGATGCGCCTTCCAGCGCTGCGAGCTCGGCATCGATCAGTTCGTCAAAGGTGATTCGTTGCTGCTCGCCCAGACGCGACAACAGCGCCTGCACCCGTGCCAGCGCTTCCAGCCGATCACCGAACCGGTCCCTGAAATCCGCCAGATCGCTGCTCGCGCGCGCTGTCTTCTCGGATGTCGACAACACCACCGCCATCAGGTTGCGGGTACGATGCTGCAGCTCGGCGACCAGAACCTGCTGGCGGGACTGCAGATCACGGATCTGGTGGATGTCGGTCGAGGTCCCCAGCCATTCGATAATCGATCCGGCCTGATTGCGGACCGGCGAAGCGCGGGTCTGGAACCATCGATAACTCCGCCTGGCAGAGCTGCAGATCCGCGCCTCGACCTCGAAGATTCCGGTTTCGGCCGCATCTGCCCATTCGGAACGCACCGCAGCGCGGTCTTCGGGATGGAACGCCTTGAGCCAGCCGTCCGCCCGGCTGGCCTCTTCCGAAAGGCCGGTATACTCGCTCCATTGCGGGCTGGACCATGTCAGCTGCCCATCCCCCATGGCGCGCCAGACCAACTGCGGAATACCTTCCATCAGCACCTGCAACCGAAGCTCGGCTTCGCGCAGCTCGGTCAGGTCGTGGCCAACGCCGCCGATCAGCGACACCGCGCCATCGCAACCGGCAAGCGGAAAATCGGTGTTGCGCAGCCAGCGGATCGAGCCATCGCTTGGCCGCCGGATGCGATAATCGAAGGTGACATGTTCCCCGCTGCGGACCCGCTCGATCGCCTCGAGCACCCGGGGCCGATCCTCTGCGACGATCAGATCCAGCCAGTTGCCGAAATTGTCACCGTCCAGCGCATCCCCGCGCGACATTCCATAGATCGCCTCGAAGGCCGGTGTCAGATACTGCCATTGCAGGCTTTGGGCATCGCGCATCCATAAGATGTCCTGCGAGGCCTCGCCGAACTGGCGCAGCCTTTCCTCGCTTTCCCGGAGCGCGGCCTCAGTGCGAATCCGCTCGGTGACATCCTGCCCGATCTTGAGATAGCCACGCAGGTCGCCGTCGGGGTGGCGGATGGCTATGGTCTGCCCGTCGAGAAACACGCGCGAACCATCGCGGCGCTGATGCCATCGCACATCGGCTGCGGTGCCGGTTTCGCGCGCCCGCGCCAGCTCCATGGCCGGAACGCCCTGCGCGCGATCCTCGTCGGTGAAGAAGATTTCGGCCGGCTGTCCCACCGCCTCGCTGCGCGACCAGCCCAGAATCTCCTCCGACCCGCCCAGCCAGGCCGTGATCCTGTCGTCGGCATCGCAGACCACCATGACATACGCCCGGGCGTTGTCGATCAGCTGCAGGCGATCGTCGGCGATCCGCAGCGCCGCCACCGTGCGCAGCCGATCGATGGCTGGCCCCAGGATCATCGCATAGGTCTTCAGAAACTCGATCTCATGCTCGCCAAAGTCCCGCGACCGGCGCGAATCGACCTGCAGCAACCCGAACGGCTTTCGCCCCGGCAGGAAAATGGGGACATTCACCAGCGCCACCACATTATGATCGCGAAGGAATGGGGGGAAATCGAACCGGTCCTCGCTTGCGATATCCCTGGTGATGACGGGCTCGGCCTTCTCGATCGCAAAGGCCTCGGAAGACTGGCCGCTGAGGCTGACCCGCTCGTGCCCGACCACACCCGGATGCCAGCCGATTCCCGCCCGCACCAGGCCGGTATCATCGCTCCGGTCGATCTCGATCACCTTGGCGAAATCGACCTCGAGCCCAAGCGCGACCAGCCGGCACGCCTCGTTGAGAATCTCATCGAGGTCTTCGTGATCAAGCACGAAATCTCCAAAGTCGGAGAGCACTCTTTGGTATTTCGTGGATTCCGACAGGCTGGCCATGGTATCCTTGGGTCGTCTGATGAGGGTCGCCTTGGCGGACATTGCATATATCGTGGAGGGGATGCTCGCTATTGATCCTCTCTCGTCAGCGCTTGCAGCCGGGCGCGCAGACACTGGTCGCGCTCGTATGCCGCGGCCTGAAGCTCGGCGATCGGCTCGACGAAATCGCGCCCCTTCGGGATCCCGAGCCGGATCGCCGTTTCCAACGACACGATATCGGCTGCCAACAGCTTGCGGATCGCGCCGATCAGCGCGATGTCTCGCACCGCCCCTTGCGCGGTGGTTGCGACATCGCGGGACGCATCTTCGAAGATCCCCTTCGCCCAAAGGTTGGGCGTGTCGCCGGGGTTGGACACCAGAGCGGACAATATCGGCTGATCATCGGCAGCGGCTGTTCTGATCTCACCCAGCACGGCGCGCGTCTGGGTATCCACGGTCGCGTCCTCGACTGCCTTCATCTGGTCGCGGATTACCGACCGCGCCTGCCAAAGATCCTGCAGGGCAACCACCAGCAGCTCGCCCCTTGATTGCGTTTGCGAATCATGTGCCATTGCCAATTCCTTTGTGCCCCGCACGTCGGGTCCGGACTCGACCACCCGGACGCCCGAGGCTTGACCGGCTGCGCAACCGGCCATTGCGCGTTCCCGGTTCATGGGCTGATTTCCGTCATATCCATGGACGAACGGGAGGTCAGACGATCGGTTCCGCGATTATAACCTATGTCAGCTTCAGTAATGCGCGCAGATTCGCGCGGGCGGACGACCGGATGCACAACGCCGGTTGAGTATGCGACTGACTTGCATTTACATCTGAAGTGTTGATCGGTATGGACCGCGTTTCCAGACGAGCAAGGGGTGTTTTGATGCGTTGCCAGTTCGTCGCGGGCGTTGCCGCGATTTCGCTGTTGAACCGCGCCCTGCCGCAGGCCGCCGCAGGCAATGCGGTGGCTTCTGCGCTGCCCCGGTTGGCCAGGGCACGATGACCCGGTCTGCGATCAAAACCTGGTTCCTCGTCCACAAATGGACCAGCCTGGTGTGCACAGCATTCCTGCTGATGCTGTGCCTCACCGGGTTGCCGCTGATTTTCCACGACGAGATCGATCATCTCACCGAGCAGCAGCCCGAATACGGCATGCCGGGCGTCGGATCGTCCGGCACCGCCGAAGGGCTGCTGTCGCTGGATACGATGCTGCAGCGCGCGCTGGCTAACCGTCCGGGCGAAGTGCCGCTGTATATGGCGTTCGACAACGACCAGCCCTCGATGACGATCACCACCGCGCCGCGCCCCGATTCGCCGGGCGCCGAGATGACCATCCAGTCGTTCGACCGCTCCACGGGTGAGCTTGTCGGCATGGTCGCCGAGGCCGATGGCGGGGTGATGCACTTCCTGCTGGAACTGCACACCGACATGTTCCTGGGTCTGCCCGGAATGCTGTTCCTGGGCGCGATGGGGGTGGCCTTCGTTGCCGCTCTGGTATCGGGCGTTGTCCTCTACGCCCCGTTTATGCGCAAGCTCGACTTCGGAACGCTGCGGGTATCGCGCAGCACGCGGCTCAAATGGCTCGACTATCACAATCTTCTGGGCATCGTCGCGCTCGCCTGGATGCTGGTGGTCGGGCTGACCGGGGTGATCAACGCGCTCGCGGTGCCGATCGAGGATATGTGGCAAGCCGACGAGCTGGCCGACATGACGCGCGATTATGCCGGGCGCGATGCGCTCGACCCTGCCCGCTACGGATCGCTCGACCGCGCGATGGCCGAGGCGCGCGCGGCGCTGCCGGGCAACAACCCGCAGTTCATCGCCTTTCCCGGCGGCACCTTCAGCTCGAAGCATCATTATGCGGTGTTCTTCCAGGGCGATACGCCGCTCACCGAGCGGCTGCTCACGCCTGCGCTGATCGATGCCGAGACCGTCGAGTTCACCGATGCCCGGCCGATGCCGTGGTATTATCAGGCGCTGTCGCTCTCGCGCCCGCTGCACTTCGGCGATTATGGCGGCCTGCCGCTCAAGCTGCTGTGGGCGGCGCTGACATTGTTCACCATCGTTGTGCTGGGTTCGGGCCTCTATCTGTGGCTCGCCAAGGGATCGACCAGTGCCTCTGCGCATCTGCGCGAGGTCCAGTTGCTGGCGGAGCCTGCCGAGTGACCCGGCGATCGCGCCATGCCCGCTCGATGGGTGCCATCTTCGCCTGGCCGATCGCGATCTTCGTCGTCGGGCTTGCCGGTCTCGTCATCGCGCTGACCGGCGATGGCTGGCGCGATGCGGCGTCCTGGGCCGCGCTGGCGGCGCCGGTGGCTGCGCTCGTCTGGGCGATGCGTGCGCGCCGCACCTGATCATTCGATTTCCCCTGACAATAAGGACACCTTCGTTGAACAGCCAGATCATCCGCTACGGGCTCCTCATGGCCAGCGCCCTGACCGCGCCGATGCTCGCCTCCCCTGCCCTGGCGCAGGACAGGCCGGTTGACGACAACGCGACGATCATCGTCACCGCCCAGCGCGAGAACCAGTCGGGTGTTGAGCAGGCGGGCAATGCCGGCGTGCTGGGCAAGAAGCTGGCCGAGGATGTCCCGTTTAGCATCCGCAGCTATAACGCCGCGCTGATCCTCAACCAGCAGCCGCAGACCCTGGGCCAGGTGCTGGAGAACGATCCGACGATCCGCACCACCACCGGCTTCGGCATTGCCGGCGAACTTTTCGTGATCCGCGGCTTTGCGCTTGGCGGCGACGATATCGGCTATGACGGTCTGTATGGCATCACCCCGCGCCAGCTCGTCGCGCCCGAGCTGTACGAATCGGTGCAGGTGCTCAACGGCGCAAGCGCGTTCCTCAATGGCGCCGCCCCGGGGGGCAGCGGCATCGGCGGCAGCGTCAACCTGATCCCTAAGCGGGCGGGCGCCGATGGCATCACCCGCGCCACCATCGGCTTTACCGAGCCCGGCCATATCGGCGGCAGCGTCGATGTCGGCCGCCGCTTCGGCCAGAACGACGAATGGGGTTTCCGCATCAACGGCACCGCGCGCCGCGGCGACGTCTCGATCGATGACGAGTTTCGCAGCACTTATGTGATCGGCGCCGGGCTCGACTACAACTCGGGGCCGCTGCGCGCCTCGCTCGATATCGCCTATCAGCGGGTCAAGGTCTCGCACTTCCGGCCCAAATTGCGCATCAACAGCCTCACCGTCATCCCCGATGCGCCCGATGCCAGCACCAACTTCGGCCAGCCCTGGCAATATACCACGCTGCGCGATGTCTTCGGCCAGTTCCGCGTGGAATACGACCTTGCCAAGGACGTGATGGCCTATGCCGCGTTCGGGGCGCGCGACGGGTCCGAAGTCGGCGTCTACAGCACGCCCGAGCTGATCAACGCCACCACCGGCGACATCAACGTCAGCGGATCGTTCATCCCGCGCACCGACAACAACGAGGCAGCGATGGCGGGCCTGCGTGCCAAGCTGCGCGGCGGCGGCATCACCCACGAGTTCAACCTCGGCGGCTCGATGAACTGGCTCGTCAACCGCAATGCCTTTGAATTCTATACGCTGTCGCCCGAGCGGACCAACCTCTACGCGCCGGTCGAGGTCACGCAATCGTCGACCGTTTCCTTCGTCGGCGGCAATCTCGACGATCCCTTGCCGATTTCGCGCATCCGCCTGGGCAGCGTGTTCGCGTCGGACACCATCGGGCTGTGGGATGACCGCGTCCTGCTGACCGCCGGGCTCAGGCTGCAGACGATCACCGTCAAATCCTATTCCAACGCGACCGGCCTGCTCGCCACCGAATACAGCGAGGACGCGGTGACCCCGGTGATCGGTCTGGTGGTCAAGCCGGTCGCCGGGCTGTCGCTCTACGCCAACCGCATCGAGGCCTTGGTCCAGGGCGCCGTTGCGCCTCCCACCGGCGCCAATCCGTCGGGCGGCGTGGCGCTGCCGGTCACCAACGCGGGCGAGGTTCTTCCGCCCTTCGTGTCCGAGCAATATGAGATCGGCGGCAAGCTGACGCTGGGCCGGATGGATGTCTCGCTCGCCCTGTTCCAGATCGACCGCGAAACCTCGATCCTCAGGCTCGATCCGGGCCAGCCGGGCACGCTCGAGTTCGGACCCTTCGGCATCCAGCGCAACCGCGGTGTAGAGTTCACGCTGGCGGGCGAGCTCACCGAGGGCCTGCGGGTGATTGCCGGCGGATCGGTGATCGATGCCAAATTGCGCCGCACCCAGAACGGCGTGAACGAAGGCAACCAGGCGGTGGGCGTGCCCGAATATCTGCTCAACGCCAATGTCGAGTGGGACGTGCCGTTCATTCCCGCGCTGACGCTGACCGGACGCGTGGTGCACACCGGCGAGCAGGCGGCCAATATCGGCAACACTTTGTTCCTCGAGGACTGGACCCGGCTCGATCTGGGCGCGCGCTATGTCGCGGTGGTCGGCGGCAAGCCGCTTACGCTGCGGCTCAATCTCGATAACGTCACCGACAACGCCTATTGGGCCTCGGCCTTCGACAGCTTCCGCCCCGACCTGCTGCTCGGCGCGCCGCGCACCTTCAAGGCCTCGGTCACCTACGACTTCTGACACCGCTGGCGCAAAGCGATGCGCCGGGTGGGGAGCGGCTGACCGCCCTCCCCCCTAGCCGCGCTTTTTGTGGGTCAAGCCGATCTACCGCACACGCTATACCAGGGCCGCACGCCAATGCGGCCTGCGGACGATAGGGCGTGGGTCCGCAGAGCGGATGCTTTATCTTACGGATTTCTTTTGAAAAACTGGAGCGGGCGAAGGGATTCGAACCCTCGACCCCAACCTTGGCAAGGTTGTGCTCTACCCCTGAGCTACGCCCGCTCGGCGGCTGGTTCGACGTGCGATCCAGCAGGTGAGGCGCGCAGTTAGCATCGGGTTTGGGGTCCGGCAAGCCCCAATTTTGCTTTTGCCGCGGAATCATTGTTCCACCCTTGGCAGAAGCTGCTTGCGCACCATCTTGGGGATGCGGATAAGATGGCGGTCACGAACGGGGCGCAGACCCCTGGCTGCGGGTTTACCCGTTTGATCGCGCATAACAGCAGGAGCAGTTCACTTGGCAACCATGGGTTTGACGACCGAAGAGCACAAGGCCGTCGAGGCGTTCCGGACCAGCGTGGTCGAACCGTCGATGACCAAGCTGGTGATTCTTGATTTCTGGGCCGAATGGTGCGGCCCGTGCAAGACGCTGACCCCGGTGCTCGAAAAGGTTGCCGCCGATTACGCCGACAAGGGCGTGATGCTGGTCAAGGTCAATGTCGACGAGGAGCGCTTCATCGCCTCGCAGTTCCAGATCCAGTCGATCCCCACCGTCTACGCCATGTTTCAGGGCCAGCCGGTCGCCAACCTGACCAATGCGCGGACCGAGGCGCAGCTTGGCGGCATACTGGACCAGCTGCTCGAGAAGCTGCCGGTTCAGGCGGGTGATGGCGACGATGCCGGAGCACCCGATATCGCGCCGCTGATCGCGATGGCCGAGGACGTGCTGACCGAAGGGGACACCGAACAGGCGATGGGCATGTTCGCGCAGATCCTGGACATGGTGCCCGATAGCGTTGCCGCCATTTCCGGCCTGCTGCGCGCGATGGTCGCCGCCGACAAGGTTGCAGAAGCCCAGGCGTTGCTCGCCGATCTGCCGCCCGAGGTTGAATCCGATCCCCTGCTCGACCGCGCTAAGGCCGCGATCGCGCTGATCGCCGACAAGGCCGATGACAGCGAGATCGCAGGGCTGCGCGCCGCCTCTGACGCCGCGCCCGATGATCACGCGGCGCGCTTCGAACTGGCCGTGGCGCTGTTTGCCGGCGGCGAGCGCGACGAGGCGGCAGAGCACCTGCTCGCCATCGTGCGCGCGGACAAGGAATGGAACGAAGGCGCGGCGCGCGCGCGACTGCTGCAAATTTTCGAGGCGGTCGGGCTGGAAGATCCCTGGGTGTCGGCGACCCGGCGCAAGCTTTCCGCCGCGTTGTTCGGGTGACCGACAAACCCGTCATGGTCGCCCAGCGCATCTCGATCTTTCCGCTGACCGGTGTCATCCTGTTCCCGGGGCTGCAGGTCCCGCTGCACATCTTCGAGCCGCGCTACCGCGCGCTGGTCAGCGATGCGATGGCGCGCGACCGGCAGATCGGCATGATCCAGCCGCGCGGCGGCGGTGATCCGCCGGCGCTGTTCGACATGGGCTGTGTCGGCCGCATCGTCGATGTCGAAGCGCTCGACGACGGCCGCTACAATCTGGTGCTCGAGGGCTTTGCCCGCTTCCGTGTGCTGCGCGAACTGGAAGTGACCACGGCGTTCCGCCAGATCGAGGCCGAGCTGATCAACGAGAACGAGGACGACCAGGCGCTGTCGAGCATCGAGCGCGCCAGCCTCGAGCGCGAATCGCAGCGCTTCGCCAATGCTCAGGGGTATAGTGTCGATTGGGACTCCGTCGCCCGCCTCGACGACCGCTCGCTGGTCAACGGCATCGCGCAGATCGCGCCGTTCGACGCGGCGGCCAAGCAGGCTTTGCTCGAGGCGGATGGCCTGACCACCCGCGCCGACCTTCTGGTGCAGCTGATGCAGTTCTTCGGACGCCGCGACAGCGATGATCCGCGGGTGACGCTGCAGTAGTGCGTCCTTTCCCCTACCGCTTGCGGGAGGGGTTAAAGCCCTCCCCCTCGATGGGGGAGGGTTGGGTGGGGGTGAGCTCTCCGGATTGAGCTAATGCTCCGACGGTGCGCCCTTGCACGCAGTCGCACCATCACCCTCACCGCTGCGACTAGGTGGCAAAGCCACCAAGTCTCGCTGCCTCTCCCATCAAGGGAGAGGCCAAACAGGCGCGCCTGCGGGAGGGGAGAGAATTTACCGCGCGCCCTGCAGCTTCTTCTGGCGGCGGCGTTGCACCGATGAGCCCAGCCCCAGCGCCTCGCGGTATTTCGCCACCGTCCGCCGCGCGATGTCGAAGCCGCGTTCCTTGAGCAGATCGACCAGTTGATCGTCAGACAGGATGTTCTTGCCATCCTCCTCGTCGATCAGCGTCTTGATGTGGCTCTTCACCGCAGACGCGGAGACGGCATCGCCGCCGTCGGTCGCCTGGATCGCGCTGGTGAAGAAGTATTTGAGCTCGAACAGCCCGCGCGCACAGCTCAGATATTTGTGGCTGGTCACCCGGCTGACGGTCGATTCGTGCATCTCGATCGCGTCGGCGACGCTGCGCAGCGTGAGCGGGCGCAGCTGGGTGACTCCCTTGCGGAAGAAGCCTTCCTGCTGCTTGACGATCTCGCTCGCCACCTTGATGATCGTGCGCTGGCGCTGGTCGAGCGCCTTGACCAGCCAGTTGGCCTCGGCAAGGCACTCGCTGAGCCAGGCCTTGGACTTGGCATCGTGCCGCCCGCCGCTCAGGGAGACGTGATAGGAGCGGTTGACCAGCAGCCGTGGCAGCGTGGCGCTGTTGATCTCGATCGCCCATTTGCCCTCGCGTTCGAGCACGAACAGATCGGGGACCACCGTATCGACGCTGGAACCGCCGAAGCGACTGCCCGGCTTGGGGTCATATTGACGCAGCTCGGCGATCATGTCGGCGAGGTCTTCGTCATCGACCCGGCACAAGCGCTTGAGCTGGGGCAATGCGCCGCGCGCCACCAGATCGAGATTGTTGATCAGCTGCACCATGCAAGGATCGTAGCGGTCGGCCTCCTTGGCCTGCAGCGCGAGGCATTCGGCCAGATCGCGCGCCCCGACGCCCGTGGGATCGAGTGTCTGGATCGCCGCCAGGGCAGCTTCCACCTCGCCCAGCGGCACGCCCAGCTGATGCGACACCTGAAGCAGATCCCCGCGCAGATAGCCGTTCTCGTCGATCAGTTCGATCAGATGGCGGCCGATGAACAAGGTGACCCCCGACATCGCTATCCCGGCCTGCGCGTGCAGATGTTCGCGCAGGGTCAGGTCGTATTCGAGCGAATCTTCCCATCCATCCCGGTCGGCGCCCGCCCCGGTTGAGATGTCGTTGAGCGACAGCGCGCCATCGAGCCCGCCGCTCGCCTCGCCAGGCACCCGCTCGGGGCCATCGCTGGCACAATCATGGTGAAAGACCTCACCCCCCAGATCGATGTCGAGCGGGCGGTCGGTCTCGCCCATTCCGGCACCGATCAGCTCGTCGCTGCCAACCGGATCGCCATCGCCTGCAGGCATGGCAGGCGCATCATAGGCAGCGTCCACCCCGCTCGCGGCGGCCTCGCCGCCGGGCTCCTCACCGCCGAGTTCGAGCAGCGGATTGCGCTCGAGCTCCTCGCCGATGAACGTCTCGATCTCGATATTCGACAAAGCCAGTAGCCGGATCGCCTGCTGCAACTGCGGCGTCATGACCAGCGACTGGCTCTGCCTCAGGTCAAGGCGCGGGCCGAGCGCCATCAGATCAGCCCTTTTTCACCCGCATTGGCCGTGATCACAGCTCGAAGCCTTCGCCCAGATACAGCCTGCGGACATTCTCGTCGGCCACCAGCGCCTCGGGGGTGCCGGCAAACAGCACCTTGCCGTCATAGATGATGCAGGCGCGGTCGACGATGTCGAGCGTTTCGCGGACGTTGTGATCGGTGATCAATACGCCGATGCCGCGCGACTTGAGCTCGATGATCAGATCGCGGATGTCGGCGATCGACAGCGGGTCGATGCCGGCGAACGGCTCGTCGAGCAGGATGATCGAGGGGCTGGCGGCAAGTGCGCGGGCGATCTCGCAGCGTCGGCGCTCGCCGCCCGACAATGCCATCGCCGGAGACTCGCGCAGCCGGGTCAGCCCGAACTCCTCGAGCAAAGTCTCCAGCCGCGCGGCGCGTGCCTCTGCCTCCGGCTCGACCAGTTCCAGCACCGCCTTGATATTCTGTTCGACCGTCATGCCGCGAAAGATCGAGGTTTCCTGCGGCAGATAGCCCAGGCCCAGGATTGCGCGGCGATACATCGGCAGCGGGGTGATATCGACGCCGTCGAGCATGATGCGGCCCGAATTGGGCTTCACCAGCCCCATGATCGAATAAAAGCAGGTGGTCTTGCCCGCGCCATTGGGGCCGAGCAGGCCAAGCACCTCGCCCTTGGCGACGTGCAGCGACACATCGGACAGCACCACCTTCTTGTCATAGCTCTTGGCGATCGACACGACGTTGAGGCCGTCGCTCGACAAGGCGGGGTCGGCAGCAGTGCCGCTGAGCAGGCCAAGGGGGGCTACATCGTTCATCGCAACATTCCTGCAAACTTAAACAGCAGCTGTCAGCGCCGCTTTGGGTTTCCTCTCCCATAGCATGGAACATTACGATGAAAACCGGCGATATTCGCGTGTTGGCAGGATTTATGCATGGGCGGGCGCGACAAGCGTTGAAATCCTCCCCCAGCTTGCTGGGGGAGGGGGACCGCCCGCGTAGCGGGTGGTGGAGGGGCAGCAAGATCGCGCGATGCTCGACCGGTGCGCTACCCCGCTTCCCCTCCACCACTGACCTACGGCCAGCGGTCCCCCTCCCCGAGACAAGCTCGGGGAGGATTTAGGGTCAATCCCGGTTCGGAACCGCGAACGTTCCCGAAACGCGTCCGCCTGCAGAGCCGGTCTGGCCAGGCGCGCCGCCTGCCGTGCGGCCATCGACGGTCGAGCGCCCGGTGGTCAGATCGATCACCATCCGCCCGCCGTTGAGGGTGTTGCCGCCCTGGCGCAATGCGACATCGCCGACGAGTGTGATGATGCGACGGTTGAAATCATAGATGCCGACATTGCCGCTGGCGCGCTCTTCACCCTTGGTGACGACCACGCCGCCGTTGGCGTCGATGCGCTCGATCTCGATCCCGCCCGCATTGCGATAGGCCACGGTCATCCGCGCCGCCTGCAGCCTGAGGCCGGCCTGGGTGATATCGACATTGCCCGACAGCAACACGCGGTTGGCCCGGTCCTGCAATTCGATGCGATCGGCGGCATAATCGACCGGCGCGTTGCTGTTGTGGTTCATCAGCGATTGCGCGGTGACGCTACCCGGCACCAGAGCCAGCACGGCAAGGCTGAACGCACCGGCAATTCCACCGGACAACCGGCGATGCGCCAGCGCCGAAGCCTTGACTGAAAACCGCTTGGTCAATCCCGTATCTCCGCTCGTCACTGGCCCAATCCACCCTGAGTCATCCGAAGCCGTGCCCGGCCTTCCAGCGTGACCGTGCGATTGGCAAGATCGGCCCTTAGCCGGTCGGCGCGGAAAGTGCCAGTCGGCAAGCGACCGGTAACCTCTCCCCGGCTGACCATCGTCCGTTCGGGCAAATCGATATCGACATCGCGCGTCACCATGCGATAGCCATTGGACGAGTTGAACTGCACCGGCCCGACGATCGACACCTGTTCGCTGTCCATGTTGTAGGTGCCCTGCCCGGCTTCGAGCACGCCGGGGCCTTCCGCCAGCAGGATGCGCGCGGCCAGATCCTTGAGCTGCACCACCGGATTGCGCGAGCTTTGCTGCACCGCAGATCCTGCCTGCAGCGAGAACGGGCGCCCTTCGCTGTCCTGACCGCGGTACAGCGCCTGCGTCACCCGCATCCGCTCGCGCGCGATATCGACCTGGTTCTTGTCGAGCAGGAAGCTGACCTCGGTGTTGCGCAGCAAAGGCGCGAGCGCGAGAAACGCGACCAGCACGCCGATCGCCGAGGGCAGGATGATGCCCAGCAGCCGCACCAGCCGGTCATGGCTGCTGCCGGGGGCGGCAAACAGCTGGCGACGGGTGCGCATGATGTCGGCGCGTTCGGTCATGGTGCCTTCAGGCCTTTCGGGAGCGCGCCGGGGGACCCCCCGCGCCTTGGTGTCTGGCGCGATATATTAAGCGTGCGCGAAAATATCAATTTCGGGCCAGCCTGCCAGATCGAGCTGTGCGCGCGCGGGCAGGAAATCGAAACAGGCCTGCGCTAGCTCACGCCGGCCTTCGCGCACCAGCCGGGCATCCATCGCGGCATGCAGCGCGTGCAGGAAGCGCACGTCGCTGGCGGCATAATCGCGCTGCGCCTCGTTGATTTCGGGCGCGCCCCAGTCGCTCGACTGCTGTTGCTTGCTGAGTTCGCGGCCCAGCACCTCGCGCACCAGTTCCTTCAGCCCATGCCGGTCGGTGTACGTGCGGATCATGCGTGATGCGATTTTGGTGCAGAACACGGGCGCTGCCATCACGCCGAGATAGTGCTGGATCGCGGCGAGATCGAAACGCGCGAAGTGATAAAGCTTCAGGCGCTCAGGATCAGCCAGGACGCTGCGCAGATTGGGCGCGGCATAATCGCTGCCGGGCATGAACCGCACCAGATGCTCGTCGCCGCGACCGTCCGAAATCTGAACCAGGCACAACCGGTCGCGCGGCGTCACCAGCCCCATCGTCTCGGTATCGACCGCCACGGGCCCGGGGGCAAGAACATCGGCAGGAAGGTCGGATTCGTGGAAAAATACGGTCATGCACTCTCGCAATTGGTGTCTGCCGGCGAAATGCCGTGTTTCATTGTCCCACCACTGCAGGACAGGACGTTCAGGGTCGCGACCATCGCAGAAAAACCCTTCGCGGCATAGATATAACCCTCAGGAACGAAGGCCCTCACGCGGTGAGCAACCTGCGGGAGAACTGCGCTGGAGGCGTGGAGTCGCGCAAAAGCCGAAGGATCCTGGCCGTCGGGCCCCAATTGCCGCACCGACCAGGGTCTGGCAAGGCCTGCAAACGCCCGCGTTGGCGAAATTTCACGGCCTGCAGCTGCCGGACATGCCCATCATTGCGCTTACTATGGGTCAGACTGGCATATTTGCACGGTCAGGCCTTGCACATGGGCCATTTATTGTTCGCCATGCCACAGGATTTGGGCTAAGAGAATCACCTGGAAGTACGCGATTGCCGGGCCTGTTTTGTTGTGCCCCCGGCAGCAATTGTGTGCTGTCCACAGATTTTTGATCAGTTGATCCCGGTCTGATTGTCGAAAGATCACCGGAAGATGCTGATGAAGGTTAGGGTAAGTTAAGGTTTTTGGTGCGTATTTGCGGCGGATTGCTCGATGCTGAAAGGGCCCGCACGAAGAGTTCCAACAGTTGAGCGACAAGGTTCACGTCCGCCTTGTTCTTGAGCACATGATCCAGGACGATATTGAAAGTGAATAATTCGGCATGAGTTTTGACAGGGGTCGGCGCGGCAGGGGCCGGGACAAACGCGACAGATTTGGCGAGGATGATTTCGACGCATTTTCGCCTCCGCCTGCATATGGTGACCGTGACCGCTTCGGCGGCGGTGGCGGCGGCGGATATGGCGCGCCTGCTGGCGGCGGCGGCTTCGGTGCCCCGCGCGGTCCGGGTGGCGGCGCTGGCGGCGGCGCACCTCGTAGCGGCGGCTTTGGCGGCATGCCCACCCAGGTGGTCGGCGAAGCCAAGGGCAAGGTCAAATTCTTCAATGCGCAAAAGGGCTTCGGCTTCATTCAGCGCGATGATGGCGGCGAAGACGTGTTCGTCCACATCAGCGCGGTCGAGCGCGCCGGTCTTTCCAACCTCGCCGAGGGCCAGGGCCTGGAATTCACACTCGTCGATCGCGGCGGCAAGGTGTCTGCCAGCGACCTCAAGGTCGATGGCGAGCTGATCCCCGTATCCGACAGCGGCGGCGGTGGTGACCGTGGTGGTGATCGCGGCGCTCCGCGCGGCGAAGCGCCCCGCCGGGAACTCACCGGCGAGCGTGCAACCGGAACGGTCAAGTTCTTCAACTCGATGAAGGGCTTCGGCTTCATCACCCGCGACGACGGCCAGCCCGATGCGTTCGTTCACATCAGCGCGGTCGAACGCGCCAATATGAGCACGCTCAACCAGGGCGACCGGCTCGAGTTCGACCTCGAAGTCGACCGCCGCGGCAAGCACTCCGCCGTCAATCTGGTCGCGCACCACGATTGATCCGGCGCTCGGCCTCATAAGGCCGGGATGCGAGACATGAAAACCCCGCCCGCGCTTTTGGCGCGGCGGGGTTTTTTGTTGTGTTACCTGCGGAGCGATCGCATGTTGATTGTGACCTCGAGGATTATCACTGATGGCCATCAAGTTGGACACCAGCTTCGCGCTCTATCCCGGCCACTGGCTGCGAAGGCAATCAATGTCAGCAGGATTGCCCCGCCTAAGACGGGGACTATGGCGGCGTGAAGGTGACGCGGTTAGCGCGAGCCAAGATTGCTTGAGCACCAGGATCAGGGCAGCACAATGCGATGAAGCACATTGAAGAGCAGTTCACTGTCGAAATGACGGACGACGACGTCCTTGTCTGCCGAGCGCCTAAGCAATCAGAGCAGCGAATCAGGATGGCTGACCTTGCAGCGGTCTATGTGGAGACAAACGACAACGGCCCTTGGGGATGCGACGTTTGGTGGATTCTGAACGACAGCACCGGTCAAACCAGGGTTGCGTTCCCGCAGATGGCAAAGGGCGAAGAGACGGCACTCGCACGCCTGCAATCATTACCCGGCTTTGACGTGCAGGGGATGAACTCCACGAAGAACGCCCGGTTCCTGTGCTGGAAGGCGCGCGGGCCGTCTCCTGAGTGACCCCCGGGCCCTGCCCGAAGGGCATACAAATCCATAGTGACTACCCATCATGATGCGGCTGTACACGCGAAGTTTACACGCATCGATTTACCGCTTGCCGCACAAACTCTACATATGTAGATAAATGGGATGGCAAGACGAAAAAACATCTCGAAACAGACCGGTGCCGTTCTGACGGCGCTGCTCGAACGCCCGTCCGATTGGCATCATGGCTATGACCTGATGGAAAAGGCAGGCATCGCATCGGGGACGCTTTATCCCATGCTGATGCGGCTGTGCGATCAGGGCAGCCTGGAATCACAGTGGGTCTCATCGCCGCACGAAGGACGGCCTGCGCGGCACGCATATCGGTTGACGGCAGCGGGCCTGCGGATGGCCCGGGATGTACTCGCGCCAGACGCATCAGCGACAACGAACATGCAGGGGTTTGCAGTATGACCACACCCAAAAGATCACGTGCGCAGGCCCTGCTCCGTCTGGCAATCAGGGTCGCTCCCCGGGAGCGGGCGGACTGGTTGGAGGCGATGGCAGCGGAAATCGATCATGTCCCCGATGCGTCGGTGCAACGCTTTGCCATCGGGTGCCTGACGACCGCCGTTCGCACCCGCATCGCCTCGCCCGCCTTCATCCTGGCATCGACCCACCTGACCCTCGTCTTCGGGGCGTTGGCCTGGGCAGCATTGAACCTCTGGTTTGCAGGACGCATGTCGTCGGCAGATGCTGCAGGTCCGGAAATGTTCGGCTATTCGATCGCCGCAGCATTCGCATTCGGCGCGCTTGCCACGGCACGCTTCGGGTTCAGGGCAGTGCTTGGGCTGGGTGCTCCGCTGCTGGCGGTGCTGGGCCTGAGCGCCTTGGCGATCAAGTTGCTGCTGCCTTATTCTGCGGTCAATGCCCTCTATTTCGCGCTGATCGTGGAGGACATCGCCACGCTGCTTTTGGCATTGGGGATCGCGTTTGCGATCCCGCGTCTGGTTGCGATCAGACAGGCGACTGGTCAATGACCGCCCGCCGCCTGAATTGGACCTTCCTGTCGGTGGCCGGCCTGCTGGGCGCCGCGCATATCTCGCTGACCCCGCTGGCTTATGCCAGCTGGACGCTCGACGCCTTGTGGTTCCTGGGCTCGGGATTTGCGATCGTCATCGCCAGTGCGGCCAATGCCGTCGGCCTGACGTCGCCTGACCCGCGCAATGCATGGGCGATGCTGGCCATCAACCTGATGATGGCCGGGTTCTTCGCGGCGGCCTGGTCGGTTCTTCCGGGGCCGCAAGTGATCGTCGGCGGGGCCGTTTTCCTTGGTCTGGCAGGATGCACCTTGGCGCGTCGATCCGAGCGGGCGCTTGCCGGATAGGCGATCGCGCTTGGAGGATCGGTCAGGAGATGGGCCCCTGCCTTCGCAGGGGAACGATAATCGTTGCGCACCCTGCAATTTAACCAGTTGATTAGCGCGGCGGCTTGGTTACCCGGGTGCAGCACATCCAGCATCCGGGAGTCCCCATTCATGTCCGACCTGTCCGCCGCCGAAGTCGATGCCATTGCCGCGAAGGTCGAGCGCTTCGTTCGCGATGTGATCGCGCCGTACGAACGCGACCCGCGTTGCGGCGCGCATGGGCCTTCGGAGGATCTGGTGCTCGAGATGCGTGGCCTCGCCCGCAACGCAGGCGTGATGACGCCGCATATCCTGGCCGATGGCCGCCACCTTACCCAGGCGCAGACCGCAATCGTGCTGCAGAAATCAGGCCTGTCGCCGCTTGGCCCGGTCGCGTGCAACACCGCCGCGCCCGATGAGGGCAACATGTATCTGCTGGGCAAGATGGCGAGCGGCGAGCAGAAGGCGCGGTTCCTCGATCAGCTCGTCACCGGCGAATCGCGCTCGGCGTTCTTCATGACCGAACCGGCCGATGAGGGCGGCGCGGGCTCCGACCCGTCGATGATGCAGACCACCGCCAAGCTCGACGGCAACCATTGGGTGATCAACGGCCGCAAGGCGTTCATCACCGGAGCCGAGGGCGCAAAGGTCGGCATCGTGATGGCCAAGTCCGAGGACGGCGCGTGCATGTTCCTGGTCGATCTGCCCGATCCGGCGATCCGCATCGAGCGGGTGCTCGACACCATCGACAGTTCGATGCCCGGCGGCCATGCGATCATCGCCATCGACAACCTGCGCGTGCCCGCCGACCAGATGCTGGGCAACAGCGGCGAGGGTTTCAAATACGCACAGGTTCGCCTCTCCCCTGCCCGGCTGTCGCACTGCATGCGCTGGTATGGTGCCGCTTCCCGCGCGCACGAAATCGCCAGCGATTACGCCTGCCGCCGCCACGCCTTCGGCAAGCCTTTGGTCGATCACGAGGGCGTCGGCTTCATGCTGGCGGAAAACCTGATCGACCTCAAACAGGCCGAACTGATGATCGCGTGGTGCGCAGGCGTGCTCGACACCGGCGAACTCGGCACGGTCGAAAGCTCGATGACCAAGGTCGCGGTGTCCGAAGCGCTGATGCGCGTCGCTGATCGCTGCGTGCAGGTGATGGGTGGCAAGGGGGTGAGCGGCGATACCATCGTCGAACAGGTGTTCCGCGAAATCCGCGCCTTCCGTATATACGACGGCCCGACCGAAGTGCACAAATGGTCGCTCGCCAAGAAGATCAAGCGCGACCACAAGCATGCGACAGAGGGAGCCGCCGGATGACGCTCAACGCAGACCTGACCGGCCAGCGCATCCTGGTCACCGGCGCATCGAGCGAAGGCTTCGGCGCGCATTTCGCCCGCGTATTGGCCAAGTGCGGCGCGCACGTGGTCGTCGCGGCGCGCAGGCTCGAGGCGCTCGAGGCGCTGGTCGCCGAAATCACCCAGGCTGGCGGGAGCGCGAGCGCGGTGCGGATGGATGTCGCCGACCTCGCCTCGGTGCGCGATGGCGTCAAAGCCGCAGGCGCGATCGACACCTGCATCAACAACGCAGGCGTTGCGGTGACAAAGCGCGCGCTCGACCAGACCGAGGCGGATTACGACTTCGTGATGGACACCAACCTCAAAGGCGCGTGGAACGTCGCGACCGAGGCGGCCAAAGTGATGCGCGATTCAGGCGGCGGCAACATCATCAACACCGCGTCGATCACCGGGTTTCAGACCGCAGCGGGCACCGGCCCCTATGCGATGTCGAAGGCAGGCGTGCTGCACATGACGCGGCAGCTCGCGATGGAGCTCGCTCGGTTCAACATCCGCGTCAACGCGATCGCGCCGGGCTATTTCCTCACCGATATCAACCGCGACCAGCTCTCGGGCGAGGCGGGCGAACCGCTGCGCAAGCGCATCGCGATGCGCCGCTTTGGCGAACTGCCCGATCTCGATGGCCCGCTGCTGCTGCTCGCCTCGGACGCGAGCCGCTTCATGACCGGCAGCATCCTCACCGTCGACGGCGGGCATCTGGTGGGTTCGCTTTAGCCTGGCAGCTTGACCGGACCGGGCCGGGGCGGGCATCAGCAGCCACATGACCAGCACCGCCCCTGTATCCCCGCAGATCCACCCCGGCTGGCGCGATGCGCTGGGGCAAGAATTTGCCGCGCCCTATATGGCCGAGCTCAAGCAATTCCTGCTCGATCGCAAGGCGGCGGGTGCGCGCATCTTTCCGCCGGGAAGCCAGTGGTTCCGCGCGCTCGACCTGACCCCGCCCGATCAGGTGCGCGTCGTGATCCTGGGGCAGGATCCCTATCACGGACCCGGACAGGCGCACGGCCTGTGCTTCAGCGTGCAACCCGGGGTGCGGCCGCCGCCCTCGCTGATCAACATCTACAAGGAGCTCGAGCGCGATCTGGGGATCGCACCGCCTGCGCACGGTTTTCTCGAACACTGGGCGCAGCAGGGCGTGCTGCTGCTCAACGCGGTGCTCACCGTCGAGATGGGCGAGGCCGGATCGCACCAGAAGCGCGGCTGGGAGAGGTTCACCGACGCGGTGATCGCGCGGGTCAATGCACTCGAGCACCCGGTGGTGTTTCTGCTCTGGGGAAGCCATGCGCAGAAGAAGGCGGCGAATGTCGATGCGCGGCATCTGGTGCTGAAGGCGCCGCACCCCTCACCGCTCAGCGCGCATCGCGGCTTTCTGGGCTGCGGCCATTTCAGCCAGGCCAACGCGTTTCTGGAAGAGCACGGGCTGGCGCCAATCGACTGGCGGTTGCCGCCGACCGCCAGCCAGAACTGATCCGCTCGCGGACCGTTCCTTCGTCACCCCCGCGGAGGCGGGGGTCCCGCTTCTGCGCAAACGCCTAGAAAAAGCGGGATTCCCGCGTTCGCGGGAATGACGGTTATTTGAATATCGTGCGGGTCAGCGCATAGCCCGCCAGCGCCGACGATCCGGTGAGAAACGTCCCCCAGATGATATCGAGCACGGTGATCTTGGTGCTCCACACCGCCAGCGTCGCCTGGTTGGTGAGATCATAGGTCATATAGCAGAAGAACCCGAGCATCGCGCCGTTGACCAAAGCCGTCTGCCAGCGACCATCGGCGAGCGCGGGGGCGACCGCGAAGATCTGGATGCCCAGGATATACAGCACATAGAACACCACCGCGGGCGCCAGCCGGAACGACGCCGCGAGCATGTCGCCGAGGATTGGTTGGTACAATCTGGGCGCCATCGTCTTGAGCCAGACGCTGTCGATCAGCGCAAAGGCGAGGCCGGTGAACAGATAGGCGGCGGAATAGCGAAGCATGATAAGCCCTTCGTTTCAGCGGGACAGTGTAGGACGCGCGCTATTCACCCGTCCGGGTGAGCCGGGTGCGGTTGCGGACCAGCCACTCGCTCTTGTCGTCGTCGAGGAAATCAACCTCCTTGAGCGTCTCCACCCGGTCCCCGTCGCGAAATGTGGTCAGCCGCAACGTGGCGGGGCGATTGTTGTCGCTGCCTGCGGCTTCCTCGACCATCGTCCAGTGGGTCGCATCGCGCGAGCCCGGGGCGATCCGCACGGCATAGGTCATCACCTCTGCGGCGCGGCCCTTGCGGAAGGTGCCGACCGAAACGGTGCTCGCCGCCGCATCGAACAGTTCGACCGAGGTGATCCGGACGTTGCCCACCTTGGGGCCATCGTCGAAATCGGAGGAGCGGATGGTGGTGGCGCCGTCACCCTGATCGGCGATGCGGGTTTTCACCGGGATGCCGAACCAGCGGTCGGCGGTGTAGTCGCGATATTCCAGTGTACCCTGCCATGCCCCGGTCAACGAGGCGCGGGCCGCGACCAGATCGACCGGCGCATCCTGCGCGGCGACCGGAGCAGCGGCCGAAACAGCGGTGGTCAAAACTAGGCAGCAAAACAGCACGTTACGCATGGTATCAAGGGCCCCCCTCTTGGACTGACTGCCCGAGTTACGCGGGGCTAGCAATACCGGATGCAGCCATCGTCATGCCATCGGCGCGGGCTGCCAAAGCTCGATCTTGCGGCCGTCGGGATCCAAGATGTGGGCAAACCGGCCGTTGGGTTCGGACGGAAACAGCTTCACCGGCTCCACCCCGTGCGCAGCGCATTGCGCCAGCATCGCATCGAGATCATCGACCATCAGGTTGAACATGAACTCCTTGTCCGACGGCGCGAAGTAATCCGTGTCGGCGGCAAAGGGCGAGAACACCGTGCCCGCACCCGGATGCGCGGCGGCGGCATCGGGGGTGAACACCACCCCGCCCCACTCGCCGAAGTTCATCCCCAGCACCTTGGCATACCATGCGCAGGTCGCCGCCGGATTTGCCGACTTGAAGAACAGCCCGCCAAGGCCAAGCACTCTTGCCATCCGGAAAACTCCTTCTGCCAGCGTTACGCGAGCGCAGGATACGCCGAGCGGACCCAAAAGAAAACCCGCCGACGTTGCCGCCGGCGGGTTGTTCCTTTTCCTCCCCAGGAAAACTCTATCGGTACGTTTGCCGCATCCGAATTATCCGAATTGGTTCATCGTGTTGTTGACGCCGCCGGCCTTCAGCGCGGCCTCGCCAGCGAAATATTCCTTGTGCGCATCGCCGAGGTCGCTGCCAGACATGTTCTGGTGCTTCACGCAGGCGATGCCCTGACGCAGCTCCTGACGCTGCACGCCCAGAACGTAACCCAGCATGCCCGCCTCGCCGAAATACTCCTTGGCGAGGTTGTCGGTCGAAAGCGCTGCGGTGTGATAGGTCGGCAGCGTGATCAGGTGGTGGAAGATGCCTGCGCGCTTGGCGCCATCGGCCTGGAAGGTGCGGATGCGCTTGTCGGCGGCGATGCCGAGTTCGGTATCGTCATACTTCGCATCCATCAGCGCGCCGCGGTCATACTCGGACACGTCGAGGCCTTCGGACACCATCGCGTCATAGACCTGCTGACGGAAGTTCAGCGTCCAGTTGAACGACGGCGAGTTGTTGTAGACGAGCTTGGCGTTTGGAACGACCTCGCGGATACGGTCCATCATGCCAGCGATCTGCTCGACGTGCGGCTTTTCGGTCTCGATCCACAACAGGTCGGCACCGTTCTGCAGCGAAGTGATGCTGTCGAGCACGCAGCGGTCTTCGCCGGTGCCTTCGCGGAACTGGAACAGGTTGCTGGGCAGCCGTTTGGGACGCATCAGCTTGCCGTCGCGGTTGAGGATGACATCGCCGTTGCGCGCGGTGGCGGGGTCGATTTCCTCGCAATCGAGGAAGCTGTTGTACTGGTCGCCGAGATCGCCCGGCTCGTTGCTGACCGCGATCTGCTTGGTCAGGCCCGCACCCAGCGAGTCGGTGCGCGTGACGATGATGCCGTCCTCGACGCCCAGCTCGAGGAACGCATAGCGGCAGGCGCGGATCTTCGCGAGGAAGTCCTCGTGCGGCACGGTGACCTTGCCGTCCTGGTGGCCGCACTGCTTTTCGTCCGAGACCTGGTTTTCGATCTGCAGCGCGCAGGCGCCGGCCTCGATCATCTTCTTGGCGAGCAGATAGGTGGCTTCGGCATTGCCGAACCCTGCATCGATATCCGCGATGATCGGCACGACGTGGGTCTGGAAGCTATCGACCTGTGCGAGCAGATCCTGCTCCTTGGCGCTGTCGCCAGCGGCACGCGCCTTGTCGATGCCGCTGAACAGCAGATCGAGTTCGCGCGCATCGGCCTGACGCAGGAAGGTGTAGAGTTCCTCGATCAACGCGGGGACGCTGGTCTTTTCGTGCATCGACTGGTCGGGCAGCGGACCGAACTGGCTGCGCAGCGCGGCGACCATCCAGCCCGATAGGTACAGGTACTTGCGCTTGGTGGTGCCGAAATGCTTCTTGATCGCGATCATCTTCTGCTGCGCGATGAAGCCGTGCCAGCAGCCCAGCGACTGGGTGTACTGCGACGAATCGGCGTCATAGGCAGCCATGTCTTCGCGCATGATCTTGGCGGTGTAGCGCGCGATATCGAGCCCGGTGCGGAAGCGGTTCTGCAGCTGCATGCGCGCCACCGATTCGGCATCGATGCCGGTCCAGCGGCCCTGCTTGCCACCAATGAGCTGCTCGTTTGCGCGGATTTGGTCGGTATAAGGCATCGGGTCTTCCTCGTGCGAATTGGCCTGAACATAAAGCTCAGGCGACTCAGGCTGTGTCACAAATTGACAGCTTCTGGTGTTGAAATACGCCCGATCGCCATTCTGACCCAAGGAATAGTCGATTTTGTCGTGTCGCACCGTGTCATGCTGCACCGCACACTTTGTAATAATGTCAATTTCGTGACATTTGCGGCGATGATGAGCGCGGATCGATCCTGCATCACTCTTGCCAAAATCGTGCCGCAATCTGTTGCAATGCAACATTCGCAGCCAAGGCGCGTTTGCCCAGCGTGCAGCTGCACAATCACGGGATACCTCACCATGCTGACCAGATCATTTCTGACCCTCGCATTGCTTGCGAGCGCGGCCTCCCCTGCCGTAGCTCAAGACAGCATGCCCGACAGAGCTGCCGTCGACAATCTGGCGGCGGCTCAAGACGCGCCGTCACCCGCGGTGGTCGTCACCGCGCGGCCGCAGACGACCGCTGCGCGCCCTTATGGCCCGACCGACGAGGAGTTGGAGCTGCTAGCCTTCGGAGCCCGGCTGTCGCAATCGGTGTTCGCGCAGGAATTTACGATGACGGTCGGCCTGGGTGCCGGGCTGGTCCCCAGCTATGAGGGATCGAACCAGTATGTCTTCTTTCCGGCGCCGGTCATCCAGGGCAACTATAAGGGCTATGCCTTCGCCGCGCGCGGACCCGGGCTGTTCGTCGATCTGGTCAAGGACCCGCTGTTCCCTAAGGTCGAATACATTGCAGGGCCCATCATCCGCGCGCGCTTCGACCGCGTCGGTCGTATCCGCGATACCGTCGTCAAGCAGCTCGGCGACCGCAACATTGCGGTGGAGGTCGGCGCGAGCGGCGGCTTCAAGGTCAACCGCATCTTCGACCGCTTCGACAGCCTGACCTTTCAGGTCGATGCGCTGCACGACATCGCCGGCGCGCATTCGGGCGCGATCGTCACCCCGTCGGTCAGCTACAACAAGCTGCTCGGCACCAAGGGCGTGATCAACCTTTCGGTCTCGGGCGATCTGATCGACCGCGATTTCGCCGATTACTACTTCACCATCGATGCGGCAGGCAGCGCGGCATCGGGACTGCCTGCCTATCGCGCCGGCGGCGGCCTCAAGTCGCTGGGTGCCAGCGCGCTGCTCGGCTTCGACCTGTCGGGCGATGCGCTCGACGGCGGCTGGGGCGTGTTCGTGCTGGGCAGCTATTCGCGGCTGCAGGGCGATGCCGCCGACAGCCCGATCGTCAGCATCCGCGGCGATGCCAACCAGTATTTCGGCGGCGCCGGGCTGACCTACACCTTCTGACCATGTCGTACGGATCGGGCTGAAAAGGACGGGGGATCGATGCGCAGGAGCATCTCATGGGCTGCGCTGGCTCTGGCGGTTTCGGGAGTCGCAGGTCCAATCGGGCCCGGCCATGCCCAGGTTGCCAAGCCAGTATCCCCGCCGCCTGTCAGCCTCCACATCACCCGGTCACCGGATGCCACATCGGACCGGCCCATCCGCGCCGAATACCGGCTTGCCCGGCCTGCACGCGCGCTGCATTTCGCCCCCCAGCTCGATGGCTACCGTGCCATGGACTGGCAGCCGGAAACCGCCGGGTTCCGCTGGGTGCGCGAAGAAGATGGCGAACGCATCGAGCGCACCGACGGCAAGCCTTTCGCGGACCTCGCGTTCAACATCCCGGTTCAGTACCGCTCGCTCGAAAAGTCCTATGCCCCGTTTTCGCCGTTCAGCGATGGCGGGCTGCTGTTGTATTCCGGCCATTTCCAGACCTGCCCATCGCTGCCCTGCAAAGGCACCGAGCCACTGGCCATCTCGATCGCCGCCCCTGGCGCCACGATCGGCGTCGGCGGCAAGCGCACCGCGAACAGCGCCACCTTCATCAGCCGCGAGGAAGGAACCAACGTCTATATCGGCACGGCCGAGCCGGTCACCACCTCGGGCTTCCTGGCGATCGTCGACCCCGAGCTGCAGCCCGCGCTGCGCGACCACCTGCTGCAATCGCTGCCCCAGTCGATGCGCGAACTCGCCGCGATCTATGGCCAGCTTGCGATCACCCCCGAGCTCTACGTGTCGCTCGATCCACAGCCGCCGTCAGGGACCAGCCTGTCGAGCCAGGGCGGCACATTGCCGGGCCAGGTGTTCATTCATCTCTACGGCGATGGCTGGCGCAAGCCGATCGTGCCGGGTGACGTGCTGTGGCTCGACTGGTTCTTCGCGCACGAGGCCGCGCACTTCTTCCAGCGCGCCGGCACAAATGACGTTATCGGTCCGGATTCGGAAGCCTGGACCCACGAAGGCGGTGCCGACGCGATGGCGGCGCTGGTGATGCGCGGCCGCAGCGATACCGAGCGCGCCTATGTCATCCGGCGCATCGCCGAGGCGCGCAAGGTCTGCGCTGCAGGGTTGTCGCAGGTGCCGCTCAATATGGCGACGCGCGCGGGCAAGTTCGATCTGCACTATCAGTGCGGCATGCTGATCGCGCTGGCGATCGACGCCGATGTCCGGCGCGGGTCGGGCGGGGCAAAAGGCCTGCACGACGTCAACCGCAGCTTCTTCGCCACGGTGCGCGCAGGGACGGCGTGGAGCGGCACGAGCTTCCTCGCCACCGCGCGCCGCACCGGGCTCAGCGCGCCGACGCTGGCCGCGATCACCGCGATGACCCGGCAGAAGCTGACCGACCCCGCGCGGCAGATCGATGCGATGCTGCAACAGGCGGGGGTCGATGTTGCCGAGCAGCCAGGACCCTCCGGACCCTGACGCGACCCCGGCTCAGTTGCCGCTGATCAGGTCCCCCAGAGATCCCAGCGCCGAGCCTTCGCCGCGGTTCTGCCCGCCGCGGCTGCCCGCTGCCGCCAGCATCCGTCCGGCAAGCCGCGAGAACGGCAGCGACTGGATCCACACATGGCCGGGTCCGCGCAGCCGCGCAAAGAACAGCCCCTCGCCGCCGAACAGCGACGACTTGATCCCGCCTGCCGAGATCAGATCGAAATCCACGCCCGAGGTGAACGCGGCGACGCAGCCGGTATCGACATGCAGCTCCTCGCCCGCCGCCAGCTCGCGCTCGATCAGCGCGCCGCCCATCTGCACGAACACCATGCCATCGCCCTCGAGCTTCTGCATGATGAAGCCCTCGCCGCCGAACAGCCCGGTGAGGATGCGCCGCTGGAAGTGCACGCCGATCGACACGCCCTTGGCGGCGGCCAGAAAGCTGTCCTTCTGGCAGATCAGCTTGCCGTTATAGCGGGTCAGATCGATCGGCAGGATGTTGCCCGGCGTCGGCGCCCCGAACGCCACGCGCGCCTTGCCCGTGCCGTTGTGGGTGAACACCGTGGTGAACAGGCTCTCGCCGGTGACCAGCCGTTTGCCCGCGCCGAGCAGCGCCCCCATGATGCCGCTGCCCTGGTTGGCGCTGCCATCGCCGAACACCGTGGTCATCTCGATGCTGGAATCCTTCCACACCATCGCCCCGGCTTCCGCCACCGCGCTCTCGCCGGGATCGAGCTCGATCTCGACGAACTGCAGTTCCTGTCCCTTGATCTCAAAGTCGATTTCGTGCGCGGGCATGGGGTTCTCTCCTGATGGTGTTGGGTGGCAGGAGATTATCGTGGGGATGTGACAGCTGCAATGCGGCGGGTCACAGGGGGTAATGCCTAGGGGGCGTTGCAGCATCCCTCACGGATGGGGCCTATATACCTGATTGACCCAGCGCGCGAACCCGGCATGATGCATGCGCGGGTATAAGACGGCCATCCGACAAGCGCAGCACTTCGGTGTGCTTCCCCGCTATCATGCCGGAACCCAACCGGAGCGGGAATGAGTAATTGGCAACCTCCAAGTGAAAGCGACTTCAACGATAAGTGGTTTACGCCACTTGAGGCCGTCGATGCTCTCGACGCGGACCTTGCTGATTCTACAGAACTTTGGAAAATAGTTGAGCAACTTCGGGCTGGCCAGGTCATAGCTGTGGCACGCACGTCACAGCTGAGACCTGACTTGGCCGTTGTGGTTCCTTTTTCTCTCGTCCCCGCCGGGGCTTGGCGACGGATGATGCAAAACGACGAGTACCGTTTTTGGAGAACTGGATGTTTGGTGGTTGACGCACCGCCAAGCGACCTCTGGGCAAATCACCGCGAAGCCAAAGAGCGGTACTTTGACATACGATTTGACCCTGAGAGTTTCTCAGGCAAGCCTCCGCCTATAGAGTTCGGAGGACCCGGGCCTACCCCACCACTGGATACCGGCCCTGTGGGTGCGGGTACTGCTAATGACCTCAAGCCAGTAAGCGCAAACGAAAACATGCGACTCGCCAAGGCAATCGCCCATGGTTGGGGCGACGTTATGTCAGAATCAGAAGCATGGGCTGCAGCGAAGCAGTTTCGGCCGAACTTAAAAATCCCAAAGCATCCATTTCTGGTGCAATTCCGGATTTTTAGAGGCGCGAAAAGCCGCGGAAAACCCCCGAAAACTGGGTAATAATCCAATATTATTGGCCTAGCTCTGGTCTAATGTCGGATTAAATTGATGGCCTAATTGGTCAGTGCGAGATTGTTGCCGTCAACCCGGAAAGCCGGGCAGCGATGGAGCAAAAACAATGGGACCATGATCTAGCGGAAACGAAAACGCCGCCCGTTAAGGCGGCGTTCCGAACCGGGGCCGATGGCCCGCGATACGTGTGCAAAACGAATAATCGCACCATCGGCCACCGGATACAACCCACATCATGCGATGGAGGGTCTGATGATCTTCATCCACGCGTATTATCGCATTCGCTTCGGACGTGTCGAACACGTCCGGGCGCACTTTCGTAGCAAGTACTAGTCCTAAGGGGCAGCATTTTTCGAACACCTGGGGAGAGCGCTTCGGCGCTCTCCCTTTTTGTCGCGACACGGTACTTGGTGCCTCGTCGGGATCGACACTGAGAGCCCGCTGATGAGAACACGGGTCAGAATTTTGCTAGCCTTAACGCTTAGAGCGGCCTAATCTCCCCCCATCCCCGGGGAGCCGAGCGGCTGAGAGGTGGGCGTTGCGCCCCACGACCCGTTGAACCTGAACCGGCTGATACCGGCGGAGGGAGGGTAGCGGGCTTCATTCAAGAACCGCATCCGCTCTCCGCCCCCCAAGGAGAGTCCATAATGGCAGATATCCACGCACGCACCGAAATCGGCGTTACCACCGGCCCCATTCGCGGCAGCCGCAAGGTGCATGTCGCGACCAAATCGGGCAGCGGCATCCGCGTCGCGATGCGCGAGATCGATCTGGCCGGCGGCGAGCCTTCGGTGCGGGTCTATGACACCTCGGGCCCCTATACCGACGCCGACGCGCATATCGATATCTCCGCTGGCCTTCCCGAACTGCGTCGCGACTGGATCTGGAACCGCGGCGATGTCGAGGTGATCGACCAGCGCGAGGTCAAGCCCGAAGACAACGGCCAGCTCGGCCCCGACCGCTCGGGGGGCGTCCCCGCCTTCCCCAACGTCCGCAAGCAGGTGCTTCGCGCCAAGCCCGGCATGAACGTCAGCCAGATGCATTATGCCCGCCGCGGAATTATCACCCCCGAGATGGAATATGTCGCCGAGCGCGAGAATCTGGGCCGCGAGCGCCTCGCCGAATACACGCGCGACGGCAACAGCTTCGGCGCGTCGATCCCCGATTACGTCACCCCTGAATTCGTCCGTGACGAGGTCGCACGTGGCCGCGCGATCATCCCCAGCAACATCAACCACCCCGAGAGCGAGCCGATGGCGATCGGCCGCAACTTCCTGGTCAAGATCAACGCCAATATCGGCAACAGCGCGGTCGCCTCGAACGTCGCGTCCGAGGTCGACAAGATGGTCTGGTCGATCCGCTGGGGCGCGGACACCGTGATGGACCTTTCCACCGGCCGCAACATCCACGACACCCGCGAATGGATTCTGCGCAACAGCCCCGTGCCGATCGGCACCGTGCCAATCTACCAGGCGCTCGAAAAGGTCGGCGGCGTCGCCGAGGAGCTGACTTGGGAGATTTTCCGCGATACGCTGATCGAACAGGCCGAACAGGGCGTCGACTATTTCACCATCCACGCCGGCGTCCGCCTCGCGTACATCCCGATGGCGGCCAAGCGCGTCACCGGCATCGTCTCGCGCGGCGGTTCGATCATGGCGAAATGGTGCCTGGCGCATCACAAGGAAAGCTTCCTCTACGAGCATTTTGACGAGATCACCGAGATCATGAAGGCGTACGACATCGCCTATTCGCTGGGCGATGGCCTGCGCCCCGGATCGATCGCCGATGCCAATGACGAGGCACAGTTCAGCGAGCTCTATACGCTGGGCGAGCTCACCCACCGCGCGTGGAAATCCGACGTTCAGGTGATGATCGAGGGCCCCGGCCATGTGCCGATGCACAAGATCAAGGAGAACATGGAAAAGCAGCTCGAGGTGTGCGGCGAGGCGCCGTTCTACACCTTGGGCCCGCTCACCACCGACATCGCGCCGGGTTACGACCACATCACCAGCGGTATCGGCGCGGCGCAGATCGGCTGGTACGGCACCGCGATGCTTTGCTACGTCACCCCCAAGGAGCATCTGGGCCTGCCCGATCGCGACGACGTCAAGGTCGGCGTGGTCACCTACAAGCTCGCCGCGCACGCCGCCGATCTCGCCAAGGGCCATCCGGCGGCGCAGGTGCGCGACGATGCGCTGAGCAAGGCGCGCTTCGAGTTCCGCTGGCGCGACCAGTTCCACCTGTCGCTCGACCCCGACACCGCCGAGCAGTATCACGACCAGACCTTGCCCGCCGAAGGCGCCAAGACTGCGCATTTCTGCTCGATGTGCGGGCCCAAGTTCTGCTCGATGCAGATCAGCCAGGAGGTGCGCGACTTCGCCACCAAGCAGAACCAGGGGGTCGAAGGCTTCATCGCCACCGGCCCGAGCGGCGCGGAAACCGCAGCGGCCAGCAAGGAAGCCGCGCTCAAGGGCATGGCCGAGATGAGCCAGCTGTACGAGGACATGGGCCGCGAGCTGTATCTGGGCGCGGGCGACCGCGAACATGATTGAGCATGTGAAAACCGCGCTGGTCGGCGCATCGCTGGCGGCGCTGCTGCTCGTAGGCTGCGGGTCCGAGCCCGCAGCCGAGCGCGCCGAGCCTGAGCCTGCCGCTGCGACCCCGGTCGTGACCGACGAGCAGCCGGCGGCAGGTTCAGTCCCGCCGACACCTCCCATCGCCAGCACGCAGCCGCTGACGCTCGAAGGCTTTGGCGGCCTGACGATCGGCAAGCCGGTGCCCTCAGGCTCGCCCTGGGCCGCGCGCGGCGCGCAGATTTCCGACGGCTGCACCACGATCAGCGCGCCCGATTGGCCCGGCGCCTATGCCATCGTCGAGGAAGGCACCGTCCGCCGCATCACGGTGAGCAACAAGTCCGAGGCGAAACTGCTCGAAGGCATC
>NZ_JAUCZC010000003.1 GCF_030373265.1 Blastomonas sp.
TGACCGCCTTGTCGTTTTCGATCGCGGTAACCGTGCCCTTGACGACGCGGCCTTCGAATCCGCCATCCGAAGCGGCTCCGCCACCAAGCGATTCGTCGAGAAGTGCTGCGAAATCATCGCGGCTGGGAAATGCCGTTGAGGCCATAAATCCTGTATTCCTTAAAACGTTTTGTCCGGCCAGCCGGTTGTCCCCGGCGGTCTTGGCCTAACCTGCCCCCCGGGCCGAATGCGCCGGAAAGCGCCCAAAAAGCTAGGATTCGGCGGCGGCAGCTGGATATGCGAAAAGCGCGAACCATCGCGCGGGCCGTCATCGGCGCGGGCGATGTTCACGATGATCGAAACATCTAAGACTGGGGCGTTTGTCCGCCTTGCGTCCTGCCGTTCACCAGCTCTATGGCCCTTTGAACGGCCTGCCCTATAGTCAAATCGCTGGTATCTAGCAAGAGCGCGTCGTCGGCGGGCCTAAGCGGTGCAACAGCCCGCTGCGAATCGCGCGCATCGCGTGCAGCGAGATCCGCGATGATCTCTTCCAGCGTCACATCCTCACCGCGTCCGCGCATCTCGGCGCAGCGCCGCCCGGCGCGCGCAGCGACGCTCGCGGTGACGAACAGCTTGGCCTCGGCCTCCGGCGCGATCACCGTACCGATGTCGCGCCCGTCGAGCACAGCGCCTCCCGGCTGACACGCAAAACTGCGCTGCCGCTCGAGCAAGGCTGCCCGCACCTCGGGATGGCGCGAAGCACGGCTGGCAAGCCCGCCCGCGGTCTCCGAACGCAGGTGCTCGTCGAGCAGCAGCGCAGCATCGAACGCGCAGCCCGCCAGCGCTTCGTCGGCATTGTCGGGGTCACCGCCCAAGCGCACCGCATTCACGCCAACGGCCCGGTACAGCAGTCCGGTATCGAGATGCGGCAGCCCGAAATGCGCCGCCAGCGCCTTGGCGATCGTCCCTTTGCCGCTGGCGGTGGGTCCGTCGACGGCAATGATCATCGCTTCGCCGCCTGCTGCTCGGCCAGCGCTTCCTGGAAGCCCTGCTCCATCTCCGTATTGAACCGCTGCAGCTCCAAAGCATCGACGAAGGCATCGCGGTCGCCCGCCAGCTGCCGCGCGCGTTTGGCGTGCAGATCGAAGAAGATGTCATGATTGGCGAGGAAAACGTCGGCCTGCATGCCGCGGACCTTCGCGAAGGTCGCACGATAATTGGCGATCATGCCGGGATAGGCTTCGGGCACCAGAGATTGGCCGCCCAGCGAGGCGCTGCAATGCAGGAATACGCTGCGCGGCAAACCTTTCGAGTCCTTCGCAGCCATCGACCACGAGGTACAGCCGGGCGAATGACCTGGCGTCAGATGCGCAGTCAGCATCGCGCCGCCCAGCGCCACCGTATCGCCATCTCCCACCACGCGGTCGACGCGAACCGGCGGGAACATCGCATCCTGGGTCGGCCCATGATCGATCCGGCCAGCCTCGAGATAGGGTTTGTCCGCCGCACTGGCGATCATCACCGCACCGCTCGCGCGCTGCAGCCCGGCCAGGCCCGCCGCGTGGTCGTAATGCGCGTGGGTGTTGAGCAGATACTTGATGTCGCTGGGGTCGAAGCCCAGCGCGCGGATGTTGTCCAGGATCTGCGGCACCGATTGCGCCAGCGCGCCGTCGATCAGGACATGTCCGTCCGGCGTTGTGATCAGGAAGACGCCCAGCCCATGGGTGCCGACAAAATGGACGTTGTCGATGATCGTGAACGGGGCGAGCCGCTCGTTCCAGCGCATGGCGATCGCGGTTTCGTCGACGACCGGCGCGGATTGCGCGGTTTCGATCTGGGCGTCGCTGGCGAGCCGCGGACCGGGCGCGGCGGTCTGCGTGCAGCCGGACAGCACCAGCGCGGCGGCCAATCCACTCGCCAAGAAGCGAAGTCTCGTATTCATTGGCCTGCAGCTCCCGTCCTGCGCTCACGGATCGCTTTGGCAAGGCCAAACAGCGCGATTACCGCCCATGCGCTCTCGAGGATGAAGGCGGCGAGGTTGAAGTGCACCCACAACGATATCAGCAGCAGGATCGCGCCCACCAGATTGACCGCGTTGAACAGCAATTTGTCGATCTTCTCGACCCTGTTGGCATAGGCAAAGGCGCTGATGAACAGCACGCTGCCCATCACGCCGATGATGTTGGCGAGCAACGGGGTCATGCCGCCCCCGTGCTGGTTGCGAGCAGGTGCAGGAAGTCGGGGAAGCTGGTGGCGATCGGGCGCGTGTCGTCCACCTCCACGCCATCCCTGCTCACCAACCCCGCGATTGCAAAGCTCATTGCGATGCGGTGGTCGAGCAGGGTCGCCACCGGTCCGCCGCCACGCAACGCGCCGCCGCCGCTGCCGGTGATCACCAGCCCATCCTCGCGCTCCTCGACCCCAACGCCGATCGCCTCGAGCCCGCGCGCCATTGTCGCCAGCCGGTCCGATTCCTTGACCCGCAGCTCGTCGAGCCCGCTGGTGGTCGTCGTGCCGCTGGCCATCGCCGCGGCGATAAAGAACACCGGAAACTCGTCGACCATGCTCGGGACGATGGTGGGATCGACGGTGATCCCGGTGAGCGCGCTCGCCCGCACGCGCAGGTCGGCAACCGGCTCGCCGCCGACGGTGCGTTCGTTCAATCGCTCGATCCGCCCGCCCATCTGCTCGAGCACGGTGATGATCCCGGTGCGGGTGACGTTCATTCCGACATTCTCGATGGTGAGGTCAGACCCCGGCACGATCAGCGCGGCGACGATGAAGAACGCGGCAGATGACGGATCGCCCGGCACCTCGATATCCTGCGGCTGCAGGTCGCATGGCCCGGTGACCGCAATGTGCCGCACGCCGTCGGCATCGGTCTCTACCGTCAGATCGGCGCCGAAGCCCTTGAGCATCTTCTCGCTATGGTCGCGCGTCGCCACCGGCTCGATCACCGTGGTGGTCCCCGGCGTGTTGAGCGCGGCCAGCAGGATTGCGGATTTCACCTGCGCCGACGCCACCGGCAACCGGTAGCTGATCGGGATCGCAGGACTGATCCCGCGCACCATCAGCGGGAGCGTGCCGCCGGGGCTGGCGTTGAACTCCGCCCCCATTTCGCCCAGCGGATCGGTGACGCGCGCCATCGGGCGGCGGCTCAAGGACGCATCGCCGGTGAACATCGCGGTGATCGGGTGGCTCGCCACCAGCCCCATCAGCAGCCGGGTCGAGGTACCGCTGTTGCCCATGTCGAGCGCAGTTGCCGGCTGCATCAGCCCGCCGACGCCGACGCCATGCACCGTCCAGATGCCGTCATCACCCCGCACGATATCCGCGCCCATCGCGCGCATCGCAGCGGCCGTGGCGAGCACATCCTCGCCTTCGAGTAGCCCCGATATCCGGCTTTTGCCCACGCACAGCGCCGACAGCATCAGCGCGCGGTGCGAGATCGACTTGTCGCCCGGAACACGGATGGTGCCGGTCAACGGCCCGGATGCGGCAAAGCGGCGCGCTGCCGGAGCCTGGTCTGCAAGGTGGGCCATGGGTGCAACAATTTCAGGTTGGGCAGCCAGCTGCCGGGATCAAATGCGACGCAGCTTTTGACAGCGGCATAAAGCTATGGCAAGGCGCACGCCGATTTTCCTGTTGCGGCGCACCCGCGCTGCCGACTGGAAATATGCAAACTTCTCCTTACATCTTTGATGTTATTGAACCTGAGGCATTATTCATGATCAAGCCTGAATGGGGCGCCAAGCACAGCTGCCCGAAATGCGGCACCCGCTTTTATGACCTGGGCAAGGACGATCCGGTCGCCTGCATCAACTGCGGCAACAGCTGGACCCCCGAGCCGGTGCTCAAGTCCAAGCAGCCGCTGCCCTTCGAAGAAGAAAAGAAGAAAGTCGTCGAGAAGGAGGACGTCGATCTGGCGGACGAGGATCTGGACATCGACGAGGACGGCGATTCGCCCGACAACGATGTCGATCTGGGTGGCGACGACGACCTCGGCGTGGCCGCAGCCGACGACAAGGACGAAGAAAGCTGAGGCTTTCACGTCCAACGACCTAATGGTGGCGGGGGCTGCGATTTGCCCCTTGCCACCGCCGGGCAGCTCGACTAAAGGGCTGTCCTTCTCAGCGCCGGAGTGACTTTTCCCCGGCGCATATGGGGCCTTAGCTCAGCTGGGAGAGCGCTACACTGGCAGTGTAGAGGTCAGCGGTTCGATCCCGCTAGGCTCCACCATTCAAATGAAAAAGCGGCGCAAACGCGCTCTTTTCGACATCTCACCCAGTCCGGTCCCACGCTCTAGTTCCCGTCTTTGGGCGCTTCCGCAAGAAGCAATGCGAGACCGGCTGTGTTTCGAGAAGCCGTTTGTCAGTTTCCAAACACTCTGCGAGACCCGGTCGTTCATTTCGGCATCTATAGGCGCGGAAATAGACCGGCTATTTCAACCCAGACGCAGGCGTTCCCGTCAGCATCCGTGAACGTCTGCTTCTGACAGACGCTGCCGATTAAATGCTCCGAATCGGACATTCAGTTTTGCGCCCCAAATTCGGTCAATAAGGCCAGTGATCGTCTGACCTGAAAACAGACATCGGAGCTGCGCGAAAAGCCGCGCTCGACGCTAAATGAGGAATGAAAAGGAGTTGCCGAAATTGTGAAGCAGAATGGGGAGCAGCAGGCTTCCTGTCCGCAGGCGCAGCCATACGGCAATGAAGGATGGAATGCCGGTGAGTGCCATGATGACGGGATCGAAAGAGAAGCTACCGTCGGAATAGCCGAAGGCATGTGCCATGCCGAACAAAAAGCACGACAGCACCGCGCCCCAGCCCCAGTCGACACCCAGGAGCCGCTGCCTGCCCCGAAACGCCTGATCGAGCGCGAAAAGCAGGATGCCGCGATAGAACGGCTCCTCCTCCACGCCCGGCATCGTCAACTGGAACGCGACATCTTCCGCGCTGGCCTGTCCTGACGGGAAAAGAATGGCGATCATCACGAAGAAGCCGCAATAGGCACTCGCTACCGGCAGCGCTGCCTGCAGGCTGCCGGGTTCCTGGGCCCAAGTGAAGCCGGATCGACGCAGACCAAAAACCGGCACTGCTGCAATGGCGAGCGTGGCGGCAAGCGCGGCAAGCTTGCCCTGCCAGTTCCATTCCCCTCCGATCACGTCGGGCAGCAGGCCGTAGCACCGGGTGAGCAAGGCGTCATTGATCGCGACAAGCAGCGCGGCCGTCAGCAGCCACCGGGGAGAAAAATTTCGGCGATCGGCGATGCCCAGAGCTGTTCCTAGCAGGAGCAGAAGCACGAGTGTTCCTGCCAGGCCGATCATTCCGTTCACGCGCGTGCCTTTCGTTAAGTGTGCGCGCTCTGCCTAGCTGCCGATGGCCTATCTGGCTCATCAGAAAGCGGTTTTTCGCTCCTCAAAACCCGGCTTTCGCAGCGCGCTGGGCCCGTGCGATGGGCTGGTGGGCCGCGGCCCGGTATGCACTCGGCGTGCATCCCCGGATAGCCCGGAAAGAGCGGTTGAAGCTGGCGAGCGATGCAAAGCCGCTATCCAGCGCAATAGTGATAAGTTTGGCCTCGCTATCGCGGTCTTCCAACAGACGACACGCCTCCACGACCCGATGGTGATTCAGAAACGCGCGGAAATGATCATAACCCATTTGCTGATTGACCAGCGTCCGGACGTTGCGCTCCGGCGCTCCCATAAGAACAACGAACTGGGCGAAGGTCAGCTCGGGATCGAGATGCACGCGGTCCTTCCCGATCAGCACGGACAATCGGCGGTGCAGGGCATCATCGTGTTGACGGTTACCAGGCGCGTCCGCCGAGCCCGGCCTCGCCGCGCCAGCGGCAACACCGAACGTCAGCACGTCGGCCCGAACGGTCAGCAATCGGCTTGCAAGCCAAAGGCCGAAGACGAGGATCATGGCGTTCTGTGTCATTGAGAAAGCGAGGGGCCGCCAGTCGAAACCAAACAGCACGTCTGCGGCCAAGTCGATAAGCAACATCCCGCCAAGCAGCACGGCAACCAGGACGCGCGCGTCGTGGCGCTGCTGGATTAGGTCGCCCTGGCGCTCGTCCAGAAGCCGCCAGATAAGATGGCCCACGATAGCAAAGCCCAGCAGCACGAGCCCATGCGACAGCCCGGCGTTGGCGAACGCGTCGCCGAGCGGGCCGCGATCAGTCGCGGCAATGGCAGCCCAGGCCAGCCCCACGACCAGGACACCGCCCCTCAACCGGAAGCGGCTATCGAAGCACGACAGCGAGAACCACCACAGGAAAATGACGGTGAAGCCGCTGACGGCATGGGCGAAATTGCCCAGCAGTCCCATCGGCCGGAATGACGAGAGCGGCGTATTGCCGATGACGAACCCGGCGACGCACAATGCAAGAGGTGCAAACAGATGGCTGGGCAACCCAAGCTGCCGTCGATGGCTGAGCATGAGCCATGCAAGCAGGAGAAAAATGCTTCCAGCGCCCAAACGTATTGCGGTGTCGAATTCAGCGATGGTCATGGTGATCGGATAGCTGCAAATTGCATAGCCGACAGTACAAAAAGCGTATCGCCTACCCTCCACGCGCCGATGGCCATACCAGCGCATCGCCTTGCTTTCACGACCGGCCAAGCCGCTATCGGGCCAATGGTCCAGCGCGCAATTTCCAAAACGGCGTCAAATCGGCCCAACGACGCAATGACGGGCAACATTGTGTTGCCCCGTCGCCCATCTGGCCTGCCGCTGGAAGCGCGCGTAAAGCCAAGAGCAGATCGCGCCTACTTCGCTGTCCCGTTGCGTTCAGCCTCAAGCCGGTTCGCAAGCAGTCCGCGGGACCGCGCGACGTATGTGCGGCATGCGCCTGGTCTGTCGTTGTATCGTCCTTCGCCTGCATTATCGGGGTGCGCGGAGATAAGGATGTCGCATGGCAGTCCATCCATAAGACTGTGGCTCGCCGTGAAGCCTCTGAGGATCGGCTCGCTTGACGGTGCGGTGTAGCGATAGCCGTCGGCGGATGCAGGGTTGAGGCTGGACGCGAAGACAATCGCCTTGCACACCTGAACCTCGCATGCCCGCCAGCTCCAGCTCATGCTGCCCATGGTGTGCCCCGGCGTTGCGTGCGCGGTTATCGCCGTGTGCCCAAGCTGTATCACTTCGCCGTCCTCGACCACCCGGATCTGGGTCACGCGCGGCCAGACGCCGCCATAAGCGAACTGCGGGTCATCTTCCAGCAGCGCTCCAGCCCGCAAGCCGTCAGCACCCCGGGCGCTCGCAATCACCGTCGCGCCGGTGTCACGGGCCAGCGCCGCAAGGCCACCGCTATGGTCATAATGCGGCTCGGTGCTCAGAATAAATTTGATGTCTTTGGGGTCGAACCCCAAGCTGCGGACATTGTCCAGGATGGCTGGCGCCGCTTGCGGCAGCGCGCCGTCAATCAGTACCAGCCCCGCACCCGTATCGATCAGCGCGACGCTCAGACCGGCGAACCCCACGAGATAACTGCCACCGAAAATTTTCTCGGGCGGCAAAGGCGCCAGCCATCTCTGCGCTCTTTTCAGCTCCATCGGTCTTGTCAGAGGGTCGTCTTCTGCATGCGGCGCCGCGTTTAGAGCCGCGCCCACGACCACCGGCGCCCGCGCTTCGTGCGCATTGCACCCTGCCATGCCGCTCATGCCCGCGAGCCAAGCCGCGACTGTCATTAGTTTGATCATCCTTTTTCCTTTCGCCCCCGGAATGCCGATCGGCCGAGCGCGGGACAAAGCATGATTTCTCGACAAAGCCATGAGAACATTTGATGGGTAGGTGATGGACCGCGCCCAACTCCCACTCAACGCCCTGCGTGCCTTCGAGGCGGCGGCACGCCATCTCAATTTCACCCGCGCTGCGATCGAGCTTTGCGTCAGTCAGGGCGCCGTGAGTCATCAGGTCGCGCAGTTGGAACGCCGCCTGGGCGCTCGCCTCTTCCACCGACTGCCGCGTGGACTCGCGCTCACTGACGAAGGTCATGTGCTTGTTCCCGTACTCGCCGAGATGTTTGATCGTGTGGCCGCGACGCTCGACCAGTACGGCGAAGGCCGCTTCCGGGAACCCCTGAAGGTCGGCGTTGTGGGGACCTTTGCAACCGGCTGGTTGCTCCCGAGGCTCGACAGCTTCGCCCGTGCCCATCCGTCGATTGATCTGCGTATCTCGACCAACAACAACCGCGTCGACCTGGTCGCCGAAGCGCTGGATTTTGCGATCCGTTTCGGCGACGGTGCGTGGCACGGCACCCATGCCGAACCTATGCTCAGGGCGCCGATGACTCCGGTCTGCGCTCCAGCCATTGCAGCACGGCTCAAATCTCCCGCCGATCTCGTCCACGAGCAGCTGTTGCGCTCCTACCGCCCTGATGAATGGGCGTTGTGGTTCGACGCCGCCGGCGTACCCGCCCCGAATCTCCGCGGTCCCATCTTCGACAGTTCGGCGCTGATGGGATCCGCCGCCGCCGCCGGTCTCGGCATCGCGCTGGTTCCGACGGCGATGTTCACCCGCGAACTGGCGTCAGAACTGCTTGTCCAACCCTTCCCGTTTGAGGTCGACGTGGGCTCCTACTGGCTCACTCGCCTGATATCGCGTCCCGAAAATTCAGCCATGCGGCACTTTCGCGATTGGCTGATGGAAGAGACGGGCCGTGCCTCCGTCCAATCCTCATAAGGCCCGCTAACCTCCCATCTCCAGTCACGCCGGGCCTAGCACTGGTTGCGACCGGCGAAGCAGCGGGGTCGGCTACCCAACGGCCTGACCGCTCAACACGGATGTGAACTCATTGACACATCAGCTGCCATAAACGCGCTATGCCTCATGGTCGCGCGACGCTACCTAGGCATTCGGAAACAGGATCGACCACGGGGAGACGATCATGACCGGGCATATCAGGGCTGCTGTGTTCGCAGTCTGCGGCCTTACTATGGCTTGTGCGCCTGCGCTGGCTCAGCCTTCACCTTCCGCAGCACCTTCGGGCCCCGTAATCTGGCAAGGTGTATGGGTGGCCGAAAAGCGCTTCGGCCACGCCGTTTCCGGTCCGGTCACCTTGTCACGCACCCCCCACAGCTGGGTTGCCTTGATCGAGGGGGACACCGTGCCGGTTGAGCGCAGCGAAGCGGCCGACGGATCGGTGGAGTGGACTTTCAACTTTTTCGACCAGGGACGGTTTGTCGGCCATCAGGCGAACGCCCGCTCACGGATCCGCGGCCACTGGATTCAGCCGCCGGGGCCCGTCCAGAACCATTCTTATGCCACTCCGCTCGACTTCGCGGCTTTTGATGATGGCGCGGGCTATCGCGGCACCATCGTGCCTTATGTGCAGGAGGTGACGCTCAACATCCCGCTTATTGCCGAGACGGGTGATATCGCTGGGGTCGACCAGCGCTACCGCACCTTCCTGCGCGAACGCGAGCGCAACCTGGGCATGTGGTTCCGCATCGAGACAGTCGATGTTGTCGGAAAAGACCTGCGCTTCCGCAACGCCGATGGCGAACTGCTGGCCACCGGACGGAGCGCCGAACGCGGCGAACGCTTCTCGATGGTGTTTCCGCGCTTCGGCGAAACGCTCGACTTCACACGACGCGGGCGCGATGCTGCGCCGACCTTCTATCCCCGCCGATCCGCGACCCCCGTAACAAAGCTCTACCGGCCGGCCGACGTGGCCGATGGCTGGCAGACCGCAGAGCCGGACAGCACGGGGCTCAATGCCGATCTACTGACCGAACTGGTTGCCTCGATCGCGGCGAGCGATCCGGGGGGCCTGCGCGAGCCCTATATTCACGCGCTGTTGATCGCGCATCGCGGCAGGCTTGTAATGGAGGAGTATTTCCACGGGTATGATCGCAATCAGCCCCATGATTCCCGCTCGGCGGGCAAAACGATCGGCTCTGCCTTGCTGGGCATTGCCTTGCACAAAGGCATTTTCCAGAGCCTCGATACGCCGGTCTATCCGCTGTTCGGGGGCGTTGAGCGCTTCGCCAATCCCGATCCGCGCAAACGCCTGATAACGCTGCGACACCTCGTTTCCATGTCGTCGGGGCTCGACTGCCGAGACGACAATCCTGACAGTCCGGGCAACGAGGATACCATGCAGTCGCAGGACGCCCAGCCCGACTGGTACCGCTATGCGCTGGACCTGCCGATGGTCAGCGCCCCGGGAGACAGCAGCTTTTATTGCACCGCCGGAATCAATCTGATCGGCGGCGCGCTTCAACGAACAACGGGCGTCAGCCTGCTGCGGTTCTTTCAGGAGAATTTCGCCGATCCGCTCGAAATCCCCTATTACCAGATGAACCTCTCGCCCACGCAGGACGCCTATATGGGCGGCGGCATTCGGCTGCGCCCTCGCGACTTCCTCAAGCTGGGACAGGTTTATCTCGATGGCGGCGTGTGGAAGGGCAGACGGCTGGTTTCTCAAGAGTGGGTACGCCAGTCAGCCGCCGCGCATTCCGCGATGAACCAGCCAGGCGATTATGGATATGGCTGGTGGCGGCAGACATTCGACGTCGATGGGCGGTCGATTGATACCTATTTCGCCAGTGGCAACGGCGGTCAGATGCTGTTCGTCGTCCCCGATCTGGACATGACGGTGATGATCCAGGCAGGAAATTACAGCGATGGCCGAACGCGCAACGCGTTCCGCGACCGGATCATGGGCTCGTTCATCCTCCCAGCCGCAATCGCACGCAACTAAGGGCGCTGTGCGACCATAGCTGCACAGACGGTATGGCGGCATCGGATAGCGCCGTCCGCTCCCGACCCAAGGCCGATCATTCAGCTCAGTTACCGCGAACGTCTGCTCCCGACCGAAGCCACCAATCCATCGCCTTGGTAGCAAGGCCCCCGATTTTCGGGCGTTCGGCACGAACTTGTTCGCTTACAAAAGAGGGCCATTTAGGACGCCGGTCAACGATAGCAGGGGCTACAGGTTCGAATCCCTCAAGTTATCTCCCGTCTCGATGCCTTGGCTTCGGCTTTCTTGAACGGGTACAGGTATCGGCAGAGCCCCGAGGGCTGCCATTGGGGCTTACCGATGTTCCCAAAGGCTAGCATCCTGGCATCGCACCTTCCGCGCTTGACAAGACCATCAAAACCGTGATGGTAGCGCTATCAGAAAACAAGAAGGTTTGATACATGGAGGGGGTTTCCCAAGACATTCGGTCGGCATTGCCCGACGACTGGACGACAGGCGTGTTCGTGGGGCGGATGCTCACCGATGCCGGTCCAAGCCCCATCCTCATCGTGCGCGGCGAACTGTACGACATGGCGCAAGCGGCACCCACCTGTGCCGCACTTGTCGAACGCGGTGACTTCAGCGGCGCAGGCGGCGAGCATCTCGGGCCGTATCAGCCAGACAGCATTACCCTGCTCAGCCCGGTCGATCTACAATGCGTCAAGGCGTGCGGCGTCACCTTTGCGGTCTCGGCCATCGAGCGCGTGATCGAAGAACGCGCCCGCGGCGACTGGAGCGCCGCTTCGGCCATTCGCGAGCGCCTCGAATCCCGCGTCGGCGGCTCGATCCGGTCGGTGGTTCCGGGGTCTCCCGAAGCTGCAGCTCTCAAGACCGCGCTCATCGACGACGGATTGTGGTCGCAATATCTCGAGGTCGCGATCGGTCCCGATGCCGAGGTGTTCACCAAGGCGCCGGTGCTGGCATCGATGGGCGGCGACGCCGAGATCGGCATCCGCTCCGATTCGCACTGGAACAACCCCGAACCCGAAATTGCCCTGCTGGTGAACAGCGCGGGCGATGCTGTCGGCGCGATGCTGGGCAACGACGTCAACCTTCGCGATTTCGAAGGCCGCTCTGCGCTGCTGCTGGGCAAGGCCAAGGACAACAATGCCTCGTGCGCGCTCGGGCCGCTGGTGCGGCTGTTCGACGAGACCTTTTCGATCGACGATGTCCGCGAGGCCGATGTCCGCCTGACGATCACCGGCGCCGATGGCTATGAGCTCAAGGGGGAGAGCAACATGCGCGAGATCAGCCGCGATCCGCTCGATCTGGTGCGCCAGACGCTGAGCGAGCATCAGTATCCCGATGGCTTTGCGCTGTTCCTGGGCACCTTGTTTGCACCGGTGCAGGACCGCGACGATGCAGGCCGGGGCTTTACCCACAAGGTCGGTGATATTGTGACGATCGAGAACGACAAGCTTGGCCGCCTGGTCAACCGCGTGGTCACCTCCAGGGATGCTGCGCCCTGGCAGATGGGGATCGGCGCATTGATGACCAATTTGGCGGGCCGCGGCCTGTTGCGAGGTGCGGCATGACCCAGATGGCAGCCATCGACGCGCGCGGCGACACCGCGATCTACCCCAGCCTTGCCGGCAAGCGCGTGCTGATCACCGGTGGTGCCAGCGGAATCGGCGCGGCCTTGGTCGAACGGTTCGCGCAGCAGGGCGCACATATCGCGTTCCTTGATGTCGACGATGCCGCCGGTGAGACGCTGGCAGCGCGCCTGCCCGGAACCCGCTATCATCACTGCGATCTGCGCGATCTCGAGACGCTGAAAGCCTGTATGGCGACGATGCAGGCCGAACTTGGCGGGATCGATGTCCTGATCAACAACGCCGCCAATGACGATCGCCACAGCATCACCGACGTCACCCCGGAGTACTGGGACGATCGGATGGCCACCAACCTGCGCCACCTGTTCTTCGCCGCGCAGGCGGTGGTTCCGGCGATGCGCACGGCAGGCGGCGGTGTGATCATCAACTTCGGATCGATCAGCTGGCATCTGGGACTCGCCGATCTGGTGCTGTACCAGACCGCCAAGGCCGCGATCGAGGGCATGACGCGGGGCCTCGCGCGCGATCTTGGCCGCGACAACATCCGCGTCACGACGATCGTCCCGGGCAACGTCCAGACCCCGCGGCAGCAGAAATGGTACACCCCCGAGGGCGAAGCCGAAATCGTCGCGTCGCAATGCCTGAGCGAACGGATCCAGCCGGTGGACGTCGCCGCGCTCGCGCTGTTCCTCGCCTCGGACGATGCGCGGATGTGCACCGGCCATGAGTATTTCGTCGATGCCGGGTGGCGCTGACATGACCGTCGCCTCGGTCCTCTCGGTCGCCGCAATGCTGGGCGAAGGGCCGGTGTGGACCGATAACAGGCTCTGGTTCGTCGATATCAAGAGCAGGAAGCTGCACTGCTTCGACCCGTCCGATGCGAGCAGCCGCGACTGGAACGCGCCCGACCAAGTCGGCTGGGTGCTGCCTTCCAAGCGCGGCGACATGATCGCCGGGGTGAAGACCGGGTTGCACCGGTTCGATCCGGCGACCGGGCAGTTCGCGCTGCTGCATGATCCCGAGCCGGGCCAACCCGGCAACCGGCTCAACGACGCCGCAACCGACAGCACGGGCCGCCTGTGGCTCGGCAGCATGGACGATGGCGAGGCGCAGAAGACCGGCCGGTTGTATCGTTGCGATGCAGGCGCGTGCCGCGACACCGGACTGCCGCCGGTGGCGATCACCAATGGCCCGGCGATCAGCGCCGATGCACGGACGCTGTATCACACCGATACGCTGGGCAAGACCATCTGGCGGGCCGCAATCGACTCCGACGGCACGCTCGGCACACCCGAGCGCCATATCGTTATCGAAGAGGGTGCAGGCTACCCTGACGGATCGGTGATCGATGCCGAAGGCTGCCTGTGGGTCGCGCTCTACGACGGCTGGGGCGTGCGGCGTTATGACCCATTGGGTGCACTGATGCGCTTCGTGCGCTTTCCCGTGGCCAATGTGACCAAAATCGCATTTGGCGGCGGCGACCTTGGCACTGCTTATGCCACGACCGCGCGCAAAGGGCTTGATCAAGCCGCGCTTGAAGCGCAGCCGCTCGCGGGCAATCTGTTTTCGTTCGACCCCGGCGTTGCCGGCCTGCCGGTGGTACCGGCCAAAATATAACGACAAAAGCATATCAAGGAGCAGGTAGAATGGCGACTGTGGCGCAGCCGAACGAGGGGCAGGTCAACATAGGGTTTATCATCGCTATCGTTGCCGTGGCGACGATCGGCGGGTTCATGTTCGGCTATGATTCGGGTGTGATCAACGGCACCCAGAAGGGGCTCGAGAGCGCGTTCGATCTGGGCAAGTTCGGCATCGGCGTCAATGTCGGTGCGATTCTGGTCGGTTCTGCGATCGGCGCGTTCGGCGCAGGCCGGATGGCGGACCGCATCGGACGCCGCGGTGTCATGATACTGTCTGCGGTGCTTTTCCTGGTCAGCGCTTTGATGGCGGGCGCGGCGTCCTCGTCGATCATCTTCATCATCGCACGGATCATCGGCGGCCTCGGCGTCGGCGCGGCCAGCGTCATCTCACCGGTCTATATCTCCGAAGTGACCCCCGCCAATATCCGCGGCCGGCTGTCGAGCGTGCAGCAGGTGATGATCATCACCGGCCTCACCGGTGCGTTCGTCGCCAACTTTGCGCTGGCCCGCTATGCCGGTGGATCGACTGCGGAATTCTGGATGGGCTATCCCGCCTGGCGCTGGATGTTCTGGCTGCAGGCGATCCCCGCGGCGATCTATGGCCTTGCGCTGCTGGTGATCCCCGAAAGCCCGCGCTATCTGGTCGCGCGCGGCCGTGAGGCAGATGCGCATGTGGTGCTGTCGCGGCTGTTCGGCACCGCAGAGGCCGACCGCAAGGTCGTCGAGATCCGCAACAGCCTTGCAGTCGATCATCACCGCGCGCGGCTTTCTGATCTCATCGACAAGACATCGGGCAAGGTTCGCCCGATTGTCTGGACCGGGATCGGCCTTGCGATCTTCCAGCAGTTCGTCGGCATCAACGTCGTCTTCTATTACGGCGCAGCCTTGTGGGAAGCGGTTGGCTTTTCCGAAGACTATGCACTGCAGACCAACATCCTGTCGGGCGTGCTGTCGATCGGCGCGTGCCTTGCGACCATCCTGCTGGTCGACCGGGTCGGCCGCAAGCCGTTGCTGCTGCTGGGTTCGGCAGGCATGGCGGTCACATTGTCGGTCGTCGCCTATGCGTTCTCGACCGCGGTCACCGGCGCCGACGGCGGCGTGTCGCTGCCCGGCAACAATGGCGTGATCGCGCTGATCGCGGCGAACCTCTATGTGATCTTCTTCAACCTCAGCTGGGGTCCGATCATGTGGGTGATGCTGGGCGAAATGTTCCCCAACCAGATCCGCGGCTCGGGTCTTGCCGTCGCCGGGTTTGCGCAATGGATCGCCAATGCCGCGATTTCGGTGAGCTTCCCGACGCTGGCCGCTTCACCCGGACTTGCCTTCACCTATATGGGCTATGCCTTCTTCGCGGCGGTTTCGTTCTTCTTCGTCAGCAAGATGGTGGTCGAGACCCGCGGAGTCGAGCTGGAAGATATGAAGGGCTGATGCCCATCCGGTCAGCGCGGCTTGCGCGTCGTCGGGCGACGGCGCGGGGCCGCGTCGGACTGCCTGCGGATCAGCTCGTAGTCGGCGAGCACGTGCTCGCAATCCGCGCTGGCCCCCTTGCCGCCCCGGATGGTGCGGACCAGCAGCTCGACCGCCTGGCGCGACATCTCGATCACCGGCTGGCGGATCGTGGTCAGTTCGGGCCAGATTGTGGTAGCAAGCGCGGTGTCATCGAACCCGCACACCGTCAGGTCGCCCGGCACGTCCAGCCCCTTGCGATGCGCGATGGCCACCGTCGCGGCGGCCATGTCATCGTTCGCGGCAAAGATCGCAGTCGGTGGATCGGCGCGCTCGAGCAGCTGTTCTGCGGCATCGAGGCCCGAGCGATAGGTGAACAGGCCGTCGGCGACCAGATCCGCAGCAACGCTCAATCCCGCCTCCTTCAGCGCCGCGCGATAGCCCTCCAGCCGCTCTGCGCTCGCGGTCTGGTTGGGGTTTCCGGTGATGAAGCCGATGCGCGCATGGCCCAGTTGGACCAGATGCCGGGTCATGTCATACGCCGCCTGCCGGTCGTCGATGCTCACCGAGAGCGCCCAGTCGGGCGCGCGGCCTGTCGCCACCGCCACCACCGGGATGCCGCGCTCCTTGAGCGCCGACAGGATCGGCAGCGAATCGCTGAGCGGCGGCGGCAACACCACGCCATCGATGCGGCCACGCAGCAAGTGATCGATCGCTGCCGCCTCGCCGCCATCCTCGTCGCATTTCTCGACCACCAGATGGACGTTGCTGCGGCTGGCCTGGTCGAGGCTGCCGACCAGAAACTCGCTGAGATAGGCGAACGAGGGGTTCGAGTGGAGCAGGCCGATGCGGAGATCGTCGCCACCGGCCAGCGTCCGCGCTGCGGCGTTGGGGGCATAATTCAGCGCGGCGATCGCCTCCTCCACCCGCCGCCGGGTTTCGTCGCGCACATTGGTTTCGGCGTTGATCACCCGGCTGACGGTCATCGGCGAAACACCTGCATGCGCCGCCACATCGCTGATCGTCGGAACATTGCGCTGACGCCGGGTGCCGCGAGGTTCTTTCATGCGCATTCTTTCGGAAACGAAGGGACTTTCGGGCCAAAGCCCAGGCTGCGCCCAATAAACTGAGATGAACGGAAAGGCGAGATATGATCGAAATCCTGATAGCCATGGCCCTGCAACAGGCGCCCTATGTCAAGAACCCCAAATACTGGCCGACGCCGGTGATGGACGAGGCCGCCCCGCCGGTGCCGCCGCTCAAGCGCGGCGCGGTGCTGGTGCTGTCCAAGACCAACGGATTTCGCGATGACGAGCAGATCGTCGCGGCGACCAGGGCGGTGCAGGAGATCGCCAAGGACGGCGGGCGCGACGTCTTCGCCACCGAGAACGCCGCGATCATGAACCCGCGCGATCTGGCCAAATTCCGCGTTGTCGTCCTCAATTCGAACAGCGGCAACATTTTCACCGACGACCAGCGCAAAGCGTTCCGGCAATGGGTGGAAACAGGCGGCGGCGTCGTGCTGCTGCATGGCGCGGGCGGCGACCACACTTATGACTGGGCGTGGTACCGCGATGCGCTGCTGGGCGTGCATTTCAACGGGCACACCTCGAAGCCCGACCAGTTCCAGCAGGGCGACATCCACGTCACCCAGCCCAGCCACAGGGTGATGCGCGGAATCCCGGTCAAATGGACCCGCACCGAAGAGTGGTACACGTTCGACCGGGTGCCGACCGGCGAGGGCACGCGCATTCTGGCGACACTCGACGAGGCCAGCTATCGCCCCGTGCCCGAGCAGCGCATGGGCGCGGTGCACCCGATCGTCTGGACCCGCTGCGTCGCAAAGGGCCGGTCGGTGTTCTCCGCACTCGGCCATCAGGCGCAAAGCTATGCCGAGCCGCTGCATCGCACGCTGATCGGCAACGCGATCGACTGGGCGGCCGGCAAAAGCTGCTGAGCCGTTACTGCGGGTTGCCGGGGGGGTACGCGAAGCGCACCTGCTTGTAGTGCTCGAGGCTGTGCTGCGGCGCCGCCGATCCCGCCGGCAGCTTCAGTCCGTTGAGCGACATCCAATAGGCCAGGCTTGCATCGCGCCACCACAGCGCCTCGCGCTGCTGCACGCCCAGAAAGACATCGGTCTTGGTCCAGCGCTCGGCATCGATCTTGGGCTTGAGCGTCGCCCATTGCGCGCGCATCGCGGCGACCTCGGCCACGCCGCGATCATAGCGCCGCACCAGCTCTTCCCACAAAGTGTTACCGCCGGGCATCTTGTAGTCCCAAGGCAGATGATGGAACCACAAAAGCTCCTCGGGCGGGGTGGTCTTCGGGTCGGCGTAACGCTTGGCGATCGAAGGCGCGTATTGCGCGACCGCGTTGCTGCCGGTGCGGGTGCGATCGAAGCCGATGCCGTTTTTGTCAGCGCGGTGGTAATAGACCGGGTTCCATTCGGGACGCCCAAGATCGGACACCCAGGGCCCCGGCCCGTAATGGTGACCCGAGGCGAACAGGTGTGCGAGCCCCAGCGGGCCGGTATAATCGACCACCGCCTCGCGTGAGCGCATCATCATCTTGACCACGGTATCGATGATCACGGGATCGTTGCCATAGGTCTGCGCCGCCCATTCGCGGGCAATCTCTTCCGAAGACAGAGTCGGATCCCAGGCCAGACGCCCGAAAACATACCAGTTGGCCTGATTGAACGTGCCCCCCGACCAGTCGCGATCCCGCCCGATATTGGCGACACCGGCCATGCCGCTGAGCGTGTGACGATCGGCCTTGCCGGTCACCACCGACGCCACGGTCTCGCCGCGGCGCACGCCCGTTTGCGCGTCGAGCACCTCCTCGAACATCGGACCGAGATAGGCCAGATGAGTCGCGAAACCGAGATACTCCTTGGTAATCTGGAACTCGGCGATCAGCGGGGTCTTGGGCATCGCGCCGAACAGCGGATGGAAAGGCTCGCGCGGCTGGAAGTCGATTGCACCGTTCTTGACCTGCACCAGGACATTGTCCGCGAAGGTGCCGTCAAGCGGCTTGAACTCGGTATAGGCCTGCTTGGCGCGGTCGTCGGGATCGGTATCGGCATAGACGAACGCGCGCCACATCACGATGCCGCCATGCGGCTTGACCGCGGCGGCGAGCATGTTGGCGCCATCGCCGTGGCTGGCACCGTAGTCGCGCGGCCCGGGCTGGCCCTCGCTGTTGGCCTTGACCAGAAAGCCGCCGAAATCGGGAATCGCGCGGTAGATTTCATCGGCCTTGGCTTTCCACCACGCCGCGACCGCAGGATCACGCGGATCGGCGGTCTTGAGCCCGCCGAGCTCAATCGGCGCGGAGAAACGCGCGGACAGATAGACCTTGATGCCATAGGGGCGGAACACATCCGCCAGCGCCGCCGCCTTGGCGATATAGGGCGCGGTCAGGCTGTCGGACTTGGCGTTGACGTTGTTGAGCACGGTGCCGTTGATGCCCAGCGATGCGTTGGCGCGGGCATAATCCGCATAGCGCGGATCCTTGAAGTCGGGCAGCACCCACCAGTCCCACAGCGATTGTCCCGAATAGCCGCGTTCGACCACGCCATCGAGATTGTCCCAATGGTTGAGGATGCGCAGCTTGGTCTCGGGTGCGGACGCGAGCTCGATCTTGGCCGGATCGCCGCCGCTGTTCAGGTGGCGCAGCAGCGCGAAGGCGCCGTAGAGGATCGCGGTATCGGTAGCCCCCGTGACCAGCGTCACCGCCTTGCCGCCGATCGTCGCGGACTGCACGCGATAGCCTTCCGTACCCAGCGCACGCGTATCGATGGGCAATCCCGCCAGCGCGGGATCGCTGGCGCGCGCGAGCATGACCGGCCGGTCGAGCGTGGGAAGATTGCGGCGCAATTCGTCGGCAGCGATCTGCAGCGTGGGCGAATCGCCTGCGAGTTCGACCGTGGCAGATGCCGCCTCGCCCCGGGGTTCGCCCAGCCACAAATGGTATCCGTCATTGGCGAAAGCGGGCGTCGAAAGCGCCAGCGCTGCGCAGGCCCAAAGCGGGCTCCGGCGGTTGAACAGCTTCATCTCTTCTCTCCCTTATCGCCGCGCGTGTCGCGCTGACGGGTTGCAACGGCATTGACAAGCCTTTGTTCTGCCGTGCATGGTAGCGGTATCACGGCGACAACATCAATAAAAATGTTGCACCTTTCGGGACGGGAGAGACAGATGACGCGGCCAATGGCAAACGGGGGCAAAGTCAGCCGCCGCGACGTTTTTTTCTGGAGCGCATCGGTCTCGCTGCTGGCGATGATGCCTGCAGCCGCCCGCGCCGCGACCCCGATCTATCGCGACCCCGCTGCCCCGATCGACCTGCGCGTCGATGACCTGCTGTCGCGGATGACGCTCGATGAAAAGGTCGCGCAGCTGATCACGTTGTCGCGCACCAAGCGCGATGTCATGGATGACGCGCTGGCGTTCGATCCCGGCAAGGCGTCGGCCGCCTACCCGCACGGCATCGGCCAGATCGCAAGGCCTTCCGACCGCGGCGGGGCTGCCACCGCCAACAACAATCCCGCCAACGACGTTCCGGTCGCCTCGACCGGCCGCTGGCGCGCGCCTGCCGACACCATCGGCTTCGTCAACGCCGCCCAGAAGTGGGCGAAGTCGACGCGGCTGGGCATTCCGGTGCTGTTTCACGAGGAATGCTTGCACGGCTATATGGCGCCGACCGCGACCAGCTTTCCGCAAGCGATCGCGCTGGCGGGCACCTTCGATCGCGATCTGATGGAGAAGGTCAGCGCGGTGATCGGCCGCGAGATGCGCGCGCATGGCGGGATTCTGGCGCTGTCACCGGTGGTTGATATCGCCCGGGACCCGCGCTGGGGCCGGATCGAGGAAACCTTTGGCGAGGACCCGTATCTGTGCGGCGAAATGGGCATTGCTGCGGTGCTGGGGCTGCAGGGGCGCAGCAAGATTCTCGCCCCCGGCAAGGTGTTCGCGACGCTCAAGCACATGACCGGGCACGGCCAGCCCGAAAGCGGCGAAAACGTCGCCCCTGCCCCGCTCGCCGAACGCGAACTGCGCGAGCGCTTCTTCCCGCCGTTCCGCAAGATCGTGAAAGAGACCGGCATCGCCGCGGTGATGCCCTCGTACAACGAGATCGACGGGGTGCCGAGCCACGCCAACCGCTGGCTGCTGGGCGACGTGCTGCGCGGCGAATGGGGCTTTGATGGCGCGATCGTCAGCGATTATGCGGCGATCGGCGAGCTTGCCTCGCTGCACCATGTCGCCCCCGATATGGCAGCAGCAGCACGGCTGGCGCTGATTGCGGGCGTGGACAGCGATCTGCCCGATGGCGAGGCGTTCCGCTCGCTGGGCGATCAGGTGCGCGCAGGAAAAGTGCCGATGGCACTGGTCGATCTGGCCTGCCGCCGGATGCTGACCCTCAAGTTCCGCGCCGGGCTGTTCGAGGCTGCGCCGGTCGACGCGCGCGCAGCAGCCAGGCTCACCGCAAACGCCGAAGCCCTGGCCCTCGCGCGCACCTCCGCCGAAAAGGCGATCACGCTGCTGACCAACGATGGCACGCTGCCGCTCAAGCCCGGCGCGCACAAGCGCGTCGCGGTGATCGGCCCCAACGCCGCGATCGCGCGGCTGGGCGGCTATTCGTCGCTGCCGACCAACCCCGTCTCATTGCTCGAAGGCGTCAAGGCCCGGCTCAAGGATCAGGCGGAGGTGGTGTTTGCGCAGGGCGTGTTCATCACCCAGAGCGAGGACCGCTCGGCGAACGAGATCCTGCTCGCCGATCCTGCCAAGAACCGGCAGCTGATCGCCGAGGCCGCCGAGGTCGCCAAGACGTGCGATGTCATCCTGCTGGCGATCGGCGACACCGAGCAGACCAGCCGCGAGGGCTTTGCCAAGAACCATCTGGGCGACCGCACGAGCCTCGATCTGGTCGGAGAGCAGAACGACCTGTTCGAGGCGATGAAGGCGACCGGCAAGCCCGTCGTCGTCGTCGCGATCAACGGGCGTCCGCCCTCCTGGCCGACCGTAGCCGAGCAAGCGAACGCATTGCTCGAATGCTGGTATATGGGCCAGCAGGGCGGCCATGCGATGGCGGCGGCCTTGTTCGGCGATGTAAACCCCGGCGGCAAGCTGCCGGTGACGGTCGCGCGGCATGTCGGCCAGCTCCCGGTGTTCTACGACGCCAAGCCCTCGGCGCGGCGCGGCTATCTGTTCGACACCACCGATCCCTTGTTCCCGTTCGGCCATGGGTTGAGCTACACCCGGTTCGAGCTGAGTGCGCCGCGGCTGTCAGCGGGCCAGATCGGCCCGGGCGCCGGGGTTACGGTGTCGGTCGATGTCGCCAATGTCGGCGACCGCGCGGGCGACGAGATCGTCCAGCTCTACATCCGCGACCAGGTCGCCTCGGTCACCCAGCCGATCAAGGTGCTCAAGGGCTTCCAGCGCGTCTCCCTCAACCCCGGCGAGCGCAAGACCGTTTCGATCGAGCTCGATCCCGACACCTTCACGATCTGGAACGACCAGATGAACGAGGTCGTCGAGCCCGGGCTGTTCGACATCATGACCGGTGCCGACAGCGCCAACCTTCAAACCGTTACCCTCGAAATCGCCTAAGGATCATTATGCCCAAAATCGTCGATGCCCGCGTCATCATCACCTGCCCGGGTCGCAACTTCGTTACGCTCAAGATCATCTGTGACGACGGCACCACAGGCGTCGGCGATGCGACGCTCAACGGCCGCGAACTGTCGGTCGCAAGCTACCTCACCGACCATGTCATCCCCTGTCTGATCGGCCGCGATGCGCACCGCATCGAGGATATCTGGCAGTATCTCTACAAGGGGGCCTATTGGCGCCGCGGGCCGGTGACGATGAGCGCGATCGCTGCAGTCGACACCGCCTTGTGGGACATCAAGGGCAAGATCGCGGGGCTTCCGGTCTATCAATTGCTCGGCGGCGCGAGCCGCGAGAGCGTGATGGTTTATGGCCATGCCAACGGCACCACGATCGAGGACACGATCGCGGTCGCGCTCGACTACCAGCGCCAGGGCTACAAGGCGATCCGGCTGCAGTGCGGCGTTCCCGGAATGGCATCGACCTACGGCGTCAGCAAGGACCGCTATTTCTACGAGCCCGCCGATGCGGACCTGCCCACCGAGAACGTCTGGAACACAAGCAAGTATCTGCGCGTGGTGCCCGAGCTGTTCAAGGCAGCGCGCGAGGCTTTGGGCTGGGACGTGCACCTGCTCCACGACATCCACCACCGGCTGACCCCGATCGAGGCGGGACGGCTGGGCAAGGATCTGGAACCGTATCGTCCGTTCTGGCTCGAGGATGCGACCCCTGCCGAGAACCAGGAAGCGTTCAAGCTGATCCGCCAGCACACCACCGCGCCGCTCGCGGTCGGCGAAATCTTCAACTCGATCCATGACTGCCGCGAGCTGATCCAGAACCAGTTGATCGACTATATCCGCGCGACCGTAGTGCATGCCGGCGGGATCACCCATCTGCGCCGCATCGCCTCGCTGGCGGACCTGTACCAGGTGCGCACCGGCTGCCATGGCGCGACCGATCTGTCGCCGGTGTGCATGGCCGCCGCGCTCCACTTCGACCTGTCGGTGCCCAATTTCGGCGTGCAGGAATATATGCGCCACACGCCCGAGACCGACGCGGTCTTCCCGCACGCCTACACCTTCGCCGATGGCGCGATGCACCCCGGTGACGAACCGGGTCTTGGCGTCGATATCGACGAGGAACTTGCCGCCGGTTACGAATACAGCCGCGCCTTCCTGCCGGTGAACCGGCTCGAAGACGGCACGATGTACAACTGGTGACCCCGGTGAACGACATCGCCGATGCGGCAGCAGCAGCCCCCGACACCGCCGCGCGCGAGGTCCCCAAACCGCGCGGCCGCATCCGCTGGGTCATCTGCGCGCTGCTGTTCGCCGCGGTGGTGCTGTCCTATGTCGACCGGCTGGTGCTGGGCGTGCTCAAGCCGCAGCTCGAGACGCTCTATGGCTGGACCAACTCGGGCTATGGCGACATCTCGGGCTATTTCCAGGTCTGCTATGGCATCGGCTTTCTGGCGTTCGGCTGGCTGATCGACCGGATCGGCCCGCGCGCGGGCTATCTGCTGGCGATGGGGCTGTGGACCGTCGGCCATTTCGCGCAGGTTTTTGTCACCAGCACCACCGGGTTCGTCATCGCGCGCATTCCGCTGGCGCTGGGCGAGGCAGGCACGTTCCCCTCGGCGCTCGCCGCGGTGTCGCAATGGTTTCCGAAGAAGGAACGCGCGCTCGCGATCGGCATCTTCAACGCCGGTGCCAATGTCGGCGCGATCATCACGCCGTTGCTGGTCTCGTTCATCGTCGTCGGGCTCGCGTTCGACTGGCGCTGGGCGTTCATCGTCACCGGGGTGTTCAACGTCGTCTGGCTGTTCTTCTGGTGGAAGTTCTATCGCAACCCCGCGCAGCACCCCAAGGTCACCACCGAAGAGCGCGCCTGGATCGAGGCGGAACCCTCCGAGGACAGCGGGCGCACCGGCTTTCTCAACGTGCTGCGCCACCGCGAGGCCTGGGCCTATATGGCGGGGCGCTTCCTGATCGATCCGGTGTGGTGGACCTTCCTGTTCTGGCTGCCCGACTTCTTCAACAAGCAGTACGGCTATGACCTCAAGAACTTCGGCCCGCCTTTGGTCGCGATCTATATCCTCGCCGATGTCGGCGCGATCGCCGGCGGCTGGTACAGCTCGCATCTGCTCAAAAAGGGCGTTGCGACCGGACGCGCTCGCAAGCAGGCGATGTTCGTCTGCGCGCTGTTCGCGCTGCCGGTGATGTTCGCGATCGAGGCCGACAACATCTGGGTCGCGGTGTTCTGCATTGGCCTCGCCTGCGCGGCGCACCAGGGCTTTTCGACCAACCTGTTCGCATTGCCGGGCGACCAGTTCCCCAGGTTCGCGCAAGGCACGCTGATCGGCTTGGGCGGGTTCGCGGGCGCATGCGGCGGCTTTATCGCATCCAAATCGCTCGGCGTGCTGCTCGACCGGGTCGGTAGCTACGAGCCGTTCTTTATCGCCTGCGGGATGGCGTATCTGGTGGCGCTTGGCGTATTCCACCTGCTCAACCCCAAATACAAGCAAGTGAAAGTAGCCAGCAGCCGATGACCCGCCCGCTCACCCTCCACCCCGATCGCCTGTTTCCCGCTGACCCCGCCACCCGCGCGATCGCCCGATCGCTTTATGCCGGGGTCAAGGATCTCCCGATCCTGAGCCCGCACGGCCATACCGACCCCGAATGGTTCGCCACCGACGCGCCGTTCACCGATCCGGCCAGCCTGCTGATCGTGCCCGATCACTATGTGTTCCGGATGCTCTATTCGCAGGGCGTGCCGCTCGATGCGCTGGGCATTCCGACGATCGACGGCAGCGCCACCGAGCAGGATCCGCGCGCGATCTGGCAGCTGTTCGCGCAGAATTATCACCTCTTGCGCGGCACGCCTTCGCGGATGTGGCTCGACTGGGTGTTTGCTGAGGTGTTCGGGCTCGACGTGATCCTCGAACCCGCCACCGCGCAGCTCTATTACGACACCATCGACGCCGCGCTCAAGACCGAGGCGTTCCGCCCCCGCGCGCTGTTCGAGCGCTTTGGGATCGAGGTGATCGCCACCACCGAAAGCCCGCTTGATCCGCTCGATCATCACCGCACGATCCGGCAGAGCGGCTGGTCGGGCCGGGTCGTCACCGCCTATCGCCCCGATCCCGTGGTCGATCCCGAAGCCGAAGGTTTCGCCCCCAACGTCCAGGCATTCTGCGCGTCGGCGGGCGAGGATGTGGGCAGCTGGCAGGGCTATCTTGCCGCGCACCGCTTCCACCGTGCCCGTTTCCGCGAGGCGGGCGCGACCTCGACCGATCATGGCCACCCTTCGGCCGCCACCGCCAATCTGGCACCCGATGAAGCCGCTGCGCTCTATGCCCGGGTGATGGCGGGCGCCGATGCCGCCACGGCCGAGCTGTTCCGCGCGCAGATGCTCACCGAAATGGCGCGGATGAGCCTCGACGATGGCATGGTGATGCAGCTCCACCCCGGCGTGCACCGCAGCCACAACCCCACGGTGCTCGCCCGGTTCGGGCGCGACAAGGGCGCGGACATCCCGCTGCCCGGCGAGTTCGTCCGCGCGCTTGCACCGCTGCTCGAGGCGTTCGGCAACGATCCCCGGCTGACGCTGATCCTGTTCACGCTCGACGAGGATGTCTATTCGCGCGAACTTGCGCCGCTGGCAGGGCATTATCCGGCGCTCAAGCTCGGCCCGCCCTGGTGGTTCCACGACAGCCCCGAAGGCATGCGCCGCTTCCGCGAGCGCACCACCGAAACCGCCGGCTTCTACAACACCGTCGGCTTCAACGACGATACGCGGGCTTTCCTCTCGATCCCCGCACGCCACGACGTCGCCCGCCGGATGGACTGCGCGTGGCTGGCGCAACTGGTCGCCGAGCATCGCCTGCCCGAAGACGAAGCGCACGAGGTCGCGCGTGCGCTGGCCTATGATCTTGCCAAGGCGGCGTACCGGCTGTGAGGCTGTCTTCGCATACGCTCGGCCAGTTGCCGTCCGATGTCGCGCTGCCCGCTTATGACCGGACGGCGGTAAAGCGCGGCGTCGTGCATCTGGGAATCGGCGCATTCCACCGCGCGCATCAGGCGGCGGTTTTCAATGCCGCGCTGGCGTCCGGTGATCCGCGCTGGGGGGTAACCGGTGTCTCGCTGCGCTCCGCCGGCGTACGCGATCAGCTCGAGCTGCAGGATGGTCTGTATACGCTGCTGGTGCGCAGTGGAGCAGGCTCGCAGGCACGCGTGATCGGGTCGGTGCTCGACGTCCTGGTCGCGCCCGAAGACCCCCGACGCGTGGTCGATGCGATCGCTGCGGCCGACACCCATCTGGTGACGCTGACGATCACCGAAAAGGGTTACAAGCTCGATCGCGCGACCGGCGGTCTGCTCGCCGACGATGCCGATATCGCGCACGATATGGCCTCGCTCGAGGCGCCGCGCACCGCGCCGGGGCTGATCGTCGCCGGGCTCAAGTTGCGCCGCACCGTGGGCCTGCCCGCGCTCACCATCATGTCGTGCGACAACCTGCCGCACAACGGCGCGTTGCTGCGCGATGCGGTGATCGCAATGGCGCGCGCGCATGATGCAGGACTTGCCGACTGGATCGCAGCCGAGGCGGCATTCCCCTCGACCATGGTCGACCGCATCGTGCCTGCGACCACTGACGACGACATCGCCGCACGCCGCGAACTGACCGGCATCGAGGACCTGGCGATGGTCAAGACCGAGCCGTTCACGCAATGGGTGATCGAGGACTGGTTCTGCGGCCCGCGCCCCGATTTTGCAGCGCTCGGCGTCCAGCTGACCGACAAGGTCGCGCCGTGGGAAGATGCCAAGCTGCGCCTGCTCAACGGCGCGCATTCGGCGATCGCCTATCTCGGCGGGCTAGGGGGCGACGAGTTCGTCCACCAGTTCGTCGCCCGCGACGCTGGCCGCGCGATGATCGAAACGCTGTGGGACGAGGCGCAGACCACGCTCGATCCGCCCGCAGGGCTCGACATTCCCGCCTATCGCGCAGCATTGCTCGAGCGTTTCGCCAACCCCGCGCTGCAGCACCGCACCCGCCAGATCGCGATGGACGGCTCGCAAAAGCTGCCGCAACGGCTGATCGCGCCGCTCGCCGAGCGCGCTGCGGCTGGCCAGCAAAGCCCCGCGCTGGTGCTGGCGGTCGCAGCCTGGATGCGCTGGCAGGCGGGCCGGACCGACGATGGCACCGCGTTCGAGATCGACGACCCCGCCGCCGCGCGGTTGGCCGATGCATCGGGCGTGGACGGCTATCTGGCGGTGCTGGGCGCCGAGCTCGATGCGCGGACCTACGCCGCCATCGCCGCGCAGCTTACCCGACTTGAACAATCGGGCGCGCTCGCTGCGCTCGAACACACCCACGGAGACCACCCATGATCCGCAAGCTTGCCCTGTATTCGGCCGCTGCTGCCACCTGCTGCCTGTCCGCGCCGTTGCTCGCCGATGCACCGAGCCTGCGCAAGCAGGGCGATGCGACGCAGCTGATCGTCAACGGCAAGCCGCACCTCATCATCGGCGGCGAGCTCAGCAATTCGGCGGCTTCGAGCGCGGAATACATGGCCCCGCACTGGGCACGGCTAAGAGCGATGAACGTCGATACCGTGCTGGCGCCGGTGGCATGGGAGCTGATCGAGCCGTTCGAAGGCCGCTATGACTGGTCGTCGTTCGATGCCATGCTCAAGGCGGCGCGGGCGAACGACCTCAAGCTGGTGATCCTGTGGTTCGGCGCGTGGAAGAACAGCATGTCCACCTACGTCCCCAGCTGGGTGAAGCGCGATCAGGCCCGCTTCCCGCGCGCCGCCACCGCCAACGGACAGGGTGTCGAGATCCTGTCGACCTTCGGCGATGAGACGCTCAAGGCCGACAGCCGCGCCTTTGCCGCGCTGATGGCGCATATCAAGGCGGTCGACGACGTTGAGAACACCGTGGTCATGACCCAGGTCGAAAACGAGATCGGCATGCTTCCGGTGGCGCGCGATTACAGCCCCGCCGCGTCGGCAGCCTTTGCCCAGCCGGTGCCTGCCGCGCTGGTCGAGTATCTGGTGCGCAACCGCGACAGCCTGGTCCCCGAGATGAAGGCGATGTGGCTCGATCGCGGTGCCAAGACCCAAGGCAGCTGGGAAGAGCTGTTCGGCCCGGGCGATGCCGGGGCCGAGGTGTTCACAGCCTGGCACTATGCGCGCTTTGCCGAGGAACTGACCCAGGCCGGCAAGGCCAGCTACAACATGCCGATGTACGTCAACGTCGCGCTCAACCGCCCCGGCCGGGCGCCCGGCGAATATCCCAGCGGCGGCCCCCTGCCCCATCTGATCGATGTGTGGAAAGCGGGCGCGCCGACGATCGATTTCCTCGCACCCGATATCTATTTCCCCAACTTCACGCAGATCGTCGCGCGCTACCACCGCGCCGACAACCCGCTGTTCATCCCCGAGGCGCACAACGCGGACAACCCGCCCGTCCCGGCCAACGCGTTCTATTCCATCGCCGAGCACGACGCGATCGGGTTCAGCCCGTTTTCGATCGATTCGATCGACGAGGATCCCGGCGCGATCAAAAGCGCTTATGGCGTGCTGCAGCAGCTCAAGCCGTACATCCTGCAAGCCCAGGGCACCGACAGGATCGCCGGGTTCAAGCCGCATCAGGCCTATGATGAATCGCTCGATTATGCGCCGCAGCAGCGCGTGATCGGCGATTACCGTTTCACGGTGTCGTTCACCATGGACATCCAGAAGCCGGTGATGACCCCCGAGACCGCGGGCTATGGCGGGATGATCATCCAGATCGGACCCGAGGAGTATCTCGTCGCCGGACAGGGGATCACCGTCACGTTCAAACCGGTGGCGGGCGACCAGCCGCTTGCCGGAATCGATGTCGCGCATGAAGGGGTCTTCGATGCTGCGGGCCAGTGGAAACCCGGCCGCCTGCTCAACGGCGACCAGACGCACCAGGGCAGGCATATTCGCCTGTTCCCGGACAATTGGCAGATTCAGCGGGTCAAGCTCTACCGCTACCGGTAGGTTTTCAGCGCCGTCAGTCGGCGCGGTCAGAAGGACGTTTCCATGCGATCAGCAGTATCGGTTTTCGCGCTTGCCCTGGCGATGGCTCCGGTGGCGTCTCAGGCACAGTCGGAACCCGGCGCTGCACCCGACGCAACCGCGCAAACCTGTCCCTGGAAGGCTGCGTGGGCATCCTCGCAAATGCTGCCCGATACCGCCAACGCGCTGCCTGACGGCGCGCTCGACGATGCGACGTTGCGGCAGATCGTCCGTCCGTCGATCAGTGGCGCCCAGCTTCGGGTGCGGCTGTCCAACGTCTTCGGCAAGACGCCGCTGCGCATCGGCGGTGTCACCGTGGCGCGCTCGGCCGACAATGCGAGCGCGAGCATCGTGCCCGCCTCGCTGCGTCGCCTGTCGTTTGCAGACAAGCCAAGTGCGGTGATCCCGCCGGGCGGCGAATGGCTGAGCGATCCGATCGCTTGGGACGCGGCGGCGTTCGAAGATCTCGCGATCAGCATCCATGTGCTCGCCGAGCCCGAGGGGCAGACCTCGCATCCCGGGTCGCGCGCGACGTCCTATGTCGTTGCCGGTGATCGCACGGGCGACCCGGCACTTCCCCAGGCCACCGGCGTCGACCACTGGTATCTGCTGTCGGGCATCGAGGTAACGAGTTGCACCGCGCGCGATGGCGTCGTGGTGCTGGGGGATTCGATCACGGACGGGCGCGGATCGACCACCAACGGCAACGATCGCTGGACCGACTTTCTGGCACAGCGACTGGCTGGACGCGCTGCGGTGATCAACCAAGGCATCGGCGGCAACCGGGTGCTGCTCGATGGGCTGGGGCCGAATGCGATCGCGCGGCTCGACCGCGACGTGCTGTCGCAGCCCGGCGTGGGCCACCTGATCCTGCTCGAGGGGATCAACGATATCGGCACGCTCGCGCGCGAGACGCCCGCGTCTGCCGAGGCGCATGCGTTCCTGGTGGCGCAGGTTACCGGCGCCTATGCGCAGATCATCGCGCGCGCACATGCCCTCGGCATCAAGGTCCATGGCGCGACAATCCTGCCGTTCATGAGCAACGAATATTACCACCCCGATGCGGCGTCCGAAGCCGATCGGCAGGCGATCAACGCCTGGATCCGCACCTCCGGAGCCTTCGACAGCGTGATCGATCTGGATAAGGTGATGCGCGATCCGTCTCGCCCCGCCTATCTGAACCCGGCTTACGACACCGGCGATGGCCTGCACCCCAACCCGGCGGGCTTCCGCGCCATGGCCGAGGCGGTTCCGCTCTCACTCTTCGACTAGGTCGTTACCCTCAGCTGCCGCCATTCCGCACGCCAGCACACTTCGTGCGGGGCCGCAGGCTTGCGCTCGCTGCGACCCGCGCCCGCGCTCCCGCCACAAAAAAAGGACCGGTCGATTGCTCGACCGGTCCAACTGGGAGGGAAGTCTCCTGCAGGCGAAGCGGTCAGAAACGACCTCGGATGCCGACAAGAATGGTGCGACCCGGATTGTATTCGTTGAACGTCGCGTTGGGGAACTGGAAGAAGCTGCTCTGCGCTTCCTTGGTGATGTTGATCGCGTTGATCACCAGGGTCGGCAGGTAGTCGTTCCCAAAGATCTCCGCCAGATCGACGTTGCCCGAGAAATCGAGCTGGCTGTAGCTGCGCCCGAAGATCGCGGCGTTGGGGATGCCGTTCTGGTTGGGGTTCGATGCCTGCGACCCTTCGTTGTAGACATAGGTCAGACGCGCCGAGATGCCGTTCTTGTCGTAATAGCCGGTCGCGGTGTAGGTGGTCGGCGCGACGCCGATCGCGACGGCAGGGGCACCCGTGCCCTCGCCCTTCTGGTCAATCAGCGTCAGGTTGCCCTGAAAGCCGAAACCGGTCACCCCGATATACTGGGTGATGAAGTCCAGCGGCTGGGTGATCTGGAATTCGAGGCCGTTGACCTTCAGCTTGCCGTTGGCGTTGACCTGCTGCTGCACAACCACGGCAACATCGCGCAGTGCCTGGCCCGGCTGAGCGCGGGCGGCCAGCGATTCACGCTGTGCCTGGGTCAGCGAGTCCACATTGATTCCGAACTGCTCAAAGAACGAGAACGGCACATTGGTCAGGCCGTTGACGGTAAAGCCGGTGATCGATTTGCGGAAGGCCGCAAAGGCGATCACACCTTCCCCGCCGGTGTAAAGTTCGAAGCCCAGATCGATATTGTCCGAGATGAACGGGTCGAGCGCATTGTTGCCCACCGTGCCGATATCGGCCGAGGGCTGGACAAAGCTGGCCCCCGGAAGCAGCGCGTTGGGATCGGGCCGGGTCAGTGTCCGCGAGATCGAGGCGCGCGCCACCGCCTTGCCGCCAAAGTCGTATGCGGCACTCAGCGACGGCAGGAAGTTCGAATAGCGGGTGTTCGAAGTCGGGAAGACGACCGTGTTGGGGAAGCGGCCACCATCGGCGACCGGCGGTGCACCTGCGGGATTGTTGCGCGGGTCGGGAATGGAGACGCGTCCACCGACGATCTGTTCGGTCCGGACATAGCGCACGCCGCCATTCAGGCGCAGCGTGTTGTCGCCCATCTCGAAGATGCCGTTGCCCTCGATGAAGGTACCGGTCACCTTTTCGCGGATCAGACCGCCATTGGCACCACTGCTGCCCGATCCAGTCTCGGTCGCGCCTGCCAGCAGAGCGTCGTAGTTGGTGTCGCGCCGCACCTTGTCCCAATCGACGGTGACATAGCCATTGTCGCCGGGAAGCAGATAGCTCGGCACCGCCGCGGTCGGGATCAGCGATCCCGCATAGGTGATCGGTGCGCCGCCTGCGGTGAAATTGGTGCCATAGCCGGGGAAGGTCGGGAAACCAGCAGGCGTCGCGGTACCTGGCTGGTTGAGCCCGGTGCACGGCGTTGTCGCGCTGTTGGGTGCCAGCAAGGTTATGTTGGGGCCGTTGCCGCAAATCGCGTTCTGCCACAAAGCGGTGTTGTCGAAAGGCGTGATACGGCGCTTGGTATCATCATAGGCCGCGCCGACGCGCACGCTGAACCGGGTTTCATCGCCGAACAACAGGCTGCCGCGAATGCCCTTGGTTTCGGTGGCGCGCTCTTCACCGTTCAGATTGACACGGCCGCCGCCCTCCCAGCCGAAATTGTTCGGGTTATTGAGGTCAGCGCTCGATTCGATCAGCGGAATTCCGCCATCGTTCTGGAAGTTCACGGTCAGACCGCTGTTCGGCGGCGTGATCACCAGGAATGTCGGGCTTTCGCGGCGAAAATTGCTCTTGGTGTAATTCGCTTGCAAATCGCCCCGGATCCAGTCGTTCAGCTTGAACTCGATCCCGGGGTTGATGCCATAATAATCCTGCGTGTCCTTGTAGGGGCGATATTCCAGGAAGAACTGCGAGTTGGCATAAGTGCCGCCAGTGACGGTGCAGCCGGCCGAGCAATCGGCTTTATCGTAAGTGGTGTTGATCGGGATCACCGCGCCGTTGCGGCCGACCCAGTTCATCGCCGTGCGGGTAAACTCGGTGTCGCGCTGCGCATACATGCCATCGACATAGAAATTGAAATTCTCGCTCGGCCGCCATTCGAGCGACACCAGCCCGTTATAGCGCTGGCGGAAGCCGTTCTCGCTGCGCGGACGGCCCAGGCGCGGCAGCAACCCGTTGTCGATCTGATCGATCGTCGCGCCAGGGTTGTTGCGCAACAGGAACGCCTCGTCGATCACGGCACCCGGAGTGAGGCCATTGCCGGCGAGCGAAGGGACGGTGGCGGGAATGGTGAAGTTGCCGCCACCGGTGGCATTGCGCGTACCGGTCGTACGCTGTGTTGCGGTGAGATTGGGGTTGGTGAAACCGATCGTTTCATAGCCCTCTACGTTGAAGTTGTTGCGAACAGCTGCGCCACCGACAAGAATGCCGAAATCGCCGAAGGTCGCGCTGGCGACGAGATGACCACGATAGCCCCATTTGTCCGCGCCGCTGACCTTGGAGCCCTGCAGGCCATAGCTGATATAGGGCTTGGGGTTGTCGAACGGACGCGCCGCGCGCAGGTTGACGGTACCTGCAGCGCCGCCTTCGAGCAGGCTCGCGGTCGGCGACTTGCTGACGGTGAGCTGGGTGAACAGTTCGGTCGGGATCAGATCGAGATCGACCTCGCGGTTGGTGCTCTGTGCGTCAAACCGCACCGATGCGATCGCAACCGGGGTGCCGTTGAGCAGCACGCGGGTGAAGTTGGTGCCCAGACCGCGGATCGCGACCGACGAACCTTCGCCGGTGACTTCGCGGCCGATGGTGATACCCGGAATACGGTTCAGCGATTCGGCGATGTTGGTGTCGGGGAACTTGCCGATGTCTTCGGCAAAGATCGTGTCGGTGAAGCCGATCGAGTTGCGCTTGGCGATCGTCTGGCTTTCCAGCGATGCGCGGAAGCCCGTGACCACGATCTCGCTGGCGCCTTCGCTATCGGCAACCGCAGTGTCACTGGAGGGAGAAGGGACGGCAGGCTCGTCTGCAGGAACCGGCACCCCTTGGGCGAAGGCCACGCCGGGAATCACGAGCGCTGATAGGGCCGCTGCGCTCAAAAGCCCGCGACGCACTGAATCGATCCGAGATACCATGTAATCCTCCCCTTGTTCGGCCATGGCTTCGTGCCACGGTCCACGCTATGGTAGCGCTATCAACACTATGGGTAATACTCTGAGTTATTGCTGTCAATAGGCTGTCGCATCTTCTGGCAGACGGCTGCCCCAAAGCGCGTAAAACAGGATGAAAAGCTCGCACGCGGCAGTTAGCAGGAAAGACGCCTGCAAACCGTAAAGGTCGGCAAGCCAACCCTGCACGACGACCAGCGCTCCCCCTGCTATCGCCATGATCAGCAGGCCGGACCCCTCTTCGGTGAGCGGCCCAAGTCCTCTGATTCCGAGCGTGAAAATCGTTGGGAACATGATCGAATGGAACAGGCCGACGAGGATCAACGCCCACATCGCCGCAGGCCCGGTGGTGAACACGGTCACCAGCATCACCACAAAGGCACCGATCGAAAATACCGCCAACACCGATTCGGCCGCGAATCGCTGCATCAGTGCAGACCCTGCAAACCGGCCGATCATCATGCCGCCCCATAGCAGCGTCAGGTACCTGCCTGCCTGCTCCTGCGTCAGGTCGGCGATATCTGGCTGGCTGACGAAATTGACGAACAGGTTGGCGACCCCGATCTCGGCGATGAGGTAGATGAAGATTGCAGGAATGCCCCACACCAGATTGCGGTGCTTCCACAATGAGAGCGACTGGCGCATTTCGCGCGAAATCCGGCTTGTTGCCGCCTCGATCGCGGGCAAGGGATAGCGCGCGATGATCACGGCCAGCACCAGCAGCACCAGGGCAACAAGGCCGTAAGGCAGGATCACCGATTGCGCGTCGGCCAGCCGCTCGGCTTGGGTCAGCACGACACCGGCCTCCGCCGTTCCCCCCTTGGATCGCCCCAGGATCAGATAGGCGCCGAACAATGGTGCGAACATCGTTCCGGCAGAGTTCATCGCCTGGACCAGGTTGAGCCGCGACGAGGCGGTTCTTGCCGGACCGATCACCGCCACATAGGGGTTTGCCGCCACCTGCAGCAGCGTGATGCCGCTGGCGATGACGAACAGCATCACCATCGTGATGCCATAAGACGGGAGGCTTGCCGCGAGCATCATTCCCGTCGCCCCTGCCGCCATGATCAGCAGGCCGGTGACCAGCGCTTTCTGGTAGCCGATTCGCTCGATAAGCTTGGCTGAGGGGATCGATGCGAAGAAATAGGCGATGAACCACACCGATTCGATCAGCGTGGTCTGGGTGTAGCTGAGGTCGAACACACTGCGCAGATGCGGCAACAGCGTGTTGTTGATGACGGTGATGAAGCCCCACATGAAGAACAGACTGGCCAGCAGCACCAGCGCGGAATTGTAGCCCGCGCCGCGGGTTTGCGCCACCTGCGCTCCGTTCGGTTCCATATAATTCCTCCCCGTAGTGACCCGGCATCTTGTGCGGATTTAATTGTCTGAGTATATATCGGACAGCAACGCGTCAATCAGTGGCGCTTCGGACGCGGTTTCGGGCAAGGGGTGGATGAATGGCGACGGCGACTTTGACGCGAACCAGCCTGCTGTTCGCAGCCTTGCTGCCCTGGACCCCGGCGCTGGCGGCGACCGCCGAGCGGACGCCTGCAGGAACCTTGGCAGACGGCACGGTGATCGAGGCCGTGACATTGACCGGCGCCAACCGCGTCTCGGCGAGAATCATCAGCTTTGGTGCGACCCTGCAATCGCTGACCGCGCCCGACCGCAACGGTGAACTGGCCGACGTGCTGCTCGGCTTTGACGATGCGGCGGATTATGTCGCCAAGCCCAACTATTTTGGCGTGACCGTGGGCCGCTTTGCCAACCGCATCGACCAGGGGCGGTTCGTGCTCGATGGCAAGACTTACCAGGTCTCGCAGAACAACAAGGGCAACTCGCTGCACGGGGGAGAGGTCGGCTTCGACAGGCGGCTGTGGCGGATTATCGCGCTTACCCAGGGCAAGCGCGCCTCGGTCACGCTGGCGCTGACCAGCGCGGACGGCGATCAGGGCTACCCCGGCGAGGTCGAGGCGCAGGTCACCTACACGCTCGACGATGCCGGGCAGCTGACGATCAGCTTCGATGCCACCACCGACCGGCCCACCGTGATCAACATGACCAACCACGCGATCTTCAATCTGGCGGGCGAAGGTGCGCCGGGCGGCGCACTGGGCCACCTGCTCACGATCCCGGCATCGGCGATCACCCCGGTCAGCGCCACGCTGATCCCGACCGGGGCGCTGCGCCCGGTTGCAGGCACCGCGTTCGATTTCCGCACGCCGCAGACGCTCGACAGCCGCATCCGCGACGGGCGCGACGAGCAGATCGCGTTCGGCCGCGGCTACGACCATAATTTCGCGCTCGACAAGGGGCTGACCGGCACACCGCAACCCGCGGCGCGGCTCGAGGACCCGGTATCCGGCCGGGTGCTCGAAGTGCTGACCACCGAGCCTGGCGTCCAGCTGTACACCGGCAATTTTCTCGATGGCACCGTGCCCGGCAAGGGCGGCCGTCTTTACCGGATGGGGGATGGCATCGCGCTCGAGCCGCAGAAATTCCCCGACGCGCCCAACCACCCCAAGTTCGCCTCGGCGCGCGTCGATCCGGGCACGCCCTATCGTCACGTCATGATCTACCGCCTTTCCGTCGCGCGCTGACGCCGCGCTGCCTTCCCTGTTACTGGAGCTTTGCAAACGATGTCCGACGCCAACCTGCCGAAACTGCGCAGCCGCGCATGGTTCGACAACCCCGACAATATCGACATGACCGCGCTGTATCTTGAGCGCTATCTCAACTTCGGGCTCAGCCTCGAGGAGCTGCAGTCGGGCAAGCCGATCATCGGCATCGCGCAGACCGGAAGCGATCTGAGCCCGTGCAACCGCCACCATCTGGTGCTCGCCGAGCGCGTTCGCGAAGGCGTGCGCGAGGCAGGCGGCATCGTCATCGAATTCCCCGTCCATCCGATCCAGGAGACCGGCAAGCGCCCGACCGCCGGGCTTGACCGGAACCTTGCCTATCTTGGGCTGGTCGAGATCCTCTACGGCTACCCGCTCGATGGCGTGGTGCTGACCATCGGCTGCGACAAGACCACACCTGCGGCATTGATGGCTGCGGCCACCGTCAACATTCCCGCGATCGCGCTGTCGGTCGGACCGATGCTCAACGGCTGGCACAAAGGCGAGCGCACCGGCTCTGGCACCATCGTGTGGAAGGCGCGCGAGATGCTCGCGGCGGGCGAGATCGACGATGCGCAGTTCATCAAGCTGGTAGCATCCTCGGCGCCATCGACCGGCTATTGCAACACCATGGGCACCGCCACGACGATGAACTCGTTGTGCGAGGCGCTGGGCATGTCGCTGCCGGGCTCAGCAGCGATCCCCGCCCCCTATCGCGACCGCCAGGAAGTCGCCTGGCGCACCGGCAAGCGGATCGTCGAGATGGTGGCAGAGGACCTCAAGCCGTCGGATATCCTTACCAAGCAGGCGTTCCACAACGCCATCCGCGTCAACAGCGCGATCGGCGGCTCGACCAATGCGCCGATCCATCTCAGCGCGATCGCGCGCCATATCGGGGTCGATCTGCCGATCAAGGACTGGGAAACCGAAGGCCACAAGGTGCCGCTGCTGGTCAACCTGCAGCCCGCGGGCGAGTATCTGGGCGAGGATTTCTATCGTGCCGGCGGCGTGCCTGCGGTGATAGATCAGTTGATCGGCCAAGGCCTGATCCACGAGGGTGCCGCGACGGTCAACGGCAAGACGATCGGCGAAAACTGCAAGGGGGTCGGCATCGAGGACGAAAAGGTCATCCGCCCGTTCGGCCAGCCATTGGTCAACGACGCAGGGTTCATCGTGCTGTCGGGCAACCTGTTCGACGCGGCGGTGATGAAGACCAGCGTGATATCGCCCGAATTCCGCGACCGCTATCTGTCCAACCCGGCCGACCCCGACACGTTTGAAGGCCCCGCGGTGGTGTTCGACGGACCGGAGGATTATCACGACCGCATCGATGATCCGGCCACCGGAATTACCCCGGAGTCGCTGCTGTTCATGCGCGGCGCGGGACCGATCGGCTATCCCGGTGCTGCCGAGGTGGTCAACATGCGCCCACCGTCCTATCTGATCACCGAAGGCGTCCACGCGCTGCCGTGCATCGGCGATGGCCGCCAGTCGGGCACGTCGGGATCGCCCTCGATCCTCAACGCCAGCCCCGAAGCGGCGGCGATGGGTGGGCTCGCGCTGATCAGGACCGGTGACCGGGTGCGGATCGATCTGCGCAACGCCACCGCCAATGTGCTGATCAGCGACGAAGAGCTTGCCCAGCGTCGCGCCGAGCTCGAGGCGGCGGGGGGGTTCCAGTACCCCGCATCGCAGACCCCCTGGCAGGAAATCCAGCGCTCGGTCGTCGGCCAGATGAGCACCGGCGCCATCCTGGAAGGGGCGGAGAAATACCAGCGGATCGCCCAGACAATGGGGCTGCCGCGCGACAACCACTGAGCCGCAGGGAGCGCTGTGACAATCAGGTGCGGGCCGGCAGATCCATGTCGGCCAGCGCCAGATGCAGTAGATGCGCCATCGCATCATGCGCGGCCTGGTCATCGCGCGCCACGATCGCTTCGTGCACCAGAATGTGGTCGGGCAGCGGATCGCGCGGCAGCGCGCGGGTCCGCTGCTTGTACTTGGTGGTCCAGCTGACCGCTGCGCCGACCGAGCTTGCCAGCGCCGCCAGCGCCTCGTTGCCCGCCGCAGCCAGGATCGCGCGGTGGAAACGCTGGTCTGCGGCGCGCCCTTCGCTGTCCGCCAGGCCCAGCCGCCCCATGTCGTCGAGCGCGGCCTTCATGTCATCGAGTTGCGCCTGCGTGCGGCGGCGGGCGGCAAAGGCGGCGGCGGCAGGCTCGATCACGCCGCGCAGTTCGAACAGGTCGAGGATGAATTCGGGGTCGGGCTCGCCTTCGAAGGTCCAGGCGAGAACATCGGGGTCGAGCAGGTTCCAGCGGTGCCGCGCGGTGACCCGCGTGCCTGCCTTCGGGCGGCTTTCGACCAGCCCCTTGGCCGAGAGGATGCGGATTGCCTCGCGATAGGCGGTGCGCGAAATGCCCAACTGTTCGCTGGCCTCGATTTCTCCGCCAAAGACGTCGCCGGGCTTGCGCACACCACCGACGATCTCGACGCCGATATCATGGGCGATCGTTCCGTGGATGCGAGGCGATGTACTGCGCGCGTCATCCATGGTCCGCTTGCCTCCCCTCAGTGGTAAAACGCATCCGTATACGAACGGTGCCCGGTAAGGAAGGCGTCGGCAACCAGCCTGAGCGGGCTGACATCGACATCGCAGCGCCTGTCGCGAATCAAGGCAGCGAAATGATCATAAAGCGCGCGATATTCGCCCTCGCCCGGCAGCGGTTGTGGCACGCCATCGAAGGACAGGCTGTTGCCACCCTCGGCCAGCAACAGATCGCCGACATCGGTGTCGATCCGGATGGTCCAGCTTTGCTTGCCGGTCTGCCGCCAGTCGAACTCTGCCTTGATAGGCGCGCCGTCCGACGTCCGCATGGCAAGCGTCGCGGCGACCGGTGCCTCGCGGTTTGCGGGAGTTTCGAGCTTCGCATCCTCCAGCCTGACCGGATCGGGCAGCAGCCGGGTGAGGATGGACAGAGCGTTGATGCCGGGATCGAACACCCCCAGCCCGCCGGGCTGCCAGATCCAGTCCTGCCCGGGGTGCCATTGCCGGACATCCTCCTTCCAGTCGATCTCAATGCTGGAAATCTGCTTGTCCACTAGCCAGGCGCGCGCAGGCTCGACCCCCGCAGCAAAGCGCGAATGCCAGCTGGCGAACAGCGTCACCCCGGCCCGCGCGGCAGCCTGCATCAAGTCCTCAATCTCGGACAAGGTCGCGCAGGGGGGCTTTTCCAGGAACACGTGCCGCCCGGCAGCAATCGCGGTCCGCGCGGCGGCGTGGCGGACTTGCGGAGGCTGGCACAGCGATACCGCCTGAACATCAGGCTCCCCCGCCAGCATCGCGGCCAGATCCAGATAGGACGCAACGCCGTCAGCGCGGGCGTTGCGGCTGGCGGTGGCAGCCAGCGTGAAGTCGGCGCTCGCGGTGATCGCCGGCACATGCTGGTCGGTTGCAATCTTGCCCAGACCGACAATGCCGATGCGGATCACAACGCGGCGACTTTGAACGGCGCGTCCATGGCCTGGGCCAAAGTGTTGCTGACCGGAAGCGTAAACGGTGGCGCTGCAATCTCGAACCGGTCGCCAAGCTGGGTCATGAATCCGTCTGCGAACGACAGGGTAGCGGTCCCGAAGAAATGGACATGGACGTCGCCAGAACGACGGAAGCCGGCATATTTGAAATGATGGTGTTCGAGGTTGGCGATGCTGTGCGACATGTTTGCCTCGCCCGAGACGAAGGGCTTCTGCCACGCGATCTCGCCAGCGCGCCAGATCGTGCTGGTGCCGCGAATGTCGGCGGGCAGATCGCCCAGCAGCAGTTCGGGGCCCAGTGCCGCCGCGCGCAGCTTGGAATGCGCCAGCCACAGATAGTTGCCGCGTTCGGTGACGTGATCGGAAAACTCGTTGCCCAGCGCATATCCGATCCGTGTCGGCGTCCCGTCGGGCGCGATCAGATAGATCCCGGCGATCTCGGGCTCCTCGCCGCCATCGAGCGCGAACGACGGCATTTCCAGAGCATCGCCTGGCGACACGAGAATCGACCCGTCGCCCTTGTAGAACCATTCGGGTTGCACGCCAGGTTGGCCATCGGCGGGCTTGCCGCCCTCGACCCCCATCATGAACATCTTCATCGAGTCGGTGGGGTCGGGATTGTCCTTGACCGCGCGGTGCATCGCATCGCGCCCCTCGGCCGAACCCAGATGGGTCAGGCCCGTTCCGCTCACCAGCAGATGTGCCTCATCGGGATGATCGATCGGGCACAGCAAGCGGACGGTGGCCAGATCGACCGGCGCGCCGAGGCGATCGGCGGCATAGTGCGCCAGCGTCGTGCCTGCCGCCAGCGCCGCGTGCGCCAGTGCCAGCGTGGTTTCGGCGCCGACCACGCGGTGCGCCTGGCCGCCCGACAGAGCCGCCACACCGCGCGCGCCGTCGCTGAACTGGACCAGGCTTTGGATCATTGCGGCGACGCTTCGCGCACGCCGTCGATCCGCCGCGCGACGCCCCAGCTATTGTCGTCCGACAGCGCGGAGGGCAGCAGTCCTACAGGCAGGTTCTGGAACGCCACCGGCCGCAGGAACCGCTGCATCGCCAGCGTGCCGACCGATGTCGTGCGGCCATCGCTGGTCGCGGGGAACGGCCCGCCATGGACCATCGCATGCGCGACTTCGACCCCCGTCGGCCAGCCATTGGCGAGGATGCGACCGACGCGGTCAGCGAGCACCGGCAACAGCCGCTGCGCGTCGGCAATGTCGCCGTCGTCGAGCTGCAGCGTGGCGGTCAGCTGTCCTTCGAGATGCGCGATGACGTCGATCAGCTGGTCCATGTCGCTGCAGCGCACGATCACCGACGACGAGCCGAACACCTCGTGGCCGAGCGCGGCATCGGCGAGGAACTGCTCGGCATCGGTCTGGAACAGTGCGCCTACCGCCTGGTTGGCACCGGTCTGCGGCAGGCCGCGCGCGATCGTGGTGACCGCGTCATGACCGGCCAGCGCCGCGACGCCCTGTTCGAAGCTTTGGTGGATCGAGGGCGACAGCATCGTCGCGGGCGCGCTGCTCGACAGAGCGGTGCCTGCCGCAGCGGCGAACGCGTCGAGATCGGGTCCGCCGATCGCCAGCACGAGGCCCGGATTGGTGCAGAACTGGCCCGCGCCCATGGTCAGCGACTGGACATAGCCCTCGGCGAGCGCCTGGCCGCGCGCGGCGAGCGCTGCGGGCATCAGGATGACCGGGTTGATGCTCGACATCTCGGCATAGACCGGGATCGGCTCCTTGCGCGCGGCGGCGATCTTCATCAGCGCGAGCCCGCCGCCGCGCGATCCGGTGAAGCCCACCGCCTTGATCCGCGGATCGCTGACCAAAGCCGCGCCCAATGCGTTGGTTTCGCCGGGAAGGTAGGAAAAGGTGCCTGCGGGCAAATTGCAGGCCGCAACCGCGCGCTGGATCGCGCGCGCAACCAGCTCGCCAGTGCCGGGGTGCGCGGGATGGCCCTTGACCACCACCGGGCAGCCTGCCGCCAGAGCAGACGCCGTGTCGCCGCCCGCGACCGAGAAGGCGAGCGGGAAGTTGGACGCGCCGAACACCGCGACCGGGCCGACCGCGATGTTCATCCGGCGCAGGTCGGGCCGGGGCAAAGGTGCGCGATCGGGCATCGCTGGATCGATCGTGACATCCAGCCAGTCGCCCTGGCGAACGACCTTGGCGAACAGCCGAAGCTGGCCAGTGGTGCGCCCACGCTCGCCCTCGATCCGTCCGCGCGGCAGACCGCTCTCCTGCACCGCACGCGCGATCAGGTCGTCGCCGATCGCTTCGATCTCGTTGGCGATCGCCTCGAGGAACGCAGCACGGCTCTCGGGATCGGTGGCGGCATAGACCGGCGCCGCAGCCGCAGCGAGCGCGCAAGCTTCGGCGACCTCTGCCTCGCCTGCGGATGAAAAATCGGGGGTCAGCGCGGTACCCGTCGAAGGATCGGAGCTCTGGAAGCGGCTCGCCGACTGACGCACCTCGTTGCCCACAAGCATTGCACCATCGATCATCGCTCTATCTCCAGATTTTTGAATAACTCAGACATATTTAGCCCCTCGCGCGGCTGTTCTCAAGCGCGCGAGGGGCTTTATTTGTGCGCGGTGGCTCAGATGAAGCGGTTGATCAGGTTTTCGATCCGCTCCTGGCGGCCCGAGCGCGGCTTGGGGTCGAGGTTGCTGCTGACCGCCAGATCGGCGATCCCGGCCAGATCGAGCCCGGCGATCTTCTGGCCGAATTCGCCATCCCATCCTGCGTAACGCTCGGTCTTGAGAGCGTCGATCCTGCCGTCCTCGATCAGCGCGGCGGCGCTGAGCAGCCCGCGCGCCACCGTGTCGATCCCGCCGATATGGCCGTAGAACAGATCGACCGCGTCCATCGACTGGCGGCGCACCTTGGCATCGAAATTGAAGCCGCCATCGGTGAAACCGCCCGCGCGCAGAATCTCAACCATCGCCAGCGTGAGCTCTTCTGCCGAATTGGGGAACTGGTCGGTATCCCAGCCATTCTGGTGATCGCCGCGGTTGGCGTCGATCGACCCGAAGATGCCCAATGCGCTGGCCATCGCGATCTCGTGCTCGAAGGTGTGGCCACCCAATGTCGCGTGGTTGGCCTCGATGTTGACCTTGACCTCGTTCTCGAGCCCGTAGCGCTTGAGGAAGCCGTAAACCGTCGCAGTGTCGAAATCATATTGGTGCTTGGTCGGCTCGTGCGGCTTGGGTTCGATCAGGATCGTGCCGGCAAATCCGATCTTGTGCTTGTGCTCGACCACCAGGCTGAGGAACCGGCCCAGATTGTCGAGTTCGCGGCCCAGATCGGTGTTGAGCAAAGTCTCATAGCCTTCGCGGCCGCCCCACAGCACATAGTTGCTGCCGCCGAGCCGGTGCGTCGCCTCGAGCGCATCGCGCACCTGCATCGCGCCGAACGCGAACACCTCAGGATCGGGATTGGTCGCACCGCCGGCGGCAAAGCGCGGGTTGCCGAACAGATTGGCGGTGCCCCACAGCAGCTTGCGGCCCGAGCTTGCCTGCAGCCGCCCGAGCTCATCGACGGCCTCAGCGAAGTTGCTGCGGTGTTCGGCGACATTGTGCGCATCGGCCATCACATCGACATCGTGGAAACAGTAGTACGGGATATCGAGCTTGGTGAAGAAGTCGAACGCCGCCGCGCGCTTGGCGGTGGCGGCAGCAGCGTCATTGGCACCGCGGTGCCACGGCCGGTCGAACGTGCCCGCGCCGAACACATCCGAGCCCGGCCAGCAGAAGGTGTGCCAGAAGCACGCGGCAAAGCGCAGATGGTCTTCCATCCTTTTGCCCAGCACGACCCGGTCCTTGTCGTAATAACGATAGGCCAATTCGTTGTCGGTATCGGTGCCTTCGAAGCGGATCGTGGGGATGTCGGCGAAATAGTCGGTCATGGCAGGTCCAGTCGGTGGTTGAAGCAGGGATGAGCGAAGATCATGAAGTGCGCGGCGTGATCCGCGGATACGCGGCGGTGAACTTTGCGCGTTTGGGAGCGAGCCGTTCGGCGATGCCGGCGTCGGGCCGGATGGTGTGTGCGACCGGCGGCGCGGTGCAGATATCGGCTGCCGATCCGCCCTCGACTGCAAGCTGTGCAAGTCGCGCCGCGCCCAGCGCGGGCCCGACCTCGCCGCCCTTGAGATAGACCAGATCAACCCCGAGTACGGCGGAGAGCGTTTCGCCCCAATAACGCGATCGCGCCCCGCCGCCGATCACCGACAGCCGCTCGACCTCGGTACCGGCATCGCGCAGCGCATCGAGCCCGTCGGCCAGCGCAAAGGCGACACCTTCGAGCACCGCCTGCGCAAGGCGTTCGGGCGATGTGTCGTGGTCGAACCCCAGAAAGCCGCCGCGCACCTCGGCATCGTTGTGCGGGGTGCGCTCGCCCGAGAGATACGGCAGGAAGATTTCGGGGCCGCTGGCAGGGCCGGTGCTTTCGGCGCGCGCGAACAGATCGGCTGCCCCCGCAGCGCCGGTCAGCTTTGCCACCCAGTCGATGCACGAGGCGGCCGACAGGTGCACCGACATCTGGTGCCACAGACCCGGCAGGCAATGGCAGAAGGCATGGACCGCGCGTTCCGGATTGGGACGAAATTCGTCGGTCGCGACGAAGATCACGCCCGAGGTGCCGAGCGACAGCAACGCGTCGCCATTGCGCACCACGCCGACGCCCGCCGCGCCCGCCGCATTGTCGCTGCCGCCGCCCGCCACCGGGACCATGCCCATGCCCCAAAGCTCGGCGACATCGGCGCGTAGCACGCCGGACACCTCCGTACCCTCGACCAGCCGGGGCATATGCGTGATATCGAGCCCGGTCGCCGCGAGCAGCGCATCGCTCCACGTCCGCGCGGCGACATCAAGCCACAATGTGCCCGCAGCATCGGACATGTCGGATGCCTTCTCGCCGGTCATCTGCAACCGGATGTAGTCCTTGGGCAGCAAGACGGTGCACGTCTTGGCAAAGATGTCGGGCTCGTGCATCGCCACCCAGCGCAGCTTTGGCGCGGTGAACCCCGGCATCGCGATGTTGCCCGATATGCTGCGCAGCTGCGGCTCGCGCTGTTCGAGCTCGGCGCATTGCGCGGCCGATCGCCCGTCGTTCCACAGGATCGCGGGGCGCAGCGGCCGGTCGTCGGCGCCGAGCAAGGTCGCGCCATGCATCTGTCCGGCAAGGCCAATGCCGCGCACCGAACGGCGCACCGCCGGATCGATCGCGGTGACCGCCGCGGTCGTCGCCTGCCACCAGGCATCGGGATCCTGCTCGGACCACAACGGCTGCGGCCGCTGGACGCTGAGCGCGGCGGTGCCTTGCGCCACCACCGCACCATGCTCGTTGAGCACCACCGCCTTGACCCCAGATGTGCCGATATCGATGCCGAGGAACATCGGGCTTATTTCAGCATCGGGTTGATGGTCTTGATCGTGCCGTCCGCGTTGTAGAACAGCTCGGTCACCTTGACGTTGCGCAGTCGCGTGGTGCCCGAAAGCTGGGTGTCGTGATAGAACAGCCACCAGCGGCCATCCCATTCGGCGATCGAGTGATGCGAGGTCCAGCCCTCGGTGGGCTCCAGAATCCGGCCCTGATAGGTGAACGGACCATAAGGCGAATCCCCGGTGGCATAGACGAGGTAATGCGTGTCGCCGGTCGAGTAGCTGAAATAGTATTTGCCGTTGTACTTGTGCATCCACGCCGCCTCGAAGAAGCGCCGGTCGGTGTCGCCGCCAAGGATCGGCTTGCCCGATTTGTCGAGGATCTGGACATCGCGCGGCGTTTCGGCAAATTCCATCATGTCGTCCGACATCGCCGCCATCTTGGGCGCGAGCGCGGGCTTGTCGGGGGCCTCGAGATCGGTCTTCGAACCTTCGGGATCATAGGTTCCGGTGGTGTTGCGCTGCAACTGGCCACCCCAGATGCCGCCGAAATACATATACGACTTGCCATCATCGTCGGTGAACACCGCAGGGTCGATCGAGAAGCTGCCCTTGATCGGCTGCGGCGCGGCCTTGAACGGGCCGACCGGGGACTTGGATGTCGCAACTCCGATGCGGAACGCACCCTGTTTGTCCTTGGCAGGGAAATACAGATAATAAGTGCCGTTCTTGCGCGCGGCATCGGGCGCCCACATCTGGCGGTCGGCCCAGGGCACGTCCTTGACGTCGAGCGCGACCGGGTGCGCGGTCACCTTGCCGCCGATGCTGTCCATGCTGAGCACGCGGTAGTCGCGCATCTCGAAATGCGCGCCCAGATCGTCTTCGGGCGTGGGTCCATCGATGTCGTGGCTAGGATAGATATAAATCTTGCCGTCCCAGACATGCGCCGAAGGGTCTGCGGTGTAGAATTCGGTGACCAAAGGCTGCGACAGATAGCGCGCAGGATCGGCCTTGGCGGTGTCGGTGGCGGCGGCGGGTTGCGCGGCTGTGTCTTGCGTTTCCGGCGAGCTGCATGCGGCAGTGGCGACCAGCGCGACCAAGGCAGCACTCGTCATAAGGGTCTTGAAAGGGATCATTGCGCCTGCTCCTAAAGTATCGACATGCCGGTCTGCCAGGAACAGCCAGCTTGTAGATAGCGCTATCATTTTTTGCGGCAGAAGCAAGACCGCAGCGGTTTGCAATGTCCGATAGCGCCCAGGCAATTCCAGCAGACCCTCAGAATCCTGCGGTTTTCGGCGCACATTCCGTTGGATTGGCGGCACGTTATCGTGGCGTGCGAAGGTTCGCTCGAAATCTCGCGGCAAAAATGTCGCCGCATCGCGCTTGCCAGCTGCCAAGCGCGTGCCTAGACCTATGGCTGATAGCGCTATCAATAGGCGCTGCGGAGGAGGATGGTCGTGAAGCGCAAGATCCCTGCAATGCTGCTTGCTGCAGCCGCGACACTGGTCCCGGCAGCGCCCGCCTTTGCTTGTACCACAGAGGTTTCGGTATGCGATTCGACCGCGCCGGGCAGCTTTGCGCTGATCGCCGCGGGCCGGCCTGTCGCGGTGATCGTCGATGGCGATGCCGACAGCGCGGTGCGTATGGCCTCGGACGCCTTTGCCGCTGATCTCGAACGCGTCGGCGGCATCGCGCCGCGACGTGCCACCGATGTGGTGGGCGCGGGCGACCATCTGGTCGTCGCCGGGGTCATCGGCCAGAGCCGCCTGATCGATTCGCTGGTGCGCGACGGCAAGCTCGATGTCGCGGCGATCAACGGCCAGTGGGAAGGCCACGTCCAGGGCGTCGTCGACAACCCCTGGCCGGGCGTGCGCAGCGCGCTGGTGATCGCAGGGACTGACCGACGCGGCGCGGTGTTCGGGCTGTACGATCTGTCGGAAAAGATCGGGGTTTCGCCTTGGTACTGGTGGGCCGATGTCCCGGTCGAGCGCAAGGCCGCGCTGTTCGTCACCGCCGGCGCGCGCGCCGATCGCCCCAAGGTGCGCTATCGCGGCTTCTTCATCAACGACGAGAACCCCGCCTTCCAGAGCTGGACCCAGAAAAGCTTCGGCGGCCCCAATTCCAAGGCATATGCCCATGTCTTCGAGCTGCTGCTGCGGCTCAAGGGCAATTATCTGTGGCCCGCGATGTGGGCACCCAAGGCGTTCAACGACGACGATCCGCAGAACATGGTGCTCGCCGATGCGATGGGGGTGGTGATGGGGACGTCGCACCACGAACCGCTGACCCGCGCGCAGGACGAATGGCATCGCAACACCGAGGCCGGGGTCACCGGCGGCAAATGGGACTATCAGACCAACGCAGAGAACCTGCGCGCCTTCTGGCGCGGCGGGATCGAGCGGATGATGTCGAAGGGCGATGGCAAGGGCTATGAAAGCCTGCTGACCATCGGGATGCGCGGCGATGGCGATGAGGCAATGGCCGAGGGCACCGCCACCGGGCTGCTCGAGACGATCGTGCGCGACCAGCGCGCGATCATCGCCGATGTCACCGGCAAGCCCGCCGAGCAGACGCCGCAGGTCTGGGCGCTCTACAAGGAAGTGCAGGATTATTACGACGCGGGGATGCGCGTCCCCGACGATGTCACCCTGCTGTTCGCCGACGACAACTGGGGCCAGATCCGCCGGCTCCCCGATGCGAACGCCAAGCGCAAGGGCGGCTATGGCGTCTATTATCATTTCGATTATGTCGGCGGCCCGCGCAACTACAAGTGGCTCAACACCGTCCAGATCGCCAAGACCTGGCAGCAGATGGACCTCGCCTGGCAGAAGGGCGCGCGCGATATCTGGGTGGTCAATGTCGGCGACATCAAGCCGGTCGAATATCCGCTCGATTTCTTCATGGCGCAAGCCTGGAACCCCGAGGCGATGACCCCGCAAGCGCTTGCTGCCTTTCCCGAGCGCTGGGCCGAGGCGACCTTCGGCGCTGGACAGGCGAAGGACATTGCGGCTCTGGTCACCGACTACAGCCGCCTCGCCGCGCTTCGCAAACCCGAGCTGGTCGATGCGACGAGTTTCGCGCTGGGCGAGGTTACCATAGACACGCTCGATGGCGGCGAGTTCGGCGCGATGATTGCGCAATGGGATCAGCTCGAGGCCGAAATGCTGCGCAGCAAAGCCAAGGTGCCCGCAGCGCAGCGCGATGCGTGCTTCCAGCTGGTCGAGCACCCGATCCTCGCGCTCGGCACCCTGTACCGGATGTATTACGCGCTCGCCTGGAACCGCAAGCTCGGAGCAACAGGCGACGCCCGCGCCAATGCTTTTGCCGATCGGGCCGAGGCCGCCTATCGCCGCGATGCCGAGATCACGGCAGCCTATCATGCGCTGGGTGGCGGCAAGTGGGACGGCATGATGTCGCAGATCCACATCGGCTATAAGATCTGGCAGCAGCCCGATACCCAGGTGATGCCCGAGGTGATGCGCGTCGCGGGCAACGCTCCGCCGGTGCGCTTTGTCGATCCCACGACCTCCGGCGCTGTGATCGCGATCGAAGCCGATGATTTCATCCACTCGGCAGACGGCAAGGGTCTGCGCTGGACTGCGGTTGACGATCTCGGCCGCACCGGTGCGTCAGTGGTCGCGCTGCCGCAGGGCCGTCCGGCGACGACGCAGGCCGATGGCGTGCGGCTCGACTATGCCGCCAGCGTAACCGGCACCGGTCCGCTCGAGATCCAGCTGCATCTCGCCCCGACGCTCGACGTATCGGGCAACAAGGTGCAGCGGATCGGCGTCTCGATCGACGACGGCCCGATGCGCGAACTCGCTGTCCGGCTCGAGCCCGACACCGGCGGCGGCGATCGCGACGAGCAGCGCAACTGGACCCGCGCGGTCAAGGACAACGCCGCATTGGTGTCCGCGCGCTTCGATAACGTGGCACCGGGAGAGCACACGATCAGCATCTGGCGGCTCGACGACAATGTGGTGCTGCAGCGGATCGTGCTGGCGCGCGGCGCGGTGCCCGCAAGCTATATGGGCCCGGTGCCGACAGCGCAGTAGCGTTGCGGCCGGGTGGGATAAGAGCGAAGAGCCCGCGACGGGCCGAACGAGGAGAGTGACGATGAAGGTGGAATTCGCACGATTTCTGGGCGCGAGCGCGCTGATGCTCGGTTCGCTTTTGGCGACGGCTGCCGTCGCCGGTCCGGCGCGGTTCGAGGAGTTTCGCTATGAAGGCCGCGCGCAGGAGCAGGTCACCCTCAAACCCGGCGAATATCGCAACCCGATCCTGTCGGGCTATTATCCCGATCCCTCGATCACGCGGGTGGGCGAGGATTATTACCTCGTCACCTCGACCTTCACCCATTTCCCGGGGCTCCCGGTGTTCCATTCGCGCGACCTCGTCACCTGGAAGCAGATCGGCAACGCGATCGACCGGCCCGGCCAGCTCGATTTCACCGGATTGCCGGTATCGCAGGCGGTGTTCGCGCCCGACATCTCGTATCACGACGGCACGTTCTATATCGTCAACACCTGCGTGAAGTGCGGCGACAATTTCTTCATCACCGCCAAGGATCCGGCAGGCCCGTGGTCCGACCCCGTTTGGCTGCCGTTCGAGGGGATCGATCCTTCGATCTACTGGGAGGGCGACAAGGCCTATATCATCAACAACCGCGCACCCGACGAGCCGCCGCGCTATGACGGCCACCGCGCGATCTGGATCCAGGAGTTCGACTGGCGGACCGGCAAGATGGTCGGCGAGAGCACCCAATTGGTCAACGGCGGCATCGATATCACCACCAAGCCGGTGTGGATCGAAGGCCCGCACATCATCAAGAAGGATGGCTTCTACTATCTGATCGCAGCCGAAGGCGGCACCGGCGACAACCACAGCGAAGTCGTGCTGCGCTCCAAGGAACTGCGTGGCCCCTATGTGCCCTATGCCGGCAACCCGATCCTCAGCCAGCGCACGCTGAAGCGCGACCGCGCCAACCCGGTGACATCGGCAGGCCATGCCAAGTTCGTCCAGACCCCCGATGGCGACTGGTGGGCGACCTTCCTCGCCACCCGGCCCTATGGCGACGATCTGTACAATATCGGCCGCGAGACCTTCCTGCTGCCGGTCACCTGGCGCGATGGCTGGCCGCGTATCCTGCCCGACGGCGAACGCATTCCCTTTGCCGCCAAGCGCCCGAACCTTCCGGCGGACCGCCCCGCGACACCGCCGCTGTCGGGTGATTTTGCGTACACCGACAGCTTCGATGGTCCCTCGCTGGCGATGCAGTGGATCGGGGTGCGCACCCCAAAGGCTGCGTTCCACCGGCTCGAAGGCGGGGCGCTGGTGATGGAAGGTGCCGCCGCAATGGGCGACCAGCAGGGCGTTCCCGCGTTCTGGGGTCGGCGCCAGCAGCATCATGTCGCCACTGTTTCGACGGTCGTCCACTACGAACCCGACAGCGAGGGCGACCGCGCCGGTCTGGCCGCGATGCAGAGCGATCAGTCGTTCCTGTTCTTTGGCCTCACCAAGGTCGATGGCCAGCAGGTGATCGCGCTCTACACCCGCGACCGCGCGCAGACCGACACGCTTGTGGCCTCCGCACCTGTCGCCGAGAACGGACCGGTCACGCTGACGATCCGCGCCGATGGCGGCAACATGGCGTTCTACTGCGCGATCGGCGGCAGGACGCGGACGCTCAAGCGCGATCTCGATGCACGCTTCCTCAGCACCAAACAGGCGCGCGGGTTCACCGGCACCGTCATCGGACCTTATGTGTGGAGCAACTGATGGCAGCGCGGATCGTCCGATATGGTTTGGCATGGCTCGGCTGCACGCTCGCCGTTCCGGTCGCGGCGCAACCCGTGCTCGATCCGCTGTTCGGCGACGGCGCGGTGCTGCAGCGCGAACAGCCGATCGATATCCGTGGCCGCGCCAGTCCCGGCGAGACCGTCAGCGCGACGCTGGGTGAAGCGACGGAAAGCGCCACGGCGGATCGTGACGGGCGGTTCGAGCTTGCCTTCGCTGCGATGGCCGCCGGTGGCCCGTATCGGCTGACGGTCACCGCCGCGAGCGGAACCGCAAGCGCGGACGACCTGCTGATCGGCGATGTCTTTCTGTGTTCGGGCCAGTCGAACATGGAACTGGCGGTCGCCCGCGCACAGGATGCCGGCAACCAGATCGCCGCATCCAATGACCCATTGCTGCGGCTGTTCACGATCGAACGGGCGACAGCCCTTCAACCCTTGCGCGATCTGGACAAGGTGTCGGGCTGGCTGCGGTCTTCACCGGACTCTGCGCCCGGCTTTTCGGCGGCCTGCTTCTATATGGCGCAGGACCTGCGCCGCAGCGCCGATGTGCCGATCGGCGCGATCCACAGCAGCTGGGGTGGCAGCCGGATCAGCGCCTGGATGGGGGACGATGCGCTCAAGGCATCGGGTCAGCGCGGGGCGGCAGACCTGCGCGCGCTCTATGCCCGCGATTCCTCAGCGGCCTCGGTGGAGGCAGGCTATATCTGGCAGGATTGGTGGCGCAAGGCCAGCAGCGACGCTCCGGGGCGCGAGCCCTGGCAGCCCGATGCCGCGCTGGACTGGCAGCCGGTCCCGCGAATCGGCTATTGGGAAGACTGGGGTGTTGCGGAACTTGCAGCGTTCAACGGCATGGTCTGGTTCCGCCGCGAGGTCTTCCTGACGTCCGCGCAGGCGCGGCAGGCCGCGACGCTGGCGATCGGCCCGGTCGATGATGCCGACCAGACCTGGCTCAACGGCAAGCCCGTAGGCAGCGGCGGCAACCCCGGAAAGCCGCGTGTCTATGCGCTTGCCGGCGGCGCGCTGCGCGCAGGCCGCAATGTCATCACCGTCAATGCCAACGACAGCTATGGCAAGGGCGGAATGCCCGGCCCTGCCTCAATCATGCAGCTTGCGCTGGCCGATGGCACGGTCATCCCGATCGGCGATGGCTGGGAATATGCGGTCGAGGCGCGGACGCTGCCGCGGCCACCCCGCGCACCGTGGGAAGATACCGCAGGCGCGGGCACGATCTACAACGCGATGATCGCGCCCCTGGGACGGATCGGCCTCAAGGGCGTGGCCTGGTATCAGGGCGAATCCGATGTCGAGCTACCCGGTTATGCCGACCGGATGGCGGCGATGATGGCCGGCTGGCGGCAGCAGTTCGGGGTGGCCGAGCTGCCCTTCGCGATCGTCCAGCTCGCCAACTACGGCGCGCACGCAACCAGCCCGACCGAGAGCGGCTGGGCCGCGCTGCGCGAGGAGCAAAGACAGGCGGTCATCGCCGACAACAGACGCGCGGCGCTGGCGCTCGCCATCGATCTGGGCGATCCGGTCGATATCCACCCCGGACAGAAGCGCGAGGTCGGGCGACGCCTGGCGCGCGCGATGCGTGCAATCGCTTATGGTGCTGGCGACCCACCCTCCGGCCCCGCCATCGCAGCGGCCGAGCGCACCACCAATGGCGGCGCGTTGCTGACCTTCAACGACGTGACGGGCAAGCTGGCGTCGCGCAGCAGTGGTATCGCAATCGGTTTCGAGCTTTGCGGACCACAACCGGGATCGTGCCGGTTTGCACCGGGCCGCGTCTCGGGGGCCACGGTCACCCTGCCGGGGGATGGCCAGCCGGTCGCCCGCGTGCGCTACGCCTGGGCAGACAGCCCGGCGATCAACCTCTTCGATGCCGCAGGACTCCCGGCCGGACCTTTCGAGATCCCGCTGCCGTGACCGGTACCTTGCATAGCGCTGCCATGGGTTACCCAAGCGGGCGATATCGGCTGTCGACCCAGAGCCGGTCGTTTACGACCACCAACTTGAACGACTGGTTCCGCCCGAAGCCGCCATGCCGCTTTCGAGATCGCGCATGGCTGGCAACACTTACCCGCGTGACCTGCTGGTGGTCGGTGCCAAGCCAAAGGCCGTCGCTGTCGTGCTGGCGAACAAGAACGCCCGGATCACCTGGGCAATTATTGCAGCCGGCGACGCTCTTCGGGAAGGAGAGTTCGCGACAGCTTAAGCGAGCGCCCCCCAAGGCGCTGCTCCAGTGGGACGGGCAGACTGAACTGACGCAACTAGCCGGTTGAAACCGTCGGAGCAGGAAAACCCGTTCGACCCGGGCGCGTCGTGAGGGTGGAACGACAGATTTCGTTGGCTCTGCCGTTCTGCAATCGGATTAAAGGGACCGAACAGCAGAAAATCACTTCGTTGTCGGCTCAACGGCTCGCCCAAAATCGCTTGGCTCCATGTTGCCAGCAGTGATGTTCGAACCGGGCTTCATGAGCACGCACATACCGTAAAGTTCCCGTTCTCGGCTGTTTTTCTCCTCGAACGTGACCGGTGTTGCGATCGCGCGTGTGCACTTTCCTGCCTTGAGGTTTGCGCTGGCGGCCGCGGCATATTCACGCTTCTCGAACCCGTTATACAGGAGCGTCAGCGGGCTGCCGCTGCGCGCCGGCGTCAAGTAAAGCGTCCGCATCGCGTCGAGCCAGCTGATGAGCGCCATCGTTCGATGTTCTTCGCTATCTGACCGGTCCACAAACGCCCATCTCAAGCCTTCAGGTGCTTGCGTCTCGAGCGTGCCGACAAGCTTGCTCAGCCAGTCGCCCATCCGATTTCCGATACCTTCATCGCCCATGGTCAAATAGAGGCGACGATCGGACGCGGCATGATGCTCGAGTTGCTGATCCGCTTCGTCTACAATCCTGCCGTCATCCCACCAGACGCTGGGGGTCAGCGCGATATAATCGTCAAACATCTCCGGTCGCTCAAGAAAGGTGTCGAGCACGAACAGGCCGCCAAGCGAAGCTGCCCCAACGATTTTGCGATCGGTACGGTACCGCTTTGTGGCCCAGGGAACCACGTCGCGAGCCAGATATTCGCGGAACTTGGTTGCGCCGCCGGGCACCATCCGTTCACCGTAATTCTCCTTCAGACGCTGGAGCGGTAGCCGGGTCATCTCCGGGGTCAGCTGCCTGTACCGATCCTCAGTTTGCACGCCAACAAGGATGAACGGCTCGAAGCTCGTCGAAAACTCAGCCTCGGCCGCGATTCCCGCAAGCAGTTCAAAATCCTGCTCCGGCCCGCCATCGACTGAAAAAAGCACAGGATAGCGTTTGTCCGGGTTGTCGGCATAGCCGCGCGGCAGCCGCACCGTCAGCACCTGCTCATCGCCATAGACGCTCGACATGATGCGATGAACCGATCCCACAACGATTGGCTCGCCCTGGGGATCGCCGAGCTGGGCGTGTGCGGCCGTCTCATGGCCTAAAGCTTGCTGCGGCTGACCTGCCATCAAACCGATAAATAGTATTGCCAAACGCAGCATGGCCAACGGTTCCTTCGTCAGGTGTTATGCAGGAGGTGAGCGCGCTAGGCTTTCGGCTGCAAAGCGCTTTCGAGCCGGTCTGAAGGTCCCGTAGGCGCATGCCCGAAGCAGCCATTCCATCGGCCCCATCTCGTGAAACTTGAGCCAGATCATGCTGAACAAAGCCGTGACAATCGAGATGCTGAGGGCTGTCATCAGCAACTCCGCGGCGCCGAACTTTCCAAGATAGCCAAGGGCGTAGAACAGGATCGAGGTCAGGATCGACTGGAGCGTGTACACGGTAAGAGCAAGCCGGCCCATGGCGCGAAACGGCGGTGTCCAGGCGCGCCAGCCTCCCCGCCACACCAATGCAAGCAGGCTGACATAAGCCAATGTCAATCCGAGGCGAGCGGGCTGGTACCATGCCGACCTCAAGAGCGACATGGCCGGATTGAGCTGGTGAATGTCGAGTTCGAAGCCGGTCCGCGCCTGCCACCACATGTCCACCAGCCGCAGTCCTAGGCCAAGGCCGCCGCCAACGAACATCAGCCAAAGGTACAAGCGCGTGGATGCCATCCCCGTAAGGACGCCGGAACGGTAGAGTGCCATGCCAACCAGCATGAAGGCGAAGCTCTCTGCGACGCCAATCCAGCTGTAGATCTCAAGATGGCGAAATGACCATCCGGCAGCACTCCAACCGAGCAGCGTTGCGAGCGATGTTCGCTGCTCCACCTCCGCCGCAAGGGCCTGTGGTGCGGGATAGTTCGACGCTACGGCTCCAGCGGCAGCCTCAATGCCAGCGTTCTGTTGTGGAGTGAGGGCTCGCCCCTCCGCACGCGCCAGTTCGCCCGCCAGTGCAGCCTGATAGGTCTCGATGTAGCCGCTGGTGCTGCACGCGCGATGCCCGCTGAGGCAGGCGATGATGATGAGCGCCGAAATCCACAATGTCCGAGGCCGGGCGGTGCGGAAGGCGAGCAAGGGAAACGCTGCCATCCCCAGCGTCCACAGAATCTCTCCCGGCCACATCAAGACCGCGAACTGGATCACGCCCAGCGCCAGCAGCGCTATGGACCGGCGGATCCAGACATCGACCGGCGCGACCTGCGGGTGCTCGCCCTCGCTTTTGCGCAGCATCAACACCATGCCTGCGCCAAAGAGAACCATGAAGAGCCCGCGCATCGGCCCTTCCAGAAAAACCCGCTGCAAAACCCATGCGGTCCAGTCAGCATTCAATTGTGCCGGAAAGCTGCGCCCCTGGGTGCTACCCACGGTGCCCATCACAAAGATGTTGACGGCCAGGATCCCGCAAAGCGCAACGCCGCGGATTACGTCCAGAAGGGCGATCCTTTGGTCTGCCGAGGTCGCTGCAACTGGCCGGTCCACCATAGGCCTCCTGTCGTTATCGGAGCGCGCCAGTCATAGATGGACGGACTGCACCTACGAATAACTACCTCTTCGGTGTAAGTGCTCTTGCAATGTGCGTCTATGCTCTTTGAGGGATTTTCAGGACGGATGCCAACCTCGCCCGTGACGTCCCGAAACAGCCTACAAATAATCAAAGTTAACATGGAACTATACACTCGCAGCGTCGTTTGCATGTTAAGTTTCCGGACATCGGGTCGATCTGCTCAAGCGATCAACAAAAACCCCGAACCGAAGCTCAGCCTCATCAAACTCGTCCAACAGGCCCACATCATTTGGACCGGACGCCCCAGCTATATTGCTGCATGGGTGGCACCCCTATAGTGTCATTTCCCGGATTACTTAAATGAAGATAACAATTAAGGGCTTGTACCTTGCGGCACTGCTGTGTCTGCCCGTGACCGCCGCTCCTGCTCAGGAAATCGTCAACGCTGGCGATCTGACGCTGGCGGGGTACCGTGCAAGCTGCGGCCCTGTTCAGACCGTTTTGATGAAAATGTACGATATTGCAGAAGCACGTGACGGCCGCATTTTCCTCAATCTTCGCCTGCTCGAGCGTCCCCGCGCGCAGCAGATGTTCTGGTATACCCATGAGTGCGCCCATCACATCTTTGGCGCCGGCGAAGCGCGCGCCGATTGCTGGTCCGTCCAGCAGGGCCGCGTCCAGGGCTGGCTCACACTGGCCGAATTCGATGCGCTATCCAAGGGCATGTACGTGCATCCGGGCGATGCAACTCACGCCGCCGGTCCGGCACGTGTCGCAGCGATGCGCGCGTGCTATACGCGCACGACCATCACCTGATTACCGCTCGCGCAGGCTGGCAAACCGCGCTGCGATAACGGACCGCAATATTACAAAGGTCGGGACCGCAGATGCCCAGATTGTTGATCGCCGGCGCGACGGGGCTTACCGGCCGGATCGTCCTGCAGCGCGCATTATCCGACCCGCGCGTTGCCCTCGTCATCGCCCCTACCCGGAACGCGCTAACGCCGCACCCCAAGCTAATCAACCCGATCGTGGACTTCGATGCCCTGCCGGTCGATGCCGACTGGTGGAGCGTCGACGCCGTGATCTGCGCGCTCGGCACGACGCGGGCCAAGGCGGGGTCGGATGCGGCATTCGTCCGCGTGGATCATGATTATCCGCTGGCCGTCGCAAAGGCTGCGCGGGCGCACGGCGCGCAAACGTTCGCGTTGATATCTGCCATCGGCGCCAATGCGGGTTCGCGGCTGCTGTACAACCGCACCAAGGGCGAGGTGGAGGCCAGCATCGCTGCGCTGGATTATCCCAGCTACACCATCGTGCGCCCCGGTCTGATCGGCGGCGAGCGAGAGGAGTTCAGGCTCGCAGAGCGCGTGTCCGAGGCGACCCTGCGCGTGCTCGGCCCGGTTCTGCCGCGCGGATGGCGGATCAGCCCGGCGGAGAATATCGCCCGCGCCCTGATCGAAGCTGCAGTCGCTGCTGCGCCGGGGCGGCACGTGATCTCCGCAGACCGCCTCGCCTGAGTTACTGCTTGGGCAGGCCCGCCTTGTCGCGGATGCTCTTGAACTCCGATCCCGCCTTCCACTGCGGCCAGCGCGATGAATTCGCCAGCTCCGTGCCGATCGTTCCGATCAGCGCGATATCCTGCACAGCGCCGTCGAGGTTCCACTCGGGGCTCCAGGCGTCGCACGCCTGATGATAGCACTGGCCGGTATAGGCATCGATCCACGCCTGCCCCGCAGCAACCCCGCCCTGCTTGATGTCCGCCGCGCCCGCAATCCCCATCAGCAGCATCACCGGGACGCCGCGCTTGGCGAAGGAGAAATGGTCGGCGCGATAGAACAGCCCGCGCTCGGGCAGGCTTTCGGGCGTGATGGTGCGGCCCTGGGTACCGGCGACGCGCGCCATGTCGTCTTCCAGCGTGTTCTGGCCCTTGCCGACCAGCACGACATCGTTCGCCGCGCCCGCGGTCTGCAGGATGTCGATCCCCAGATTGGCAACGGTCTTGGCCATCGGGAAGACCGGATTGGTTGCGTAATATTCCGACCCCAGCAGGCCGCGCTCTTCGGCGGTCCACGCGCCAAAGACCACCGATCGCTCAGGCGCAGGCCCTGCCTTCATCGCGCGCGCGATCTCGAACATGCCCGCGATGCCCAGCGCATCGTCATTGGCCCCGGCGCGGTAGATGCGGCCTTCGGCGTCGGGCTTGCCCTCGCCATAGGCATCCCAGTGCGCGCCATACATCACGATCTCGTCGGGCCGGGTGGTGCCGGGGATCTTCGCCAGCACATTGTGGCTGGTGACCACCTCGGGCACGACCGGGATATCTGTGGCCAGCGATACGCCTTTCAGCTCGACCGGGCGGAATTGGGGCGAGCGGGCCTGCACCTCGAGCTTGGCCAGATCGAGCCCGGCGGCGGCGAACAGCCGGGTTGACATGTCCGCCGACATCCAGCCCTGCAGCTTCAGGCTGGTGAGCTGCTCAGCCGGGCGGACGATGTCGTAATTTTCGCCGCCCGGGCTGATCACGACATTCCAGCCATAGCCCACGCCCTCTGCGTTGTGCACGATCAGCGCGGCGACCGCGCCCTGGCGCGCGGCTTCCTCGAACTTGTAGGTCCAGCGGCCATAATAGGTCATCGTGCGGTCGCCGAACTTGCCGGCGGCAGGCTCGCCGGGCTGGGCCGCGAAATCGGGATCGTTGATCAGGAACACCGCGACCTTGCCCTTGAGGTCTGTGCCCTTGAAATCGTCCCAGCCGCGCTCGGGTGCCTTCACGCCATAGCCGACGAACACCAGAGGCGCGTCGGCGATCCGCGCGGCATCCTCGGGGCGGATGGTCGACAGATAGATATCCTGCGCCATCACCGGCGCGATCGCCCCCTTGGGCGTGGCAAAGTCCAGTTGTGCAGGCGTGCCCAGCCGGGTGTGGAGCAGCGGCACCTTCTGCAGCCAGCCGCCGTCGGTGCCCGCAGGCTCGAGCCCCAGCGCCTCGAACCTTGCGATCAGATAGCCCAGTGTCCGCTCCTCGCCGCGCGTGCCCGGCGCGCGGCCTTCGAACACGTCGGAGGCCAGAGTGCGCACGGTCTCGGTCAGCCGGTCGGGGTCGATCGTCATTGCGGGCTGCGCATAAGCGCTGACGAGGGGAACAGCGGCAAGCGCCGCGGCGAAAGCGAGGGTACGGGTCAGCATGACGGCGGTTATAGGGCGGCTGCAGAACAGGGCAAGGCTATGGCATGTCGGGCGCCCCGCCCTATATGCTGGGGATGACAGCGCCCCCTGCCCCGACCGTCCCGACCGATGCTGAAGCCGCCGAGGTGACGGTGTGGTTCGACGGCGCCTGTCCCCTGTGCCTGCGCGAGATCGCGCTGATGCGAAGGCTCGACCGGCGCGAGGCAATTGCGTTTGTCGATGTGGCTTCGCCCGACACTGCCTGCCCGATCGACCGGCGCGAATTGCTCGCCCGGTTCCATGCACGCGAGAACGGCGTGATGCTGTCGGGCGCGGCGGCATTCGCGGCGATGTGGCGGGCGATTCCGCTGCTCAAGCCGCTGGGCTGGGCGGCGCGCAACCGCACCGTGCTGAACGGGCTCGAATGGCTGTATCTGCGCTTTCTGGTGCTGCGGCCGCGGCTGCAGAAGATGCTCGCCCGATGACCTCCGGCAGCACGATGTTTCCGCCGACCCGAGCCGCTGCGGTAGAGCGGCTGGCCGCTTTCGTCCCGCATGCCGCTGCCGACTACGCGATCGGACGCAACACCGATCCCGGCCCCGGCGCGCCAACAGCTGTGTCGCGCCTGTCGCCCTATCTGCGCTACCGGATTCTCGCCGAGCAAGAGGTGGTGCATGCAGTGCTGGCAGAGCATGCACTGCGATCGTCCGAGAAATATGTGCAGGAGGTGCTGTGGCGCACCTATTGGAAGGGCTGGCTGGAGATGCGCCCGCAGGTCTGGGCGCGGTTTCTCGCCGACCGCGACCGCCAGCGTGCCGCGTTCGGCGATGCCAGGACCATCGCGGATGCCGAGGCGGGCCGCACCGGGATCGAAGGCTTCGACGACTGGGCGCGCGAGCTGGTCGCGACCGGCTATCTGCACAACCACGCGCGGATGTGGTTCGCCTCGATCTGGATTTTCACGCTCAAACTGCCTTGGACGCTCGGCGCGGATTTCTTCCTGCGCCATCTGGTCGATGCCGATGCCGCATCCAACACTTTGTCGTGGCGCTGGGTCGCAGGGCTGCAGACCGCGGGCAAGACCTATCTTGCCACCGCCGACAACATCGCGCGCTACACCGACGGGCGCTTTGCTCCCAAAGGATTGGCGGAGCAGGCCGAGCCGCTGACCGAGGAGCTGCTGGAGGCTGCGCGACCGGTGGCGGCGCTCGCTCCGTTCGATCCGCGCACGCCTGCGCTGCTGCTGGTCACCCCCGACGATCTGCATGCCGAATCGGCGTTGCCGCGCGATGCCGACTGGCGCGCGGCGCTGGTCGTGACCGATGACAATCTGCTGTGGGGCGATGCGGCGCGCGGATTTGTGCGCGCTGCGTCCGCCGATGCCGCAACCCGGGTGTCGGAGCATTTCGGGTGCGGGGCCAACCTTGCCACCAGCCTCGACGCTCCCACGCTGATCGAGGTGGCGCAGCAATCCAGCGCGCGCCAGATCGTCACGGCCTATGCGCCGGTCGGACCGGTGGCGGACGCGTTGGCGCGGCTTGCGCCGATACTGGCGGCAGAGGGTGTCCCGCTGGTGCAGGTTCGCCGCGAATGGGACGATATCTTCTGGCCGCACGCGAAGAAAGGCTTCTTCCCGTTCAAGCAGCAGATGCCGAAATTGCTGGCCGAGATCGGGATGCCCGGCGTGTAGCTAAAGGCCCAGCGCTGCTTTCCATTGCGCCAGCCGGGTGGCACGCGCGTCGGCGGCCATCTGCGGCGAAAACACCTGCGTGCTCGACACCATCGCTTCTGCGCCTTCCAGCGAGGGATACAGCCCCGCGCCGATCGCCGCGAGGACCGCCGCGCCGCGCGCGGTCGTCTCGACATCGGCCGGGCGTTCGCACGGGATGCCCAGCACATCGGCGATATCCTGCGCCAGCCAGTCGTTGGCGCTCATCCCGCCGTCGAGCCGCAGCACCGACCAGCCCGCGCCATCGGCGGCAAAGGCCCGCGCCAGATCGTGGAAGACGTTGGCGACCGATTCCAGCGACGCGCGGATGATGTGCGCGCGGGTGGTCGCAAACGACAGCCCGGTGATGCTGCCGCGGGCATCGGGCAGCCAATAGGGCGCGCCCAGCCCGGAAAGCGCGGGCACCACGACCACGCCGCCGCTGTCGGGCACCGACCGCGCCAGCGCCTCGCTTTCGGCGGCATTGCCCAGCATGCCGATGCTGTCGCGCAGCCACTTGACCAGGCTGCCCGCGACGAACACCGATCCTTCGAGCGCAAAGGTCCGCGTGCCGCCGACCTCGCACAGCACGGTGCCCAGCAGCCGGTGTTCGGACTTTGGCGGGGTCTGCCCCATATTGGCGAGCACGAACGCGCCGGTCCCGAGCGTCGCCTTGGTCTGGCCGTGCGCAAAACAGCCCTGGCCGATGGTCGCGGCCTGCTGGTCGCCGGCCAGGCCCGTGATGGGGATCGCCGCTCCGAAAAGCTCGGGCTTCGTCGTCCCGAACGCCCCGGCGCTCGCAACGATCTCGGGCAGCGCCGCGCACGGCACGCCGAACAGGTCACACAGCCCCTCGTCCCAGGTCTGCGCGGTCAGCGGGAACAGCGAGGTCCGGCTGGCGTTGGAAACATCGGTGATGTGCGCGCCTCCGGTGAGGTTCCAAACCAGCCAGCTTTCGACCGTGCCGAATGCCAACCGGTTGCCCAAAGCGGACGCGCCTCCGACGTTGTTGAGGATCCACGCCATCTTGGTGGCGGAAAAATACGGGTCGAGCAGCAGCCCGGTGGCGGACTGGATCGCGGGCTCGTGCCCCGCATCGCGCAAGGCGCGGCATTGCGCCTCGGTGCGCCGGTCCTGCCACACGATCGCGCGGCACAACGGCTTTCCGGTCGACCGGTCCCATGCCACCACGGTCTCACGCTGATTGGTGACGCCGATCGCCTCGATCCGGTCGGCACCGCCAGCGCGCTCGACCATCGCGCGCGCGCAGCGCAGCGTCTTGTCCCAGATCTCGCTCGCATCGTGTTCGACCAGCCCCGGCGCGGGATAATGCTGGGTGATGTCCTCCTGCGACGCGGCGATGACATCGCCGGTCAGCGAATAAAGGATCGCGCGGGTCGAGGTGGTGCCTTCATCGAGGACCAGCAGGAAGCGGTTATCGGTCATGCGGATAAGCCCATCGCGGTTATCGGTCAGACCCCGGGGCCTGAGCGTTCAGCAGATCATCGATATTGGCCACCGCCAGATCGAACTTTGCAACCAGATCGGCGATGTCGGCGGGCCGCGCCATCTCGCCATCGTCGCGCATGATCGCGCAGATTACCGCCGCATCGCCTGCGCCGGCGCGCTGGCACAGTTCGACCGCGGCTTCGGCGGCAGCGGGGCGTTCGGCCACGCCGCCGGGCGCGGTGATCAGCGGGAAGACATGGCCGGGCGAGACGATATGCGCATCCGTCGCATCGGGCGCGACCGCGACCTTGACGGTCTGCGCGCGGTCGGCGGCGGATATCCCGGTGGTGACGCCCTCTGCCGCTTCGATCGACCGCCCGAGCGGCCTGCCCGACTGGCGATCAGTGCCAGGGTTCATCAGCGTGATCCCCAGCCGCTGCGCGCGGTCCTGCTGCATCGCCAGACAGACCAGCCCGCGGCCATGCGTGGCGAGGAAATTGATCGCATCGGCATCGGCGTGCTGCGCGGACACGGCAAAATCCATGTCGCCCCGGCGAAAGCGGTCGCCGGTGATGATGATGATCCGGCCTTTGGCCAGCGCCTCGATCGCTTCGCCAAGCCCGCTCATGCGCCGGCCCGCGCCGTCGTCGCCAGGCTGGTCGCGCCCTGCACGACCTGCTGGCCGACGAGCTCGAGCTGCAGCCGGGCGCGGTCATCCAGGCATTCGCCATCGACCGAATACAGCCCGGGAAAGGTGCGGATCGTCGCCCCCATCGGCGTCGGCCAGCCGCGCAGAGCATGGACGATGCTGCGCAAGGTCTGCATCGTGCTCATCGTCGCCTGATCGCCATAAGCGGTTGCGATCAGCCCGACCGCGCGGCCATCGAGATAGGGCCGCGTGTCCTTCGACAGGTCCTCGAGATAATCGAGCGCGTTCTTGACCAGCCCCGAAATGGTGCCGTGATAGCCCGGCGCCGCGAGCAGCAGACCATCGGCCTGACGGACAGCCTCCACCAGTTCACCGCCCTCGGCGCCCGCATGCGCGGTGCTGCGATAATGCGGCAGCGCTGCGAGATAATCCCCGCCGAACAGCTGCACCTCGGCGCCCTGCGCCACCGCGCTCGCCATGGCGGTGCGCAGCGCAAGCTCGGTGGTGCTGCCGGTGGAGACGGTGCCGCCGATGGCGACGATACGGGGTGTCATGAAACGGGTTCCTTGGTGAAAAAGCGGTGCAGGCTGTCCTGCTCGGAGGACGAAAGACGAAGACCCAATTTGGAACGCCGCCACAGCACGTCATCGGCCTCGCGCGCCCATTCGTGCGCGATCAGATAACGCACTTCGCGGGCCGTGAGGCCGTGGCCGAAATGCTCGCCGCAATCGGCAAGGCTCGCGGCATCGCCCAGCATGTCGGTCGCGCGCGTGCCATACGAGCGGATCAGCCGCTCGGCCCATTTGGCTTCCAGGAACGGATAGCGGGCACGCAGATCGGCGATGCGCTGCTCGACCTCGTCCACGCCGAAATCGCCGCCGGGCAGCGGCCTGGTGTCGGTCCAGTGGTCGCCCGCCAGCGCGGGGATGCGTTCGGCCATGCGATCCACTGCCTCCTGCGCCAGCGTGCGGAAGGTGGTGATCTTGCCGCCAAACACCGACAGGATCGGCGCGCCTTCATGGGCGTCGGTCAGATCGAAGCGATAGCCGCGCGTCGCCGCCTCGGGCTTGCCCGATCCGTCATCGACCAGGGGCCGCACCCCCGAATAGCTCCACACCACTTCGGACGGCGTGACAGGCTTTGCGAAAAAGCGGCTCGCGCCCTCGCACAGATAGGCGATTTCCTCGTCGCTCGCGACGATCGGTTCGCCGGGCGTGTGGTCGCGATCGGTGGTGCCGATCAGCGTGAAATCCTGCTCATAGGGGATCGCAAAGAAGATGCGGCCATCGGGCAGCTGGAAGAAATAGGGGTGCGGGTGATCGAACAGCTTGCGCACCACGATGTGCGAACCGCGCACCAGCCGGATCGCCTGTTTGGGCGTCTCGCCGCTGCGCCCCAGAATGCCGAGCACTGAGGGCCCGGCGGCGTTGATCACCGAGCGGGCGGTGAAGCTGCCTTGCGCGGTCTCGATGTGCCACAGGTCCCCTGCCCGCTCCAGCTTGGTCACCGGACAGCGGGTGTGCACCGCAGCGCCGTGGTCTGCCGCATCGCGCGCGTTGAGCACCACCAGCCGCGAGTCATCGACCCAGCCGTCCGAATAGACGAAGCCGTGCTTGAACTCGGGTTTGAGCGGCGCACCCGCCGGGTGCCGGTCGAGCCGGATGGTCTGCGTCGCGGGCAGCAACTTGCGCTTGCCGAGATGATCGTAGAGAAACAACCCGATCCGCAGCAGCCAGCGCGGACGAAGCCCCTGCACCCAGGGCAATACGAAGCGCATCGGCCAGATGATGTGCGGCGCGATGGCCCAAAGCTTCTCGCGCTCGCCCAAGGCCTCGCGCACCAGGCCGAACTCGTAATGCTCGAGATAGCGCAGGCCGCCATGGATCAGCTTGCTCGAGTTGGAAGAGGTGCCGCTGGCAAGATCGTCCGCCTCGAGCAGCAGCACTTTCGCGCCGCGCCCGGCGGCATCGCGCGCGATGCCGGTGCCATTGACGCCGCCGCCGATGACGGCGACGTCGAAGATCGGATCAGTGCCGGGCACGCCTTGCTCCATCAGATGTTCAGCGGTCCGTGCTGGATATGCGGCAGCACGTAGCGTGCGAACATATCGGCTTCCTGCACATGCGGATAGCCCGACAGGATGAACGCCTCGATGCCCTCGGCCTGATAGGCGCGCAGCTTGGCGAGCACCTGATCGGGGGTTCCGACGATCGCCGCGCCGCAGCCCGAGCGCGCGCGGCCGATGCCGGTCCACAGGTTCTCTTCGACAAAGCCGTCACCATCGGCCGCGCCGCGCAATTCCTGCTGACGCTGGACGCCATAATTTTTTGCATCGAGCGACTGCTCGCGGATCGCCCGGCCTGCTTCGTCGTCGAGCTTCGACAGCAGCCGATCGGCATAAGCGCGCGCTTCGTCCTCGGTCTCGCGGACGATGACATGCGCGCGGTAACCGAACTTGAGCGTGCGGCCGTAGCGCGCGGCGCGGGCGGTCAGGTCGGCGATGTTCTCGCGGACCTTGTCCATCGTGTCGGGCCACATCAGGTAGACGTCGCTCGATTCCGCCGCGCATTCGCGCGCATCGTGGCTGAGCCCGCCGAAGTAGAACGCGGGGCACTTGCCGGAGAGCGTGCCGACGCGCGGCGGATCGAGCTTGAGCTGGTAGAACTCACCCTGGAAATCGAGATGCTCGCCGTTGAGCAGCGTCTTGACGATCTTCATGATCTCGGTGGCGCGGGCATAACGCGGGCCGGACTCGATCTTCTCGCCGGGCATGTCCGACGAGATGATGTTGACGTTGAGCCGGCCTCCGGTGCCGTCGGCGTTGGGGCCGAGGATGCGATCGAGCGTGGCGATACGGCGCGCGAGCTGCGGCGGCCAGTCTTCACCCATCCGCGTCGCCCAGAGCAATTTGATCCGGCGGACCTGCGTGGCGACGGCCGCGGCAAACGCGGTGGTGTCCAGCCCCAGCGCATAGCCCGACGGCAGCAGGATGTTGTCGAACCCGCCTTCTTCGGCGCGCAGCACGATGTTGCGGCAATGCTCCCAGCTCGACTGCAGATAGGGGTCGGGCACGCCGAGAAACTCGTAGTCATCGTCGCACAGCGCCGAGAACCAGGAGATTTCGCATTGTTGGCCAGTGGGTTGGGTCATGGATCGATTCCTTTGAACTGGGCTTGTGCAGGGCCTGGGTGAGGCTCTGCGAACATAATCTATTAGCGGCCTCGACCCCGCTAGTGCCGAGCCGGTCGAAGCCTCCGAGGGATCATCAGGGCAGCGGAACGCCGCGCGCCGCGATCAGCACCGCATACCAATCCTGCCGGGTCCAGCGCACCTTGAGCGCCTGTGCGCCTTCGGCGATGCGGCCTGGCTGCTGCGATCCGATGATCGGCACGATGCCTGCCGGATGCGCCATCAGCCAGGAATAGGCTGCGACCGTGCGCGACACGCCGTGCGCCTCGGCGACCGTATCGAGCGCGGCGGCCACCGCCTTGTCGCTCTCGCTCTCCGGCGCAGCGAGACGGCCACCGCCGAGCGGCGACCATGCCATCGGGGTCAGCCCCAGCATCATCGCCTGATCGAGCTCGCCATTTTCGAAGCAGTCGATCCGCAACGGACTGATCTCGGGCTGGGTGGTGACCAGCTTTTCGGCGAGGAAATGGTCAAGCGCCGCGATCTGCGCGGTGGTGAAGTTCGACACGCCGATGGTGCGGATCTTGCCCGATGTCACCGCATCGTCGAGCACACGCGCGGTTTCCTGCGGATGGGCGAGGATATCGGGACGGTGGATCTGCCACAAGTCGACCATGTCCACCTTGAGCCGGGCGAGCGAATCATCGATCGCCTTGCGCAGATAGTCGGCGCTCTGGTCATAGGGCAGCGGAGGCAGGATGCCGCCCTTGGTCGCCAGGACCATCCGGTCGCGCAAGGACGTGTCCGCCGCGAGCACCTCGCCCAGCAAAGCCTCGGCATCGCCGAAGCCGCCCGAGCCGTCGAAGCCATAAATGTCGGCGGTGTCGAGGAAGTTGATCCCGGCATCCAGCGCGGCATGCACCAGCGTCGTTGCCTCGGCGACGCGGCGGCCATTCTCGGCAAAGCGCCACATGCCCCAGGCGATCGGGGACACGGCGATATCGCTGCGCCCGAGGGGACGGAAGGCAGGGGGCATTGGCAATTCACTCATGAAACAGTCCTGTCAGGGGGCGCAACCGAGGCGCGTTCGATAAGGGTATGGGGAAGGCGGCGATGCGAGATATCGCCGCCGGCAATCAGGATCTCGGTGGCAGTGCGCGCCAGCTCGATCATCGGCTGATGGATGGTGGTGAGCGGCGGCCAGACGGTGCGCGCCAGCGTGGTGTCGTCGAACCCCGCCACCGAAAGCTGTGCGGGCACCGCCATGCCCCGATCGTGCGCGACCGCGAGCACGCCTGCGGCCATGTCGTCGTTCGAGGCGAAGATTGCGGTCGGGCGGTTGGGCAGGTCGAGCAGCGCGCCGCCGCCGCGCACGCCGGAATCGAAATCGAACGCGCCATCGCAGACCAGCACCGGATCATAAGGCAGCCCTGCGCGGTCGAGCGCGCGGCGATAGCCGAACAACCGGTCGTCCGACGCCATATGGTTGGGGTGGCCCTTGATGAAGCCGATGCGGCGATGCCCGGCGTTGATCAAATGGGTGGTCATGTCGTCGGCGGCCTGGGCATCGTCCATGAACACCGAACTCGTCAGCGCGTGATTGGTGCCCGGCGATATCCGCACGAAGGGCACGTCCAGCGCCTCGAGCGCGCGCAGCACCGGATCGCAATCGGTCACCGGCGACGACAGGATGATGCCGTCGACATGGGTTTCGGTGACCAGCCCGCGCACCTGTTCGCCGACATCGGGATCGGCGACATCAACCGGCTGGGCGAGCAGCCGGATATGGTTGGCGCGGCAGAAATCCCAGCAGCCGGTCTGAATCTGGAACATGTAATAAGGGCTGTGATTGTCGTAGATGAGCGCGATCTGGTTCGACTTTCCGCCCGACAAGATCCGCGCGGCGACGCTGGGGCGGAAATCGAGGCTGCGCATCGCCTCTTCCACGCGGGTGCGGGTCTCGGTGCTGACATAGGGGTGGCCGTTGAGCACCCGGCTGACGGTCTTGACCGCCACGCCCGCCTTCGCCGCGACATCCTTGATATTGGCCCGCTCACTCATCGATCAAAGCACCTCTTTCAGCCCCGCGAACAGCGCGGCAAAGGCGCTGTCCGGGCGATAGAACACAGGTGGCTGACCGATCGGCGCGGGGACCGTGTGCGTGCCGGGAGCGTAATCGTCCCCCGTCCAGACATGCCGCCAGTGCCCCTCGCCTGGAAGGATCACCTCGCGTGCACTCGCCCCCTGCGCGATGACCGGTGCCACCAGCAGATCGGCACCGTAGAGAAACTGGTCCTGCAGCGTAAAGAGCGCAGGCTCATGCGGATAATGCAGGAACAAGGGCCGCTGCGCGGGCAGCCCGGCCTCGCTCGCCTCGATGCACAGCTGGCGGACATAGGGCGAAAGGTGCGCATGCACCCGGCTCCAGCGCGCGAAGCAGGCGAGCAGTTCGGCGTTGCTGTCGTACTGCAGATTGTCGTCGGGCCGGTTGCCTTCGTGGCTACGCATCACCGGCGCGAACGCGGCGAGCTCGCACCAGCGCTGCATGAGTTCCTCGGTGCGGACATTGCCGTGCAGCGAGGTGTAGCCGCCGCAATCCGAATGGCTGTAGGCGTTGCCGACAAGGCCCGCCGACAGCGCCCCGGTGATCACCGTGCCGATGCCGTCGTGCCGGGTAAAGTCCACCGACTGGTCGCCCGCCCACAGCAGCGCACAGTGCTCCTGCACGCCCGAGAACCCTGCGCGCATGAAGAACACCGCATCGCCAGTCCGCCCGCGGCTTTCGACCGCGCGCGCGTTGACCTCGGCCCACAGCACCGGCCACAGATTGTGCGCCTCCATCGGATCGGAACCGTCGGCGAGGCGCAGGTCGGTGGGCAGATACTCGCCGAAATCGGCCATCCAGCCAGCGATGCCGATATCGAGCATCTCGCGGCCCAGCACGCGATCGGCGAACCAGGCGCGCGTCGCCTCGCGGGTAAAATCGACCACGCCGCAATCGAACTCGCCGAAATCGACGAGGTAGACGTCGTCGCTGTTCCGCTGCAGGCAGAAATGACCGCCCGCGCGTCCCTCTTCGTATAGCTCGCCGTCGACCGCGATATATGGGTTGGCATAGGCCATGAAGCGGATGCCGCGAGCGTGCAGCCCGGCGATGCGCGCCTTCAGATCAGGGTAGCGCTCGGCGCTGCGCGCGCCGTTGTGCCAGTCCCAGAACAGCCGGCGGCCGAACGTCGTCTCGCGCACGCCCGCCCAATCCTCGCACCACACGGCCGAAACCGCAGCGCCTGCGTCAATGAACCGCTCCATCCGGTCGAAGCTCGACGCGCCCGACTTGAGCCCGACGATCGCGCCGCCGATCGCCCAGTCGGGCAATTGCGGCTGCCGCCCGAACCGGGCCGAAAGCTGCGACACCAGCCCCATGGGCCCTTCGTCGGCGAAAATCTCGAATGCCGCAGCGCTTCTCCACACATCGACGGCATGAAAGGCAGGGTCAGTGAAGTCGAGCACGCTGTAGCAGCTGGCATCGAGATGCACCGCCAGCCAGCACGAGGTGAGGAAGGTCGGCTGCGGATAATTGGTGTTCCAGTAATCACCGCCCGCCATGCCGTCGGCATCCATGATCTGCGTGAGCTCGGTCGACTTGTCGCGGCCGACGCCGGGCTCGCTGGTCCAGATCGGGAAGGCGCGGCCGTTGAGCGCCAGATAGCTCATCTGCTCGCCGCCGCCCCACACGGTTTCCCCCGGCTCGGCATGGAAATGGACCCGCAGCCGGTCATAGCCTTCGACCAGCGCACGCAGCTTCAAGACGTTGGCGGCCAGTTCGATCCGCACCACCGGCACATCGCCATCCAGCAGCTCGACGCCGCCATAGCAGGTGCGCCATCCGGCCGGCGCAATCGGCTCTGAAGGGGTATCGGAGATGCGGAAGTTGCCGCGAATCATCAGGATATCGGGATCGCCGCGCGACATGACTACCGCAGGACAGGAATGGCGGTGACGCAACACCAGTCGATCCCCGAAGCGGAGATCAAACCCATCATTTCCGGCTTCCAGCCGCAGTTTCAAGCTATTATCCTCACCTGCACATCCGGGACTGTGGCGAAATGGCCGCTACCGCTGTGCGTTTTTCTGACACCGCTTGACATATCGAGACAGCCATAGCAGATCAAGCGCCAATCGCGGCGACCATACCAAGGGGCAACAAGCCCCCGCTACGACCAAAATTCTCGCAGGGAGAGGTTACCATGAAGCTCACCAACTACCCGTCCGCACGCGCCCTCGCGCTGTCCGCTACCGCGCTTTCGCTGGGTTTTGCCGCGCCTGCCTATGCGCAGGATACCACCGACGATAGCACGGGAGGCATCGCCGAAATCGTCGTCACCGCGCAGAAGGTCGCCGAGAATGTCCAGGACGTTCCGATCTCGATCACCGCAATCACCGCCGACCGGCTCGAAGCCTCGGGTGTCACCAGCCTTGAAGGCCTGACCCAGCTCGTCCCGTCGGTCACCTTCCGCAAGGGCACCACCAGCGCCAACAGCGCCATCGTGATGCGCGGCGTCGGCACCATCACCTTCTCGGTCGCTGCCGAGCCCAGCGTCTCGACCGTGGTCGACGGCGTGGTGCTCAGCCGTTCGGGCCAGGCGTTCATGGATCTGGTCGATGCCGAGCGGCTTGAAGTTCTGCGTGGCCCCCAGGGCACGCTGTTCGGCAAGAACGCGTCGGCGGGCCTCGTCAACATCATCTCCAAGGGCGGCACCGACAGCTTCGAAGCCGAAGCTCGCGCCGACATCTTCGAAGGCGACGAATACCGCCTGCGCGCCGCGATTTCCGGCCCGCTCGCCGAAGGCCTGACCGGTCGCATCACCGGCTTCTACGGCAGCTTCGATGGCAACATCACCAACGTCAACGGCGGCCGCCGCAACCAGATCAACGGTTACGAGCATTACGGTGCGCGCGGTATCCTCGATTATGACACCGGCGGTTCGCGCTTCCGCTTCATCGCCGATTATTTCGAAGCCGATGATGACTGCTGCGCCGATGTCACCGGCGTCAGCCGCGGCGCGGTGCTCGACCGCGAGCTTGGCCTGCCCGGCGGCGTGGCGCGCGGCGTCAACCAACGCTTCGTCAACCATAACCTCGTCACACAGACGCGCGACAAGCAGTGGAGCCTGACCGCTTCGGGCGATTTCGACGTGTTCAGCGCGCATGTGCTGAGTGTCGTCGCGGGCTATCGCAACTGGGAAAACATCGAGATCCGCGAGGGTGACTTCCTGCCCCGCGCAATCGTCGGCACCGGCGAACTGCACGACAATGGCGCGGTCCGCACCGAGCAGCTCTCGCTCGAGGTGCGTCTCGCGTCCGACCAGTCCAAGCCGTTCTTCTATCAGGTCGGCGGCTTCCTGTGGGGTTCGGACAACGAGCAGGACTTCACCCGTCGCAACATCACCTGCGCCACCTCGACCCTGCCGGTCGATCCGATCACCGGTGGCCGTCCGTGCAACGTCAACGACACCGTCAACACGCTGTTCCCGACCGCAACCTCGTTCAGCGACGTCAAGTCGCGCAACTACGCGATCTTCGGCCAGGCGACCTATCGCCTGACCGAGCAGCTCGCGCTCATCGGCGGCCTGCGCTACACCTGGGACGAGCTCGACTTCGTCCACACCCGCGCACCCGGCGTCAATGCGACCACCGGCCTCCCCGCAACCGGCCCCGGCGTTTCGGGCGCACCGGCTGGCGGCACGATCGCTTCGGGCGGCAACGGCACCAACACCTCGGCAGGCTCGAGCAGCAACGGCAACCTTTCGGGCCGCGCCGCGCTGCAGTTCAAGCCATCCGAAGACGTGATGCTCTATGGCAGCTACACCCGCGGCTATAAGGGCCCTGCGTTCAACGTGTTCTTCAACCACACCGCGCCGACCAACGCGATCCCGATCGACGAGGAAACCTCGGACGCATTCGAAATCGGCATCAAGTCGCAGTTCCTCGACAACCGCATCCAGGTCAACGCCTCGGCCTTCACCGTGACCTATGACGGCTTCCAGGCGAACAACTTCGTGCTCTTGAACGGCGCGGTCGTTTCCAACCTGACCAACGCCGGATCGGTGAAGAGCGAAGGCTTCGAAATCGATCTGCTTGCGGTGCCGGTCGATGGCTGGACGCTGCGCGCGAGCGGCGCCTATGCCGACGCCACGGTCAAGCGCTTCAACCCCAACCCCGCCACCAACGCGCCGGATGCCCGCAACGGCACCCAGCTGCCGCTGGCGCCGAAGTTCACCTGGACGATCGGCACCAGCTACGAGCGCGATCTGGGCGCGCTGAAGGTCTATCTCGACACCGACTTCCGCCATGTCAGCCGCCAGTTCTCCGACCTCGGCGAATCCGGCCCGATCGCGGCCTATGGCATCTGGAACGGCTCGATCGGCTTCTCCGATCCCGAAGACAACTATCGCATCAGCTTCCTGGCGCGCAACATCACCGACAAGGCCTACGCGCTGCTCAACGTGAGCGCCGGCCAGCGCCTGCAGATCCCGCGCGACGCGGACCGCTATTTCGGCGTGAGCCTGCGGGCACGCCTGCGCTGATTGGGTCAGGGATAGCATAAGCCCTTCGGGTCAAAGAGGGCAGACAAAGGGGCTCCGGGCGCAATGCCCGGGGCCCTTTTTCGTTGATCCTCCCCCAGCTTGCTGGGGGAGGGGGACCGCCCGCGCAGCGGGTGGTGGAGGGGAAGCGTCCGGGCGCCCTCCCGGCCACAAGGCACAATCCCGCTGCCCGTCCGTCATGGCTACGCCATGCCACCTCCCCTGAAGGGGGAGGATTTGAGAGCACACCCACCATCACCTCGAAATGTTTCTCCGGTGCCAGATCTCAGCTATTGTCGCGTTGCGGATCAACCTTGGACGATGAAGGAAAACGCATGCCCTCGCAGCAGATTAGCGTCGCAACAACAGTTCCCGTCGCAACAACAGTTCCCGTCGCACCCGAACGGGCATGGGCGCTCTATACGGATCCGGACGCCGTTACCCGTTGGAATTTCGCTAACGATGAATGGCATTGCCCGTCGGCCAGCATCGAGCTTCGGGTCGGAGGAACCCATACGGCCCGCATGGAAGCCAAGGATGGAAGTTTTGGCTTCGATTTCGAAGGCACATATACTGAAATCGATGCGCCACGCTCGCTCACGCTGCTGTTGGGTGACGGGCGGACCTCCCGGACGACCTTCCATCAGGCAACGGACGGGACGTTCGTCGAAACTACGTTCGACGCAGATGCTGACACCCCGATCGAGATGCAACGCGATGGGTGGCAGGCGATCCTGAACAATTATGGCAAACTCGTAGAGCGAGTTTCTGAAAGCTGAGGACGTTTTTGAGGGTCCGTTTATCCGTTCGCGCAGTCGGTTCATCCGGCGCGATGGATGCTGAAACGAGTTCAGCATGACGTGCTTTGCTCTCTCCCCTTTAGGGGAGAGATACTTGAGGCTTGGCAGCTTGCTGCCTAGCCGGGGTTGAGAGGGGCGAGCGGCGGTGCATTCCCCTCTCCCCCCGCCGCCTGACGGCGGCTCCTCCCTCTTCCCTGAAGGGGAGAGGGCGTCTGCCTCACTCCGCCGCCAGCTTGAGCTTCGGGATCATCACCTGGATGAATGCCAGCGCGACCAGATACGCGCTGCCGCAGATCGCAAACAGCGGCACATAGCCCATGCCGCTGCCCAGCGAGTAGCCGGCGAACTCGATGATCGCGGTGCCCGAGAGGTTGCCCGCGACCGCACCCAGCGCGATGACGCTGGCGACGCGAGTGGCGGGGATGATGTCGGCGGTCATACCGAAGACGTTGGTCGAAAAGCCCTGATGCGCGAACAGCCCGAAGCCGATCAGCACCGCGGCGAGCCACGGGTTGTCGGTAAGCAGCGCCAGCGGCATCGCCAGCACGACCACCGCATAGAACAGCATCGAGGTCTTGCGCGCGGCGTTGACGCTCATGCCGCGGCTGAGCAGGATCGGGTAGAGTCCGCCCGATGTGATCGCGCCCAACGCCGCCAGCGTGAAGATGATCGCGATCGGCCAGCCCAAGTCGCCCTGCGCCATGTCGAACTGCCGGTTGAAGAAATCGGGCATCCAGAACAGCACGAACCACCACACAGCATCGATGCAGAACTTCGCGCCGATCACGGTCCAGGTCCTGCGGTCGGAGAGCAGGATTCCCCACGGCACGCGCGCGCGCTCGGGGATGTCGCCGAGGGGTTTCAGGTTGCGGGTGCCGTACCACCAGCCGGCAAGCCAGACGAAGCCCAAGGCTCCCGTGACCCAGAACGCTGCCTGCCAGCCAAAGGCGAGCGCGAACGGCGGGATCAGCAGCGGGGTGATGATCGCGCCGATGTTCGGCGCGGTGTTGATTAGCCCGATGGCGAAGTTGCGTTCCTTGACCGGCAGATACATCGCCGCGGCCTTGAGACCCGCCGGCGTGCTGACCGATTCGCCTGCCGCCAGCACGATCCGCGCGGCGACGAACTGCTGGACCGTCTGCGCCAGCGCATGCGCCATTCCGGCGGCGCTCCACACGACGACCGCGATCGAATAGGCGACGCGCACGCCCAGCCGATCGACGAACCAGCCGACGAAGAGCAAGGTGCCTGCCGCGGCAATCTGGAAGGAGGAACCGAGATGCGCATAATCCGCGTCCGACCAGCCGAATTCGGCCTCCAGCGTGGGTTTCAACAGCGCCAGCACCTGCCGATCGACATAATTGAGCGCGTTGCCCAGGAACAGCAATGCGACCAGCGCCACTGCAGCACCGCGCGCCACACCCTGTTGCGCGGTTTGTTTCTGGGCCTCGTTCATTGCGCATTCCTCCCGCTTCCGCGCTCTTATGCAGCGCTTCTCGCTTGCACGATAGCCGCTCGCGTGCGTAAGAAAAGCGTTATATGACACCGAGAGACATACTTTGTGGTCAGGTCAGGGAGAGCCACGCGTGAAACGGCAGGAGATTGACTGGGATTCGCTTCCCGCAGCCGGCGACCTCTTCGGCGAGATGTATCTGGCCGAGGCCAACCCCAAAAACGCGACGGAAACTCCGTCAGAGCCCGCCAAGCCGCGCGATACGGTGTTCCAGGGGCTGGTGATCTGCGCCATCGCCGCGGCTGCGGCGGCGTGGCTGTCCGAACATTACATGTTCCCGATCATCCTGCTGGGCCTGCTGATCGGGCTGTCGATGAGCTTTGTCGCGCGCGATCCGCGCAGCCATATGGGGCTCGACTTCGCCTCGCGCACCTGTCTGCGCTTCGGCGTGGTGCTGCTCGGGCTGCAGGTGACCTTCAGCCAGATCGGCTCGCTGGGCGTCGAGCCGTTCGCGGCGCTGGCGGGGATCATGACGCTCACCTTCCTCGCCGGAATACTCGGCGCGCGGTTGGTCGGCCAATCGGTGTACACCGGCATATTGGCCGGCGGCGCGACCGCGATCTGCGGCGCGAGCGCGGCGATGGCGCTTTATGGCATCATCGGGCGTGAACGGGTCAGCCAGTCGCAGTTCGCGATCACCCTGGTGGTCGTCTCGCTGGCCAGCGCGCTGGCGATGTCGCTCTACCCGATCCTTGCGGGCTATCTCAACCTCACCGACGAGCAGGCGGGCTTTCTGATCGGCGCGTCGATCCACGATGTCGCGCAAGCCATCGGCGGCGGCTATGCGTTCTCCGAAGATGCGGGCAGTTATGCCGCGATCGTCAAGCTGTCGCGCGTCGCGATGCTGGCACCGGTGGTGATCATCGTCGGACTACTAATCGGTGGTGCAGACCAAGCCGAGGGCGGTCCGCTCTGGAAACGGCTGGCGCTGCCGTGGTTCATCGTCGCCTTCTTCTGCGTTGTGCTGCTGAATTCGCTGGTCGACATCCCGGCGCCCGCGCGCGACTTCGCGCTGAGCGTGTCCAAGGGCCTGCTGCTGATCGCTGTGATCGCCACCGCCATGCGCAGCCGGCTCGACCTGTTGCTCGAAACCGGCATCCGCCCGGCGATCCCGGTGGCGATCGCGACGATCGTCAGCCTGATCGCCTCGTTCGGCGCGGTGATGCTGATTACCTAGGGGTTTCCAGTGAGATCAACCATTTCACGGCTCGGAAATCCGGCAAGACAAGGGACCTAACCAAAGCGGTCGGCGAGGATATCGCTGATCGCCTGGGCATCCGCCGGTTCGATCGGTGCGCCATAGACCTTGACCATCTTGCCGACCGAATCGTGCCAGAATTTCTCGCCCATGCCGCGCGGCTGGGTGGTGATGTACTCGAGCGAATGACAGGCCGAGCAGGTCGAGACCACCAGCTCGGCGCCCTCGTCCGCCAGCTCGGGCGGCGTCGTCTCTTCGGGCATCACGAACGACACCGGCGCCAGCGAGGACGGCGGAACGACACGATCCTCGCCATGGACGCCCGGAAACACCGCGAGCACCGCCAGTGCCGACACCACGATGAACGCGGTTACAAATGTCTGCTGTCCCGATCCCATCACACCGCCTCCACGCGAACCGTCTCAACCACATTGCGCATATAGCCCGCAGGCTGCCACACCGCCTCCAGCGGCTGCGTCTCGCCGCCTGCTGTGGTCGCACGCACCCTGATCGCATGGCGCCCCCTGGCCAGCGTCACGCCCAACCGCCACTCGCGGAAGGAATAGCGTCCGGCATCCTCGCCGAGCCGTGCCGCCTGCCAGGCGCGGCCGTCATCGGTGGACACCAGGACCTGCTTCACCGCATCGCCGCCGCTGAACGCAATGCCGCGCAGTTCGGTCGTGCGCGCGGCCGGAACCTGCGCGCCATCGGCGTGGCTGGTGACGAACGAGCGGACGTTGAAGCGACCGATCGGCACGGTCTTCTCGGGCTTGGTGCCCGGTTCGACACAGGCGCAGTCATTGTCGGGGATGCGATAGGCGGTCTTCATCCAGTAACCGTCGAAGTCCGCGTCGACGACATTGATCTCGTCGAGATGCTTCACCCAATAGGTGCCGAAATGCCCAGGCACCACCAGCCGCAAGGGATAGCCGTTGAGAAACGGCAGGTCCTCGCCGTTCATCGCGAAGGCGACCATCACCTCGCCATCGGTGGCGTGATCGACGTCGAGCGCCTTGACGAAATCGGGAATGCCGTCGGTCGGTGGGTTGTCGAGCCCGTTGAAGGTCACCTGCCGCGCACCTTCGCGCAGGCCCGCCTTGGCGAGCAGATGCTTGAGCGCGACCCCGCGCCAGCGGGCATTGCCCATCGCGCCGTTGCCCAGTTGCCCGCCGCCGACACGCGGATCGAAAAAGCCCCGGCTGTTGCCCGAGCATTGGTTGACCGCGACGATCTCGCTGACCGGAAAATCGCGTTTCAGGCTGTCGAGCGACAGCGACAGCGGCGCATTGACATGCCCGCCGATCCTGAGCCGGAAGGTGCGCGGGTCGATCTCGGACGGCAGGCCAGACAGGTGATAGCGCACGAAGAACGCGTCATTGGGCGTGATCAGCCCCTCGTCGAACACGGCGAACGGCGTTTCAAGCTGGGGCGGGCGCGTGGTCAGCAGGATCATCGGACGCTTGCCCGGCATTTGCACCATCGATCGGGTGCCGTTGCCGAACGGCAAGGTCACCTGACCGGGCGTATCCCTGCTGGTTGCGCCCAGCAACGCGGCCCCGGCGCCTGCCAGAAACACCCGGCGATCAAACTCGGTCACAACCCCTCCTGCGGCGAACTTCGGTCAAGGCCTCTTTTCGCGCAGAGCGGCGGGTATGTCCACCGCTAGTCATACGGCCTGAACGATGATCAGTTGAGGTTGGTCTGTGCCCCTACGCGGTGGCAGCGATCACCTGGGTGACGATCGGCAGCCCGGTCGGGCGCCGGGCCCAGGAAGCAAAGCCGGCCTTGGTCAGCATTGTGCCGATTTCCTGCGGCGTGCGCGCGCGGCCCGAGCCCATCGCGAGCAGATAGAAGCCGAAATAGGCATCCGCCATCGCCTCGGCGCCGCTGGTTCCAGCCATCGGTTCGGCAATCAGCAGCGTATCGCCGGGTGCGAGCGCGGCGCGGACCTTGACCAGCAGCGCCTGCGCCAGCGCGTCGTCATGATCGTGCAGGATGCGAATCAGCGTGATCAGGTCATAGCCCTGCGGGATCGGATCGTTGCGGAAATCGCCGGGATGCGGAGCGACCCGGACCCCCTGCTCACCCAGTTGCCGCGCGCCGATGGCGGTGACCGCGGGCAGATCGAACAGCCCGAAATCCAGTTGCGGCGCGACCTTCGCCACCGCCGCGATGAATGCGCCCGCGCCGCCGCCGACATCGAGCATCCGCCTGTGCCGATCGAACCGCCAGGCGTGCACCACCTGTTCGGCGACCATCGGCTGCGAGGCGGCCATCAGCTGCGAATAGGGCGACACCGCCGCCTGATCCTCGCCTTCGCTGCCATCGCCCAGCGCATAAGGCCAGTATCCTGCGAGCGCCCCGGGCGCGGTGCGTTCGCCGCGCAACAGCGACAGCGGGTCGGCGAGATCGGCATAGAGCAGGTGATGATGGCGGATCATCGCGATCGCGCCCGGATTGCCGACCAACGCCACGCCCTGCTCGCCCAGCATCCACAGATCGTCCCCGACGCTTTCGATCAGCCCCAGAGCTGCGGCGGCGCGCAACAGCCGGCGCGTCGCATCGTCGCCGAGCCGGGCCAGTGCGCCCAGTTCCGCCGACCGCGCAGCCCCCTGCTCCAGCCGCCCGATAATGCCGCTTTCGACACAGGCGAACAGGGTCTGCGAATAGGTGAACCCGGCGATGATATCGAACAGCCTCCGCGCGCGGACACGCGAGACCGGGCGGGTCAGCACGAAGCGCGACGCCCAGGACTGGAACGCCGGGCTCGAGATGATTCCGTTGCGCCAGCCAACCCAGCTCTGCCTCCAGCCCGTCATCGCGATCAGGCTGCCACGGCCGGTATCTGTTCGGCAAATTCGCGGATCAGCGCGACGATCTGCTCGGGTGCCTCCTCATGCGCCAGATGCCCCAGATCCGGCAGGTTCAAGGTCACCGCATGCGGCATCAGCCTGGCCGCCCGCTCGATCGAATCGAGCGGGATCGCGCTGTCGAGCGCGCCGTGCACCAGCAGCGAGCGCGCCGCGACGCTGGGCAGTTCGCTCGCCAGCGTCTCCAGATCCCAGTTGGCCATCATGCCGATCGCGCCGGCGCAATGGTCCGACGTGCGGAACAGCCGGTGGTAGAGCGCGACACCGCGCGCATCGATCCGCGAGCCGGTGGATTTCTTGAGGAACCGCGCCACTTCGTTCTCGCTGCTGGCGATCTGGGCGAAGATCATCGCGGTGAACGGGTTGACGAACAACGCGCGCGCCATCGCCGGGAACAGCCGCGCGGCGAGACCCGGAAACGGCAGAAGGGCAGGATTGAGACCGATGATCGGCGCATCGATTCCCAGCCCGATCGCCAGCCGCACGCCGATGGCCGCGCCTGCCGAATGGCCGACGATCACATCCGGCGCGCCCAGACCCAGTTTGCCCAGCAGTTCAGCCAGCACTGTCGCCATCCCCGGCAGGCTTTGCCCGCCCGAAATCCGGCCCCGGGTGAAGCCGTGGCCCGGCATATCGGGCGCGATCACGGTATAATGCTGGGCCAGCAAGGGCAGCACGTCGCGCCAGCTGTGAGTCGCTGCCCCCGTGCCGTGGATCAGCAGCAAGACCGGCGCGCCGCCGCCTTGTGGCCCGGCGACCTGAACGTGCCAGTCGAGCATTCCAACGCGCACAAAGCGGCTGTGCTCGCGGTTGGGCCAGTCGTGCCCGTCAACCTCCCAGCGTACAGAACTCATGCATTTTTCCCGAATTGCAGTGCGGAGACCGCGCGCTCGACCCCGCGCGCGTCCGCACGCGGCAGTGCCAGATAGCGCGCACGCATCGCCGCTGCAATCGCTGCGGCCTCGGGCTGCGGCCGCGCGGAGATATCGATCACGACGGCTTGCGTCCCCGACTGGGCAAACCGGCGCGCTGCTGCCAGCGCATCCTCGCCCGCCTGCGCGCGGCCGGGCTGGCCGTTCTTGTCGATGTTGCCCTTGCCGTCGGTGAGCACCGCGACGAACGGGGTACGCCCGCGCGCAGCCTGGGTCTCGGCGAGTTCGGACGCTGCCGACAGCCCCAAGGCGAGCGGCGTTCCGCCACCCCCAGGCAGCTCGCCCAGCACCTTCTTGGCGCGGGTGAGCGAGCGCGTCGGAGGCAGCAGCAGATCGGCGCTGGTGCCGCGAAACGCGATCAGCGCGACCTGTGCGCGTTTGACGTAGCTTTGCGCCAGCATCAGCTCCACCGCGCCCTTGGCCTCGGCCAGTCGCGCCAGCGCCGACGATCCCGAGGCATCGACAGCAAAGATCGTCAGCGCCTCGGCACGGTCCTCGAACCTGTGGATGCGCAGATCCCCCTTGCGAATGCGCAGCCGCTTGGGGGCGTCCATGCCCTCCTGCTGGCGGCGGATCTCCTGCCAGGGGACCGCAGCGCGCAGCGTGTCGATCAGTGCCAGCCGTGCACCGCCGCGCGGTAGCCCGGGCCGCGCGCCCAACGGCCGACCGCGCAGCTGCGAGGCACGCTTGCGCCCTGCCCCGCCCGCGCCGGTGGAGCGACGCGCCGGGCGCCCCTCGCCGATCCGCGCGAGCACATCCTTGGGGATCGAGGCGAGCACCGCGGCGAGGATCAGGTCGTCGAGCTGGTCGGGGTCGTGCGGTTCTTGATCGCCGTCGCTGTCGCCCGGCGGGGGTTCGTCCTCCCCTTCGGGTGGCGGGGGTGGCTGATCCTCCGCCTGTTGCGGAATGCGCGTGGCGCGCGGGCCAAGGACAGTGCGCGCGACAAACTGGATGTCGTCATCGGTGACGGTGTCGCGCTCATCGATCTGTGCGGAGAGCGACAGCGCGGACTGCGCGAACAGCATCGCGCGCGCGGAATCGATGCCGAGCGCGAGAGTGATGTTGGCGAGGGTCTGGCGGTCCTCCATCCCGACTGCACTACCCACCTCCGCCTGTCCCGAGCGAAGTCGAGGGACGTGCGCGCTACCGTTCGCGCGGGGTCCCTCGACTTCGCTCGGGAACACGGAAGGGGGGGGGCTGGGGGCCTTTTCGCGATCCCCCTCGAAATCACACCAGAACGCCATCCGCTCGGTCAGCGAGACCGGCGGCACCTCCTCCTCGCCGCCATCGTCGATCAGCACCAAAGCAAAGCCCGCGCCTGCATCCATCGCCTGCGCAATGCGGCCTGCGACCATGCCGCTCAACCGCTCGGCCATCGGCACCACAAGCAGCCCGCCTGCGACCTCCTGCAGCAATCCCGCCTGTTCGATGCGGCGCCCGGCAGACAGGCTCGAGGCGACATCGATGCCGCCGCAAAGCCGTTCCTCGTCAATATGCACCGGCAGGCGGCGCAGCGGGCGATCGGAAAATTCCTCGGTCAGAAAAGCCAGTACCGCATCGCGCTCGGCCCCCTGCCCGCGCAACCAGATGCCGCCCAGCCGGGCGGGCGCGGCTGCCAGCAGTTCCGCCGCCAGCAGCGCATCGCTCATCCGAAAAGCTCGGCCAGCGCGCGATCGATGCGCACGGTCGATCCGGTCTCGTCGAGCACGTCGCGGCGCAGACGGTGACGCAGCGCCATCGGCGCAACCGCGCGCAGATGCTTGCGCTCGGCCGATTTCGCGCCTTCCAGTGCGGCAAAGGCGCGCGCCGCGCGCATCAGGGTAAGTTCGCCGCGCAAGCCATCGGCGCCAACCGCCATGCACAGGGTTGCGGCATCGGTCAGCGTGCTCTCGGGCATCGCCACGCCCGGCAACGCCTTCTTGCCCTTGGCGAGGCGCTTGACGATCTTGGCATCCGCCTCGGCCCAGTCGGCGGCAAAGGCTGCGCCATTGCGCTCGAGCGCATCGCAGCGGCGCATGATCTCGATCCGCTGTTCGATATCCTGCGGCGTCTTGACTTCGACCGACAGCCCGAACCGGTCGAGCAGTTGCGGGCGCAGTTCGCCTTCCTCGGGGTTGCCGCTGCCGATCAGCACGAAGCGAGCGGGATGCCGCACCGACAGCCCTTCGCGCTCCACGAGATTTTCTCCCGACGCCGCGACATCAAGCAGCAGGTCGACCAAGTGATCCTCGAGCAGGTTGATCTCGTCGATATACAGATAGCCGCGGTGCGCCTTGGCGAGCAGCCCGGGCTCGAACGCCTTTTCGCCGCGCCCCAATGCGCGTTCCAGATCGAGCGCGCCGAGCACGCGGTCCTCGGTCGCGCCCAGCGGCAGATCGACGAAGGGCACAGGGACCTTGGCGGTCTTGGCGCCGCGCTTTTCGGCGCATTTGTCCGGGCAGCGATCAGCTTCCTCGGGCGCGCAATTGTATCGGCACCCGGCAATCGCCAGCATCGGCGGCAGCAGCGCCGACAACGCGCGCGCGGCGGTGGACTTGCCGGTGCCGCGATCGCCAAACACCATCACCCCGCCAATCCGCGGATCAACCGCAGAAATCAGCAGAGCACGTTTCATTTCGTCCTGGCCGACGATGGCCGAAAAGGGAAAGGGCATGGCTATGGTCTAACAGATTGGTTTGCCGCGACAAGCAGGAGTGTCAGGCAAAGTTGACGGTTATCGAATTTCAATCCTCCCCGGCACGGGGAGGGGGACCGCGAAGCGGTGGAGGGGCAGCGGGATGGCACGCCGCTGAATCGAGATCACTATATCGCCGCCCCTCCACCACCGACCTGCGGTCGGCGGTCCCCCTCCCCGAGGCAAGCTCGGGGAGGATTTAAAACTATTGCTCGAACGAACCCTTCCTCGGCCCCAGATACCCGAACAGATACGCCCCCACCTTGCGCATCTGGATCTCCTCGGACCCCTCGGTGATCCGGTAGCGGCGGTGGTGGCGGTAAATGTGTTCGAACGGGGTATGGCGCGAATAGCCGATGCCGCCGTGCACCTGCATCGCGCGGTCGGCGGCTTCGCAGCACAATCGGTTCGCCCAGTAGTTGCACATGCTGACCTTGTCCGACATCTCGCGCTCGATCGCTTTATGAGGGAGCCGGTCCATGTCCCAGGCGGTCTTGTAGATCAGCCAGCGCAGCATTTCGGCCTGCGTCGCTAGTTCCACCAATGGAAACTGGATACCCTGGTTCTCGCTCAATGCCTTGCCGAACGGCTTGCGTTTGCGCGCATACTTCACGCTTTCCTCGATGCAGAACACCGCCGCCCCCAACGACGATGCGGCCTGACGGATGCGGTTCTGGTGGACGAAGCTTTGCGCCAGCGCCAGCCCGCGCCCCTCCTCGCCCAGCATCGCGGTTTCGGGTACCCAGACGTTGGTGAACGACAATCGCGGGTGATCGGTAGGCATGTTGAAAGTCCAGAGGTACTCCTCGATTTTCAGGCCCGGGGTCTCGGTCGGCACCAGCAGGCAGGTGATGCCCTTCGCGTCGCCATCCGCGCCGCTGGTGCGCACGAACAAAGCGCAGTGCGTCGCGACGTGCATGCCAGTGATCCACATCTTCTCGCCATCGATCCGCCAGCCGGAAACGCCATCACGGGTTTCGCGGACGGCGCGGGTTTCCATATGCGTCGCGTCCGATCCGTGATCGGGTTCGGTCAGGCCAAAGGCGGTGATCCGGGTGCGCTCGAACCCGCCGAGGATGAATTCGCGCTTCTGTTCCTCGGTGCCGAATTCCTCGAACATCGCGACGAACGGGAAGTTGCCGACGATCGAATGCTCGTTCTGCAGGTCGTTGTGCAGCCCCAGGCCCTTGGCGGCGAAATGCTCGCGGATCACTGCCATCCACAGGTTCGAGCCGTCCTTGCCGCCGTATTTCTTCGGCGCCGAGAAGCGCCAGTGCCCGGCGGCATCGGCGCGGCGCTGCGCCTCGCGGAGCAGCTCTTCCCAGTCGTGCCTCGGGAGCCCTCCGGCTTCGAAATCGGTCCGCGCCCATTCGCGGCGATGGTCGAAGAAGCGAATGTTGTCGTCCGCCTGTTCGAGCGGTTTGATCTCGGCCTCGATGAACGCGTCGAGCTCGGCGAGATAGGCGGTCAGCTCCGCCGGCAGCGTGAAATCCATTGGTGCATCCTCGTCTTATGGTTTGGATGCACTATGGACGGCTTTACGCTTGCGGCAAGCCCTCTGCTACCTCGTCGCGCTTGCCCAGCCCCGACCAGTCGACCTTGCGCGTCACGTACATCACCGCCGCCAGCGCCACGAACAGCAGCAGCGATCCGATGATCAGCGAATAGGCCTCGAGATTGAGCAGGACGTAGAGCAAGGCATAGAGGCCCAGCAGCAGCCCGGCGATGAACCCTGCGCGTTTCACACTGCCGAGCACTGCGGCGCTATAGGCGCTGATCAGCCCGACGATTGCACCCGAAGCCGCCAGATAGGCCAGCGTGAAGCCGATGATTTCGGCAAAGGCGAGCAGCAGCACGAAGAACAGGATCAGCCCCGCGCCGGTGAGCAGATATTCCGCCGCCGCAACCCGCGCGCCCGCGATGATGTCGAACATCAGGAAGGCGAGGAAGGTGAAGCCGATGAACAGGAAGCCGTATTTCACCGCGCGGTCGACCTGGCTGTAGAGGTTCACTGGCTCGATCAGGTCGATCTGCGCGCTTTGCGCGCCCTGGCCGACCTGCTCGCCCGGCTGCGGCAGCTGCACGATCGCGCGCCCCAAGGCCAGGTTGCTGATCGTATAGCGCGCGGTGAAGCCTTTGTCGGTCACGGAGCGGCTATTAGGCAGAAACTGGCCGCCGAAGCTGGGGTGCGGCCATTGCGAGGAGATCGTCCAGTCGGTCGACTCTGCGTCCGGGATCAGGGTCAGCTGGCCATTGCCGCGCACCCCGAAGCGATAGGCGACATCGAGCGGCGCGGCGCTTCCGGCGGACCAGTCGGCAAAGGCGAAGAACCCCGATCCGTTGGTCGCGCCCAGCCCCTTGCCGGGACGCAACGGCAGCGCGGTGCCACCGACGCTGATGCCGTTGTCCGCGAGCAGCCCGCGTGCATCCGAGATGCCGACGCGGATTTCGGCGCGGTCGAGCAGCAGCTGTTCGGGTCTGACGCCGAAGCGCGCCAGATCGGCGGGCAGTGCAAACCGCGCGGTGCCATTGACCCGTGCCTCGTAGACCACGGTTTCGTAGATCGACTTGGTGCGGCGTTCCGGGCTGACATCGACCTTGGCGGTGTTCTTCACCGGGGCGAGGAACAGCTCGCGGTCGATCGTCACCGCCCGCGTCGTCGCCTTGCCGTTTTCGGTGACGGTCTCGACCGATTGCTGGCGATAGGGGATGACCATCACCGGGCCTGCAAGCATCTGCGGCCCGCCCCAGCCCTCGGCCACGCTGGCGCGTGCGGTTTCGGACTGGCTCTGCCGGTCCCAGACAAGCGCGTAGACCATGAACAACGGGATCGCGAGCAGCGCGCCGATCAGCACGGTCATGCCCAGCTTGAATCCCGGGCTGCGGTCCTTGGCCATGCGGCGCTCCTAACGGTTGGTCGAAGAAAACCGCGCCCGGACTATGGCGCGGCGAATGTATCGGGTGTGAACTGCGTCACAGCGAATCGCTGTGGTGCATATTAACCCTGTCTCGGAAGCCGGATGCCCTACCCGTTCGTTGCCCGCTAGCAATCGGGGTGTCCGGTTTCCACTATTCCCTCAGCGCCACTCCCGTCATTCCCGTCATTCCCGCGAACGCGGGAATCCCGCTTCTGCGCCACGGCTACGCACAAGCGGGACCCCCGCCTTCGCGGGGGTGACGGAAAAAATTTGAACGGAGCGTTCCGGCTTTGGTGGCACACTCACCCGCTAAATCCCTTCGCGCCTTCGCGTCTTCGCTTGCGCAAATTGGGTTCACGCGAAGCCCGCGAAGCCGCGAAGAGCTTTCGCCCAACAGAACCCCTCCCTGCCACCTAACCGATCCCCTGCGAAGGCAGGGGCCCATCTCCCGACCGCCGCATCCGGAGGCATGGGCAGGAGATGGATGCCTGCCTTCGCAGGCAAGCGGCAATACGGCATCCCTAACCACCTCCGCTCATCCTGAGCCGCGGGCGTAGCCCGCGACGTCGAAGGACCCGCGCCCACGCCGGCCATATAGCGGGGCCTTCGACAGGCTCAGGCTGAGCGGGGTGGGTGGACTTGCCGCTGCCATTTTTGCCGTCATCCCGGACTTGATCCGGGACCCAGTATTGTCGGCACAGCGGCACACAGGACGCACTAGGCCCCGGATCAGGTCCGGGGTGACGATTGAAGGAGGGTCACGAAACCGCTCCAGGATCAATCAATCCGATCGCCAAAACCACCCCTCACCTTTTCTCCATCGCCAACCGGCTCATCAAAATCGCCGCCCGCTTCGCCTGGCGCTTGATGCTCGGCAGATCGACCGTCTCGCCGGGAGCGTGTGCGCCGTCGCCGGCGGGGCCCATGCCGACCAGCCCGTCGACATAGCGCGCGACGAACGAGATATCGCCCGCGCCGCGCTTCAGGGGGTCGAGTTCGGCCATCTGCTCGAGGCCCAGATCGGCGTTCACGACGTTGAGGCGGCGCAGAAGGCCGCGGTTGCCTTCGGTCGGGGCCATCGGCGGATAGCCCTGTTCGAACACGATCTCGGCGCCGGTGCCGGGAAGATGCTGGGCGACAATCGCCTGCATCTTGACCTTGACCCGCTCGGACTGTTCATCGCTCAGCGTGCGGAAGTCGCCGCGCGCCACTGCGAGCGCGGGGATGATGTTGGTCTTGCCCGCCGCCTGCGCGCGCACCAAATCGGCATCGAGCTGGGCGATCGATCCGCCCGCGATCAGCCCGACGTTGAAGGTCAGTTTGTCCTCGGGCAGCTCGCGACGGAACTGGTCGATGATGCGGGCGAGCTCGTAGATCGCGCCATGGCCGGCACTGGCCGAAAAGATCCCCGAGCTATGGCCTTCCTTGCCGGTGGCGTTGACCTGCCAGCTGTACGACGAGCGCCGCGCGATCGAGCCCATGTCCTTGCCGTCGACCTGGCTCAATCCCTCGAAATCGAGCGCGACATCTGCCCATTGGCCCCATTTGATCAGGTCAGCACGCGCCACGTCGATCGGGTCGCCAGCATCTTCCTCATCACCGGTCAGCACAATGGTGATCGTCGCCGCCGACAACGTGCCCGCTGCCTGCATCGCTTCCAGCGCGGCGAACATCGTCACGACACCGCCCTTGTTGTCCTCGATCCCCGGGCCTTCGAGCGTGGTCTCGTTGATGCGGCGGACATCCTGGAACGGCGAATCGGGTTCGAACACGGTGTCGAGATGGCCGATCAGCAGCATCTTGGTGCTGCCCGGACGTCCGGTGCGCGTCGCGATCAGATGGCCCGAACGCTTGGCCGCGCTCTGGTCGACCCATTCGACCTTGAAGCCCAATTTCTCGAGCTCGGGCGTCACCATCTCGCCGACCTTTTTCACCCCGGCGATGTTGCGGCTGCCGCTGTTCTGCCGCGTGATCGTCTCGAGCACGCCGATCCAGCGGTCATGGCCGGTGTCGACCGCCTCGACCATCTTGGCTTCCTGCGGAGACAGCTTGGCGAAAGCGGGCGTGGCGAAGGCCAGCAGGGCGGTGGCCGCGGCAAACCCGAACGTCTTCAATGTCATGATATTTCCTTGTCAGCCGAGATCGAATTCGCGCACGCCGCGCTTCTGGCGGATCGCCTCGACCCGGTCGCGCAGTTCGGCGCGGATGGCGCGGGCGTGGCGCACATGGGTGACGATGATCGATGTCCGCCCGGTGGGCGCCACGGGCTTGAGCGAGCCGCTGGCATCCGACGACGTGATTTGCACCGTGCCTGCGTTGAACATCTGCTGGATCACCGAGAAGGACACTTTTACGTCCTTGATCCGATAGAGCTCGATCTCTTCTTCGCTGCGCATCAATATGCCGCGGCGCATGAACAGCCTCTGGTCGTCGATCCAGAACAGGCTGGTGCGGTTTTCCAGATGTGTCCACGCAATATAGGCGCCCAGCACCACCGCCAGCACCGTCAGCGTCTGCCACCAGTAACCAGCATAGGCCCCGCCTGCCATCACCGCGGCGCTCAGCGCCAGAATGATCCAGCCCGTCCCCGACTGGAACAGCCATGCGAATGTCGAGGAGCGGAACTCTATCCGCGGCAGGCCCTCCATGCGCCGTATCCCGGGCCGGTTCTCGATCGGGCGATGTTCGATAATGTCATGCGGATCCATGTCGCATCCCTCCCCCGGGTCACAGGCCAATAGGATGGTCTTAACCGCCATCTGTCCGGCGGTAAACGGGCTTGCGCGCCTGCCTTGTACCATTGCATTTGGTCGAAGCGCGACGTTCACCGGTCGAAGGTCACACGGCAACGGAACCGTCCTTGCCCACAGGACGACTACGGATGTAGATGGTTGGCCTCAGGGGGGTGAAGCGCATCCGGCGAAGAGGGGAACGCCGCGTGACACGCCGACTGCTGACATCTGCTGCCTTGGGGCTGGCCAGCCTGCCCGTCGGCGCCCTGGCCCAGGAGGCACCGCCTGCGCCGTCATCGGCAGCGCCCGTTTCGGCGACCACGCCGCTGCGCAGCTTCAGCCCGTCCGATTTCGAGCGGTTCGCTCCGCGCACCGCGCTCGACATGGTGCGGCAGATCCCCGGCTTTGCGATCGACCAGGGCGAGGACCGCCGCGGGCTGGGCCAGGCCGGCAGCAACGTGCTGATCAACGGCGAGCGCTTTTCGGGCAAGAGCAACGACGTCGTGTCCGAACTGGGCCGGATCGGCGCCAGCAACGTCATCCGCATCGAACTGATCGACGGCGCGACATTGAACCTGCCGGGCCTGTCCGGCCAGGTGGTCAACATCGTCAGCAAGGTCGATTCCCTGACCGGCCAGTTCCGCTGGAGCCCGCGCGTCCGCTTCCGCAGGACCGACCCCCAATTTCTGGATGGCGAAGTGTCGATCAGTGGCAAGGCGGGGAAGATCGCCTATACCCTCAGCCTCTCCAACGACAGCTTTCGCAACGGCAATGCGGGGACGGAGCGGGTGGTCGACGCCAACGGGATCGTAACCGACCGCCGCTATGAAGAGCTCTACGTCAACGGTGACCAGCCGCGTATCGCGGCGGGGCTCAAATACACCGGCGACAACGGCCAGATCGGCAACCTCAATCTCTCGTTCGAACGCCCGTGGACGCGCATCACCGAGGATTCGGATGGCGAGGTGGTGCGTGACCGCGACTACCTCGAGACCGAGAAGGAATATAATTACGAGGTCGGCGGCGACTATCTGTTTCCTCTGTGGGGTGGCAATTTGAAGCTGATCGGCCTGCGCCGGTTCGAACACAGCCCGTTTTTCACCCGCATCTTCCTCGACTTCGAGGACGGCCGTCCGCGCGAAGGCAACAGCCTCGCGACGGTGATCGACGAGACCGAAACCATCGCGCGCGCCGAATATGGCTGGAAGGCGGGCGAGGCCGACTGGCAGTTCAGCCTGGAAGGCGCGATCAACAGGCTCGACACCCGCGCCGATCTCGCGCTGCTCGACACCGTCGGCGTCTTCGTGCCTGTGCCGCTGCCCGGATCGGACGCGGTGGTCGAGGAAAAGCGCGCCGAGATCGGCCTGAGCTACGGCCGACCCCTGTCCTCGACGCTGACGCTGCAGACCTCACTGGGCGGTGAGTATTCTCAGATCATGCAGAGCGGTGCCGGCGGGCTGACGCGCAGCTTCATCCGCCCCAAGGGTTTTGTTGCGCTGGCCTGGAAGGCGACGCCGCGGCTCGACCTCAGCCTCAGACTGCAGCGCGATGTCGGCCAGCTCAACTTCTTCGATTTCGTCGCCTCGGCCGATCTGGGCGCGGAGAACCAGAACAGCGGCAACCCCGATCTGGTGCCGCAGCAAAGCTGGAATATCGATTTCCAGGCAACGCAGAACCTGGGCGCTCTGGGGTCGATCAATGCCAAGGCGTTCGTCAACTTCGTCGAGGATATCGTCGATCAGGTGCCGATCGGGCTGACCGGCGAGGCACCGGGCAACATCGAAAGCGCCACGATCTGGGGTGCGTCCCTCGACAGCACCTTCAAGATGGATGTCATCGGCTGGACCGGGGTGCGCTTCGACATCGACTACACCTACCGCAAGAGCAGCCTGCCCGACCCGCTGACCGGCATCCGCCGCCGGATATCGGGGGACACCATCCATGAGTTCAGCGCCGAGCTGCGCTATGACATTCCCGGCGGCAACTGGGCGGTGGGCGGCAATTATTTCGATTTCAGCCAGGCGGACGAGGTTCGGCTGAGCCAACTGGCCGAGTTCCCGATCACTGGCGGCGATCTGGGCATCTATGTCGAGAACAAGAATGTCGGCGGGCTGACCGTCCGGCTGGGGCTGTCCAACATAATCGGCACCAACGAGGCCTTCCGGCGGACCTTCTATGTTGGCAGGCGCGATGGACCAGTGGCCTTCGTCGAGGATCGGGACCGTTTCTTCGGGCCGGTCGTGTCGCTCGATGTCAATGGCAGCTTCTGATCCACCGCGGGTTTTCGGGCCGGTTCATGGGCGATACAGGCTGCAAAATCTAGCGATCGGGCGACAAGGCGAATCCTCGCCGCACCGCTTGATTTGCGCTTGGCGCAGGGGTGCTTAGCCGATAAGGGTTGCGGCCATGAACAAGGCGATCAAACTGGCTCTGGCAAGCGCGGGCGCGCTGGCTCTGCTTTCCGGCTGCGCGAGCGGCAAGAACAAGGTCAACACCAACTACATCGCACGCGATGTCAGCACTCTGTATATGGCGGCGAAGGACCGGCTCGATCGCGGCCAGAACAAGATCGCCGCCGAGCTGTTCGACGAGGTCGAGCGGCAGCATCCCTATTCGCCCTGGGCGCGCCGCGCGCAGCTGATGAGCGCGTTCAGTTACTATCTTGCCAAGGATCACAACAAGTCGATCCAGTCGGCGCAACGCTTCCTCGCGATCCATCCCGGCAACAAGGACGCGTCCTACGCTTATTACCTGATTTCGCTCAATTATTACGAGCAGATCAGCGATGTCACCCGCGACCAGAAGATTACCCAGCAGGCGCTGGCATCTTTGGGCGAAGTGATGCGCCGCTACCCCAACACCCGCTATGCCTCCGATGCGCGGCTCAAGGTCGATCTGGTCAACGATCACCTTGCCGGCAAGGAAATGGAAATCGGCCGCTATTACCAGCGCAGCTCCAACTGGCTGGCGGCGACATTGCGGTTCCGCGAGGTCGTCGACAAATACCAGACCACCAGCCACACCGCCGAAGCGCTCTATCGGCTGACCGAATGCTATCTGGCGCTGGGCATCCCGCAGGAAGCCAAGCGGTCCGCCGCCGTACTCGGCGCCAATTATCCCGGCTCCGACTGGTACGAAAAGGCCTTCGCGCTCACCGAAAAGCATAGCGACCTGATTACCAGCTGATCGGCCCAAGCCATCACCATACAAGAAGCCCCGGAGCGCGATGCCCCGGGGCTTTTTTGTTTCAGATCTGATGGAAGACCCAGCGCAGCACCGATTTCTGTGCGTGCAGCCGGTTCTCGGCCTCGTCCCACACCACCGATTGCGGGCCATCGATGACGCTGCTCGTCACCTCTTCCTCGCGGTGCGCGGGCAGGCAGTGCAGGAAAAGCGCATCGGGCTTGGCCAGCGCCATCAGCGCGTCGTTCACCTGAAACGGCAGCATCGCCTGCAGCTTGGCATCGGCATGGTCCTGCCCCATCGAGATCCAGGTATCGGTGACGATCACGTCGGCGCCTGCCGCAGCCTCGGCCGCATCGCGGTGCAGGCTGATCGTGCCGCCCGCGGCCTGCGCCCGCGCGATGAAACCGTCATCGGGATCATAGCCGGTCGGGCAGCCGATGCGGACGGTGAACTTCATCAGCCCTGCCGCCTCGATGATCGAGTGCAGCACGTTGTTGCCATCGCCCAGCCAGGCGACGACCAGCCCGGGCAGCGCCTTGCGGTGCTCGATGATGGTCAGCAGGTCCGCGACGATCTGGCACGGGTGCGACAGATCGGTCAGGCCATTGATCACCGGAACGCTGGCGAACTGCGCCATCGCCTCGACCTTGGCATGATCGTCGGTGCGGATCATGATCGCATCGCACATCCGCGACAGCACGCGCGCGGTATCGGCGATGCTTTCGCCGCGGCCCAGCTGCGTGCTGGAAGCGTCGAGAATCAGACTGGTGCCGCCCAATTGGCGGATCGCCATGTCGAACGAGACGCGGGTGCGGGTCGAGTTCTTCTCGAACACCATCGCCAGCGTGTGCCCCTCCAGCGGGGCATCGGGATCGGCCTTGCCGCGCGGCCAGCCGTGGCGCACCGCCTTGCGGTCGAGCGCGTCGTTGAGCATCGCGGCAATGGCATCGTGTCCGGCATCGGACAGGTTCAGGAAATGACGGGTCATATTCAGTCTCCTCCCTCTCCCCTTTAGGGGAGAGGATACGGAGCCTTGGCAGCTTGCTGCCTAGGCGAAGTTGGAGAGGGGAATGCGATGTTGCACATGGCCCCCTCTCCCAACCCTCTCCCCTGAAGGGGAGAGGGCTCTGGGCTTAAGCCGCGACCGGCACCGCGAACTCCCGCGCGCCTGCGGACAGGCGTTCGATGAACTCGTCGACATGCGCCTGCTCAATGATCAGCGGCGGAAGAATTCGCACCACATTCTCGCCCGCCGCCACGGTCAGCAACCCGTGATGATCACGCAGATGCGCGACGAAAGCGCGCGCCTCCGCCGCCGGCTTGAGCTTGAGACCGAGCATCAGCCCCATGCCGCGCACCGAATCGAAAATGGTGTCGTGATTGGGGATCAGCTGCTCGAGCGCGCCGCGCAGACGTTCGCTCATCGCGCGGACATGCTCGAGGAACTCGGGATTGTCGACGACATCAAGCACCGCTTCGCCCGCCGCCATCGCCAGCGGATTGCCGCCATAGGTCGATCCGTGCGTTCCCGCGACCATGCCGCGCGCCGCCTTTTCGGTAGCGAGGCACGCACCCATCGGAAAACCGCCGCCGATGCCCTTGGCGGTCGCCATGATGTCGGGCTCGATCCCGTATTGCTCGTAGGCATAGAACGTTCCGGTCCGTGCGACGCCGCACTGTACCTCGTCGAGCACCAGCATCAAGTCGTGCTCGTCGCACAGCGCGCGCAGCCCCTTCATGAACTCGGGGGAAGCCGGGCGGACACCGCCCTCACCCTGCACCGGCTCGACCAGAAAGCCCGCGACATCAGGGCCAATCGCCGCCTTGGCGCCTTCGAGATCATCGAAATCGACGTACCGGAAGCCCGCCAGCAGCGGGGCAAAGCCCTTGTGCATCTTTTCCTGGTTCGATGCGCTGATCGTCGCCATCGTCCGCCCGTGAAAGGCGTTGTTGAACGTGATCAGGACATTGCGGTTGGCGTCACCACCCTCGCTCTGGTGATAGGCGCGCGCGGTCTTGATCGCGCATTCGACCGCCTCGGCACCCGAGTTGGTGAAGAACACGGTGTCGGCAAAGGTCGAATCGACCAGCCGCTGCGCCAGATGCTCGCCTTGCGGGCTGCCATAGAGGTTCGACACATGCACCAGCGTTTCGGCCTGTTTCTGGATCGCCTTGGTGAGGTGCGGGTGGCCGTGACCCAGCAGGTTGACCGCGATGCCGCTGGCAAAGTCGAGATATCGCTCGCCACGCTCTCCGATCAGATAACAGCCTTCGCCGCGCACCGGGCGGACTTCGCACCGGGGGTATACGGGCATAAGCGGCGTGATCGTCATGGCGGCCTTGTCCTTCTCGCATCGGCCCCGTTGGCATGTCCGGCAAGCCAGGCATGGCGCAGGGGGCCGCTGCGCCAAACAGAAAAGGCGACCCCGTCGATAGGGCCGCCAGCTTGCAGATCGCAGCTATAGCGCCGCTGAGGCCGCCGGGTCAATGATCGCCGCACAAAGGGGCTGGCGGCGATGCAGATCGCTTGCTAAGGGCTTGCGCCTTGGCGAGATGCACCCGTAGCTCAGCTGGATAGAGCGCTGCCCTCCGAAGGCAGAGGCCACTGGTTCGAATCCAGTCGGGTGCACCAATGTCTTGATCACGATCGGCAGCCCTGAGCCATGCGCGCAAATGCCGGGCGCCGCCAGGTCATCGCCAGTCACGTCAGCAGATAGCCCAGCATGCGCAGCATCGCCAGAATGAGCAATGCGCCCAGAAGGGCATAGCCGAAACGTTGCGACAAAGACGTTCTCCAATGACGTGGGTGGCTATTCCACAGCGACATGACCATCCAGAAGAGGCTACGCCTGGTCCAGAAACGCGCCATAGCGTTGGCGCCAGGCTGCGACCTCTTGTTCCAGATGCGGCGGCGAGGGGTTTCCCGAGAGCACGAGCTGGGCAACGTCGTTGTCCGGGTGGAGCAGCATCTTTCTCGATCCGTCGCTGTACCATACCGCCACCAGCCCGTCGCACAGGCTGTCCAGCACCCTCTGGGTGAGCGCGGGGTCTATCCCGGCCTGGTCCCTCATAGCCCGAACATTGAGCGATACGGCTTCCAGCGGGTTGCGCGGTTCGCGTACGAAGTTGACCGAAACCAGCAGCCCCGACCGGTCCGGCCGCGCCTCCTCCGGCATAGCGGCAACCCTTCGCCAGGCGCAGAACCATGTCCGGCAGATCGGCGGGCGCACCGCGTGGATGCTGCATCCGTGCGCGGTCAGCTTTTCACATGGCGTTCCTGCCGGCTTCTTGAGATCGGGGGTGTCGACGGTCAGCACGGTGCAGCAGGCGGTGCACGCGCCGCAGTCACGGTCGGCAAGGACCGGGCCCAGCAGCACGGTCTCCAGATCGGGATTGTTGGGCATGGGCCGAGACTCTGGCGCGGGCTTCGCCCGAATGCAAGCGCGCGCGCCCCAAGGGCCATGCCTACGACAAGGCATAGCCGAATAACCAGAGTCTTTTCCAATCCCATTGATCTGATCTATGATACGGCTTGATCCGCGCCAGGAGACACCACCGGATGAGCGACCGCGTACCCCTGATCGACAAGAAATTTGCCAGCCGGGTCGACTGGAACCTGATGCGCACCTTTGTCGATATCGTTCGCGCCGGCGGTATCGGGGCGGCGGCGCGCCAGCTCAACCGGCAGCAGCCGAGCATCAGCGCCGCGCTCAAGCGGCTCGAGGACCATGTCGGCACCAACCTGCTGCGCCGCACGGCCACCGGGGTCGAGATGACCGCGGCGGGCAAGGCGATGATGGCGCTGTGCGAGGACATGCTCGAATCGGCGCGGATGATGCCGCACCAGATTGCCCAGGCGACCAAGCGGGTCGAAGGCTATGTCCGCATCCAGATCGTGTCAGGCCTCGTCTCGCCCGAATTCGACGAGGCGATCGCCAGCTTTCACCGGCGCAACCCCGATATCCACATCGAAATCCGCGTCTCGCCCTGGCGGCAGGTGCTCGACGCGCTCGAACAGGGCGAGGTCGAGATCGGCGTCAGCTACGACAGCTCGGTGCGCGGCAGCCTGATGTACGAACCTTTGCTGGTTGAGCGGCAGCAGCTCTATTGCTCGCGCAGCAGCCCGTATTACGGTCGCCGCGTCAGCCGCCTGATCGAACTCAAGGAAGAACGCTTCGTGCTGACCGGTGACGACGAGATCGAGCTGATCAAGAACCTGCGACGGCGCAACCGGCTCGGCACACGGGTCAGCGGCCTGGCCGAGGACATCAACGAAGCGCAGCGCCTGATCACTCTGGGCGTCGGCATCGGCTTCCTGCCCGTGCTCGCAGCAGAGGGCGCGGTCGCCAAGGGCAGGCTGTGGCCTCTGCTCCACGCCGATGTCGAGCCGTTCTACGACATCTATCTGCTCGCCCGCACCGATCCGGCGCGCGATACCGCAACGCAACTGTTCTGGGACGAGGTCTTCCGCCGGGTGCGCGCGCTGCGCGTGGCATAGACAGCATCTATGCCTTTCATCGGGAATTTGCCCCTGCCTTGATGACGCGGTGCAACGCAGACTTTCGCATCGAAGCGGAGCCCTGCGATGACGACATCTGTATCAACCCCTGCGAGCCTGAAAGACCGGGTTTTCAACCTTGTCCCGCCCGCGATGATCGCGATGGTGCTGCTGTTCTGGGCCTATGCCCCCAAGGCCGTGACCGACTATCCCTGGACGCTGATCGTCACGTCTTCCGCGATCGTGATCATCGTGCTGCTGCTCGAGTTCGTCCATGAGCGGCACCAGGGCTGGCGGATGAACCGGCAGGAGTTCTTCACCGACCTGTTCTATGTCGTGCTGAGTGCCACGGTCATCGCCTGGCTGAGCAAGACGCTGGCCGAGGATCCGCTGCTCGCGGCCAAGGCGGCGATGGGCCTATCGACGCAATGGATGGCGCAGGTCCCCTGGCTGGTGCAGGTGTTGATGGTCATCGTCATTCTGGAGTTCGGCCAGTACTGGATGCACCGGCTGATGCACAATGTGACGCCATTCTGGCTGACGCATGCGCCGCACCACCACCTGACCCAGCTCAATGCCGCCAAGGGCGCGGTCGGCAATCCGATCGAATTGTTCCTGATCAGCCTCAGCGTGCTGGCGTTGTTCGATTTCGACATTACGGCGCTGTTCGCCGGGCTGAACACGCTCAATGTGATCTCGACCTTCGCCCATGCCAATGTGAAGTCCGATCCGCCGATCTGGTATTCGTTCTTTTTCACCACCATCCGTCACCACAGCCTGCACCATTCGACCGATTACGAGGCGACCCGCTGCAATTACGGCAATTCGCTGATCCTGCTCGACCGCATCTTCGGCACCTATCGCGAAGGCGAAGGCGTGCTGGTCGGCCAGGACGAGCGCCGGCGCCTGTCGATCTGGGAGCAGACGGTGTTTCCCTTCGTGCCGCTGATCGAGCGGATCAAGGCGCGGCGCTCAGTTGAGCCAGCGCCTCCACCGACCCGTGTTTCCGGCGCTCCTGCGTCCGACGGAGGCCCTGCAGCGGCATGATCGTAACGCGCTCCCGTCGGATCGATGCCGCGCGCGACGCGCTGGCGCTGGGCGATCTGCAGGCGGCGCATGCGATGGCAGCTGGGTTGGTCGCAGACAATGCCAATGATGCCGAGGGGCATTTCCTGCTCGGGGTGGCCGCATCGGGCGGCGGGCGAATCCAGGCCGGGATCCAGCATCTGGTCCGCGCGGTAGCACTCGACCCGCAGGGCGAATATCGCGCCCAGCTCGCCAAATTGTTCTGCCTCGTCCGCCGCGATGGCGATGCGGCAGCCACGTTGCGCGCGGCCGAGCTGTCGCCGCCTTCCGACGCGCTGAGCCGTGATACGATCGGCTGCGTCTATGCTCGCCTGGGCGACCATGCTGCGGCTCTGGTCCACTTCGTCCACGCGGTGCGGCTGTGCTCCGACAACAGCGAATATCGCTATAATCAGGCGGTCACGCTCAACTTTCTCGGGCGGGTCGACGAGGCCGAGGCCGCGCTCGAGGCGCTGATCGCGATGGCCCCGGACCATGCCCGCGCGCATCACCTGCTCTCCAGCCTGCGCAAGCAGAGTGCCGCGCGCAACCATGTCGCCCGGCTCGGTCAGACCCATGCGCGCGTGCGCGACGGACGCGACCGGCTGTTGCTGGGCTATGCGCTGGCCAAGGAGCTCGAGGATGTCGGCGAGCCCGATCAGGCGCTCGACATCCTGTGCGCGGCCAATGGCGAGCATCGCCGGACGCTCGATTACAGCTTTGCCCGGGACGCGGCAGCGTTCGACGCGATCGAGGCCAGCTGGCCTGTAGTTCGCGCCGCGCCCGCCCTTTCCGTCTCGTCTGAGGCCCCGATCTTCATCATCGGAATGCCGCGCACCGGCACCACCTTGGTCGACCGCATCGTGTCGTCGCACCCCGAGGTCGAAAGCGCGGGCGAACTGCAGGCGATGCCGCTCGCGGTCAAGGCCGCGTCCGGCACGCGGACCCGGACGGTGCTCGACCCCGAGACGATCGCAGCGGCGGCGCGCGCGGACATGGGCGCGATCGGGCACGATTATCTGCAGCGCGCAGGCCACCATCGGCGCAACCCCGAAGCGCGCTTCACCGACAAGTTTCCGGGGAACTTCCAATATGCCGGATTCATCGCAAAAGCGCTGCCCGGTGCCCGGATCGTCTGCCTGCGCCGCAACCCGATGGACACCGTGCTCGCCAACTTCCGCAACTTGTTCGCGGTCAGCTCGCGGTACTACGATTACAGCTATGATCTGCTCGACATCGCAGCGTACTATGTCCGGTTCGATCGGTTGATGGCCCTGTGGGCCAGCGAACTGCCAGGTCGCGTGCTCGAACTGCGCTATGAGGACCTGATCGCGGACCAGGAAGGGCAGACCCGCCGCCTGCTCGACCATGTCGGGCTCGCCTGGTCGGATGACTGCCTGTCGTTCCACACCAATGCCGCCCCGGTCTCGACCCCCAGCGCCGCACAGGTGCGCCGCCCGATCTACACCGACTCGGTCGCGCGCTGGAAGCGCCACGCCGAGGTTCTCGAGCCCGTCCGGCGCTTTTTCGAGCAGCACGGGATTGCCACCGAATGACACGGAGCACCCCGCCCATGACCCGAATTGCAATGCTTGCGCTCAGCCCACTGCTCGCGCTCTCCACCCCCGCCGCGGCCGCGGATGCGCCTGACACCCGGCTGGTGCAATGCGGATCGCAAAGCTGCCTGCTGGTCTCCGGCCGACGCGCCGATAACGCGGTTCCGGTCAGCATCAACGGCCACGAAGTGGCGACGTCAGGCGCGCGCAGATGGCGGGCGCGGGTGCCGGTTGCCACCATCCGTAGCTGGTCCCTGCCCTATGCGCAGAGCATCTCGATCACGGTCGCAGAAACAGCCTATGATGCACGGCTGCCGGTGGGAATGCTTGGTCCCAAGCGCGATCTGGCCCTGCTCGTCGTTCGCGTGAAGTAATAACGTCGCCAAAGCAAAGTAATAAAACAACAACTTTGCGCATTATATTGAAAGTTTCATCGCCTGGCGCTATAAAGTGCGGCAGCGGCCGAAGAGCCGTACCCGTCCCACGCAAGGAGATGACCCATGAAAACAGGCCTTTTGGCGCTCGCCACTGTCGCCTTCGCTCTTTCGGCTGGTGGCGCAGCCGCATCCGAAAACCCCTTCGCCAAGGACAAGGCGATCCTGAACCTTCAGGGCCTTGACCTCTCGACCGCCGATGGCCAGCAGCGCCTCGCTATCCGCGTCGATCAGGCCGCACGCGCGGTCTGTGGCGACCAGCTTGCCAGCGTGCATCTGTCCGCCAACGCCAAGGCGCAGGAATGCCGCACCCTTGTGGCTGCCGATGTCCGCGCGCAGATCGAAGCCCGGCTTGCCCGCGCTCCCAGCACTTCGGCCACCCAGGTCGCAGCGTTGCGCTGACTATACTTTCCCGTTTCGCGACCGGGAGCCCCGGTCGCGAAACGGGTTACTGCGCTGCTGATGGGGCCGCCGTCAGGATCGGCTCGGGCCACCAGGTCAGCGTGTGCACGTCATGCGCCGATGTCCACAGCCCGGACCCTGCATAGCGCAGCGCGCCGCTGCCCTCGGCCTTGCCCAGCCTTGCGACGACCTCGAGAGTCTGCGGGTCGATCGCGACAAAGGTCTGGTCTTCGGTGGTGCGCAGCCACACCATGCCCGCGCCCGTATCGATATCGCCATATTTGAGCACCGCACCGACTTTCGCCCGGCCCAGCACCGCGCCGGTCTCGGGATCGATCTTCGCGACCGTGCCGTCGCCCTGTTCCTGCACCCAGACCGCGCCTTCGCCCGTGGTGAGAAAGCCGGGGATCTTGCCGAGCGCCGTGGTTGTCGTGACCGTGTTGGTCGCAGGGTCGATCCGCTGGATTGTCTGGCTCTGGCTGCTCACCGCCCACACCGAGCCAAATCCGAACGCCAGATACCAGGTGCCGGGGCTGACCGTGATTGTCGCGATGACCGTGTTGGTGGCGGGGTCGACCCGCGCAACCTTGCCCGCGACATTGTCGCTCGCCACCCACACCGATCCGGCGCCTGCGACGACGTTCAGTTCGCCCGTGCTGGCCAGCCCGGTGGGGACTGTCGCGGTCTTCTGAGCGGTTTGCGTGTCGATCCGGACGAGCGCTTTCTCCTTGCAATCGGCCACCCATAAAGACCCGTCCAATATCGCCATCGCGCCGCAAGGCTTGGACATCGGCACGCCGGCGATCTTGCCAGTGCGCGACCAGCGTTCAACCCGGCCGTCGTTGGTCGTCCACACGCTGTCACCATCGACCGCGAGGAAATCGGCAAAACCGGGCACATCGATCACCTGCTCGGGATGCGCCTGTGCCATCGGCGTGAGAGCGGACATCCCCGCTGCAATTGCCGTGGCCGTCATGCGAAGTTTCTGCATTGTCTGCCCTTTCTGTACCGGTGAAGAATTCAGGTGATCTGCGCGATATAGGCCCGCCATCCGCCCAGATGGGTGATGTCCTGAGCGCCGGTCAGCGCGCGTGGTTCGGCGACGAAACCCTTGACCGAGGTGCCATCCGAAAGCGCCACCGTGCCGATCGCGAGCGGCGGCGGCACCTCGACCACGAAGCTGCCGAATTCAGCGACGCCCAGCTCGTAAACCTCCACGGCGATCGAACTGCCTTCCGGGCTGTGGACCAGCGCAGGCTTGGGCGGCACGCTGTCCGCGATCGCATAGAGACGGTATTCCGGCGCGGTCTCGAACGCGCCGACAAACGTCGCCTCGCGCGAGGTCAATTGCCAGTGCAGCGGCATGTCCTTGAGATGTGCTCCGACGACAGCGAGTTTCACGGTCTGCATAGTGCCCTCCAGATCAAGCGGGGGTGGTGGGGGAAGATCGGCGATGGCGAGATAATCGTCGGCGATGGCGAGCAGCGTGCGGTCAGTATCCGCCGGGCCGATCAGCGTGATCCCGAAGCCGGTGGCGTTGGCGCGGGTGCCCGCGGGAACCGCAAGCGCGGCCATGTCGAGCAGGTTGACGAAGTTGGTGTAGAACCCCAACGCACTGTTGAGCGCGATCGGTGCGGCGAGCAATTCAGCAACGCGGTAAGTGGTGCCAGTGGTCGGAAAGGCCATCAGGTCGATGCTCTGCCACAGCGTGTCGGCATGGCGCTTAAGTTCGGCCAGGCGGTAGATGCCGTTGAACAGATCGACCGCGCGCGTCTCAAGCCCGACCGAGACGATCTCGCGCACCGTGGGGTCGATCGCATCGGGGTCGCTGGCAAGGATATCCGCCATCGCGGCGGTGCGCTCGGCGACCCACGGGCCGCTGTAGAGCAGTTGCGCCGCCTCCTGCAGCGGGGCGTAATCGATCTCGACGATCGTGCCGAGCGCGCTGAGCGTCTCCAGCGCGCGGTCATAGAGGTACTCGGATTCCAGATCGCCGAAGAACGCCCGCTGGTCGCGGCGCGGCACGCCGATGGTGCGGCGCGCGATTGCGCGGTCGGCGAGCGGCTTGGAATAGGCATCCGCCGCATCGAAGCCCGCGACCACGCCATCGATCAGCCGGGCATCGGCGGTGTCGCCCGTGAACACGGTGACGCAATCGAGCGTGCGGCAGGCCGGCACGACGCCGCGGTTGCTCCAGCGGCCCTTGCTCGGCTTGAACCCGATCAGGTGCTGGAACGCCGCGGGCACCCGGCCCGATCCTGCGGTGTCGGTGCCCAGGGCAAAGGCGACCAGCCCGGCGGCGACCGCGCTCGACGATCCCGAGCTCGATCCGCCGCTGACATAGCCAAGGTTGTAGGCGTTGCGCGGCGCCCCATAAGGGCTGCGCGTGCCGTTGAGCCCGGTCGCGAATTGGTCGAGATTGGTCTTGCCCACGCACAACGCGCCCACCGCCAGCAGCCGCTCGACAACGGTGGCGGATGCATCGGGGCGATAGGCGAACGCCGGGCACGCTGCGGTGGTCTCGAACCCGGCGACATCGATATTGTCCTTCACCGCGAACGGCACGCCGGCGAGCAGCAACACCTCACCCGCCGCGACCCGCGCGTCGATGGTGCGCGCAGCAGCGAGCAGCGCCTCGTCCGACGCGCGACAGATCCAGATTTGCGGCTGTACCGCGTCATAGGCCGCAAGGCGCGCCAGCGTGTCCTCGGCGATAGTCACCGCGCTGGTCGCCCCGCTATTGACCGCCTGCGCAATCCCCGAGACGCTGCGGCGATCCAGCGCGCTCATATGTGCCTCGTCAGCGCGAGGATCGGCGCGCCGGGCTGCACCGACTGGCGTTCGTGCGCATACAGCGCGCTGATCGTTCCAGCACCGGGGCTGTCGACGCGGCATTCCATCTTCATCGCCTCGATGATCGCGATCGCATCGCCCGCCTCGACCTCGTCGCCCACCGCGACCAGCATCTTCCAGACGCTGCCGCCGAACGGCGCCTCAATCACATCGGCGCCCTCGGGCACCTCGACCGCACCCGCCTCGACCGCTTCGGCCTCGGCAGGGTCGGCGCGATCGAATTCGCCGCGCCGCTGCCAGTCGGCGCGCTCCTCGTCGAACGCCGCTTGGCGCGTCGCCTCGAAGGTAGAGATTGCATCGGCATTGTCGGCGAGAAACGCGCGATAGTCGGCGAGCCGGAATTCGGACGGCTCGATCCGGATCGAGCGCCGACCGGTCGGGAAGTCGCGGCGCCATTCGGTGAGCTCGTCGGCGCTGACCGGATAGAAGCGGATCTGGTCGAAGAAGCGCAGCAGCCAGGGTTTGCCCTCGATGAACGCGTCGGTCTGGCGATAGGTGTTCCACACCTGCAGCGTCCGTCCGAACAATTGGTAACCGCCAGGACCTTCCATGCCGTAGATGCACATATACGCGCCGCCGATGCCCACGACATTGGGCGGGGTCCAGGTGCGTGCGGGGTTGTATTTGGTGGTAACCAGCCGGTGGCGCGGATCGACCGGGGTGGCCACCGGCGCGCCGAGATAGACATCGCCAAGGCCGAGCACCAGATAGTTCGCCTCGAAGATCAGGTTCTCGACCGCCGCGGCATCGGGCAGACCGTTGACTCGGCGGATGAACTCGATGTTGTCCGGGCACCAGGGCGCATCGTCGCGCACCGCGCCCATGTATTTCTCGATCGTCTCGATCGTCGCCGGATCGCGCCAGCTGAGCGGCAGATGGACGATACGCGAGGGGATGGTGAAATCCTCCAGATCGCCCAGCCGCTCTTCTGTGCCCATCAAGGCGGCCAGCGCGCTGGCCTGCGTCATCGTCACGCCATCGAAATGGAACTGCAGCGAGCGAATGCCGGGAACGATGTCGATCACGCCGGGCAGCGCCATCCGCTCGAGCTCGGTCATCAGCGCCTGCACGCGGATGCGCAGCTCGATGTCGAGCACGATCGGGCCGTATTCGACCAGGATGTTGCGATCGCCCTGCTGGCGGTAGACGGTGCGCGGGCGCTGCGGGCCTGCCTGGATCACGCCCAGGATCGGCGACAGCGTCTCGATCGGCCGCGCTGGGCCAAGCTCGCATCCGTCGCCGGTCGCCAGCAACCGCCGCTGCAGGCTGTCGGCCGCAAAGGCATCGTGCGCGTTGACCGGAACGAAGCGCAAGGTGTCGCCGGGCGCCAGCTGGCCGATCTTCCAGCGGTCCGCCGCGATCACCACGAACGGACAGACGAAGCCACCGAGCGACGGGCCATCGGGGCCGAGGATGATCGGCATGTCGCCGGTGAAATCGACCGCCCCGATGGCGTAAGGGTTATCGTGGATATTCGAGGGATGCAGCCCGGCCTCGCCGCCATCCTTGCGCGCCCAGTTGGGCTTGGGGCCGATCAGGCGAACGCCGGTGCGGTTCGAGTTGTAATGCACCTGCCACTGCGCGGCGACGAAGGTGTCGACGTCCTCGTCGGTGAAAAAATCGGGTGCGCCGTGCGGACCATAGAGCACCCGCAGCGACCATTCGGTCGGAAGCGCAGGCAGGGCCACGCGCTCCAGCGGCGCATCGGTGGGCTCATCGCCCAGATGCAGCGTATCGCCCGCAAGCAGGCGGCGCGCTGCGTGGCCGCCGAACTGGCCGAGTTCGAAGGTGCTGCGGCTTCCGAGATACGGCGCGATGTCGAGCCCGCCGGCGAGCAGGATATAGCCGCGCATCCCGCCGCCGGAAGCGCGACCCAGCGCCAGCGTCTGGCCCGCCGCGATGGCGATGGATTCGCCGCGCGGAACAGCCACGCCATCGAGCGTCGCGCCGAAATCCGCACCCATCAGGCAGATACGCGCGGGCGTGTTGAAGATCAGCGTCGGGCCGCTGATGGTGACTTCGAGCCCGGCGGTGCCTTCGGGATTGCCGAGCAGGCGGTTGCCCAGGCGGAACGACTGGTCGTCCATCGGCCCCGAGGGCGGCACGCCGACCGACCACAGGCGCTGGCGCCCGGGCCAGTCCTGCACGGTGGTCGCGGTGCCGCCGCTGACCACCTGGAGGCTGCGCGGGTGGTATTCGACCGTGTCGAGCGCGCGGGTCGAGACCTCGCCGCTGACAAACGCGGGCGAGCGCACGACGTCGCGCAGCCAGCGCAGGTTGCTCTCGATACCATCGACGCGGCTGGCATCGAGCGCAATCTGCATCGCGGTGACCGCGGCCTCGCGGGTGTCAGCATGGACGATCAGCTTGGCGAGCATCGGATCGTACCACGCGCTGACCGTGCTGCCTGCCATCACCCAGGTCTCCGCGCGGATGTCGGAGGGGAAATCGACGGCAGTCAGCGTACCCGAAGTCGGGCGATAGTCGTGCGCGGGATCTTCGGCATACAGCCGCACCTGGACCGAATGGCCGCTGGGTCGGGCGGGCGCGGTGGATAGAAATCCGAAATCGCCCGCGCCACCGCGCACCATCCATTCGACCAGATCGATCCCCATCACCTCTTCGGTGACGCCGTGCTCGACCTGCAGCCGGGTGTTCATTTCGAGGAAGAAGAACTCTTCGCGCTCGGAATCGTAGAGGAACTCGACCGTGCCTGCCGAGCGATAGTTCGCGGCCCTGCCCAGCCGGATCGCCGAGGCGATCAGGTCGGTGCGCACGGCATCGGGCAAAAGCGGCGCGGGCGCTTCTTCGACCACCTTCTGGTTTCGCCGCTGGAGCGAGCAGTCGCGTTCGCCCAGGGCAACGACATTCCCGGCACCGTCGCCGAAGACCTGCACCTCGATATGCCGCGCGCGGCGGATATAGCGCTCCAGAAACACCCCGGCGTCGCCGAAATTGCCCAGCCCCTGGCGCCGGACGGCGGCGAAGCCCTCGCGAACATCGGCTTCGTCCTCGCAGATGCGCATGCCGATGCCACCGCCGCCCGCCGTCGCCTTGAGCATCACCGGATAACCGATTTTTGTGGCAGCGTTCGCCGCCTCGTCCTCGTCGGTCAGCAGATCGGTGCCCGGTGCCAACGGCACGTCATGGGCTGCGGCCAGTGCACGCGCGCTGTGCTTGAGCCCGAAGGTGCGCATGTTGTCCGGCGTCGGGCCGATGAACACGATGCCGGCAGCAGCGCAGGCCTCGGCAAACTCGGCATTCTCGGCGAGAAAGCCATAGCCCGGATGGATCGCGCCCGCGCCGGTCTGGCGCGCGGCCTCCAGGATCGCGGCGACGTTGAGATAGCTTTCCGATGCCCGTGCAGGGCCGATGCACACCGCTTCGTCGGCTTGCGCAACGTGCAGCGAATCCTCGTCGGCCTCCGAATAGACCGCGACCGAGCGCAGCCCCATCGCACGCAAGGTTCGGATGATCCGGGTGGCGATCGCGCCGCGGTTGGCAATGAGAACGGTGTCGAAGCTCATGCGGCAACGATCATGCGCACGGGGGTGGGGTTGAAGCCGTTGCAGGGGTTGTTGATCTGCGGGCAGTTGGAGACCACCACGGTCACGTCCATCTCGGCGTGCAGATCGACCATCAGCCCGGGCGCGGAGATGCCATCGACGATGCCCAGCGCGCCATCGGCTTCGACCGGCACGTTCATGAAGAAGTTGATGTTGGGGACGATGTCGCGCTTGCCGCGGCCCTCCCGCAGGTTCGCCTCGAGGAAGTTCTCGACACAGGCGTGTTCGGACTTGGTGTGGTGGCCATAACGCAGCGTGTTGGACTCGCACGAGCACGCGCCGCCGATGGTGTCGTGATACTCGACCGAGGTCGCCGCGATGGTCATCATAGCGCGGCCCTCGTTCGAGCGCAGGACGGTGCCTTGCCGCAGGAACAGATTGCCTTGCGCCGCGACGGTGTCCTGCGCGCTGTAGCGCTCGGCATCGTCCTCAGTGGAATACAGCAGGAAATCGACCGCCTGGTTGCCCTCCAGATCGACGATGCGCAGCGTCTGCCCGGCGGCGACCGGATACAGCCAGGGCGCGCGCGCGGGCACGATGCAATCGTGGACGATGCTGCCGGAAAGCCCGGCGAGATGGGGATCGACGCTCATGGGAACAGGCTCCTTCTGTCAGCGGCGGAAATAGTCTTCGACATTGAGGAAGGCGCGCTGGCCCTCGGGGGTCGCATTGCGGATGGCATCGTCTGCCTGCGTCACCACCCCGCGCCACGCGGTCGCGCGCAGCGGAGTGACGGTGTAGGCATCGCGCGGATCGAGCACGTGCGGCACGTTGGCGATGACGACGATCAGCTCCATCTCGGCGCGCAGCGTCAGGCTCCGCCCCGGCGCAAACGGACCGATGTCGGGCACGATCGTGCCATCGGCCGCGATCTTGGTTCCCTTGAACAGGTTGATGCACGGGTGAACGTCACGCCGCTGCAGCCCGTGCTTGGCGGCGCCGAGCAGAAAGCGGTCGCGGCCATTGGGATAGGGACCACTGTTGCTGCCCTCGCCATATTTCGCGGAATTGGTGGCGGCGTTGGAGGTGCCGCAAAACGCATCGTGCGTGGAAGCGTCGTCCTCCAGAATGCTCATCATCACCCGGCCCATATCCGACAGCAGCAATTTGCCCGCGCCCAGATAGGCGTTCCACTGGACCTTGACCGTATCGGCGACGTTGAGCCGTTCGGTCGGCATCTCGGCGTTGAACAGCATCAGCGCGGCGCAGGCATCGCCCTTGGTGTCGATCAGCCGGAGCCGGCTGCCGCGCGCCAGCCGCCGGGTGGCATAGCCGCCGGGCGCGATCGTCTCCTCCCACACCAGATCGTCGGGCGCGACGGCTTCGGGCAGGTCGCTGGCGACCGGCGGCAGCACCGGCATCGCCTCGACCACGGTCCCCGCCATCGACCGGGCGTGGTCGCGGGCGGCGTTCGGATCGGCCAGGGTGGTGGCGGTCATGCGGCGGCTCCTTCGGGCAGGCCATTGACATCGGGCTCGTAGAGCGGCGGCAGCAAGGCAGTGGTGGTGACGAGCTGGAGCTGATGCACCCCGCGCACCCGGCGCAGCGCATCGCACAGATCCTTCAGCCGCACCGCGGGGCCCTGTACCAGCAGCACCTCGAGCGACTGATCGTCCTCGAGGAAGACGTGCTGCGAGGAGATGACCTCTTTCAGATACTCCGCCTGCGTTTGCGCGAGCTGATGCCGCACCCGGCCACGGTCGCCGCGATAGACGATGGTGATCGTGCCGGCGAGCATCTCGTCGGGACGGGTGTGCGCCTCATGCTCGGCGAGCGCGTGGCGGATCAGCTCGGCAATCAGCTGCGATCGCGACGGCAGGCCGCGCTCCTCGACCATGTTGTCGAGCTGGCGAAACAGCTCGCCGGGCAGGCTCATCGAAAGCCTTGCAAGGCTGGTGGGTTCGGTACTCACGTCAGGCACTTTCTTGGCTGGGGACAGGGGATTGCGGGATTGCGGGCGGCACGGCAGCCGAGACCTCCGCCGGGTCGGGATCGGGATCCTTGCGCAGCGCGATGTCGTAGACCGCGGTCGCGCCGAAGCGGTGCGGCGCGTGCGGATCGTGGCGGCGCTTGTCGAGCGCCAGCACCCGCGTGCCCAGGGTAAACGCTTCGCGGATGTCGTGTGTCACCATGACGATGGTCAGCGCATAATCGCGCCACAACGCCCTGATCAACTTGTGCATGTCGGCGCGGATGCCCGGATCGAGCGCGCCGAACGGCTCGTCGAGCAGCAGGATGCGCGGCCGCTTGATCAGCGCCTGCGCGATCGCGAGCCTTTGCTGCATCCCGCCCGAAAGCTGCGCGGGGTAAAGGTGCATCGAATCGCCCAGCCCGACTGCGTGCAGCATCTCGGTCGCCTCGGCGATGGCCGCGCGCCGCGCCGATCCGAACAGCCGCGCCAGCACGGGCGCCTGCGCGCACTCCATCCCGAACACCGTATTGTCGAGCGCCGAGAGGTGCGGGAACACCGAGTAACGCTGGAACACCACGCCGCGATCGGGCCCGCATTCGGGCGCCAGCGGCGCGCCATCCAGATCGATCCTGCCCCGCGTCGGCTGCTCCTGGCCCAGGATGATCCGCAACAGGCTGCTCTTGCCCGCGCCCGAAGGTCCGACGATCGAGACAAACGAGCCCGCCTCGATATCGAGATCGACCCGCTCGAGCACGATCTTGTCGCCATATTCGACCCACACGTTCTGCAGGCTGAGGATCGGGCCGGGGACGGAAGGGGCGGGTGCGGCGTTCAATGGCCTGCTCCATGCGCCCAGGGGAAGGCCCGCTTGCTGGTCCAGGTCAGCGTCATGTCCATGAGTATCGCGAGCAGCGCGATCCACGCGACATAGGGGATGATCACGTCCATCGAAAGATAGCGGCGCACCAGGAAGATGCGGTAGCCAAGCCCGACGTCCGAAGCGATCGCCTCGGCAGAGATCAGGAACACCCAGGCCGGGCCCAGCGCCATGCGCACCGCATGGATCAGCCTGGGCAGCGCCTGGGGCAAAGCGACGCGGATCATGATCTGCCACGAGCTCGCGCCCAAGGTCTGCGCCTTGACGATCTGTTCGGTCGGCAGCGCGCCGACATGCGCGGCGATATCCCGCACCATCACCGGCGCGATGCCGATGACGATCAGCGCGACCTTGGCGGTCTCCCCCAGTCCCAGGGCGATGAACAATATGGGCAGCAAAGCGATCGGCGGGATCACCGCGATGCCCGTCACCAGCGGACCCAAGGTGGCGCGCACCGGCGGCAGCACGCCCAGCACCAGACCGACGACCAGTGCGGTGATCGTCGCGATCCCCAGGCCGAGCCCCAGCCGCTGGAGGCTCGCCAGCGTATCGACCCAGAAGGTGAGCTGCCCGGTGAGCTGGTCGGGCTCGAACATCAGCGCCGCCATCGCCTGCGCCATCGCGCCGGGCAGCGGCAGGATGCGATCGAGCGGATTGTCGGCGTGGCGTTGGGCTGCCATCACCAGATAGACCAAAAGCAGCAGCGCGATCGGGGCAGCCCCCAGCAGGATGCGCTGGCCCCGGCTCAGGTGAAGGTTGACCCAGCGCATGCCTGTTGCCTCTCCTCGCGTCCGCCGGCCGGTCAGAGCTTGCCGTCGGCGGCGAGCTTCATGAAGCTGTCGTCGAAGCGCAAGGTCACCCGCGCAGGATCGCCCAGCGTCTTGCCGCCGGGAAAGCCGATGCCGACATCGTCAGCCGAGCGCGCGCCCTTGAACAGCCCCTTGGAAAAGCTGAAATCGCGCACTTGGGTCATCGTCGCGACCAGCTCCGGGGCGGTCGCCGCCGCCAGAGCGGCCTTGGGTTCGGCATAGAGGAAGGTGGTCGCAAGCTGGCTGTCGAACATCTCGGGCGTTGCCCCCGACAATTTGGCCATCGCCGCGCGGGCTTCTGCGCCTTGCGCGTCCTGGCGCTGCATCAGCGCCACGGTCTCATACCAGATGCCCGCCAGCGCCTTGCCCAGATTGGGGTTGGCCTTGAGCGTCGCAGTATCGACCACCATCAGGTCGAGGATTTCGCCCGGGATGTCGGCGGAACTGAACACCATGTTCACGCCCTGCCCGGCCTTCATCACCGAAAGCTGCGGGTTCCACGCGACCGCGGCATCGACATCCGCTGCGCCGAAAGCGGCGACGATGTCGGCATCCGAGGTGTTGACGGTGCGCACATCGGTGGATTTCAGCCCGGCCTTATCCAGCCCCCGGGTCAGCAGATAATGCGACACCGAAAGCTCGACCAGATAGGCCTGGCGGCCCTTGAGCGCGGCGAGCGAATTGGCACCCTTGAGCAGGATGCCGTCATTGCCATTGGAATAATCGCCGATGATGATCGCGCTGGTGTCCTTGCCGCCCGCAGCCGGGATGGTCAGCGCATCCATGTTGGTAACGGTCACGCCATCGAACTTGCCCGCGGTGTACTGGTTGACCGACTCCACATAGTCGTTGACCTGCACGAGGTTGATTTCGATGCCATATTTGTCGGCCCATTTCTTCACGATGCCCGCCTGCTGGGCATAGGGCCAGGGCATCCATCCGGCATAGATCGACCAGCCGATGGTGAACTCGGTCTTGGGCTCGGTCTTGGGATCGGGACCTTGCGAGCAGGCTGTCAGCAGCAGCGCTCCAGCGACCAGCACCGCGGTGCCCAGCTTGCCAAACAGCCTCATCATGATTCGATCCCCTTTCGCAGTGCAGCATCACCCTCGCGACAATCCTTGTCCACCAAAAAATATTACCACCGTGACGAATTGTAATAATGATGGTTGCACAGCCTGACGCGGGATGCACGAATGGGACGTCGCTGCGATCACGCCGGGCCGGAGGGCAAATGCAGCTGGCGGCCCGTGGTTGCGGGGGTAACAGCACAGAACGACTCGAACGCACACTTCGCCATCCTACGCCGAGGTGATTCGAGGCAAGCGACGTCCCGTCCTTGCACGCGACCGAATCTCCGCAATTTTTCACGATGACGATGCCGCCGGCAATATCCGGAAAATCCGGGATTTTGTGCAGTGCAGCATCGAATTTGTTCATACTGAGCAAGTGCAATATTATTACGCTTGACGCATTGTGTAATATCCATACCGTAATGGGCATCGCCACTGCGACGGCGAACAGCGAAAAATCAAGTGCTCAGAGTGAGGGTTCATGGATCAAATGCCGGCCTGCACCGAAGTCCCTGCCAGCGACAAGCTGCCCATAGCCGGTAGCATGCGGTGGGCAGTCGGCGCAGGGCGTGCACCGGACTTTCCTTCCGATCGCTATTCCAGCGGGGCCTGTCGGCCTCGCTCCGTTCCCTCCGCCATCCAAGCGCGGAGCACCGTTATGATCAAGCCATCAAGCCGGAAACCGGCTGACAAGGTGCCGGCCTAGCCAGAGCGCCAAAGGGGAAGGGTGTCGTTCAAAGAAAGGCTCACCAGATAAGGGGGGTCGGAATGACAAAGAAACTGTTTCGCAACACGCTGCTTGGGGCAACCATGCTGATGGGGATCGGCAACGCCCCGGTCCTTGCACAGGATACCGACCAGGCAGCCGAGCCGGAAGGCGGCGCGGGCACGATCGTCGTGACCGCCACGCGCCGGGCGACCTCGCTGCAAGACGTTCCGATCAACATCAGCGCCATCGGCGCGGAAGAGCTTTCCCGCCAGCGCATCGACGACGTCCGCGACATTGCCGATTTCACCCCCGGCGTGACCATCGCCGATACCGGCCCGGGCTCAACCGGAACCATCGTCTTGCGCGGCCTCAACGCTTCGGATTCGAGCGCCAACGGCGCCTCGTACGACAATTCGCTCGGGGTCTATCTGGGCGAAGTGCCGCTGTATTATGATTTCAAGCTGCTCGACATCGCCCGGGTGGAGGTGCTGCTCGGCCCCCAGGGCACGCTGTATGGTCTCGGCACGCTGGCAGGTGCGATCCGCAACATTCCCAACCGGCCCAACCTCGATACCATCGAGGGTGAAGTCCACGGCCGGTTCTATGGCAAGAGCAAAAGCGGCGATGTCGGCTATCAGATGGACGGAATGATCAACATTCCGATCATCAAGGATCACCTCGCGTTCCGTTCTGCCACCGGCTATTATTTCGATCCCGGCTTTATCGATTATCCGTTGCTGGTGCAGCAGCCGGGCATCTCCCTGCCCCAGCCCAATGGGCCGGACGCGATTACGCCGGCAGGCTATGCCGCCAATCTGCGCCGCGAGAGCGACGTCAACTTCGAGAAGACCTTCACCACCCGCAACCAGCTGCTGCTGCAGGCCAGCGAGGACTTCAAGGTCAACTTCACCTACGCGTTCCAGCAGACCAAGACCGACGGCGGCCAGTACAACAGCGACGGCGTGTTCAGCACGGGCCGATACGAGAGCGCCAGCCGCTTCCTCGAGCCCGCCAAGCGCCGCGCGCATCTGGGCAGCGTTGAGATCAACGCCAACCTTGCGGATATCGCCGATCTTGTCGCCACCACCGCGTATACCGACGTCAAGAACAACACCAGTTTCGACATCACCGATCTGCTGCTCGATCTCGATTATGGCTATGAATCGTTTCCGGCCTTTGCCGGGTTCAATCAGAACGAGAACCGCCGCAAGCAGTTCAACCAGGAGGTCCGCTTCGTCTCACGCCATGGCGGCCCGTTCAACTGGGTGGTGGGCGCGTTCTACAACCGGCAGAAGCTCGATTCCTTCGGCCGCGAACGGCTGCCCAACCATCCCTTTGTCGCCTTTGGCACCCAGCCCAATCCGGACGAGGTCGAATACGCCGCCTTCACCCGGTCCAAGGTGAGCGAGCGGGCGATCTTCGGCGAAGGCACCTTCAGGGTCACCCCCGAATGGCAGGTGACGGCCGGCGCGCGCTATTTCGGCTACAAGTCAGAGATCGCAGGGCGTGCGGTGCTGCCGCTGCTCGGCGATCCGGTCAGCCCGTTCGATCTGCCGTCGGCCGGCGGCAAGGCCAAGCAGAGCGGCTGGGTGTGGAAGTTCAACAGCTCCTACAACTTCACTCCCGATATCATGCTGTATGCGACCTACTCCAAGGGCTATCGCATCGGCGGCCCGAACTCGGTGGCGCCGTGCGTGCTGCCGCTCGACCCCACCCAGCAGAATGTCTGCGCGCTGCCCAACGAGATTCAGTTCGGGCCGGATACCACCAAGAACATCGAGGTCGGCATCCGCGCGCAGTTGTTCGAACAGATGCTGACGGTGAATGCCAATGTGTTCACGATCGACTGGAACGGTATCCAGGTGGATTCGGCGACCATCAACGGCATCGTCGGGATCACCGTGAACGGCGGCAAGGGCAAGTCAGAAGGCTTTGAGGCCTCGTTCCAGCTGCGCCCGATCCCACGGGTGTCGATCCAGGGGATGTACTCCTATCTCGATGCCAAGCTGACCGAAGACGTGCCCGCGATCATTGCGGTGAACAGCCCGGCGGGCATCTATCCCAGCAGGCCGATCCAGCTCGACGCACTGGCGGGCGACAGGCTGCCCGGTTCTGCGAGCAACTCCGGCAGCCTGGGGGCGACTTATACCGCGCCGTTCATGGACGGAACGATCGTTGCCGACTGGACTGCCACGTACCGCGGTAGCGTGGTGACACGGCTGGGCTGGGAGCGGGCCTTTGGCGACAAGCTTCCCGGCTTCACGCTGCACCGCGCATCGGTGTTCTACGATACCGAGAAGTTCAGCATCGGCCTGTTCGCCAGCAACATCTTCGACAAATATGCGGTCGCATCGGTGTCCAATGACCGGTCGCGTGTGGGGCTGAACGACGGGGTGAGGCTGCGCTACTTCAAGCAGAACGTGATCAATCCGCGCACCTTCGGCCTCGAGGCACGGGTGAAGTTCTGATCGGGGGGATGCCGGGCGGGGCTGCATCCTTGCAGGGATGACGCCCCGTCCGGCCATCGGCCCAGACTCTCTCAGATCACAGGGGGGCAAGCGACATGGTCGCTGGAGCACGCGCATTTCAGGGCAACCCGGCCAGGCGGTGGGCAACCGCGCTGCTGGCTGCGACCATGCTGCCGGGCGCGCTTGCAGCGCATGCCAGTGCAGAGCCATCCGCGCTGTTTGCCGAGCGGTGGATCGACGGCACCAACGGCGCTGAACCCGCCACCCAGGTGCAGGCGCTCGATGCCGACACCTTCGTCATCCGGCAATCGGTCAAGACCAATTTCGAAGCGCCGTTCGTGTATCTGCTGTTCGGGCGCGACAAGGCGCTGCTGATCGACACCGGCGCTCAGGATGGCCGGATCAGGCCCGCGGTCGATGCGCTGATTGCCGACTGGCTGGCCGCGCACAACCGCACGACCATCCCCCTGGTGGTCGCGCACAGCCACAATCACGGCGATCATATCGCCGGCGATGCGGCGTTTCGCGACCGCCCCGACACCACGGTTGTCGGGCTCACACCTGCCGGTGTCGCAGGCTTTTTCGGCATCGACCCCTGGCCGGATGCCATCGTCCCGTTTGATCTGGGCAGCCGCAAGCTCAGCATCCTGGCCACGCCCGGCCATCAGTCTGCGGCGATCATGGTCTATGACCCGCGGCTGAAAATCCTGCTGTCGGGCGACACACTGTATCCCGGGCGGCTGTACGTGCCGGTCAATTTCCTGAACGACAACCGCGCCAGCCTCGACCGGCTGGCAGCCTTCGCCGCGACCCACCCCATCCGCGCGGTGCTTGGCGCGCATATCGAGATGACCCGTACCCCGGGGCGCGATTATCCGCATGAGGCGGCCAGCCATCCCGACGAACACCTGCTCGAGCTGGCTGCGGACAGCATCGCCGAACTGCGCAGCGGCCTTGCCGCAAAGCTCGATGTTCCGGGCGAAGGCCAGGTGCACGATCACTTCATCATCATGCCGGTTCCTGCCCGTGACAACTGACGCCATAGACCAAATCTATGGGGTCTATTCCATATTGCCGTCTGGCGTGATGGGTCGGTTTTGCCGACCTTGGCTAGACTGAATTTTTCATCCCATCCTGCGCGCCGGTCGATGCCGTACCGCTCAGGGTCACATCGCGAGTACAGATGCATGGACGGAGTTCGCGTAGGTAAACGGGTGATAGGCGCGCAGTCGCCGGTCACCATCGGCTGGGAAAACATTCCCCGGGTGCAGGGCGGTCCGGTCAAGCAGATCGTGTTCACCTATTTCCAGCCGTTCGTGCTGTTTTCGCTGGTGCTGTTCTGGTATTATGCGCCCAACTCGATCGCCAAGGCATCGACCGCGATCGGCATCGGCATTGCCTTCAAGATCCTGCTGCTCGCGCTCGAATGGATCAATCCACGCTACGAGAGCTGGCAGCTCACCTGGAAGGAACTGGTCACCGATCTGTTCTATGTCGGGCTGGGCTATACCGTCCTGAGGCTGGTCGAAAACCATATCGGCGCCGATGTGCTGATCGAGTTCGTGCAGACCAGTTTCAACTGGGACAAGTTCGCGTGGTTCACCAGCATGCCGTTGCTGGTGCAGGCGTTCGCTATCCTGTTCGTGTTCGATTTCGGCCAGTACTGGATGCATCGCGGGATGCACAACTGGTACCCCTTGTGGCTGACGCATTCGGTGCACCACTACATCACCCAGCTCAACATCAACAAGGGTGCGGTCGGCAATCCGATCGAGCTGCTGCTGATCGGCATCGGCATCGGCGGGTTCTTCGATTTCCTCCCCCGCGCCGCGCTGCTGGCGGGTGCGATCGGCATGTCGGTGGGCGTGTACCAGCACATCAACGTGCGGTTCAACACGCCGCGCTGGTGGCGGTTCCTGTTCAACACCACCGAGCACCACAGCCTGCACCATTCGCAGGATTTCGAGGCCACCCGCTCCAACTACGCCAGCACCTTCATCTTCATCGACCGCATCTTCGGCACCTGCGTCGATGGGGAGGCCGAACTGCTGGGCATGGAAGGCGGCCGCCGCATGTCGATCCGCGAACAGATGCTCTTCCCCTTCACCGAAGGCTGGAAGACGATGAAAGAGCGCTTTGGCAAGTCCTCGCGGGCAGAGCAGCCTTATGCTGACCAGCCTTATGCCCAGACCGATGCGATTGCTGCCGAGTGATGGACCAGACGCAAGTGCTTGGCGACCACGCCCGCAAACCGCGCACCCATCTGCTGCGTGGACACCGCATCAACCTTAGGCTGCTCGACTGGATCTGGAATATCCGGGGCAGCGTGCCGCTTGCCCCCGGCCAGTCGAGCGACGAAGCCTTCGCCCGGCTCGACCCTTTGTTCCAGCAGCCCGGCACCACCTATGAGCGGACAGGGGATACCCTGGTGTTCGCCAAGAAGGACCAGGCCGCGCAGGACAAGATGTCGATCTTCGATGCGGGCGCGCTCCAGATCGAACCCGGCGCGGGCGGCGCGGTGCTGCGCTATCGAATGGCCAGCCGCGCACTGCTTTTCTGCTTCCTCGCGCCTTTGCTGTTCCTGGCCTTCGGGCAATTGACCGTCGCGGTGGGCAAGTTTGCGGGCCCGGACACCGAAGCGGCAGAAAAGGACAAGAAGGACGAGAAGAAAAAGGACGTGGTGCGCGAGCTGCACCCGATCGACAAGTTCCTCGGCGCGCCTGCCCCCGAAAAGCCCAAGGACGACAAGAAGGAAGAGAAGAAGGACCACTCGCATTCGCCGACTGCGGCTTATGTGTTCGCCGCGATCTTCGCAGCGCTCTATGCCGCCGGACGGATCCTGGAAGACCGTCTGATCCGGTCGCTGTTCAGAAAGCGCCTGCACGCGGCCGAGGCCTGAGCGCCGGTTTCTGGCGTGGCGACCTAGTCCACCACCAGATAGAAGCGGGCCTTGCGCCGACTTGGATTGATCACGTGGATGAGATGACGCTGGGTGAACATCGGCACCCATTCGCAGCTGGGGCGCGCCGCGGTGTGCTGGCACACCGCCTGCGACGCGCCATCGATCACCTGCAGCCGCAACTGCGCCGCATCGGGCGACGACAGCACGATCGAGGCCTTCTGGCCGGACAGGAATGTCTGTTCGATCTGCAGATCACCACCCGCCTTCAGTGTGCCGTGCCGATAGCCTGGCCCCAATGTCCGACCGCGCAGCGGCGGGGCCGTGTCCGGCGGTGCCTTTGCCTGCCACAGCGCCAGGGTCGATTGTGCGGCGGTGTCGAGGGGGTGCGCGCCCAGCGCGGAAATCGTAGCGAGCGGCGAGGTCAGCGCGGCGTTATCGCCCGATCGTGCCGCCCTGTCCGCCTGCACCAGGGCATTGGCAACCCGAACCGTGGCCGGATCAGACGGCATCGCCACGGGCTGAGCAACGCCGGAATGGGTGGCGACAGGGCCGCACGATGCCAGCGTCGCGAAGGCCAGCGACCCCAGGGCAGTCAGCCCCTTCCTCCGATTGTGCAAAACCTGTTTCATTGCGCGCCCATTTTGACCTCGAAGCATGCCCCGCAGGCGCTGTCGACCAGACCGAGCGTCAGGCCATGCCGTTCGGCTATCGCGCGGGCCAGCGCCAGACCCAGACCACTGCCCGGCTGGCGCTGATCGACATTGCCGCTGCGATAAAACGCATCGAATATCCTCGATCGGTCATCCGGCGGGACACCGGGGCCATCATCGGCGATGGTCAGCACCGGCCCCGCAGTGAGCGTCACCGTCACGCTGCCGCCTGCGGGCACATATTTGAACGCGTTGTCGAGCAGATTGGTGACCAGCCGCCCCAGTTGCGCCTCCTCGCCCTCGATATGCACCTCAGGCGCGATATCCCAGACAAAACTGTGGCCGGATTCCTCGGAACTGTCGGCATACAGTTCGCAGATGGCGCTCACCATCGCCGACAGGTCGACGGGCTTCAAGCCGGTTCGATCCCCCCGCCGCGCCTTGCTCGCGGCAATATCCAGCAGCGATTCCAGCGTGCCGACCAGATGGCGGATTTCCGCGCGGGCCCCCACCAAGGCTTCGGCTGTGGCGGCATCGGGATTGGCGGCCAGCAGCTTCACCAGCCGCCGGTCGAGATGCATCACCGGGGTGCGGATCTCGTGCGCAACCTGATCGGACGTATCGCGATACGCCTCCATCAGATCGCGTAGCCGCGCCAGCGATGCCGCCGCATGGCCGGCCAGTTCGTCGATCTCGTCAGTGCGTGCGCCATCGGCGAGTTTGCGGATCGGCTTGGCGTCGGGGTTACGGAACGCGCGGTTGATGCTGTCGATCCGGTGCTTGAGATGGCTTCCGGCGCTGTAGCCGAACAGCCCGATCGCGATCGCAAACACCACGCCGCCGGCCGCGAAGACCAGGGCGATGCGCGTCAGCAGCGGCTGGCCGTCGGCAGCTTCGTGCGCCACCACCAGCTTCAGGTCGGGACCCAGCCGGGTCGCCCTGGCAAAGGCTTGCGTCGCCTTGCCGATCCGGATCACCCCGCTTTCCGAAACCCCGGCATCCAGCGCCGGCCAAGCGGTGATATCGCCCGCGATCCGCGCACCCCGGGCATCCGCCAGCATGTAATGCGGCAGGCTGCCATCGGCGGGGCGGATCATCAGCCGGTCTTCGATCCGCCGGGCAAGCTCTGCGCGACCGCCACTCGCGTGAATATCGACGAGGCCAGCCAGATCGACGTCGACCGCGTCGCGCGCCGAGGCATTCAGTGTCGCGCGGATCGTCTGATCGGTCACCAGCCACAGGCCCGCGACCAGCACTCCTGACAGGAGGATGGCCATCGCGACGATGCGCGAGAAAATGGAGCGGCGAGCAGTGCGGGTCATCGGCCGTCGAGCAGCCTGTAGCCCGAGCCCCAGATCGTCTCCATCGCCGGCGTGTCGAAGCCATCCTCGAGCTTGCGTCGCAGCCGACCGATATTGACGTCGACGACGTTGGTCTGCGGGTCGAACGCCATGTTCCAGACATCGCGCAGCAGCATCTCGCGGGTGACGATCTCGCCGGCATTGTCCATGAAGTAGCGGAACAGCTCGAACTCACGCGGGCTCAGCGCCAGGTGCCGGTTCTGCCGAAACGCGGTGCGCGCCTTCACATGGCATTCGAACGCGCCGAACAGAATGACCGCGCTGTGTTCCTGTCCCGATGCGCGCCGGTGCAGCGCACGGATGCGCGCCAGCAGTTCGGGGGCTTCGAAGGGCTTGGCCAGATAGTCGTCGGCGCCGGCCTCCAGCCCTTCGGACCGGTCGCTGGTCCGGCCCAGCGCCGACAGCATCAGCACCGGCGTCCCCACACCGCTCTCGCGCAGCCGCTGCAGAATATTGAGGCCATCAAGGTCACCCAGCATCCGGTCAAGTATGATGACATCAAACTTCTCCAGGCCTGCGCGGAGCAGACCGCTTGCACCGCTGCTTTCCCACACCAGGGTGTCTCCATTGGCGGCGGCCAGCTCCTGCACCTCGGCTGCGGCGCGCTGATCGTCCTCCACATACAGGATCTTCACCATGGGTGCTCCACTCGCCCAGCCATCATCATGCCTTCAACCGGCGAATACACAACCGTCTGGTTGCGGTGCCGACACGCCCTGAATAGGCCCGGATACCGGGGCAGGCCAGCCACATGAATGCACCTAACGGGGTTTGTCATGTTTCCGTCAATGCTTGTAACGCGCCATGGACGCCGCCTGCGTCTAATCTTCCTGCAGTCAAGCATCGCAAGGAGGAGGCACCCAATGAAAGCCCGCATCAAGACCGCATCGGCACTGTCCGCGCTCGGGTTCGCTGCACTGGCCGTGACCCCGGTTTATGCAGGCAAGCCAAAGGCCGAGATCGAGGTTACCAAGTGCGCAGCATCGCACGGCAGCATCGCGATCACCGATGGCGATACGCAGGGCTGGGCCAAGATGGGTCTATCGAGCCCGCGTGGCATGCTGGGCGCGATCGTTCAGCAATCGGGGTGCTTCACGCTGCACACCGGCGCCGAGGGCAAGCCCGCTGATTACCTGATGTCCGCCGTCGCAGGCTCGCAGGAAGAAATCGACCAGACGATGAACGCCGCCAAGGGCGCGCTGACCACCGGCCTCGTACATTCTGGTGCCGCGGGCGCCGTCCTGTCGAGGGTTCCCTTTGGGGGTGCGATGTTCGGCATGCTCGGCGGACTGGGCGGCAAGAAGAAGACGGTGACCGCGGGCCTCAGGCTGGTCAACCCGGCCAACGGCCAGACCATGCTCTCGGGCAGCGGGCAAAGCCAGAAATCGACGATCAGCGTGCTCAGCAGCACCGACTGGGTCGCCGCCAGCCAGGGCCAGCTTGGCCAATACGGCTCGTCCGCCGACGGCAAGATGCTGACCAGCGCGTTTATCGAAGCGTATAACGCGCTGGCATCGCAGGCTGGCGCGCTCGCCGCGGCGGCACCCGCTGCCCCGGCAGCCGCCGCCCCTCCAGCGGCGACATACACGGTGGCTGTCGACACCAAGATGCGGGCTGCGGCCTCAGCCGGGGCGTTAGAAGTCCGCGCGCTGCGCGCAGACACCAACCTGATCCCGACCGGCCAGAAGGAAGGCCTGTTCGTCGAAGTGACCGACACATATGGAACCAAGGGGTGGGTTTCGGTGGAAGATCTGCGTTAGATTGCGACCCGAGCGCAGGATTTCCACCGTCAGGGGGGCGTCATCTCGCAAGGATGGCGCCCTTTCCTGTTTCATCGCAGCGGGCGCATCGCCCCGTCAGAACGACTTGGGCAGCCCCAAAGCATGGGTTGCAACGTGGCTGAGGATCAGGTTGGTGCTGATCGGTGCCACCTGATAGAGCCGGGTCTCGCGGAACTTGCGCTCCACGTCATATTCCTCGGCGAAACCGAACCCGCCATGCGTCTGCACGCACATATCGGCAGCAAACCAGCTTGCTTCCGATGCCAGCATCTTGGCCATATTGGCCTCGGTGCCGCAGGGCAGCCCCGCCTCGAACATGGCAGCGGCCTTGTCCACCATTTCAGCGGCGGCAGAAAGCTGCACGAAGGCGCGCGCAATCGGGAACTGGACGCCCTGGTTCTCGCCGATCGCACGGCCGAACACCAAGCGGTCCTTGGCATAAGCGACCGCCCGATCGATGAAGAACCGGCCATCGCCGATGCATTCGCTGGCAATCAGGATGCGTTCGGCATTCATCCCGTCGAGGATATAGCGAAAGCCCCTCCCCTCCTCGCCGATCAGGCTGGTCGCGGGAACGCGCAGGTCGTCAAAGAACAGTTCGGTGGTGGCGTGGTTGAGCATCGTGCGGATGGGCCGGATGGTCAGCCCGTTGCCGATCGCCGCGCGCATATCGACCAAGAGAACCGAGATGCCGTCCGACGGCTTGGCGACATCGTCGCGCGCAGTCGTGCGCACCAGCAGCACCATCAGGTCGCTGTGCTCGGCGCGGCTGATCCAGATTTTCTGCCCGTTGATGACATAATCATCGCCATCCCTGCGGGCAAAGGTGGTGATGCGGGTGGTGTCGGTGCCGCTGGTCGGTTCGGTGACGCCAAAGGCCTGCAGCCGCAGCTCCCCGGTGGCGATCTTCGGAAGATACATCGCCTTCTGCTCGGCAGAGCCATGCTTGAGCAACGTGCCCATGGTGTACATCTGGGCATGGCAGGCGCCGCCATTGCACCCCGAGCGGTGGATTTCCTCGAGGATTGCGGTGGCTGCGCCAAGACCCAGGCCCGACCCGCCGAACACCTCGGGAATCAGCACCGACAAGAAGCCCTCCCGGGTCAGCGTGTCGACGAACGCGGTGGGATAGGTGCGATCCCGGTCCAGCGCCTGCCAGTACGATCCGGGAAACTTGGCGCACAGCCGCCGGACAGACTCGCGGATATCAGGAAAGCTCGGATCTTGGCTGCCGGTCATGCAAATCTCCCTGCTGCATGCCATCGGCATATCGCAGCCCGGTGTCAAATGGCCGGGGGACGATCGCTACAGCCCCACGGTCCGCAACGCCTGATCGAGATCCTCGATGACATCGTCGACATCCTCGAGCCCGACATTGAGCCGCAGCATGTCCTCGGTGATGCCGACTGCCAGCCGCGCCTCTTCGCCCAGGCCGTGGTGCGTGGTCGAGCTGGGATGCGTCATCAGCGAGCGGGAGTCGCCGATGTTGTTCGAGATATCGACCAGTTCGAGTGCGTTGAGCAGGCCGTGCGCGCGCGCACGGCCACCACCGACATAGACCGAGAAGATCGGACCCGCCGCCTCCATCTGCGCCATGGCCAGATTGTGCTGCGGATGGCTGGCAAGTCCCGGATAATTCACCCGCTCGATCCGCCCTTCGAGAAAGCTTGCGACCTTCATCGCATTCTCGCTCTGGCGGCGGATGCGCAGGTCGAGCGTTTCCAGCCCCTTGAGCACCACCCAGGCGTTGAACGCACTCAGCGTTGGCCCGGTGTTGCGGGTGAACGGCAGCAAGGTGTTGGTGATGAAATCGTCGGTGCCGCACACCGCGCCTGCGAGCACGCGGCCCTGGCCGTCCATCATCTTGGTCGCGCTGTAGGCGACGACATCCGCGCCGAATTCCATCGGCCGCTGGAGCACGTTGGTGGCGAACGCATTGTCGACCACGCTGGTGATGCCGTGCGCGCGCGCGATGTCGCACACCGCCTGCATGTCGATGATGTCCATCGTCGGGTTGGCGGGGGTCTCGAAGAAGAACACCTTGGTGTTGGGACGAATCGCGGCCTGCCACTGGTCGAGCTCGCGCCCGTCGATGATCGTCGTCTCAATGCCGAACTTGGGCAGCAGCGTATCGGTGAGCCAGCGGCACGAGCCAAACAGCGCGCGGCTGGCGACGACATGGTCCCCCATCTGCAGCTGGCACAGCAATGCTGCAGTCATCGCCGCCATCCCGCTGGCCATGCACCGCGTGGCTTCAGCGCCTTCCATCAGCGAAATGCGCTTTTCGAGCATCTCCACGGTAGGGTTCTGCAGGCGGCTGTAGGTCATGCCGGCCTGTTCGCCGTTGAAGCGCGCGGCGGCGTCTTCGGCGCAGTCATAGGCATAGCCCGAGGTCAGAAACAACGCCTCGGAGGTCTCGCCGAACTCGCTGCGCGCGGTTCCGCCCCGGATCGCGCGGGTGGCGGGACGCCAGCGGCTGGTGATGGCGGGGTCTTGTCCGGCGTTGCGCTTCATGGGATTGCCTTAGTGCTGATAGGGAGAAACGCGCGCTATATGCGCGAGTGTGCTGCGCGGGGAAAGCGCGAATTGTGATTTGGTGTGCGCACGATTACCGCGTCGAATTGCGGCCGCGCTCGGGGGCTTCTTCCGATGCAATCGCCTGCGGGCTGATCGACACGCCGTGCAGCCGCCAGCGCCCTTCGACCCACTGGAAGAAGAAATCGAAGAACAAGGCGGTGGGCCTGAGCCCGAAATAGCCGCGCACCCGGATCACGCCGGGCTCCGCCACCGAGGGCGGCTCGGTATAGGTCGGCGCGAGCAGCAGCGCGTTGGACAGATCGACCCGGCTTTCGCGGATGCTGGCGAAGATCTCGCCCAGCCGCGCGGCGTTGTTGTTGACCTGGAAACCCGGCGACGAGATGTCGCGCAGCACCGAATAATTGCCCGACAGATTGGCGTGATGCACCGCGGTCATCGTCGACCACAGCAATTTGGCGAGCTCGAGCTCACTGGGCACCGGCTCCACCGAGATCGGCGGTTGCGCGGCCTGGGTCTGGGCATGCGTCGGCATCGACCAAATCACCGCTGCCAGCAAAAAGGCCGGAGCAAAACGCCCCGGCCGAGTGATCAATAATGGCATATCGTTCCTTACAACCGATTGGCCCTACCAGGCGATCTGGAACCCGCCGCGTGCGCCCACCGATCCGCTGTTGAAGCCGACACCGATGCCCGCCGACACAGAGGCATTTTCGGCAACGCGGGCGGTGATCGCCGTGGTCAACGAACCCTGGTCCTCATAATAGCCGACGCCGCCCGATAGCGCAAAGGTGGTGCCCGGCGGCAGCGCGGGCGATTCCATCGCCAGCGCCATCGCGACACCCTCGTTCGCCCGGCTGATCGCCCGCCGGTTGATCTCGGTCAGGTCGAACAGCGTGTTGACCTGTCCGCTGAGCACATTGACCTGGCTGTTGGTGGCGAAGGTGTTGACCGCAGGTCCCGCGCCCAGCGTGCCGCTGGCGTCGGTGGTGACGATCGAGGTGGTGCCGCTCTGCGCGGCGGTGCTGGCCGCCAGATCACCGATGGTGACCGAGCTGCCGGTTCCGCCCAGCTTGATCTGGCCCGCCCGGTTAGCTGTCGCGCCGTTGCCGATCGCCACCGAATTGGTGAACGCCGCCGAGGTCTGGTTGCCGATCGCGATCGCTCCCGCACCCGAGGCCACCGCGGCCTCACCCACCGAGACCGAACGCACGCCCGAGGCCACGGCGAGGTGCCCCAGCGCGGTCGCCCGCTCGCCGGTCGCTTCTGCCCGCCAGCCATAAGCGGTGGCGGCGGTCGCCGTCGCCAGCGCCTGCCCGCCCACCGCGGTGGTCGATGCCCCGGTCGCCTGGGTCGCGCGGCCCGATGCGCCGTCGCGGTTGCCACCGATGGCGATCGCATCGCCGCCACTCGCCACCGCGGTGTTCCCGATCGCGATCGCGTTTGTGCCGCTGGCGACCGAGAGGTTGCCGACCGCAACGCTCAATGCACCCGACGAATTGGCCGCCTCACCCACGGCGGTCGAGCGCACGCCCGATGCGTTGGCGAGATGGCCCAGTGCAGTCGCGCGTTCCGCCACCGCCTCGGCGCGCCAGCCGAAGGCGGTTGCGGCCGTGGCCGTCGCGAGCGCGCGCCCGCCGACCGCGGTGCTCGACTGCGCCGTGGCGACCGCGCTCAAGCCCATCGCGACCGATTCGACACCGGTCGAGCGCGCGTCGTTGCCGATGGCGATCGAACCGACGCCCGATGCCACGGCCCCCAGCGCGTCGGCATCGCCGCCGTCCTCACCGATGGCGATCGATTGCGCACCGGTTGCCTGGGCGTTCGATCCATAAGCCGCCGAGCCTGCGCCCGTCGCGGTCGCGCCTGCCCCCACGGCCGTCGATCCCGATGCGACGGCGCCCGCACCGATCGCGGTAGCGCCCGGGCTGGTCGCCTGCGCGCCTTCGCCCACCGCGGTCGCATCGACCGAGCTTGCCACCGCTCCATTGCCGACTGCGGTCGAATCCTCAGCAGAAGCACTCGCACCAACCCCGACCTGGGTGCTGTCCACCCCGATGCCGATCCCCGATCCCGGCGGCGCCGCTGCCACCGCGATCAGATTGCCCGCTGAATCGATGGTCAGGAAGAACTGCTGTCCCGCAGGCACCATCCCCGCCAGCCCCGCGAAACGATAGCTATGGTTGGCCGAGCCGAGCACGAACTGGTTGTTCGCGGTCGCGACCGAGCCGCTGCCGATCACGATCGAGTTGCTGAACATTCCGGTCGAGGCGGCGTTGCCGATCGCGATTGAGAAATCGCCGCTGGCGGTCGCACTCTTGCCCAGCGCCAGCGAACGGATGCCGCCCGCCACCGCCTGATGGCCGACCGCGAGCGAAAGCTCTCCGGTCGCCTGCGCCTGCCAGCCGAAGGTCTGCGATCCCCGGCCCGACGCCACCGATTCGCCACCGACAGCGGTCGCATGAAAGCCCGAGGCATTGGCAAGATCGCCGATCGCCACCGCATCCTCATCGCCGGCACTGGCCAGGTTGCCGATCGCAACCGAGGTGCCCAGGGATGCCGCGTTGGCGCTGTTGGTCGTCGCCTGATTGCCGATCGCGACCGAATTGGTGGCGGAGGCCACCGCGCTCTTGCCGACCGCGGTCGAGCGCACGCCGGTGGCCTGCGCCTGGTGCCCTGCCGCCAGCGACAGGTCGCCCGAGGCCACGGCCTGCCAGCCAAAGCTCTGTGCGCCGCGACCCGATGCCACCGATTCACCGCCAACGGCCGTGGCGTGGAAGCCCGAGGCCAACGCCAGATCACCCACCGCAACCGCATCCTCGTCGGTCGCGCTTGCCAGATTGCCGATGGCGACCGAGGTCAGCGCGGTGGCGTTTGCCGCCTCGCCCACCGCCAGCGATCGCACCCCGGTCGCGTTGGCAAGGTGCCCCAGCGCGTGTGCCCGCTCGGCATTGGCATTGGCGCGCCAGCCGATCGAGGTCGCGCCCGGGCCGATGGCATCGGCCTCACCGCCGATCGCGACGGTCGAGTTGCCGATCGCCCGCGCGCCGGTCCCGGCATCGTCGCCGCCGATCGCCAGCGCATCGATGCCCTCTGCCGCCGCGTTATCGCCCAGCGCGATCGCCGACGCGCCGGTCGCGTTGGCGCCGGCCTGGGTGCTGTTGATCGCGAAATAGTTCAGCCGGTTGGCGTTGGCGGTGGTGGTCGCTGCCACGGCGTTGAGCTGGCCGACATTGACCGCATCGGTCAGCGCGGTGCCCGCCGCGACATTGGCGATCTGTCGTTCCGCACCAGCCGCGCCCACCGAGACAGTGCCGGCACGATCGGCCACGGAATTGGCGCCCAAAGCCACCGAATTGGCTGCGGTGGCCGAAGCGAAGGTGCCGACCGCAGCACTGTTGTCTCCTGCCGCCGAGGCGCTCTTGCCCAGCGCGGTCGCCTGAACCCCCGCAGCCACCGCCTGATGGCCTGCCGCCAGGCTGAGATTGCCCGAGGCGACGGCCTGCCAGCCGAACGCCTGCGCGCCGCGGCCAGATGCGACCGATTCGCCGCCCACCGCGGTCGCGTGGAAGCCCGAGGCATTGGCCTGGTCGCCGATCGCCACGGCATCCTCATCGCCCGCGCTCGCCAGATTGCCGACCGCCACCGAGGTGCCGAGCGATGCCGCATTGGCGCTGTTGGTGGTGGCGAGGTTGCCGACGGCCACCGAGTTGATCGCCGAGGCGGTGGCGCTCTTGCCAACCGCGGTCGAGCGCACGCCCGTCGCCTGCGCCTGATGGCCCGCGGCGAGCGACAATTCGCCCGAAGCGACCGCCTGCCAGCCGAAGCTCTGCGCGCCGCGTCCCGATGCCACCGATTCCCCGCCCACTGCCGTGGCGTGGAAGCCGGATGCCAGGGCCGCATCGCCGACCGCGACCGCATCTTCATCGGTCGCCTGCGCCAGATTGCCGATAGCGGTGGCAGTCAGAGCCGACGCATTGGCGGCCTCGCCAACCGCCAGCGACCGGATACCGGTCGCCTGCGCGAGGTGTCCGAGGGCATGAGCACGCTCCGCCGCTGCGTTGGCGCGCCAGCCTAATGCGGTCGCTCCCGGCCCTGCAGCATCGGCCTCGCCGCCGATCGAGACCGTGGAATTGCCGATGGCGGTGGCGCCCGCTCCGGCGTCATCCCCTCCGATCGCGAGCGCATCGATGCCTGTCGCCTGCGATCCATTGCCTATTGCGATGCTGGCCACGCCGCTGGCTGCCGCAAGGTCACCCTGCGCGATGGCAAGACTTGCCGACGCCACCGCCGCTTCGCCGATGGCGAGCGACCGGATTCCCGTGGCTTGGGCCAGATGACCGAAGGCGTGCGCGCGCTCTGCATTGGCGACCGAGCGCCAGCCGAACGCCGTCGCGCCAGGGCCTGAAGCAAGAGCCTCGCCGCCCACCGCGGTTGTCGAATTTCCGATCGCCCGCGCGCCGGTACCGCCGTCATCGCCCCCGATCGCCAGCGAGTCGATCCCTGTCGCCGAACTGTTGTTGCCGATCGCAATGCTCGCGGCACCCGAGGCAACCGACGTGGTGCCCACGGCAGTCGAGTTCACTCCGGTCGCGGTCGAACCGACACCGCACTCGGTGGTTCCGACCACATCATCCGCATTGCCAGCGGTGCCATCGGGGCCCGCATTGACGTTGCAGGGTGCGGTTGCGTCGGCATGGGCCGGGCTTGCGATGGCGATTGCTGCTGCACTCGACGCCAGAAACAGCGAGGTGCGCAACGCTTTTGCGTTGTTTGGGAAAGCTTTCATGGGTCCGCTCCTTGTTCAATGACAAGGCGGGTGTTGCCCCCGGCCAAAAATTCTACTCATGCGACCCTGCTCGCCGAGTGGTAATTAACCAGCCGGCGCGAAGCCTAGCAGAGGTTGCCGAAGGATCAAGCCCCCGATAATCGACCGGCTTGCGCAGCCCGCACGTTCAGGAGTTTAAGTCTCTGCCAATCCTTGCTATCCGGATGCCGGATGGACATACCTATTGCTTCCGACCGCCAGAAAGCCTGACTTTTGCCAGAACTTGTTTCCTTTGAACCTGCTACCGGTGCCCGCTTGTGGACAGGAGCGCATGGCAATGTCGATGCCGAGGTTGCCATGGCGCGGGCGGCGTTTCCCGAATGGGTGGCAATGGCGGTCACCAAGCGAATCGAACTGTGTCGACGCTTTGCCAATCAGGTGCGCGCCCGGTCCGAGGAATTCGCGACCCTGATTGCGCGCGAGACCGGCAAGCCGCTGTGGGAATCGCGGACCGAGGTCGAATCGGTGATCGCCAAGGTCGATATCTCGGTCTCGGCCTATGCCGAACGCACCGCGCAGCGCAAGCTCGACAGCGCGCTGGGCGGCACGATGGCGCTGCGCCACAAGCCGCACGGCGTGATGGCGGTGCTGGGCCCCTATAACTTCCCCGCGCACCTGCCCAACGGCCACATCATTCCGGCCTTGATCGCGGGCAACGCGGTGGTGTTCAAGCCATCCGAAAAAACGCCCGCGGTGGGCGCGATGCTGGTCGAGTGCCTGCACCAGGCGGGCATCCCCGAAGGCGTGGTCCGGCTGGTGATCGGGACCGGCGAAGAGGGCAAGGCGCTGGTCGCGCACGAGGATGTCGACGGCATCCTGTTCACAGGCTCGGCCACCACCGGAATCGCCATCAACCGCACGCTCGCCAGCCGCCCGGACAAGATTGTCGCGCTGGAAATGGGCGGCAACAACCCGATGGTGATCTGGGACACGCCCTGCATATCCGATGCCGCCACGCTGATTATCCAGTCCGCGTTCACCTCCGCCGGCCAGCGCTGCTCGGCCGCCAGCCGCCTGATCGTGCGCGATACCATCTATGACGCGGTCATTGCCGAGACCAAGAAGCTGGCCGACCGGATCATCGTCGGCGCACCGTTCGACGACCCGCAACCCTATATGGGCCCGGTCATCGACAACCAGGCCGCCGACGGGCTGACCGAAAGCTTCCTGTACCTGCTGAGCAATGGCGGGCGCGTGATCAAGCATCTGGTGCGGCTGGACGACAAGGTGCCTTTGCTCTCGCCTGCGATCATCGATGTCACGGCCATCAAGGACCGCCCCGATGTCGAACTGTTCGGCCCGCTGCTGCAGGTGATCAAGGTCAGCTCGTTCGAAGAGGCGATCGCCGAGGCGAACAACACGCGGTTCGGACTGTCTGCGGCGCTGGTCGGTGGCAGCCCCCAGCACTACAAGCAGTTCTGGGCCAACATCAAGGCGGGCATCGTCAACTGGAACCGCCCGACCAACGGGGCATCATCCAAGGCGCCGTTCGGCGGAGTCGGCCTGTCGGGCAACCACCGCGCCAGCGCCTATTATGCCGCCGACTATTGTGCCTATCCGGTGGTCTCCAACGAGATGGAACAGCCCCGCGCCACGATCGGCATCGGCCTGAAACAGGACTGATTGTCGCTGGTTCCAAAGCCTGAGCAAAAGCAAAACTAAGCCGCGCCAAAGGGGTTCTGCTTTGCAAGTCGAGCGGGCACGGACCAGATGCACCGTTGGAAAGGACCAACGGACATGACTCATCTGCAAGCACAATCTTCACAGGGCACCGTCTGGCTGGTCGGCGCAGGCCCGGGCGATCCCGACCTGCTGACGGTGAAGGCCGCGCGGATCATTTCGCGCGCCGCGCTGATCGTGCATGACGGGCTGGTCGACGATGCCATCCTGGCGCTGGCCCGCCCCGATGCACGGCTGATCTCGGTCGCCAAGAAGCGCGCGCGCCACACGCTGCCGCAGGACGATATCAACGCATTGCTGATCGCCGAAGCCCGCAAGGGCCACGACGTGGTGCGGCTCAAGGGCGGCGATCCGTTCATTTTCGGACGTGGCGGCGAAGAGGTCGATGATTGCCGCGCCGCCGGCGTCGCGGTCGAGGTTGTCCCCGGCATCAGCGCCGCCAACGGCAGCGCGGCGGCCGCGCAACTGCCGCTGACCCATCGTGACCTGTCGAGCGCGGTGACCTTCGTCGCGGGCCAGTGCAAGGGGCTGACCGAACAGGACTGGTCTGGTCTTGCCGGCAAGGGCCGCACGCTCGTGATCTATATGGGCGTCGCCACCGGCGATGCGATCGCCGAAAAGCTGATCGCCGACGGCCTGTCGCCCGACACCCCGGTCGCGGTGCTCGAAAAGGGCACGCGCGAAGACATGCGCACCCTGCGTACGTTGCTCACTGACCTTGGCCCGATGATCGCGCGCGAAAGCGTGATCAGCCCGGCGCTGATCGTGATCGGTGATGTCGTGACGCGCGCGCGCGCCACCGATTGCCTCCCCACCCTCTTTGCCCAGCATCTGGAGCCCGTTGCATGAAGATCCTCACCGGTAACGACCTGAAGACCGGAGACGTCGTCTGGTGGGCGGGCGATACCCGCTGGTCGCGCCATCTGGCCGACGCGGTGGACGCCGGCGCGGAAGCCGAAGCGATTTTGAAGCGCGAGGAAGCCGCGCTGCGGGTCAACGTGCCCTATATCGTCGATGGCAAGCAGACCGACCAGGGTCCGATGCCGCTGCACATCAAGGAGCGCGTCCGCGCGTTCGGCCCCACCGTGCGGCCCGACCTTGCCATCAACACCAGCATCCCGATTCTGAAGACCTAAGCTCATGTACCAATACGACAAATATGACCAGGCGATGGTCGATGCGCGGGTCGCGGAGTTCCGCGATCAGGTGCGTCGCCGCCTTGATGGCAGTCTCTCGGAGGACCAGTTCAAACACCTGCGTCTCAAGAACGGCCTGTATCTGCAGTTGCACGCGTACATGCTGCGCGTCGCGATCCCGTATGGCACCTTATCGTCCAAGCAGATGCATATGCTCGCGCACATCGCGCGCACCTATGACAAGGGCTATGGCCACTTCACTACCCGGCAGAACATCCAGTACAACTGGATCAATCTGGAGCAGACGCCCGACATCCTCGCCGATCTGGCGACGGTCGAGATGCACGCCATCCAGACCAGCGGCAACTGCATCCGCAACATCAGCTCGGACCATTTCGCCGGCGCCGCCGCCGACGAGATCGCCGATCCGCGCCCCTGGGCGGAGCTGCTGCGGCAATGGTCGACCTTCCACCCCGAATTCCAGCTGCTGCCGCGCAAGTTCAAGATCGCGGTCATCGCCTCTGCGACCGACCGCGCGGCGATGCGGCTGCACGATATCGGCATCGAGCTGGTCAACAATGCAGACGGCGTGCTGGGCGCCAAGTTCTTCGTCGGTGGCGGCATGGGCCGTACCCCGATGATCGCGCCGTGCATCCGCGAGTTCGTGCCTGCCGAAGAGCTGATCAGCTATTCGGAAGCCTGCCTTCGCGTCTACAACCGCTATGGCCGCCGCGACAACAAGTACAAGGCACGGATCAAGATCCTGGTCCACGAGATCGGTGCGGACGAATATCGCCGCCAGGTCGAGGAAGAGTTTGCGCACATGAAGACGCTGGGTCTCATTCCCCCGGTGGCCGAGCTCGAACGGATCAGCGCGTTCTTCACAGACCCTGCATTCGAGCAGGGGCTGAGCGACGATATCGACCGCTCCGATCCCGATTTCGCGGTCTGGGTCGATCAGAACACGCACAAGCACAAGACGCCGGGCTATGTTTCGGTGACGATCAGCCTCAAGCCCGAAGGCGGCATCCCCGGCGATGCCACCGCCGAGCAGATCGACCTGATGGCCGATCTTGCCGAGCGCTATGCGTTCGACGAGCTGCGCGTCACCCACACGCAGAACATCGTGCTGGCGCATGTCCGCAAGGCCGACCTTTATGCCATCTGGCAGCAGCTCGATGCGGCAGGCCTTGCCACCGCCAATCTCGACTTGATCAGCGACATGATCGCCTGCCCGGGTCTCGATTATTGCAGCCTCGCCAATGCACGATCGATCCCGGTCGCGCAGAAGATTTCGCAGCGCTTTGCCGACACCGGACGCCAGCGCGATCTGGGCGAACTCAAGCTCAAGATCTCGGGCTGCATCAACGCCTGCGGCCACCACCATGCCGGGCACATCGGCATCCTGGGCGTCGACAAGAAGGGCGTCGAGAACTTCCAGCTGCTGCTCGGCGGATCGGCGGCGGAAGATGTTTCGATCGCCAAGATCGTCGGCCCCGGCTTCGACGAGGACGGCATCGTCAACGCGGTCGAGACCGTGACCAACGTCTATCTCGGTGCGCGCGAACAGGGCGAGCGTTTCGTCGATACCTATCGCCGCATCGGCATGGAACCGTTCAAGGAGGCGCTTTATGGCTGAGCCACAGATCATCTATCGCGATGAGCCCGCCGTCACCGATACGCCCGTCGCCCTGACCGACTTCGCTAGCGGATCGAACGCCGCCGCCGTGCGGATCGAGCCGGGCGAAGATGCACGCGCTCTGTTGCCGCATCTGAGCCAGATCAAGCTGGTCGAGATCGCCTTCCCTGCATTTGGCGATGGCCGCGGCTTTTCGTCGGCGCAGATCCTGCGCGAGGCGGGCTATGTCGGCGAACTGCGTGCAACCGGCGACGTGCTGGTCGACCAGTTCGTCTTCCTGCGCCGCTGCGGGTTCGACAGTTTCGCGCCCAACAGTCCGCTCAACGAAGACGACGTGAAGGCGGCGATGAGCTTCTTCCCCGATTTCTACCAGAAGACCAGCGACGGCGTCGCCGCGATCTGGGCCCAGCGGCACCCGGTGGCATCATGAAGCCGGCACAGACCAAAGATGCCGGACAGCGGCTGCGCGACCGGATCGACGTGAAGCCGCGTTTTTCCGAGAGCGACGCCATCCGGCTGAACAACATGTTCCGCGGCACCGAAACCGCCGACATGGTGCGCACCGTCATCAAGGAAGGCCTGGTCGGCGATCTGGCTATCGTATCGTCCTTCGGCGCGGAAAGCGCGGTGCTGCTGCACATGATCGCAAGCGTCGATCCGACGCTGCCGGTGCTGTTTCTGGATACGCAGAAGCATTTCCCCGAAACCGTCGCCTATCGCGATACGCTGGTCGAGCGGCTGGGGTTGACCAACCTCGTCATGCTGTCTCCCGATTCCAGCGAACTCGCCGCGCAGGATGCCAACGGCCTGCGCTGGTCCTACGACCCCGATGGCTGCTGCGAGATCCGCAAGGTGCGTCCGCTTGCCAAGGCGCTGCTCGAGTTTGACGGGTCGATCACCGGCCGCAAGGGCTTCCAGTCGGCGACCCGCCAGGGCCTGCCGCGGTTCGAGATCGACACATCGGACGCGCAGGGCCGGTTCAAGATCAATCCGCTGGCAAGCTGGACCAAGCCGATGCTGGATGCGTATTTCGCCGAGCATGACCTGCCCCGCCACCCGCTCGAATCGCAGGGCTATCCTTCGATCGGCTGCGCGCCGTGCACCAGCAGGGTCGCGCCCGGCGAAGACCCGCGCTCGGGTCGCTGGAAGGGCTGGGACAAGACCGAATGCGGCATCCACAGCGATGTCACCCCGCTGCCGGGCGCAGATGACGACAACGGCGCAAACGACCCGGTATTTTGAGGCTTCGCGAGCTTGATCGGTTGGCCGCAAGTACAACACGCCGTTTACCATGAATTAACTGCGCGCCAGCAGTGTCAGCGCATGACACGCACTCCTTTAATAGAACAACTTCTGTACATCAGTACCGTTTCACCCAATGAAACCGTAGACCTTGCCACGATTCTGGCAACGGCGCGGCGGAACAACCGCGCCAACGGCATCACCGGGCTGTTGATGTATAATTGCAAGAGGTTCCTCCAGGTGCTGGAGGGCCCGGCCGATGCGATCGACGCCACCTTCAACCGCATCCGCCGCGATACCCGCCATCGCGGCCAGGTGCTGCTGGCGCGCAAGACAATCGACCAACGCGAGTTCGGGGACTGGTCGATGGATTTCAGGGGCGAAACAAACCAGGATGCCGATGCGCTGTATGACACCATCTGCGCCAAGATCGCAAATGCCAGCCCCAATCTGCGGGCGGAACTGACGGCTTTCGCGAGCCAGATCTGAGGTCCATCGCCCGTCCGCGCCCTAGAAATGCTGCGCAGCATTTTTTGCGATACCTTGCCCGAGATGGTTGACAATGACCCGCGCGATCATATCTTAAAGGGAGCGGGCCGGGCCCCTCTGACGCGGGACATTCCCCATATGTCTTTCGTGATGTCGGACCGCTACGGGATGCGCAACCATCCCGGGCTTCAGGCCCGGTCAATCCACCCTATCTTCGCGTATCCCGACCAATGCACACATCCATTGGAAAGGACACACTATGAAAACGAAAACGACCGCCAAGATCGCGGCATTGTCAGTAGCAGCACTCTCGGCCGCAGGCATGGCATTCCCCGCCATCGCTGCCGACTATCAGGATTTCCGTCATCAGGTCGAGGTTCCCCACGGGGAGCGCCAGGTGACGGCGGTCTATCAGCCCAAGACTTCGGTCAGTTACCGCCAGGTCGGCAATATGACCCCCAACCGCCCGAGCACAGCCCGGTGCATGTGGCAGGCGGAAGTCTCCGTCGAACGCCATCTGCAGGCGCCTGCTGGTCAGGGCAGCCATGTCGTGCGTACCCTGGTGCCCACCAAGGTGATCGAGGGTTCGACCAACGGTCGCTGTGCCCAGGGCAAGGAGCAGGTCAACAGCGCGATTGCGCGCCGCTCAGACGAGGTCCGCGCGCATGTGCTCGCGGTCGCGGCAGAAGACCGCAACGCTCTGATGGCGGAGCTTAACCTCGCCGGGACTGCCCCGGCGGGCTGAGGCCATCCGAATACATCCTCCCCGATACGGGGAGGGGGACCACCCGCTTGCGGGTGGAGGAGGGGAAGCGAGATTGCACTTCTCGTGAGAAGCTGCACCCGGCCGCTTCCCCTCCGTCAGCCCTGACGGGCTGCCACCTCCCCGTTCGGGGAGAGGATTTAAGATCGTACCCTCCGCTTGCCATCTGCCCCGGGCTAGCCCACTGTCTTCCCAATAAAAAACAGGGAAGGACAGGCCATGTCGGCTAAAGCATTCAAATTCGGTTCGATTGCGCTGGCGCTCGCCATCGCACCGCTGATGGGCACAGCCCAGGCGCAGACCACTGCCAAGACCGAGAACTTCTCCGTCATCATCGGCGGCACCAAGGTTGGTCATCTCGACGTTGTGCGCACTGGCGACACGGTAAAGATCGACTACGACTACAAGAACAACGGCCGCGGCCCGACGATGAAGGAAGAGTTGAAGCTGGATGCCAACGGCATGCCGGTCGCCTGGAAGATCACCGGCAACTCGACCTTCGGCAATGCAATCAACGAAAGCTTTGTCATGCAGCGCGGCACCGCGCGCTGGACCGATTCGACCGGCAGCGGCACCGCCAGGCCCAAGGGTCCTGCGATCTACGTCGCGCAGGAAGGCAGCCCGTGGTCTGCAGGCCTGTATGCCCGCGCGCTGCTCGCCGATGACGACCGCTCGCTGCCTGCCCTGCCCGGTGGCGCGTTGACGCTGGCTGAGCTCGAGAAGGTTCAGGTCAGCGGCACGGCCGGCGCGATGACGGTCACGGCCTATGCGCTGTCGGGCAATGATCTGGATCCCGGCTATTTCCTGCTGGACGATAGCGGCGCGCTGTTCGCCGCGATCAGCCCGCGCGCGGTTTTCGTCCGCAACGGCTTCGAGGGCGAGGATGTCCGGCTGCGCGATCTGGCGGTCAAATATTCGACCGAACGCTTCGTGACGATGCAGGCCAAGGCGGCCCAGAATTACAAGGCGCCGGTGCGCATCACCAACGTCCGTCTGTTCGATCCGGTCGCGATGGCGCTGACCGAACCCAAGACGGTGGTCGTCAGCGGCAGGCACATTTCCGCCGTGCTGCCGGTTAACAGCCCTGCCACCGCAGGCGAGGTCGTCATCGACGGCAATGGCGGCACTCTGGTCCCCGGCCTGTACGAGATGCACGGCCATATCGGCCAGGAAGACGCGATGCTCAACATCCTCGCCGGGATCACCACGGTGCGCGACATGGGCAACGAGATCGATGTGCTCGATGGGCTGATCAACCGGATCGAGAGCGGCGTGCTCGCAGGCCCGCGGATCGTCAAATCCGGCTTCATCGAGGGCAAGAGCCCGTTCAGTTCGAACAACGGCAAACTGGTGACCAGCGAACGCGAGGCGATCGATGCCGCGCGCTTTTATGCCGCGCGCGATTTCCAGGCGATCAAGATCTACAACAGCATGAACCCCGAGTGGATCCCCGCGCTGGTCAAGGAGGCCAAAGCGCTGGGGCTGCACGTGATGGGCCACGTTCCTGCTTTCACCAACGCGGATGCGATGATCGCGGCGGGCTATGACGAGATGACCCACATCAACCAGGTGATGCTGGGGTGGGTGCTGGAGCCGGGCGAAGATACCCGCACCTTGCTGCGCCTGACCGCGCTCAAGCGGCTACCGGGGCTCGACCTCGACAGCGGCCGGGTGAACACCACCATCCGCGCCATGGTCGACAACAAGGTGACCATCGACCCGACCTTTGCCATCCATGAATCGCTGCTGCTGGCACGCAACGGGACGGTCAATCCCGGCATGGTCGATTATGTCGACCACATGCCCACCGGCGTGCAGCGCAGCGCCAAGCAGGCCTGGTCGAATGTCGGAAACCCGGCCGATGACAAAGCCTATCGTGGCGCGTTCGATCAGGTTGCCGCCACTATCCGCAAGATGCACGAGGCAGGGATCTTCCTGATCCCCGGCACCGACATGGGCGGCAGCTTCACCTATCACCGCGAACTGGAGCTTTACCAGAAGGCGGGCATGACCCCGGCCCAGATCCTGCGCCGTGCGACCTATGACATGGCGCAGTATCTCAAGCAGGACCAGTCGCTGGGCAGCATCGAGAAGGGCAAATATGCCGACTTCTTCCTGATCCAGGGTGATCCGACCAAGGACCTCAAAGCCATCAAGGCAATCCGCATGGTCGCCAAGGACGGCGTGTTCTATTACCCCAGCGAGGTCTATCCCGAGTTCGGCATCAAGCCGTTCGCGACCAAGCCCAAGGTGAAGATGCCCAAGGAAGGCTGAGAGCCTTTACCCGTCATTCCCGCGAACGCGGGAATCCCGCTTGCCGGCGGTAGCGCAAAAGTGGGACCCCCGCGTGCGCGGGGGTGACGAGGACAAAATCGCTATTGGTTGGAAGAACGTTGGTCCGCGAAGCGGCTCACCCCACCTTGCGCACCACCACCGAGCCTGCCGAATAGCCCGCACCGAACGAGCAGATCAGCCCGGTGTCGCCCGGCTTCAGGTCTTCGTTGTGCAGATGGAAGGCGATGATCGATCCGGCGGACGAGGTGTTGGCGTAGCTGTCGAGCACCGTCGGGCTTTCGTCCTCGCTCGCCTCGTGCCCCAGCACGCGCTGCGCGATCAGCCGGTTCATGCCCGCATTGGCCTGATGCAGCCACAACCGGCGCAGGTCAGCAGGCGCCAGCCCCAGCCGCGCGATATGATCGGTGATCAGCTCGCCAACCATCGGCACGACTTCCTTGAACACCTTGCGGCCCTCCTGAACGAAGAGCTTGTCGGCATCGTCGCGGCTCTCGGGCGCGGTGCGGTTGAGGAAACCGAAATTGTTGCGGATGTTGTTCGAAAAGCGCGTCTTGAGCTGGGTGCCCAGGATATCCCAGTGCTGCGCCGGCGCCAGGTCCGCGTCCTCGACCAGCACGGCGGTCGCAACATCGCCAAAGATGAAGTGGCTGTCGCGGTCGCGCCAGTTGAGATGGCCCGAGCAGATCTCGGGGCTCACCACCAGCACCGACCGGGCATTGCCGGCGCGGATGAAATCGGCTGCGGTCTGGATGCCGAAGGTCGCCGAGGAGCACGCGACGTTCATGTCGAAGCCGAAGCCTTCGATTCCCAGCGCGTCCTGCACTTCGATCGCGATCGCGGGATAGGCCCGCTGCAGATTGGAGCAGGCGACCAGCACCGCATCGACATCCTTCGCGTCGCGCCCGGCGCGCGCCAGCGCGTCACGGGCGGCGGCGACACCGATTTCTGCAAGCACCGAAAGTTCGTCGTTGGGGCGCTCGTCGAAGCGCGGACACATCACGTCGATGTCCAGGATCGATGCCTTGGAGAGCACCTTGCGCGCCTTGATCCCGCTCGCCTTTTCGATGAATTCAACCGAGGATGGCTGCAGCGCGATGACGTCGCCAGCATCGATTGCTGCGGCATGCTGCGCATTATGCTGCGCAACATAAGCATTAAAGCTTTCGACAAGCTCGTCGTTGCTGATGCTGTCGGCGGGGGTGAAAAGGCCGGTCGCAGAGATGACCGGGCGGGCATTTTTGTAGGCGGAAGTCATGAAACCGTAGGGTCCTGCGCTATAGCTGGAGCGGGTGGGCGTCTTACTGCCGCAACACGCCGATGGCAAGGGCTGTGCGAAATGCGCTTGCCGTTTGCGCGCGCTGGCCCTTTGATGCACGCCGACCAGATCAGGAGAGGCAAGCACATGGATTACGCAGGCAAGGTCATCTGGATCACGGGGGCATCATCGGGCATCGGCGAGGCGCTGGCAGAAGCGTTCTCCGCGCAGGGGGCATCGCTGATCCTTTCGGGTCGCCGCACCGAGGCGTTGCAGGCCGTGGCCGACCGGCTGCCGACCCCCGCGATGGTTCTTCCCTTCGAGACCACCGACAAGTCAGCCCTGCCCGCCATCGTCGAGCGCGCGATCGCCTGGCAGGGGCATGTCGATGGCCTGATCAACAACGCCGGGATCAGCCAGCGCGCGCTGGCCATCGACAGCGCACTCGAGGTCTATGACCGGATCATCGAGGTCGATCTGCTCGCGCCGATCTGGCTCACCCAGTTGCTGTTGCCGCACATGGCCGCACGCAAATCCGGGCTGATCGTTGGCATCTCTTCGGTGGCCGGCCGCGCCGGGGTCGCGCTGCGCACCGCCTATTGCGCGGCCAAGCACGGGCTGATCGGCTATCTCGATGCGCTGCGCGCCGAGACCGAGGTGCATTGCGGACTGAAGGTGCACACCGTTCTGCCCGGATCGATCCGCACCCAGGTATCCGTCAATGCGCTCGCCGCTGATGGCAGCGCGCATGGAAAGACCGACAGCGCGATCGCCAACGGCATGGACCCGGGCGAATGTGCTGCACGGATCCTTGCCGGGATAGCCGCAGGCGAGCGGGAAATTCTGGTGGCCGAAGGAATCGAGGAAATGGTCGCCGGGATGCGGTTCAGCGATCCGGAAAAGCTGTTCGAGATGACGGCAGCGATGGGCGGCCAGTTGGCGGCGCAGCGCGACGCGGCGCTGGTGCCATGACCGGGACGCCGCACGAGCTGATCGAACGCCTCGCCCTCAGCCCGCATCCCGAGGGTGGCTGGTATCGCGAAACCTGGCGCGGGGCGGCAGGCGCGGATGGCCGGGCGAGCGAGACGCTGATCTTCTTCCTGCTGGAAGCGGGGCAGCAATCGCATTGGCACACCGTCGATGCGACCGAGATCTGGTGCTGGCACGCAGGCTCTGCGCTCGCGGTCGGGACAGCGCCGGGCGATGACGGGCCGGTGGCGTGGCACAGTCTGGGCACCGATTTTGCTGCCGGTCAGTCGCCCCAGCTGGTCATCCCGCCGCACCACTGGCAGGCCGCGCGCGCCACGCACGGCTGGGCCCTGGTCAGTTGCATGGTCTCGCCGGGGTTCGAGTTCAGCGGCTTCGTGATGGCCGAGCCGGGTTGGGAGCCGGGGTGAGTTCGCTGTGTTCCTCAACGGATGACAGCCGCCTCTTGCCTCTCCCGTGATGGAAAAGGCAGCGAGACTTGGTGGCTCTGCCACCTGGTCGCGGCAATGAGGGTGATCGTGCGGCTGGGTACTGCTCTGGATCCACATGCCGACCAAGCGCAATCCGGAGGGATCACCCCCACCCCACCCTCCCCCATCGAGGGGGAGGGCTTTCAGCATTACTACTCGCGGGAAAGGGACGATTGAGCAGCTGCCGCCCCCTCGACCATCCGCTAGCCAGGCGTCTTGTCGAACGTCACCGCACCTTCGGTATACCGCACCCAAGGCTGGGCACTGCGGGTCCAGAAGTGCATCCTGGGGTCGAGCCCGCTGACATCGTCGAGCGTCCCGGCCTTGACGAAGTGCATCCCTGCCTGGCTGGGCAGATCGGACAGGATCGGCGATCCGCAAGTCCCGCAGAACCGGCGATAGACCGGATCGCCGCTCTCTCCGGTGTCCTGATAGGTGGTCAGCGCGCCGGTGATCGCCATCTGTGCCTCGCGCACCCCGATCAGCACCGACATCGCGCTGCCGGCCTGTTTCTGGCAGTTGCGGCAGTGGCACACCGCGCTCAGCAATGGCTCCCCCTCGATCGTGTAGCGCACCGCGCCGCACAGGCATCCCCCGGTCATCGTCATCGCGTCTTCCCTCCTTGCAACCGCCTGCCCGCGCGCCTCATCCGTGCGTGTCGATCCAGGCGAATTCCTCGATCAGCAGCTTGGTGCTGTCCTCGAGCATCAATTTTTCCACCATATCGGCGACCATCGGCGCGCGGCTGGAGACGCTGATCTCTGCTTCGCAACGAGTCGTGTTGTCATCCACCGGCGTCAGCGTGATCTGCGCCGCGCCTTCAGCGGCAAGCCCCTTGGGCTTGGCATTGCGCTGCGCGGTCCAGCTTCCATCAGGATGCTGCTGCCAGAGGTCGCTCTGGGTCAGGTCAAGCCATGACCCGATGACCGAACGGATCAGGGCGGGTGCCTTCACCGGCACCTGGCGGGCAATCGTCACCTGAATCTGTCCGGGTTCGGGTCGCTCGACCGTCACATGGACATCGCGCGATCCCTGGGCCTGCATCATCGCGGTGAGGAACGCCTCGTCGGTCCAGCACGCCACCACGAGCGCCACCGGCTTTGCAAATTCATGGCTTTCCTGCCGCTTCAACATCGATTTTCGGTATCCCCTGGTCCAGCGCCCAGATACTCTGCATTGCGCTTGTGCGGCATCAGCCTAGGCTCTGCGGCGATGTTGGCAAGCTATGTCATGACCGTTCTCGTCATCGAACTCACACCGGGGCCCAACATGGCCTATCTGGCGGCGCTGACTCTGGGCGCCGGGCGCCGGGCGGGGCTGGCTGCTGTCGCGGGTGTCGCGCTCGGGCTGGCACTGATCGGGGTGGCTGCGGCTGCAGGTCTGGCGACGCTGATTGCCGCCAGCCCGACGATCTGGGCTGCGCTGCGCTGGGCGGGCGGGCTGTATCTGCTGTATTTGGCATGGGAAACATGGCGCGGCGAGGCGGAAACCTCGCCTGCCGACACCGCCTCGTTCCAGCGCAGCGGCGCGCACTATTTCACCCGCGGGCTGATCACCAACATTCTCAATCCCAAGGCGGCGCTGTTCTATGTCGCCATTGTCCCGCGTTTCCTTCCGGACACCGGACCCACCCTGGCAACCGGGCTGGGGCTCACCGCGATCAGCGTGGCCGTCGCCACCACGATCCATCTTGCCATCGTGCTGCTAGCCGCGAAGATGCATCCGCTGCTCAGTCAACCAGGACGGATGGAGCGCACACGGCAGCTTTTGGCGATCGGGCTGGCGATCATCGCGATCTGGTTTCTGCTCACCACCGCTGGCCCTTCGATTTAGCGCCAGAAGGAACCATTTCGGCCGATTTTCGTAGCTGTGGTCTGTTACCAAGAGGAGGTCGGCCATGATCAGACACGGCGAAGAAGTTGAGATGAGTACGGAAGAAGCCAGTGGAGGTCAGAAGCGGGGGATTGTCCGGTATGTGCTGATCATCTCGACGTTGCTGGCCATCATCGCGCTCAGCATCATCTGGATGACGGGCGCCGCGACAGGCCCGGAAAACCCGACCCCCAATCCGGAAGAATCGATTTCAGAGCCGACGGTCGCACCCGAAGGCACCTGAGTTCGCCTGCGCTCCCGGCGCGGATGAAATCAAACGGCGCTTGCCCTCTCAGCGGGCGAGCGCCGTTTCTGTTTCCTGCATCAGCGTGGCGATGATATCCGCGACGCTCTCCTCGGCGGTGACCATGCCGACCGACTGGCCTGCCATCAGCGATCCGTTCTCGACATCGCCATCGATCACCGCGCGACGCAGCGCGCCAGCCCAGTAATGCTCGATCTGCAGCTGCGCCTCGGACATGTCGATGCCGCCTGCATCGAGCAGGGCTGCGACCTCGCGCTGCTTGGCGGTGAACTCCTCGGTGCCCTTGTTCTTGAGCGCGCGCACCGGGATCACGGGCAGGCGCGGATCGACCTGGACGCTGGCGATGGCATCGCGCGCATTGCCGCGCAGGAACGCCTTTTTGAACGCGGGATGCGCGATCGATTCATGCGCGCAGACAAACCGCGTGCCCAGCTGCACGCCAGCCGCCCCCATTTCGAGATAGCCCGCGATCGCGCTGCCGCGGCCGATGCCGCCGGCGACGAACACCGGAATGTCGGCGGCCACTTCGGGGAGAATCTCCTGCGCCAGCACGCTGGTCGAGACCGGCCCGATATGGCCGCCCGCCTCCATGCCCTCGATCACCAGCGCATCGACGCCCGAACGGATGAACTTCTTCGCCAGCGCCAGCGCGGGCGCAAAACAGATGACCTGGGCGCCGCCAGCCTTGATCGCCTCGATGCTGCCCTTGGGCGGAAGGCCGCCCGCCAGCACGATGTGCGTGACCTGGTGCGCGGCGCACACCGCGATCAGATCCATCAGCTGCGGGTGCATGGTGATCAGGTTGACCCCGAACGGCTTGGTGGCGAGCTTTTTGGTCGCGGCGATCTCGGCGTCGAGCAAAGCCGGTGTCATCGCCCCGCACGCGATCACGCCGAAGCCGCCCGCATTGGAGATGGCCGAGACCAGATTGCGCTCGGACACCCAGCTCATCGCCCCGCACAGGATCGCGGTCTCGCTGCCCAGAAACGCGGTGCCCCGCGCCATGGCAGTGTCGGTGAGGGGGTGGTTGGTCATCGCGATTTCCTCAAAAGAGCCCCTCCCCTTCAGGGGAGGGGAAGGGGGTGGGGGCGAATGCAAAACCTTGCCCCACCCCAACCCCTCCCCTGAAGGGGAGGGGCTTTAAGCGGTCAAGCCTCGACCGCATCCAGCCCATAGGCCGTGTGCAGCACGCGCACCGCCAGCTCGGTATAATCCTCTTCGATCAGCACGCTGACCTTGATCTCGCTGGTCGAGATCGCAACAATGTTGACGCCGCGATCGGCGAGCGCCTTGAACATCGTCGCGGCAACACCCGCATGGCTCTTCATGCCGACGCCGACCACGGAGATCTTGGCGACGTTGGTATCCGGGATGATGCGGTTGAACCCGATCTCGCTTTTTGCCGCCTCAAGCAGGTCGAGCGAGCGCGCCAGATCAGCCGCGGGGACGGTGAAGGTCACGTCGGTCTCGCCCTTGTCGCGGCCCACGTTCTGGATAATCATGTCGACGTTGATCGCCGCCTCGGCAAGGGGGCCAAAGATGTTGGCCACCGCGCCCGGCTTGTCGGGCACGCGGGTCAGCGTGATCTTGGCTTCGTTCTTGTCGTGCGCAATGCCGGTGATCAGCTGGCGTTCCATGTCCATTCCTTCCAGTTCTTCATCGCTCACGATCATCGTGCCGGGGATCGTATCGGCTGCGGGTGCATCATCGTCGATGAACGAGGAGAGAACCTGAACGCGCACGCCTTCCTTCATCGCAAGGCCGACAGAACGCGTCTGCAGCACCTTGGCGCCGACGCTCGCGAGCTCGAGCATTTCCTCGTAGGTCACATGGCGCAATTTGCGCGCCTTGGCGACGATCCGCGGGTCGGTGGTGTAGACCCCATCGACATCGGTGTAGATATCGCAGCGATCGGCCTTGACCGCCGCTGCCACCGCGACCGCCGAGGTGTCCGATCCGCCGCGACCCAGCGTGGTGATGCGCCCGGCCTCGCTGACGCCCTGGAAGCCCGGGATGACCGCAATGACGCCCTTCTGCATCTCGGCGATCAGCGCATCGGCATCGATCGTCTCGACCCGCGCCTTGGCATGCGCCTCGACGGTGCGGATCGGCAATTGCCAGCCCAGCCAGCTGCGTGCCTGCGCACCCAGCGCCTGCAGCGCGATCGCCAGCAGCCCGCTGGTGACCTGCTCGCCGCTGGCGACGACGACGTCGTATTCTGCCGGATCGTACAGCGGGTTGGCCTCGCGGCAGAAATTGACCAGCCGGTCGGTCTCGCCCGCCATGGCCGAGACGACAACAGCGACCTCGTGCCCGGCGTCCTGCTGACGCTTGACGATCCGCGCCACCCGGCGGATGCGCTCTGTCCCGGCCATCGATGTGCCGCCGAATTTCATGACGATCCGTGCCATTGCCCGTTCGTACTTTCCCTTATGCGAAGTTCGCCCCTATAGTCGGGCGCTGCATAGAGAGGCCCCAAGATGAACGCAAGCACCGGAACCGCAGAAGCCCGTAACGGAACCATCGATCCCAAAGAGGCGGCGCATTTCGGGCGGCTGGCGGCGGAATGGTGGGACCCGAAGGGCGAATCGGCGATGCTGCACCGGCTGAACCCGGTGCGGCTGGCCTATATCCGCAACGCCATCGACCATCACTGGCCCGATGCCGGCGCGGCGCGGAAACCTCTGGCAGGCAAAACCGCGATCGATGTCGGTTGCGGTGCGGGCCTGCTCGCCGAACCGCTCGCCCGGCTGGGCGCGAGCGTCACCGGACTGGATGCAGCGTCGGAAAACGTCGCAGTCGCGAGCGCACACGCAGACGCGGTTGGACTGCAGATCGACTATCGCTGCGCCGATATCGAGACGTTGGAGGGCGAGACCTTCGACCTCGTCACCTCGATGGAGGTGATCGAGCATGTCACCGATCCGGCAGCGTTCATCGCTGCGCTGGAACGCGTGCTGGCACCGGGCGGGCTGATGCTGCTGTCCACGCCCAACCGCACCACGCTGTCGCGGATCATGCTGGTCGAGACTGCAGAACGCATCGGCCAAGTGCCGCGCGGCACGCACGACTGGCACAAGTTCCTGACACCCGAAGACCTGACCGCCCATTTGCACGCGGCCGGGCTGACCGTGCGCGACACCCGCGGCATCGCGTGGGATCCGCTCAAGGGGCTGCACCTCAGCGACAATCTGGCGCTCAATTATCTGATGGCGGTGGTGCGGGAATGATTCAGAGCTGGCCTGCCGCATTCATCCGCTGATGCAGGATTCGCACGACGGAAATGCCGGTATTAGTTTCACGGAAGTAAATGACGTGCCGTCCAACGCCCTGGCGGCGATAACCCTGCCGGATTGCATCGCATGTTGGCGCTCTGAGCGGCGCGTTTGCCAGAACGGTACAGGCCTGCTCGATGAAGTCGGTATAATCCGTAGCCTGCGCCAGGCCCCATTGGGCCACGGTGTAATCGAAAATGCTGTCGAGATCGCGCTGTGCCGCCGGGGTCAGGCGATATTCAGCCATGCTGCTTTAGTTTGCGCTGCTTGAAGGCGGCAAAATCGAAAGCTTCCGGTTCGCCGCTCCGTTCGCCTTCGATCAGCGCAGCGCGGATGGTTTCGATTTCGAGATGGCGCACTTGCGCCTGGCGAATGAGATCGCGGATCGCCTCGCTATCGTTGGTATAGTTTCCCGATGAAATCTGCTCGGCAATCCAGTCGTCTTGCTGTGTGGTCAGGGTTATCGTTTTGCGGATCGTGGCCATCTGCTGTCATCCACCAAAGATCGTCATACTATTGGTGCGCTATAGCAGATTGGGCGGTTGGGCGCCAGCGACCTACTCCTCGTAGCCCCCCGCCATATAGTCCTCGCGTGCCAGATCGCTAAACTTGGTGAACTCGCTTTCGAAGCGCAGCTGGACGTTGCCGGTGGAGCCGTGGCGCTGCTTGGCGATCACCACCGTTGCCTTGCCCTGAACCTTCAGGTGCTTTTCCATCCACGCGCCGTATTTCTCGGCCTCTTCCGAGGTGCTGTTCTCGTCGGGTACCGTCGGCTGCAGCGCCTGGTGGTAATATTCGTCGCGATAGATGAACATCACGATATCAGCGTCCTGCTCGATCGAGCCGGATTCGCGCAGATCCGATAGCTGCGGGCGCTTGTCTTCGCGGCTTTCGACCGCGCGGCTGAGCTGCGACAGTGCCATCACCGGGAGCTGGAGCTCTTTGGCGAGCGTCTTGAGCCCGCGGCTGATCTCCGAGATTTCGTTGACTCGGCCCTCGTTGCGCCCCGTGCCCTGCAACAGCTGGAGATAATCGACGACGATGAAGCCGATGTCGTGCTTGCGCTTGAGGCGGCGCGCGCGGGCGCGCAGCGCTGCAATCGTCAGGCCCGGCGTATCGTCGATGAACAACGGCAGGTCCTCGAGCTCCTGCGAGGCGGTGACCAGCCGCTGGAACTCGTTGCGCGCGATCTGGCCCATGCGCAGCTTCTCCGAGCTGATCCGCGATTGCTCGGCCAGGATACGCGTCGCCAGCTGGTCGGAGGACATTTCGAGGCTGAAGAACGCGGTCTTGGCGCCGACATTCTTGTCGTCCTCGATCCCTGCGGCCTTGTCGAGCCGCCAGCGCGCCGCGGCATTGAACGCGATGTTGGTGGCGAGCGAGGTCTTGCCCATCCCTGGACGTCCGGCGAGGATCAGCAGATCGGACGGATGCAGACCACCGATCTTGGCGTTGAGGTCGGTCAGGCCGGTGGTGACGCCCGAGACATGGCCGCCGCTGTTGAGCGCCTTTTCGACCATGCTCAAGGCGGTTCTGGTCGCGACGTTGAAGTGCACCGCACCGCCGCCTTCGCCCTCGCCCTGCGCGACGTTGTAGAGCGCCGCTTCGGCCTGCTCGATCTGGCCCATCGGATCGACGGTGTCCGAGGTGTCCATGGCCTTGTCGACCAGGGTCCGCCCGACCTGGATCAGCTCGCGCAGCAGCGCGAGATTGTAGATCTGGTCGGCAAAGTCGCGTGCGCCGATCAGCCCGCCGGCATCGCCTGTGAGCCGTGCCAGATAGCGCATGCCGCCCAATTCGGCGAGGCCAGCGTCCTTCTCGAAGAACGGCTTGAGCGTCACCGGGGTAACGGTGACGTTCTTGTCGATCAGCCGCATGATCTGCGCATACAGCCGCTGGTGGACGCTCTCGAAGAAATGCTCCGCCTTGAGCCGCGCGCTAACCTCTTCGGCGATTCGGTTGTCGATCAGCAGAGCGCCCAGAAACGCGGCCTCTGCCTCGATGTTGCGGGGCAGCTTGGCCTCGGGCGTATCGCGCGCCAAGGGCGCGGCGATCTGCGGCGGGAGCACAGGCGAGGGAGCGGACTGGATAAGCGTGTCTTCAGGCATCCGGCCATATTCGACGCGGACGCTGTGGCGCGCAAGGCACTGCGGGCAATAATCGTGTGGACAAGGCCGGGGACATCCAGGAACGCCGGTTTTTCCGCTTGCCCAGCCCGGATGCATAGGCGAAAGACTTGCCCTCATATGTCCGATCCCCGCATCATCCACGTCGAGCTCGACGAGCAGACCATCCTGTGGCGCAACGCGGATATCGAGCAGGAACGGCGGATCGCCATCTTCGATCTGATCGAGGACAATTTCTTCAAGCCGCTGAAGGACTATCCTGACGGCTATGCAGGTCCCTTCCGGTTGAGCCTTGCGGTGTTTGAAGGGCGCCTTGCGATCACCATCGCGCGCGAGGACAGCACCCATCTGGAAACGCTGGTGCTGGCGCTGGGACGCTTCCGCCGCCCGATCCGCGAATATTTCGCGATCTGCGACAGCTATTACCAGGCGATCCGCAAGGCGACCGCTCAGGAGATCGAGACGATCGACATGGCGCGGCGCGGTGTGCACAACGAAGCCGCCGAACTGCTGGTCGAACGGCTGCAGGACAAGATCGAGATCGATTTTCCCACCGCTCGGCGGCTGTTCACGCTGATCTGCGTGCTGCACATCAAGGGCTGACCAGAGCAGCCATGCGGACATCGACCCTGAAACGCTGGACCATCGGCCTTTTGCTGCTTGCCCTGTTGCTGGCGGTGCTGGGCGGGCTGATCTGGGGCGGAATCACCGGCTGGGCGCCGTCGCGCAAGGATTACCCGGTGCAGGGCCTGTATGTCAGCGCCGCCGATGGCGATCTGGCCTGGCCGACATTGGCAGCAATGGGCGCAGATTTCGCCTATATCCGCGCCAGTGCAGGTGGCGCAGCCCGCGATCGGCGCTTTGCCGACAATATCGAGGGCGCTCGCGCCACCGGCATGCGCTATGGCGCGGTGCACGAGTTCAGCCTGTGTGCGGGCGAAGCACAGCAGGCAGAACTGTTCATCACCACCGTGCCGCGTGATCCGGAAATGCTGCCCCCGGTGGTCAGTCTCGATCTCAACGAGAGCTGCGCCACGCGCCCCAACCGCGCAATGCTGCTGGGCGAGCTCAACACCTTTTTGAACCAGATCGAGAGCCATGCTGGCAAACCTGCGCTACTGAGGATTTCCGCCGCGTTCGAAAGCGCCTATGAGATCAGCGACGGCCTGTCGCGCACGGTCTGGCTGATCGGCGATTTCGTGCCGCCCGATTATGCCGCCAAGCGCTGGGTGATGTGGCAGTCGAGCAGCTTTTACCGGATCAATGGCGCGCCCGATGGCGTGCGCTGGAATGTGGTGCAACCATGACCGATGAAACCGCGACACGCGAACTTCTGGACGCCGCGCGCGCCGCGGCGCTGACGGCCTATGCGCCCTATTCGGGCTTCCATGTCGGCGCGGCGTTCCGCTTCGATGACGGCACCATCGTCACCGGAAGCAATTTCGAGAACGCAAGCTATGGCCTGGCGATCTGCGCAGAGACCGCAGCTGCGATCGCCGCCAATCTGCAGGGACGGCGCACCGGGCTGGTCGAGGTCGCGATCATGGGTGGCCCGCTGGCCGAGGAAGGCGCGCTTGCCCCCACGGCGGCGCCCGTCACCCCCTGCGGTCGCTGCCGCCAGGTGATGAACGAGCTTGCGCAACTGGGCGGCACCGATCCGATCGTCTATTCAGGGCATGCCACCGGCTGGATCGAACATCGGCTCTCGGTGCTCTTGCCAGCCGCGTTCGGCCCGGCCAATCTGGAGTAACACCCTAACCCCGTCACCCCCGCGGACGCGGGGGTCCCGCTTTGCACCCGCCAGCGGGATTCCCGCGTTCGCGGGAATGACGAAACAGGAGAGATATAGAAGTGTCCATCCTTTCCGACAAATGGATCCGCACCCAGGCGCACGAACACGCCATGATCGAGCCGTTTGTCGAGGCCCAGCGCCGCGATGGCTGCATTTCCTATGGCCTGTCGTCGTATGGCTATGACGCGCGGGTGGCGGACGAGTTCAAGATTTTCACCAACGTCAACTCGTCGGTGGTCGATCCCAAGCAGTTCGACCCCAACAGCTTTGTCGACCGCAAGACCGATGTCTGCATCATCCCGCCCAATTCGTTCGCGCTCGCCCGCACGGTCGAGTATTTCCGCGTGCCGCGCGACGTGCTGGTGATCTGTCTGGGCAAATCGACCTATGCGCGCTGCGGAATCATCGTCAACGTCACCCCGCTCGAGCCAGGCTGGGAGGGGCATGTGACGCTGGAGTTCAGCAACACCACGCCGCTTCCCGCCAAGATTTACGCCAACGAAGGCGCGTGCCAATTCCTGTTTCTGCAGGGCAACGAGCCGTGCGAGACCAGCTATGCCGACCGCGCGGGCAAATATATGGGCCAGCGCGGCGTGACGCTGCCCAAGCTTTGACTTAAGACCAACTGCAACAAGCCACGGATCAGGAGAGAGCCTATGTCGCCCAGAGAAAACCGGGAATTCGATGTGATCGTCTATGGCGCGAGCGGCTTTACCGGGCGGCTTGTCGCTGAGTATCTGCAGACCACGTATGGCCAGGGCGGTGACGCTCCGAAATGGGCGGTCGCGGCGCGCTCTGCCGAGAAGATGACGTCCGTGCTCGCCGAAATGGGCCTGCCCGCCGATACCCCGGTGATCGTCGCAGACGCCGACGCGCCGGAGACGATCGAAGCGATGGCCAAGCGCACCAAGGTCGTGCTCACCACGGTGGGCCCCTATCAGCTCTATGGCGAGCCGCTGATCGCAGCCTGCGCGGCCAACGGCACCGATTATGTCGACCTGTGCGGCGAACCGGCCTGGATGCGCCAGATGATCGACAAATATGACGCTGCTGCAAAGGCAAGCGGCGCGCGGATCGTGTTCTCGACCGGCTTCGATTCGATCCCGTTCGATCTGGGCGTGCTGATGCTGCAGAAGGAGTGCCAGACCCGCTTCGGAAAGCCCGCACCGCGGATCAAGGGCCGCGTGCGCGCGATGCAGGGCACCTTTTCTGGTGGAACCGCCGCCTCGCTCAAGGCGACCATGGCGGCCGCGGCGAAGGACCCGGCGGTGCTGGGCTATCTGGTCAATCCGTTCAGCCTCGCGAACGGCTTCGAGGGGCCCGCGCAGCCCAAGGGCAACAAGCCAGAGCATGACGAGGCGCTCGGCAGCTGGGCCGCGCCGTTCATCATGGCACCGATCAACACCAAGAATGTCCACCGCACCAACGCGCTGCTCGGCCATGCCTATGGCGCAGATTTCGTCTATGACGAGATGATGCTCACCGGTCCGGGCGACAAGGGCGAGGCAATCGCCAAGCACCTCGCCAACACCGACATGATGGGCGGCGAAGGCGGCCCCAAGCCCGGCGAAGGCCCCAGCAAGGAAGAGCGCGAGAACGGCTTTTATGACGTGCTGTTCATAGCCGAAATGCCCGATGGCGCGACGCAGAAATACGGCGTCAAGGGCGACAAGGACCCGGGCTATGGCTCCACCTCGAAGATGATCGCCGAAAGCGCGCTGTGTCTGGTGCAGGACGTGCCCGAAGGCGATGGCGGGATTGTAACCCCGGGCGCAGTGCTGGGCGAGCATCTGGTCAAGCGGCTCGAGGCGAAGGCCGGGTTGAGCTTCGCGGCGGAGTGACGTGCAACCTGCCCCGGCAGGGGTTGGAAGGCGGCAGGCCTGACGGAAGGGTGTCCATCGCTGCGCGTGGACGACACCCTTCCACCACGCCATCGCGCCTCCCGCGGGCAGCATAGTTTTATCCCAATTGCTGCACCTGCGAACAGCGGGGAGTTGAACTTTTCGCCAATTGGCGCATATAGCAGCCGCTTGGGGCATCGCACGACACAGACAATTGAAGAATCGAACGCCAAATGCTGAAGGCCTTGCTGCGCAGAAAGCCCAAACCGGCTGCCCCGATCGACACCGCGGCGCTGCCCGATGGCCGTCGCGTTTATGCCATCGGCGATGTCCATGGGCGGCGCGACCTGCTCGACCTGCTGCTTGACCAGATCATCGCGGATGACCGAGCGCGCGGCCCTGCCGACACGCATATCGTGTTCCTGGGCGATCTGATGGACCGCGGCCCGGACAGCTCCGGGGTGATCGACCGCGCGATGGAAGTGGCCCAGACACTGGGTGACAAGGCGCATTTCCTGATGGGCAACCACGAGGAAGTCTATCTCGGCGCGGCCACCGGCGACGAGAAGCTGGTGCGTTTCTTCTGCAAGATCGGCGGTCGCGAGACGATCCTGAGCTATGACATCGCGCCGCAGGAATATAACGAACTGAGCATGGAAGAGCTCGCCGCGCGGATGCCCGACCTGCTTTCGAAGCATCATGTCGATTTCGTATCCGGCTTCAAGGACCGGATCGTGATGGGCGATTATGCCTTCGTTCATGCCGGTGTCCGTCCTGGCGTATCGATCGAAGATCAACGGCCCAAGGACCTGCGCTGGATTCGCGAGGAGTTCATTATCGAGGATGCGCCACACGACAAATTGATCGTGCACGGCCACACCATCACCGACGATGTCGAGGAATGTTCCAATCGCATCGGGATCGATACCGGCGCCTATATGAGCGGCGTGCTGACCGCCCTGTGCCTCGAGGGCGGCGAGCGCTGGTATCTCAAGACCGGACAATAGCGCATTCAAGGCGCTTGCACTGCCACACGACTTGGGCCAGCTTGGCCGCCATGCACAAAATAGCCACGCTGGTCGCCGCGCTCGTCCTGTCCAATCTGCCCGCGCACGCCGAGGTCGAGGCCGATCCGGCCAGGCTGAGAGCCGATGTCGAGAAACTGGTCAGCTTCGGCACCCGGCACACCCTTTCATCGCCCGATCACCCGACGCGTGGCATTGGCGCTGCCCGGCGCTGGGCCGCAGCTGAGTTCGCCAGGATCAGCAAGACCTGTCGCGGCTGCATCACCGTCGAGCAGATCGACCGGCGCTTTACCGGACCGCGCGCGCCCAACGGGGTGAATGTCATCAACGTGCTCGGCGTGCAGCAGGGCACCGGCGACCCGGATGACGTTATCATCATCTCCGCGCATATCGACAGCCGCGTGACCGATATCGCCGATTTCACCAGCGATGCGCCGGGTGCCAATGACGACGCATCGGGTGTCGCGCTGGTGCTGGAAGCGGCACGGACACTGAGCCGCGAGACATTCGCGCCGACCATCATCTACGCCGCTCTCTCGGGCGAGGAGCAGGGATTGTGGGGCGGACGGCTGATCGCCGAGACCGCACGAGCGCGCGGCTGGCGGGTGCGGGCCTTGCTCAACAACGACATCGTCGGCAACACCGAGGGCCAGGATGGCCGCAAGGTCAGCGACCGGGTACGCGTGTTCTCCGAAGGAATCCGGGCATCGGAATCCATGGCCGAAGCGATGGCCAGGCGCGGCAGCGGCGGCGAGGACGACGGCCCCTCGCGCGCGCTGATGCGCGCCGCGCAACGCGTCGGCAAGGCGCGCAGCGATATCGGGCTGGAAGTGTTCGGCGTCCGCAGGCCCGACCGGTTTGCGCGCGGCGGCGACCATCTGCCCGCGCTCGAATTGGGCTATCCGGCGATCCGCTTCACCGTCGGCGTCGAGAACTACGACCACCAGCACCAGGATATCCGCACCGAGGGGGACCGCAAATTCGGCGACACCATCGACGAGATGGATTTTGCGTATCTGGCACGGGTAACCGCGCTCAACGTGGCGGTGATCCGCGAGCTGGCAAGCGCCCCTGCCGCGCCCGAAAGCGCCAAGCTCGCCGGGGCATTGACCAGCGACACGCAGGTGACCTGGACCGAGGTGCCGGGCGCTGCACGCTACAAGGTCTATTGGCGCCGGGCCGATGCACGTGACTGGGAGCAGTCGACCGAAACCACCGACAGCAAGCTGACCTTGCCGGGCGTGATCGTCGATGATCACTTCGCCGGTGTGGCCGCGATGTCGGAAAACGGCGCGGAAAGCGCGATCACATTTGCAGGCCTGCCGCCGCGATAACTTCGGACTGGCGCAGCATGCTGTTCATAACGCATGTTAAGCTGTAGAGAGACGGAATGAACGATTGTTCCACCTGCGTTGTACGCAACCGCGCGATTTGCGCCAGCCTTACTGTTGATGAGCTTGCGGTGCTGGGGAAGATGGGGCGGCGTCAGCGCGTCAAGGCGGGCCACACCCTGTTGTGGGAGGGCGATGACGCCCCGGTCGTCGCCAATGTGCTGGAAGGCGTGCTCAAATTGGTGGTCGCGGCATCCGAAGGCCGCGAGCAGATCGTCGGTGTGGTCTTCGCCTCCGATTTCATCGGCCGCCCGTTCGGCAAGGAAAGCCCCTATACGGTGACCGCGATGACCAATGCTGAGGTGTGCATCTTCAACCGCAACAGCTTCGACGATTTTGCCAGCGAGCACCCCGACCTTCAGCAGAAGCTGCTGCGCCGGACGCTCGACGAACTCGACCGGGCGCGGCACTGGATGATGCTGCTCGGACGCAAGTCGGCTGCCGAAAAGGTCGCCTCGTTCCTGCTCGAAATGTCCGAGCGGATCACCGGCCAGGGGTGCGACACCGCCAATGCGCAGAACGTTTTCGAACTGCCCTTCGGCCGTCAGCAGATCGCCGACATTCTGGGTCTGACGATCGAGACGACCAGCCGCCAGCTCACCCAGATGCGAGGGGCCGGCGTGCTTGGCCTGCCCTCTCGCCGCGAGATCGTGATTCACGACCGCGCGGCGATGGAAGCAATGGCTGGCTGAAGGCCTTCGGTCCGCTTTAGAAGCGGAAGCCCAGACCGGCGCTGATCACCCAGGGATCAAGCTCGTGCCGGGTGCGCAGCACCTCGACGCCATTGGCGCGCCAGCTGGCCAGCGGGCGCATGAAATAGCGCTTGGCGTCGACCGAGACGAACATGCCTTTGTCGTTGATCGGAACATCGACTCCGGCCTGCAGCGCAGCGCCCACGGTATCGTTGATCTTCTGGCTGGTGGCGCCCAGCGCCCGCGTCGTCGCGCCGGGCTTTTCGTTGATGAAGATGAAATAGCTGGGCCCTGCGCCGATATAGGGGCGGATACCGCCGGCCTTGCCGAAATGGTATTTCAGCGTGACGGTCGCAGGTACGATCTTGGCGTTGGAGACAAGGCCTGCGCCAGCCAGCGCGCCGCGTCCATCGACATCATGCTGGGTCACCCCGGCGATCGTTTCCACCGATACCTGGTCGGTGAAGAAATATTCGATGGCGACGGTCGGCACGAAATTGTCGTTGGCCTTGGTCTGGCTTCCCGCAGGCAAACCGATCAGGTCCAGCTTGACGTCCTTGATCTTGCCATCGGGTGCCACCAGCGTCCCCAGCACCTTGAAATGCACCTCGCCATTCTGCGCCATGGCCTGGCCGGGCAGAGCGATGGCAGCGGCCAATGCAGCGAGCGGGGCAATGTAGTTCTTCATGGGTTCAACTCCTCCTTGAGTGGCCGCATCCCTGCCGGGCCGGGAGTGCCAGCGCATTGATCCGGCGCAAAAAATTCGTTGATCAGGATCAATGTTTTGTCGCGCCAACCGGCGCATCAGCACCCCAGTAGAAGCGCGGGCCGGTGGCCTATCGCGTACGGGGACATACGTTATGGATGGTTTGGTTCTGAAAACCGGCGGCTGGCTGGGGTTGGCGCTGCTGGCGCTGGCGATGGCGGTGTTTGCGGTCGACTGGCCGTTTGCGGTGCACATGACGACCGTGATGATCGCCTGTCTGCTCGCCTTGTGGTTCACCATGACCCGCGCGGACTATGGCGCGATCGCTCGCGGCATATTGAAGAGCCCTGCCGATCAGGGCCTGTATGATGACGATCCGGTGCGCTGGGGCGTCATCGCCACCCTGTTCTGGGGCGCTGCCGGCATGGCCGCCGGGCTGTACATCGCGTTGCAGCTCGCCTTCCCCGTGCTCAACCTGAACTTCGAATACACCACCTTCGGACGTCTGCGGCCGCTGCACACCTCGGCAGTGATCTTCGCCTTTGGCGGCAACGCGCTGATCGCGACCAGCTTCTATGTCGTCCAGCGCACCTGCCGCGCGCGGCTCGCCTTCCCCAAAATGGCCCGCTTCGTGTTCTGGGGCTATCAATTGTTCATCGTGCTCGCCGCCACCGGCTATCTGATGGGGGTCACCGAGGCCAAGGAATATGCCGAGCCCGAATGGTATGTCGATCTGTGGCTGACGGTCGTCTGGCTGTGCTATCTCGCGGTGTTCGTCGGCACCATCGTCAAGCGCCGCGAGCCGCATATCTATGTCGCCAACTGGTTCTATCTCGCCTTCATCATCACCGTGGCCATGCTGCACGTGGTCAACAACCTGTCGATGCCCGCGTCGATCTTCGGATCGAAGAGCTACTCGGCGTTCGCAGGCGTGCAGGATGCGCTGACCCAGTGGTGGTACGGCCATAACGCGGTCGGCTTCTTCCTGACCGCAGGCTTCCTGGCGATGATGTATTACTTCGTCCCCAAACAGGCCGAGCGCCCGGTCTACAGCTACCGGCTGTCGATCATCCACTTCTGGTCGCTGATCTTCCTGTATATCTGGGCAGGTCCGCACCACCTCCATTACACCGCGCTGCCCGATTGGGCGCAAACTCTGGGCATGGTGTTCTCGATCATGCTGTGGATGCCCAGCTGGGGCGGCATGATCAACGGCCTGATGACACTCAACGGCGCCTGGGACAAGATCCGCACCGATCCGATCATCCGCATGATGGTGATGGCGCTCGCCTTCTACGGGATGAGCACCTTCGAAGGCCCGATGATGTCGATCAAATGGGTCAACTCGATGTCGCATTACACCGACTGGACCATCGGCCACGTCCATAGTGGCGCGCTTGGCTGGAACGGCATGATCACCTTTGCCTGCGTCTATTATCTGGTGCCCCGCCTGTGGAACCGTCCGCGCCTGTACAGCCTGCGCATGGTAAACTGGCACTTCTGGCTCGCGACGGTGGGGATCGTTTTCTACGCCGCCTCGATGTGGGTCGCGGGCATCATGCAGGGCCTGATGTGGCGTGAATACGGAGCCGACGGCTACCTCGTCTACAGCTTCGTCGAAAGCGTCGCGGCGATGCACCCGATGTACCTGATCCGCGCCACGGGCGGTCTGCTCTACCTCGCCGGGTTCATCGTGATGATCGTCAACGTGTGGGCGACGATCGCGGGCAACATCCGCGAGGAAAAGCCGATGACCGAAACGCCGCACAATCCCGCCGCCGATCGCCCGGCTCCGCTGCCCGGCGCCGCCGTGCCCGCCGAATAAGGAGCCTGACAATGGCCGATAACACCACCGAGCCGCGCTTCAGCCACAAGAAGCTCGAACGCAACGTCACCCTGCTCAGCCTGGGCGCTCTGGTCGCGGTCGCCATCGGCGGCATCGTCGAGATCGCACCCTTGTTCTGGATCGACAACACCATCGAGAAGGTGGACGGCATGCGCCCGTACACCCCGCTCGAGCTGTCGGGCCGCAACATCTACATGCGCGAGGGCTGCTATACCTGCCATAGCCAGATGATCCGTCCGTTCCGTGACGAGGTCGAACGCTATGGCCATTACAGCCTGGCGGCAGAGAGCATGTACGACCACCCGTTCCAATGGGGGTCCAAGCGCACCGGGCCCGATCTGGCGCGCGTCGGCGGCCGCTATTCGGACGAATGGCACCGCGCGCACCTCATCGATCCGCGCAGCGTCGTCGGCGAATCGATCATGCCGCCTTATGCCTTCCTCGCCGAAAAGGATCTGGTCACTGGCGACATGTCCAACGACCTGACCGCATTGTCGCGGGTGGGCGTGCCTTACACGAAGGCCGCAATCGCTGCCGCCAATGCCGATCTCAAGGCGCAGGCCGACCCCGATGCCGATGGCGCCGACGAGCTCAAGGCGCGCTACCCCAAGGCGCAGGTGCGCGACTTTGACGGCGATCCCACCCGCATCACCGAGATGGATGCGCTGATCGCCTATCTCCAGATGCTGGGCACGCTGGTCGATGTCGAGAAGGCCGCGCCGCAGGATCAGGGGTCCGCGCCCGCACCGGTCGCGGCTGCGGCAGGCTCTGCCACCGTTAAGGGAGGCAACCCATGAGCTATGACGAACTGCGCCACTTCGCCGACAGCTGGGGCCTGCTGGCGATGACCATCCTGTTCCTCGGCCTCATCGCCTGGCCTTTCCGCAAGGGTGCGCGTCAGCACAACCACGACGCAGCCAACATGATCTTCAGGGACGACGACAATGTCTGACACACCGCGCTTCGACGAACCCACCGGCACCCACACCGTCGGCCATGAATGGGACGGCATCGAGGAACTGAACACCCCTCTGCCGCGCTGGTGGCTGTGGACGTTCTATGCCTGCATCGCGTGGGCGGCGGTCTATGTCGTGCTCTACCCAGCCTGGCCGATGGTCAACAGCGCGACGCAGGGCGTGCTCGGCTGGAGCAGCCGCGGCGACCTTGAGAAGGAGATGGCAGGCCACACCGCAAAGCGCGCGCCGATCGTCAACGCCATTGCCGCCATGCCGATCGCTGCCCTTCCTTCAAAGCCCGAACTGCTCGAAGCCGCGATCCAGGGCGGCAGCGCCGCGTTCAAGGTGCATTGCGTGCAGTGCCATGGCGCGGGCGGCGCAGGCGTGGTCGGGCTGTACCCCAGCCTGACCGATGACGACTGGCTATGGGGCGGCGACCTTGCCACCATCGAGACGACACTGATCCACGGCATCCGCAATCCCGACCATGACCTGACCCGGGTCAACAGCATGCCCGCTTTCGGTCGTGACGGCATATTGGACAGCACCGCGATCAACGATCTGGTCAGCCACGTCCGCGTGATCAGCCGCCAGGAAAAGCCCAGCGCTGCTTCCGCGCGCGGCGCCGCGTTGTTCGAGAACAACTGTGTCGCGTGCCATGGTACCAATGGCGAAGGCATTCGCGAGCTCGGCGCGCCCAAGCTGACCGATCCCGTTTGGCTCTATGGCGGCAGCCGCGATGCCATCGCCAAGACCATCCACAACCCGCGCAATGGCGTAATGCCGCGCTGGAACGACAAATTGGACGCGGTGACGATCCGGATGCTCGCGGCGTACGTCCATTCGCTGGGCGGCGGCGAGAATGCGCCCGCACCGGTCGTACCTGCGGCTGCAGAAGCTGCAGCCCCCGACAAGGCCCCGGCCAATGGCTGAAGCAGACACCCTTGCGGGCAACGATGGCCCGCTCTACGCCGCGCGCAAGGGTGTCTACCCCAAGAAGGTGGATGGGACCTTCCGCCGCCTGAAATGGCTGATCATGGGCGTCGCGCTCGCGATCTATTACGGCACGCCGTGGATCCGCTGGGATCGCGGCCCTTATGCGCCCGATCAGGCGGTGCTGATCGATCTTGCCAACCGGCGCTTCTACATGTTCCAGATCGAGATCTGGCCGCATGAATTCTATTATGTCGCCGGCCTGCTGATCATGGCGGGGATCGGCCTGTTTCTGGTGACCAGCGCGGTGGGCCGCGCATGGTGCGGCTATGCCTGTCCGCAGACGGTGTGGACCGATCTGTTCCAGCATGTCGATCGACTGATCGATGGCGACCGCAACGCGCAGATCCGCCTCGCCAATGGGCCCTGGTCGGCCGAGAAGGTCGCCAAGCGCGCCGCCAAATACGCGATCTACCTCGCCATCGCCTTCTGGACCGGCGGCGCGTGGATCATGTACTTTGCCGATGCGCCAACGCTGACCCGCGATTTCTGGACCGGGGACGCGGCTTTCGTCGCCTATGGCACCGTCGCCGCGCTGACTGCGACGACCTTCGTGCTGGGCGGCTTCATGCGCGAGCAGGTGTGCATCTATATGTGCCCGTGGCCGCGCATCCAGACCGCGATGATGGACGAAAAATCGCTGCTGGTGACCTACAAGGATTGGCGCGGCGAACCGCGCGGCAGCCTCAAGAAAGCGCTCGCGCACCCCGGATCGATCGGTGACTGTATCGACTGCAACCAGTGTGTCGCGGTCTGCCCCACCGGGATCGACATCCGCGAAGGGCCGCAGATCGGCTGCATCACCTGCGCGCTGTGCATCGATGCCTGCGACACCGTGATGGCGCAGGTCGGACGCCCGCGCGGGCTGATCGATTATTGCGCGCTCGATGACGTCGCGGTCGAGAAGGCCGGCGGCACCGCGCCGCCGGTGCTCAAGACGCTGCTGCGCCCGCGGCTGATGATCTATCTCGCTATCTGGAGCGCAATCGGGGCTGCGATGCTGTTCTCGCTGGGCGAGCGCACCCGGCTCGACCTGTCCGTCCAGCACGAGCGCAGCCCGCTCTATGTCCAGCTCTCCGACGGCATGATCCGCAACAACTACACGCTCAAGCTGCGCAACATGGAAACGCGCCCGCGCAAGGTGGCGATCACGGTCAGCGGTCTGCCCGGCGCGCAATTGTGGACCGAGAACGGATCGCGCGAGAAGGCCAGCCAGCGAGTGAACATGACGATCTCGCCCGACAGCGTCACCCGCGTCCGCTTGTTCGTCGCAGCGCCGGCGCAAGGCCTGGCGCGGCAGGACTTCACCATCGCAACCTATGGCCGCGACGGCGATCCGCGCGGTGATACCGACACCATCCAGTTCGACCGCCCGGAGGCACAATGATGAGCACCTACCCTGCGAAAAAGCCGTTTACCGGCTGGCACATGACCGCGATCCTGGTTGGGTTCTTCGCTATCGTCATGGCGGTCAACTTCACCATGGCGGGCTTTGCGATGTCGACCTTTGGCGGCAAGGTTGTCGAAAACAGTTATGTCGCCAGCCAGCATTATAACGATCTGCTCGACCGCGCCGCAGCGCAGGACGCCATGGGCTGGGACGAGACGATCACGCTCGACGCCGATCGGCATGTCCGGCTGTCGCTCACCCATCTGGGGGAACCGCTCGCCATCTCCGGCGTCACCGCAATGCTCAGCCACCCACTGGGGCGCGTTCCGGCGACGGCGCTGCGCTTTGCGCCCGATGGCACGGGCGCGATGCGCTCGGTCGAGGCGCTGGCACCGGGCCGCTGGCGGCTGGACGCCTCGGTGCGCCACGGCAGCGACGAGGCGCGCTACCGGAGCGATGTGCAATGAGCGCGCTTGCCAACCTCGCCCCCCGGCCCGCCCCCAGGCCCACAGCGCCAACCGCGCTGGTCGAGCGCGACTTTGCCGTGCCCGATATCCGCTGCGCCGGGTGCATCTCCAAGCTCGAGCAGGGCCTGGTGCGTGATTCCAGGATCCATACGGCCCGGGTCAACTTCACCGAAAAGCGGGTGCATCTCTCGTGCGCAGCCGATGCGCAGATGCCCGAACTGCTCGGCGCTTTCACCTCCCTGGGGTTCGAGGCACACCCGATTGGCGATGGCCCCCGCGAGATCGATGCCGATGCCGCGAACAGCCGTGAGCTGTTGCGGGCAGTCGCAGTCGCCGGCTTTGCGATGATGAACATCATGCTGCTCTCGGTCTCGGTCTGGTCGGGCGCGGCGGGCGTCACCCGCGACCTGTTCCACTGGCTGTCGGCGATGATCGCCCTGCCGACCATTGCCTATGCGGGACGGCCATTCTTCCGCTCGGCATGGCGCGCGGTCAGCCACGGCACCACCAACATGGATGTGCCGATCAGCATCGGCGTCACGCTCGCCACCGCGCTCAGCCTCTACGAGACCGCGACGCACGGCCCGCACGCCTATTTCGACAGCGCGGTGATGCTGCTGTTCTTCCTGCTGTGCGGCCGCTGGCTCGACAGTGTGATGCGCGACCGTGCGCGCGGCGGCGTCACCGCGCTGCTGCGCAACATGGGCACCGGCGCGATGGTGTTTGAAAGTGACGGCTCCACCCGCTGGGTCGATGCGACCGAGCTCGACCCCGGCATGGTCATGCTGGTCGCCGCCGGCGAACGGTTGGCGGCCGACGGCGTGATCGTGGCGGGCGCAAGCCGGATCGACCTCTCGCTGCTCACCGGCGAAAGCGCACCGCAGCAAGCCGCGCTCGACGATGTCGTTCACGCTGGCACGCTCAACCTCGAAACCCCGATCCGGGTGCGCGTCACCGCAGCAGGCACCGACACCGCGATTGCCGATATCGCGCGGCTGATGGGCGAGGCCTCGCAGGGCAAGTCTCGCTATGTCCGCATCGCCGATCGCGCGGCCAAGCTCTATGCCCCCGCCGTCCACGCGCTGGCATTGCTGGCGTTCGCCGGCTGGATGCTGGCGGGCGCGGGCTGGCACGATGCGCTGCTGATTGCGGTGGCGGTGCTGATCATCACCTGCCCCTGCGCTCTGGGTCTGGCCGTGCCCGCGGCACAGATCGTCGCGGCCGGCGCGCTGATGAAGGTCGGCGTGCTGATCAAGGATGGCTCCGCGCTCGAACGGCTGGCAGAAGTCGACCGCGCGCTGATCGACAAGACCGGAACGCTCACCCTGGGCCGCCCCGTGGTGAGCAACCTCTCCGAGATCGGGCTCGAGCACCGCGCTTTGCTGCTCGCGCTGGCGCGTGCCAGCCGTCACCCGCTGAGCGCGGCGCTGACCCGCGACCTGGGGGCAGAGAAGATTGTCGCTGCGGATGTCACCAACGTGCAGGAAACCCCGGGCTTCGGCGTCGAGGCCGAATGGCAGGGCCATGTCGTCACTCTGGGGCGTCCGCAAAGTGGCGATGCGGGCACCGAACTGGTCTCCGAACTTGCGATCGACATGCACCCGGTGGCGACGGTGCGCTTCGCCGATGCCCTGCGCCCGGATGCGGTGGAGGCGATCGCGGCCCTGGACAGGCTGGGCATCGACGCGATGATCCTGTCGGGCGACCGCGCAACCGCCGTCGCTCCCGTCGCCCGCACGCTCGGGCTGACCGCGATGACCGGCATGAGCCCGCAGGACAAGCTGGCTACGATCTCGCGCCACTCGGGCGCCGGCCACAAGGTGTTGATGATCGGCGATGGCCTCAACGACGGCCCCGCCCTCGCCGCCGGCCATGCCTCGATGGCGCCCGGGTCGGCCAGCGATGTCGGCAAGAACGCCTCGGACTGCATCTTCATGGGCGACCGGTTGATGCCGGTGGTCGACACCATCCGCATGGCGCGCCGCACCCAGGCCATCGTCCGCCAGAACTTCGCGCTGGCGATCGGCTACAACGTCGTCGCCGTGCCTTTGGCCTTTGCCGGGCTGGTGACGCCTCTGGTGGCGGCGCTGGCGATGTCCGGATCCTCGCTGATCGTGGTCAGCAACGCGTTGCGACTCAAAAGGGCATTGAAATGAACGGCCTGCTCGTCCTGATCCCCATCGCCCTGTTGCTTGGGCTGTTGGGCCTTGCCGCGTTCTTCTGGTCACTGAAGCGCGGACAGTTCGACGACATGGACGGCGCGGCCTTGCGCATCTTCGTCGACGACGAAGAGGACAAGGCGGTGCAGCCATGAAGCGGGAACCGACCCATCTGCGAGTCGCCGTCGCGCTGCTGATCGGGACGGCACTGGCCCACGCACCGTTTGCTCAGGCGGATGCGCAGATGATTGCCGTAGGCAACTGCAACGGCGGGATGAGTCTGCTGGTGATCCCCGGCGAGGACGGCGATCCCGGCAAGGGCGGAAACGACTGCGCCAAGGCGTGTCACGGGACATGCGAACGCCGGAGCAAGACCAGCAAACGGGCAAGCTAGCAGCCGATTCGACCGCCGCGGCCATTGCGCAGCGCTGCCGCCCGATCGCTCCAGGGCAAAGGGCCTGGCACAAACCCGCCGATCTGGCGGCATCGTCCATCTTCCCTCTGAGATTTTACAATTTTCTGACGCATGGTCACGAGCCACAAAAGGTGTTGTTAACCGTCCGCATGCGACCCACGGGCTATGGACACTGTTCTCAATCGACTGACGAAGCTCGGGCACATCATGTGGCAGCCAATCATCACGGGTGTTGCCTATTACATTGCCGCAGTGGTGGCCCTGGCGCTCACCCAGGGGCAGGATGGCATCGCTGCCATATGGCCTTCGAGCGGCATTTTGCTGGCGGCCCTGCTGATGAACGGCAAAAGGCATGCCGGCTGGCACATTGGCGCGGCGATGATCGCCAGCCTGGCGGCGAATCTGGGCCTGAGCAATTCTCTGCTGGTTTCGATGGGTTTCAGCCTCGTGAACATGGCCGAGGCAACGGTTGCAGCATGGCTGATCATGCGCCGGCGAGGCGGTCACATCTCTTGGTCAGACCCCGCGCCCCTGGGCTGGTTCTGTGTGGCAGCAACCATCGCCACGGCGATCAGCGCCACATTGGCAGCAGGTCTCACCCAAAACCCATCCGTCGGTTTCTGGTTCTCGTGGTTTTCCACCGCGTTGCTGGGCATTCTGCTCGTAACGCCGTTGATCATGATCATCAGGGATTCGATCCGGAAAGTGGATCTGAAGCGGCAACCCGACGCGCTTGGCAAAGTCATGGGCGTCTTCGGCTTGCAGGCGGTGATCTGCGGCATCACCTTCGGCCAATCGACGTTCCCCCTGTTGTTCCTGCCGATGATCGGGATATTGATCGCGGTTTTCCGATTGGGTCCGCTCGGCGCTGCCGGCAGCGTGCTCATGGTCACCGCGGCCAGTTCAATCGCGAGCAGCCTGGATTCTGGCCCATTGATGCTGATTGTCGCAAGCCACGGCACCCGCAGCCTGTTTCTGCAGTTCTATCTGCTCGCCCTGTTTGCCGCAGCACTGCCCGTCGCGGCCCTGCTGGCATCTGGGCGGCGCATGCAGCGCCGGCTGCGCGAGAACGTCCGATTGCTCCGGCTGGCCGAATCGACTGCCAAGGTCGGCCACTGGCGGCTTGATATCGAATCGGGGACGGTCGACTGGTCACCAGAGGTGTTCAACATCCACGGACTGACGCATCAATCCCCGCCAATGGTCGACGAAGCGATCAACGCCTATCATCCCGATGACCGGGAGATGGTCGGTCAGCGAATCACGAAATCGATCGAAACCCAGACGGGCTTTCAATTCAGCGCCCGGATCATTCGACCGGATGGCGAAATTCGCCATGTGTTCTCCCGCGGCGAATTTGACCATGCCGATCATGAAAGGTCGGCCGGCCTGTTCGGTGTCATTCAGGACACAACCGCGCAGGTCGCCTATGAAAAGGATCTGCGTGCCGCCAGCGCACGCGCCCTGGAGGCAGCCGAGGAGGCCAGGATCATGTCGGAAACCGACCAGCTGACCGGAGTTGCCAACCGGCGGCGGGTGTATTCCGTGCTGGAAAGATCAATGCGCAACGCTCGGACCAGCGATGGGTCTATGGCAGTCGCCATCTTCGACATCGATCATTTCAAATCGGTCAACGATCGCTTTGGTCATCAGGTCGGCGATGAGGTTATCAAACGCGTCGCCAACGATGCCAGCCACCATTTGCGCGGAGATGACCTGCTGGGCAGATTGGGCGGCGAGGAATTCGTGATCGTCCTTCCCGGGGCAAGCGCACACATTGCCATGCTGGTGGCCGAGCGCGTCCGTCTGGCCGTCCAGAGCGGGGGCACCAACCCGCCTGTCACCATCAGCCTGGGAGTTGCCGAGCTGGAACCCGATGATACGATCGAGACGCTGCTGAGCCGAGCCGACAAGGCGCTGTACGTCGCGAAAACCGAAGGCCGCAATGCGCTGAGACTTGCTGCCTGATGCATCGGGTTTATCGCGGGCGATTGATCTGCGTCGGGTCGCCCGGCAACAAACTGCGTCGATCGGAGGGATGATCCGCAACAAATCCAATCTTTGACCCGTATCAAAGACCGGCGTGGTCCCATCGCATAAAACGCCCCTATGTGGACCTATCACCCCGATCTGCTCGCCCGGCCCGTGCCGCGGTATACCAGCTACCCGACGGCGGCGGATTTCGTCGATGAGGTGGGTGCGGGGCACTATGCCGACGCGCTCGATCGCATGGAATCGGCCACGGCGCTCTCGCTTTATATCCACATCCCCTATTGCGAGCAGATCTGCTGGTACTGCGGGTGCAACACCGGCGCAGCCAACCGCAAGCACCGGCTGACCGACTACCTCACCGCGTTGCGCTCCGAGATCGCGATGGTCGCCAAACGGCTGGGCGGGCGCGGGCGAGTACAGCACATTGCCTTTGGCGGGGGCAGCCCCAACGCGATCACGCCCGTCGATTTCGTCCGTCTGCTCGACCGGATCATGACCGTTTTCGCCTGCAGCGAACCGGAGATCTCGATCGAAATCGACCCGCGCACGTTCACGCTCGAATGGGCCCGCGTGCTGGCCTCGTCGCAGGTCAGCCGGGTGAGCATGGGCGTGCAGACATTCGCGCCGCACATCCAGGCGGCGATCGGCCGCGTCCAGCCGCTCGAGCAGATCGAGCAGGCGGTGATGTCGCTGCGTATGCGCGGTGTCGACGCGATCAACTTCGATCTGATGTACGGGCTTCCCGGCCAGCATCTCGACGATCTCGACGCCACGCTCGTGCAGACCATCCGGCTCGCTCCCAGCCGGATCGCGCTGTTTGGCTATGCTCATCTGCCCACCATGATTCCCCGGCAGAAACGGATCGATGCAAGCGACCTGCCTAACGACCGGGAGCGCTTTGAACAGGCGGCATTCGGCTATCTGCGGCTGCATGATGCAGGCTATGTACCGATCGGCTTCGATCACTTCGCGTTGCCTGGCGACCCGCTGGCCGTCGCGGCACGCCAACACCGGCTCAACCGCAACTTCCAGGGGTTCACCCATGACGGCGCATCGATGCTGCTGGGCTTCGGCGCCAGCGCGATCAGCATCCTGCCGGGGCTGATCGTCCAGAACGAAAAACGCGCGGGGCCCTATCGCACTTTGGTCGGTACCGGCCAGATGCCTGCGACGCGGGGCGTGGCGCTCAACGCCGATGACGCCCTTCGCGGCACCATTATCAATGCGCTTCTGTGCCAGGGTCGCGCGACGCTGCCACCAGACTTCCTCCCTACTGCCCGCGCCGCTCTTGCCGAGTTTGAACGGCGCGGGCTCCTTTTTTGGGAGCAGGACGATCTGGTGATGGCCCCTGCGTCAGAACCCTATGCGCGCGTCATCGCCGCGCAGTTCGATGGCTATCGCGGGACCATTCATCCGCACAGCGGAGCTGCCCGCTTGCATTCCGCCGCGCCAGCCTGTTGAGATTACGCCGGCGGTGCGACGCGAATCACGCGGCGCGGCGGGATCGCTAACGGGGGTAGCCACAGCATGACGACATCAGACGCCACGGCCAATTATGCGGGCGTGTTCGGCAACCGCATCGGCTTCGGCCGACGCCCCGCCTTGCTGCTGATCGATTTCGTCGAGGCCTATTTCGATCGGACGTGCGATCTGTTCGCCGATGTCGAGGACGCGCTGGCTAGCGCCATCCGGGTGCGTGATGCAGCGCGTGCGGCGGGCATCCCGGTCATCTACACCAATGTCGTCTATCACCCCAGCCTGGTCGATGGCGGGCGCTTCATGCAGAAGACGCCGCTGCTCAAGCACTTCGTTGCAGGCTCGCCAATGGGTGCATGGCCCGCAGGGCTCGAGCCGAACGCCGATGAACTGGTGATCTCCAAGCAGTATCCCAGCGCCTTTTTCGGGACCTCGCTCGCCGCGACGCTGACCGCTGCCGGCGTCGACAGCGTCATCCTGACCGGGCTTTCGACCAGCGGCTGCGTGCGCGCGACGTGTGTCGACACGAGCAGCCACGGTTTCATCCCGATCGTCGTCGCCGATGCCTGCGGCGACCGCCACGAAGCCCCGCACACCGCCAATCTGTTCGACATGAACGCCAAATATGCCGATGTCGTGAGCGAAGCCGAAGTGCTGGCGCATCTGGCGGGTTTGGGGGGCTAACAGGCCACCATCTTTATCGTCACCCCCGCGAACGCGGGGGTCCCGTTACTGCGGACGTCGCGCCGAAGCGGGATTCCCGCCTCGCGGGAATGGGCGATTAAACCGCGCCCGCCGCCTTCAGCTCCGCGATCGCCGCTTCGTCCAGCCCGAGCAGTTCGCCATACACTTGCGCATTGTGCTCGCCGATAGACTGCGGGGCGAGACTGCGGATGCTGCTGGGCGTATCGGAGAGCTTGGGGAAGCTGTTCTGCATCGCGAACTTGCCCCAGCGCGGGCTGTCGACCTCGACCAGCGCCTCGCGCGCCTTGAAATGCTCGTCGTCCAGCATGTCCGCCGCGCCATAGATGCGCCCCGCCGGAACGCTGTGTTCGATCATCAGCGCCTCGACCTCGGCCACGGTCAGCGTTTTGGTCCAGGCCTCGATCAGGTCGTCGAGTTCCTTCTGCCGCTGCCCGCGCGCCAGATGCGTCGCATAGCGCGGGTCGCTGGCGAGTTCGGGCTGCCCCATCGCCTTGCATAGCCGCGCAAACACCGCGTCCTGATTGGCGCCGATCAGATATTCGCCGTCGTTGCACTGATAGACGTTGCTGGGCGCGACGCCTTCAAGGATCGACCCGGTACGCTGGCGGACATGGCCGCCGACCATATATTCGGGCACCAGGCTTTCCATCACCTGCAGCACCGCCTCATAGAGAGCGCTATCGACCACCTGCCCCCGGCCGGTCCGCTCGCGCGCATGCAGCGCGGCGAGCGCGCCCATGCAGCCATATGTCGCAGCCAGCGAATCGCCGATCGAGACCCCCATGCGGCTGGGCGGGCGGTCGGGATCGCCGACGATCGCGCGCCATCCGCCCATCGCCTCGCCGATTCCACCGAAGCCCGCGCGCGACGAATAAGGCCCGGTCTGGCCATAGCCCGAGACGCGCACGATGATGAGCCGCGGATTGATCGCATGCAGCGCATCGGGCCCCAGCCCCCATTTCTCGATCGTGCCGGGCTTGAAGTTCTCGATCAGGATATCGGCATGTTCGACCAGCTTGCGGACGATCTCCTGCCCTGCGGGAATTCGAAGGTTGGCGCTGACCGACTTCTTGTTGCGGGCGACGACCTCCCACCACAGTTTCTGCTCGCCATGGCCCCAGGCCCGCATCGGATCGCCGCCACCAACACCGTCCACCGCGGGCGGTTCGACCTTGATCACCTCCGCGCCCATGTCGCCGAGCAACTGGCCGCAGAACGGACCTGCGATCAGCTGGCCGAGTTCGACGACGCGAATGCCGGCCAATGCCCCCTGGTTTTCCTGGCTCATGGCGTGGTCCTTATTCTGCGGCAATCGCGTGGTGGTTCCAGCGCGGCTGGATCGGTGCGGGCAGCCCGGTTTCCGCGAGGCAGTTGGCGCGCAGCTGCTCGATGCTCGGGCCATAATCGAACAGCGGCAGATCGGCGCGCTCGGCGCGCATCGTGGTGCGCAACGCTTCGGTAGCGGCGGTATCGAGCACGCCATCGGCATCGGCGATCACGCCATAGGCCTTGGCCCCTTCGGACGTCACCAGACCCTGGCGGATTTCCTTGGCGACCAGCTCGGGCGCGCGTTCGAGCGGGTCACCCCAGCCGCCGCCGCCCCAAGTGATGAAATGCAGGATATCGCCCGCCTCGACCCGGACATCTTCCACCTTGTTGCCGACGATGGTTTGCGTGCCATCGGCCTTTTCCAGGATCTTGCGCGCGCGTGCGCCGGGCTTGCCGCCGTTGACGCCCCAGGGCGGCACGAACCAGCGGTCGTCGTGGATCGCGATCACGCCGGGCTCGAGGAACCGGTAGGTCATCAGGATGCCGTTGCCGCCGCGGTGCAGCCCCGCGCCGCCGCTGTCGGGCACGGTCTCGTAGCGCTCGATGACCAGCGGGAAATAGCGCTCAAGAAACTCGTTGGGCACGTTGGTGAAGCCCGGCCACAAGGAATGGCCATCGGGGCCATCGCCCATCGGCCGCCCCGGAATGCCGCCAAAGCCGATCTGGAACAGCTGGAACCACTCGCCCTTTTTGTCGGTGCCCGCATAGAACAGATGCGGCGACGACGAAAAGCCGGCGGCGTTCAAGAATTCGGGCGTCTTCTGGCCGAGCAGCCCACCCAAAATGTCGAAGATGCGGCCCAGCGCATGGGTGCGGCCCGACAGCGCTGCGGGATAGCGCGGCTTGAGCAGCGATCCTTCGGGAATGCGCACCTCGATCAGGTCGTAGAAGCCGTCGTTGAACAGGATCTGTGGATCGAAGACCATGATCATGTAGATGCCGAAGAACATCTTGAACATGTTCTCGTTGAGCAGGAAGTTGATCGAGGCCTGGCTTTGCGGGTCGGTGCCGTCGAAATCGAGGATGACCTTATCGCCGTCGCGCCACATCGTGCATTTGAGCTTGTACGGCCCATAGCCCATGCCGTCGTCGCAGATATAATCCTCGAAGCTGACCGGCTCTTCGCTGATCGCCTGGGACAGCAGGATCTTCATCGCGCGGTGGTTGCGCGCGAGCAGCTCCTGCGTCGCCGAGACATAGGTGTCGACGCCGAAACGCTCGCTCATCTCGATCACCCGGCGCGCGGCGACGCGGCACGAGGCGATCAACGCGTTCAGGTCCGCCGCGCACCACGCAGGCGTGCGGCTCTGGTGCAGCACCAGTTTGACCAGATCCTCGTTGTACACGCCCTTCTTCCAGATCTTGACCGGGGGAATGCGCACACCTTCCTGGAAGATGCTGGTCGCATCGATCGGCATCGACCCTGGCACCTTGCCGCCGATGTCGCTCTGGTGGCCGAACATCGCGGTATAAGCGAGCAACCGGCCGTCCTTGAACACCGGCAGCAACACCAGCCAGTCGTTGCTATGGCTGATCGCGCCGCCGACCGAATACGGGTCCGACAGGAAGATCATGTCGCCATCCTCGAGCGTACCGTCAAAGCCTTCGAGGAAGCCGCCGATGAAGCTGCCGAACTGGCCAACGATCATCCGGCCGAGATGATCGGCGATCAGCGGAAAGGCATCGCCCTGCTCGCGGATGCCGGGCGACATCGCGGTTCGAACGAGCGTTGCGTCCATTTCGATGCGGGCGTTGCGCAGCGCGTTTTCGATGATGTCGAGGCTGACCGGATCGATGGTCTTCTTCTCGAACGGGGTGTCGTTGGTCTGGATGATCGTTGCGGGCATGGGTCAGTTCCCCTTCTTGAGGGTGATCAAAATGTTGCCGACGCTGTCGACGGTGCCGGTGCAATCGGCTTCGATCAGCGTGGTCGAGTCCATCTCGATGACGATGGCAGGGCCGGGGATGACGTCTCCGGCGAGCAGCTTGGAACGGTCGTAGATGACCGCGGGCATCATCGCCCCGTCCATCCACAGCTCATGAGCGCGCAGCTTGGCCGCCGACGGGTCGCCATTGCCCTGCGCCAGCGTGGCGGCGGGCAGATCGAGCGGCTGGCCCATCGCCACCGCGCGCAGGTTCACGATCTCGTGCTCCGAATCCATGTTGAAGGTGAACAATCGGTGGTGTTCCTCGTCGAACCGGCCGGTCAGCCACTCGATGCCATGGGTGTGCAGGTCATCGCGGGTGACCGCCATCGGCACCTCGAACGCCTGGCCCGCATAGCGCACATCGACCTCGAAGGTGATGGTGACATCCTCCCTCGCAACGCCCTCGGAGACCAATTCGTCGCCGATCTGCGCCGCCATTTCGTCGAGGATGCCGCCGAGCTCGTCGAGCGTGGTCGCGCTCGCGAGCCGCGAGAAGCTGCGCGCGGTTTCGGTGCGCATGCGCGTGGTCGCATCGCCCAGCGCGCACAGCACGCCGGGACTGACCGGCGAGACCGCAGGCCAGCTGCCCATCAGCCGGGCAACCGCATTGACGTGCAGCGGCCCCGCGCCGCCAAAGCCCATCAGCGCGAAATCGCGCGGGTCATAGCCCTGCTGCACCGAGATCATCCGCAGCGCACCGAACATGTTCTCGTTGACGATATCGATGATGCCGCGCGCGGCGGCGTAAAGGTCGATCTTGAGCGCGTCGGCGATGGTCTGCACCGCCTTCTTGGCGCCCTCGCGGTCGAGCTTGAAGGTGCCGCCGAGCAGAGCTTCAGGCAGATAGCCCAGCACGACATTGGCGTCGGTCACCGTCGGCAGCTCGCCACCCTTGCCGTACGCGACCGGCCCCGGCACTGCGCCCGCCGATTGCGGTCCGACCCTAAGGGCTCCGGTCAGTTCCGGCACATAGGCGATCGATCCACCGCCCGCGCCCACGGTCTTGACGTCGAGCGCGGAGGCGCGGACCGACAGATGCCCGACCTCGGTGGTGCGCACCCGGCGCGCCTCGAGGTTCTCGATCAGCGCGACGTCGGTCGAGGTACCGCCGACATCGAGCGTCAGGATGTTCTTAATGCCTGCGTTCTTGCCGACCCAGATCGCGCCGGTCACGCCGCCCGCCGGACCCGACATCAGCAGCGAGACGGGATGCTCTTCGGATTTTTCCGAGCTCATCAGCCCGCCATCGGAGCGCAGCAAAGCCAATTTGCCCGCCATCCCCGCATCGCGAAGCCGGCTGCGCAGGTTGCGGACATAGCGGCCGACGACGGGGCGCACCGCGGCATTGGCGACCGTGGTCAGCGTGCGTTCGTATTCCTGCATCTCGGGCAGCACGCTATGGCTGAGCGAAATCGGCACATCGGGCATGACCTCGGCGGCGAGTTCGGCGACGCGGCGTTCGTGCGCGCCGTTCAGATAGGCGTTCATCAGGCTGACGGTCAGCGCCTCGACGCCTTGCGTCTTCAATGTTTCCAGAGCGGCGCGGATATCGGCATCGTCGATCGCGCGCATCTCCTCGCCCTGCGCCGACATGCGGCCTGCGACCTCGACGGTGTCCTCCAGCGCGGCGAGCGGGGTGGGCTTGGGCCAGACGATCCAGCCGGCAAGCCCGCCGGGCACGAAACTCCGCGCAATCTGCATCACCTGGCGATAGCCTTCGGTGACGATCAGCCCGACGCGCGCGCCCTTGCCCTCGAGCACCGCATTGGTCGCAACCGTCGTTCCGTGGAGGAATATCTCGACATCGGCAGGGGTGATGCCCGCGCTCGCGCAGATTGCCTGCACCCCCACCAGAATGCCCTCGGAGCTGTCATGCGGGGTCGATGGGGTCTTGTGCCGCCAGAAGGCGCCCGATTGTTCGTCGAACAGCAGCAGATCGGTAAATGTGCCGCCGACATCGACACCCAGCCTGTAACTCATTCCTTCACCCCTTGGCTTGCCGACGCCGAACGTCGGCACGTTTGACTTATGGTCCGTCCCTATGCCGCAGCGCGCGCGACGAGGGACGGAAGCTCGCGGCCGAGAATCCCGGCCATCCAGCGATTGGCAGCAATCACCCCATCCAGGTCCATGCCGTGGTCGATGCCTGATCGCTGTGCGAGATAGATCAGCTCTTCGGTAGCGATGTTACCTGTCGCCTTGGGCGCGAACGGGCAGCCGCCAAGGCCACCCAGGCTGGCGTCGAGCACGTGCACCCCCGCCTCGAGCGCAGCCCAGGCGTTGGCGATCCCGGTGCCACGCGTGTTGTGGAAATGCGCGCGCAGCCGAACATCGGCGGGCACGAATTCGGCAAGGCGGCCATACAGATCGGTCACCTGCGCCGGCACGCCGACGCCGATCGTGTCCGCCAGCGCAATCTCGGCAGGGCCCGCCTCGAGCACCGCCTTGGCGATATCGACGATCCGCTGCGGCGGGACGTCACCCTCGAACGGACAGCCGAACGCCGCCGAGATCGTCACCTGTGCGACCAGCCCTTCGGCCTTGGCAAAGCGGATCATGTCAGCGGCTTCGGCGATCCCTTCGGCCACCGTCTGACCCTGGTTCTTCTGGCCGAAGGTGTCGGTGGCCACGATCACGCAGCCGACCTCGTCGACACCGCGCCTGCCGCCTTCGCGCGTAGCCAAGGCCCGCAGCACACCACGCTTGTTGAGCGTCAGACCGATATACGACACGTCAGCGCGGTCGGGCAAACCTGAGATCACGGCTTCGGCATCCGCCATCTGCGGAACCCGCTGCGGGTGGACGAAGCTGGCAACCTCCAGCCGTCGCGCGCCAGCGTCGATCATGCGACCGATCATCGCCAGCTTGTCGGCGGTGGAGACAATGTCGGGTTCGTTCTGCAGCCCGTCCCGCGGGCCGACTTCGACGATCTGGATCTTGGTCATGAGGTGGTTTGTATACATTTCAACAGCGCTCGTCCAGCTTGCGGGGCCAGGCGGTCAATCATTGGCCTGATATTGATCCCTGGGGCGCTTGGTGGTGATGCTGAAGGCGTGGAAAGCCCTGCGGATGTGACTGGTCATCACCGCGCGCGCCCAATGCGAATCGCGCGCAGCGAAAGCCGCGATCAGCTCGCGGTGATCGCGCGCCGACTGGAGCAGTTCGCTCACCCGGTATTGCTGGGCGGTGCGACTGACCACCGGCTGCTCGATCAGCTTGGGCAGCATCGCGCTCAACCGGGGCGATCGGGCCGCTTCGAGAATGATATCGTGAAAACTGCGATTGTGCGCGAGAAATGCCGCCACATCAGGGGGATTGGCAGTGACAGCGGCGTCGAGAAGATCCGAGATCCGACCCATCTCTTCCAGCTGCCGGACCGAGATATTGCGCGCCGCACGGCTGGCAGCGTGCCCTTCGATCATCCCGCGCAGCACGAACATCTCGTCGATGTCATCGGCCGACCAGTCGGCGACGAACAGCCGCTTGGAATCGCTGCGCACGATCAGCAGTTCGTTTTCCAGCCGGCGCACCGCCTCGCGCACCGGAGTCCGCGACACACCCGAGATTCGCGCCAGCTGCTCCTCGGTCAGCTGATCGCCCGGCTCGGCATGGCCCGACAGAACGAACTGGCGAATCTTGTCATAGGCGATATCCGAAGCGCGCTGTGACGCAGCTTTTTCCATAGTTTTCAATCCCATCCCTACATCCGGACGACCATTTCAGCCTCGCGTCAGGCTGTTGCCGCTTTGCATCATGCGTGGGTCAACTGCATTTGCCTATTGACGATAGACATTTGTATACAATAGCGTCAACCGGTATTGGATCGACGAGGGGGTGCTCGCGATCCGGGAAGAGGGGTGTGCATGTCGGATCAACGCCGCATCAAGGTCATCGTGCCCATCCCCATGGATGCCGCCGGTGTCGCCTCGCGGGCCGCGCAACTGCCTGTCGATTTTGTTCGCCCCGGCTTTGTGCCCGAATTTGTTGCCGTTCCTTGGGGTGCGGCGCTGGGCGACAGCTATCACGACATGCTGCTGATGGACTGGACCGTGTTCCAGAGCGGCATCACCGCCGAGGACGAGGGCTATGCAGGCGTTCTGATCGACACGGTCAGCGATTCGGGGCTGCGCGCGTTGCGATCGCGGCTGACGATCCCGGTGATTGGTCCGGGCGAGGCCGCGTTTGCCGCCGCGATGATGCTGGGGAAGAAGTTCACCGTGCTCACCATGTGGCCCGAGTGGTTCCCGCTCTACCAGAAGACGCTGACCGAATACGGCTTCTGGGACCGCGTCGCCTCGCTGCGCTCGATCAACACACGGCCCGATGTCACCGAACTGCTCGCGGGCAAGGAGGAGGTGATCTTCGACAAGCTCAAGGCCGAGGCGGAGCGCGCGATGGAGGAAGACGGCGCCGATGTGATCGTGCTGGGCTCCACCACGATGCACCAGTCGGCAGCCTTCCTGGCAGCGAACCTGCCCATCCCGGTGATCAACCCGGGCCAGATCGCGTGGAAGTTCCTGGAAAGCCTGATCGAATGCGGGCTGACGCACAGCAAGAAGGCGTTTCCGATGCCGGAAGTGCCCAAGGATGCAGACATAAGAAAGGGTTGGTTCTGATGGCAGACTGGTCACCCGGGTGCGCGGGGCAAGCCGCCCTGCCCTATCCGTTCTACATCGACATCGTCACCAAGCGGTACTTTGACGGCGTCGACAACAAGAATATGGATCAGGTGCTCAACTGCTTTGCGCCCGACGCCACGCTGACCGAGGTGACGTCGAACACCGTGCACGAGGGCCGTGAGGCGATCCGGGCGATGTTCGTCAAGCTGTTCGCCGATTTCGAGCAGATCTGGCACGGGAATTTCGTCCACGTCGCAGACCCAGAATCGAACACGGTCTGCTCGCAGTTTACCGTGCTGATCACGCCCAATGGCGGCGAGCAGCTGCGCTACGAGAACTGCAACCGTTTCTATCTGAAGGACCGCCTGTTTCAGCAGGTCTATGTCTACATGAGCGGCGACAACCTGCTCAAGGAAGGGGACGCCTGATGCAGTACGCACCCACCCTCCGCCGCGACGAATTGATCCAGTTTGCGACGCAGACCTATTTCGCCAGCGTCGATCGGAAAGACATGGCGGCCACGCTTGCCTGCTTCCATGACGAAGCGCTGTTCACCGTCCAGACCAGCTTCACCACCCATTCCGGCAAGGCCGAGCTCGAGCGGATGTTCGCCGATTTCTTCGGCGCGTGGGCCAAGATCGTCCACCGCGATTTCACCTGCACCGTCGATGAGACCAACGGGCGGATAGCCGCGAGTTTTGTCGCCGAACTGACCGCCGCCGATGGCAGCGTGACGACACTCGACAACACCAATTTCTGGCGGCTGCGCGACGGCAGGTTCCAAGAAGTCCATGTCTATATGAGCGGAGCCAATGTGCTGGTCTGACGACCGCCGTTGAACAGCCGCCACAATCACATCCGGTTCGGGGGAACCGAAGCACTTCAGGGAGTTCACATCATGCGCCTTTCCAGTCTGTTCGCCGCAGCATCGGCCACCGTTCTCGCCGGTGCGCTCGCCACGCCGGCGATCGCCCAGTCCACCGATCAGGCCGGTGCGACCGACGACACCACGATCATCGTTACCGCGCGCCGGCAGAATGAAAGCCTTGCCGATGTCCCGGCATCGATCACGGTGTTCACCGCCGATTCGATCCAGAAGACCGGGGTCGAGACTGCCGACCAGTTCGTCCAGCTCACCCCCGGTGTCACCATCGTCACCGGCACCGCCGAAGCAGGCGACACCCAGATCAACATCCGCGGCATCAACGGCGCACGCGATGCCGAAAGCTCGGTGGCGCTGGTCGTCGATGGCATCTTGAAGACCAACACCGCGCAGCTCAACCAGAACCAGGGCACGCTGCGCCAGATCGAAATCCTCAAGGGCCCGCAGGGCGCGCTGTATGGCCGCAACGCGGCGGCAGGTGCGATCGTCATCCAGACGCTGAAGCCCGGCGACACGCTGGAAGCCGGCATCGAATTGAGCGCCGCCGAGCAGCAGACCTATCGCGGCAATGCCTTTATCTCGATGCCCCTGGGCGAGAACGCAGGCTTCGTGCTGTCTGGCTCCTATCTCAAGACCGACGGCTTCTATCGCAACATCTTCCTCAACAACTCCAAGACGATCGACGATCAGGAAGTGTGGTCGGTCGACGGGCGCTTCGTCGCGCAACTGGGCGACCGCACCGAGATCGATGCCAAGGCGCGCTATTCGGACCTGACCGGTGCATCGATCGCGTTCAATGCCGCCTTCCATCTGCCCAATTTTGCAGGCGCCAACCCTGCGTTCTTCGAGGACGTCAATCGCCATCCGTTCAGCTTCTACAACAACATCCGCCCGACCAACGACCAGACGACATTCGATGCGTCGATCAAGCTCGAGCACGAGTTCGACTTCGCCAAGCTGACCCTGTGGGGCCTGTACAGCAACGTCGACCAGTCGCTGACCGCCGACGGCACCTCGGCGGACTTTGCCCGCTTCACCTTCCCCGGTGCGACCCCGGCATCGGTGGCCGCATCGAACGCGTGCTTTGCCAGCACCGCCGCGCTTACCGGCTTCCCGGTCAACCAGCCCGGCTTCATCGGCGCGACTCCGGTGCCGTTCATCTTCGCGCCCGCGACCGGTTCCACCTTCGGTCCGTACAGCCCGACGACCTGCGACGGCACGCAGTACCAGATTCGCGAACAGGAAGACTTCAGCGGCGAGATCCGCCTGTCATCGAACGGCGATGGTCCGTTCAACTGGCAATTCGGCGCCTATTATCTCAACATCAGCCGCGATGTCGGGGTGAGCCTGGGCGCCGACCTGGGCCAGGGGATCATCCGCGAGCTCTATAATGCGCCGAACACCAGCAACCCGACCACCCAGCTGTATTTCGACCGGTTCAGCACCGACGTCTATGCCGCCTTCGGCTCGGCGGACTATAACTGGAACGATGTCGTCAACATCGGTCTGGCGCTGCGCTACGACATCGAGGACCGCAGCGTGTCCAACCGCGTGCCTCTGGTCGCCGATCCGTTTACCGGCGGGCCGATCAATCCCGGCCAGGTCGGCGGCGCGATCCCCGACAAGTCGGAAAGCTACAAGCAGCTCCAGCCCAAGCTGACCTTCCGCTGGGCGATGGCGGACAACGTCAACCTCTATGCCAACTGGGGAATCGGCTTCAAGGCGGGCGGTTTCAACAACTCGGGCTCAGCGGCGATCGTCGATCAGTCGTTCAATCAGTTTATCGGTTCGCAGGTCGCGATCACCGACAATTATCGCAAGGAAAAGTCGAGCGCCTTCGAAGGCGGGATCAAGGGATCGATCCTCGACGGCAAGGTCACCTTCGATCTCGCCGGCTATTACACCGATGTCGATGACATGCAGTTCTTCGAGTTCTTCGTCGGCGGCTTCGGGCTGCTGCGCGTGGTGTCGAACATCGACGAGGTGCAGATCTATGGTGCCGAGCTCAACCTGAACGCGGAGGTCACCCCCGGCTGGACGATCTTCGGTGCACTCAACGTCACCGAAAGCGAGATCAAGGCCAACGCCTCGCGGCCGCAGACGGTGGGCAACAAGTCACCCTCGACCGCCGATTACACGATCAATCTGGGCACCCAGATCGTAGCCCCCATCGCCAAGAGCTTCGATCTGGTGGCGCGTGCCGATTATCGCATCACCGGTCCGACCTGGTTCCACACGCTGCAGGAAGACAGCGTTCCGACCATCTTCAGCGGCCTGCTGCCGGGCTCGGCACTGGCACTCCCCGCCTTTGTCGGCGACGCCGATTATTCGGTCACCCGGCGCGAGGCGTTCGGCGTGCTCGATGTCCGCGCCGGGCTCGAGGGCGAAAACTGGCGGGTGACGATGTTCGCCGACAACGTGCTCAACCGGCGCTACCTCAACGAGGTGATCACCGCGGCGGAGTTCGGCGGATCGTTCATCTCGCCCGGCGGTCTGCGCCGTCTGGGTGTCGAGGTCGGCTACAAGTTCTGAAGTTACGCTCCTGCCACCGTCATCCGCGCGTGCGCGCGGGTGGCGGTGGCTTTCCCGTTCAGCCCCCAATCCTCAGCCCTTGGCGTAGATCCACGCGGCCCACAGCCAGCCCGCGATCAGCAATGTGCCACCGATCGGCGTGACCGCGCCCAGCCAGCGCGGCGCACCCAGCGCCATCAGATACAGCGTGACCGCAAAAATCGCGGAGCCGGCGAGCAGCGTCAGCGCGGGGCCGCGCGCGACCCCCATGATCGCCAGCGCGGCAACCGCATGCACCAGTTGATACAAGCCCCCGGTGCGCAGCCATTCGGCCTGCTGCTCGCCTGCCGCCGCATGCGCACCGAACGCACCCGCCGCCACCGCAATCGCCGCCGACACGGCCGCAAGAACCGCGATCATCATTACAGAATTCCCTTGTCGCTGTGACCCAGCATCCGCGCAATATGCTGCGCCGAGGCTTGCCAGTCGATGCCGCAGCCTTCCAGCCACGCATCGTCGTAATAGGTGCAGCCGTAGCGGTCGCCGCCATCGCAGAGCAAGGTGACGATGCTGCCGGTTTCGCCTGCTGCTGCCATCTCCGCGATCAGCGTGGCGCAGGCCCACAAATTGGTGCCGGTCGATCCGCCGACCCGCCGCCCCAGCCGGTCGGAGAGCGCGCGCATCGCACCGATGCTGGCACCGTCCTCCACCGCGATCATCCGGTCGATCACTCCGGGGACGAAGCTGGGCTCGACCCGCGGGCGACCGATCCCCTCGATCTTGCTCGCACAGCCCTCGGGCAGCACGGTCGCCGAGCGGTCGTGAAAATGCCGGTGGAACACCGAATGCTCGGGGTCGGCGACGCACAGCCGGGTCGCATACCGCTGGTAACGCAGATAGCGGCCGATGGTCGCTGAGGTGCCACCGGTGCCCGCGCCGCAGACGATCCAGTCGGGCACGCTGTGCTCCTCCTGCATCATCTGCGCGAAGATGCTCTCGGCGATGTTGTTGTTGCCGCGCCAATCGGTCGCGCGTTCGGCAAAAGTGAACTGGTCGAGATAATGCCCGCCGGTTTCGTCAGCCAGCCGGTGCGCGACGTCGTAGACGCTGCGCGGGTCGTCGACCATGTGGATCTCGCCGCCCTGGAAGCGGATCGCATCGAGCTTGGGCGCAGCCGTGGTCGCAGGCACCACCGCGATGAAGCGCAGCCCCAGCATCCGCGCGAAATACGCCTCGCTGACCGCGGTCGAGCCCGACGACGCCTCGATGACGCAGCTGTCTGGGCCGATCCATTCGTTGCACAGCGCATAGAGGAAAAGCGAACGCGCCAGCCGGTGCTTGAGGCTGCCGGTGGGGTGCGAGCTTTCATCCTTGAGATACAGCGTGATGCCGGGAAACCGCGGCAGATCGAGCCGGATCAGGTGCGTGTCGGCCGAGCGGTTGTAGTCCGCTTCGATCCGCCGCACCGCCTCGTCGAGCCAGCCGCGCGGGCACAGATCGCTCATGCAGCCGCGTCCTGCAGCCCGTGCCGGATCAGCATCGCCTGCGGATCGGGATCGCGCCCGCGAAACGCCCGGAAGCTCTCGGCAGCCGGCCGGGTGGCACCGCGCGCCAGCACCTCGGCGCGGAAACGGTCGCCCGTTGTGCGGTCGAGCAGACCGGCCTCGGCGAACGCCATGAACCCGTCGGCGGCGAGCAGTTCGGCCCACAGATAGCTGTAATAGCCCGCCGCATAGCCGCCGGCGAAGATGTGGCTGAACGCGTGCGGGAAGCGGTGCCACTCGGGCGGGCGCATCACCGAAACCTCGTCGCGCACCGCCTCGATCACCTCGACCGGATCGTTGCCCATCGTGCCCAGGTGCAGCAGCATGTCGAACAGCGCGAACTCGATCTGGCGGATCAGGAACAGACCCGCCTGGAAGTGCCGGGCCTTGAGCAGCCGGTCGAACAGGTCTTCAGGCAAAGGCTCGCCAGTGCGGTGGTGGCCCGACATCGCGGTCAGCACGCTGCGGTCCCAGGCAAAGTCTTCCATCAGCTGGCTGGGCAGTTCGACCGCATCCCATTCGAACCCGCTGACACCCGCGATGCTCGGCCGATCGACCTGGGTGAGCAGCAGGTGCAGGCAATGGCCGGTCTCGTGCAGCAGCGTACCGACATCATTGTGGCTGAGCAGCGACGGGGTGTCGGCGCCTGCCGGCGAGAAATTGCACACCATATAGGCGACCGGCACTTGGCTGAAATCGCCATCGCTGCGCCTTGGCCGCGCCTCGCCCATCCACGCGCCGCCCCGCTTGCCGGTGCGCGCGAACAGATCGAGATACAGGCCCGCGACCGTGCTGCCGCTTTCATCGACCACATCGAAGAAGCGCGCATCGGCGTGATAGAGCGAGACATCGGTGTTTTCGACCAACTGGATGCCGAAGAGCTTGGCGAGCAGATCCTGCCAGCCCGCCATCACGCGATCGACCGGGAAATAGCTGCGCACCTCGGCCTCGTCGACCGCATAGACCGCCTGGCGCAATTTGTTCGACGCAAAGCCGACATCCCACGGCTGCAGATCGGTGATCCCAAGCCTTTCGGCGGCAAAGGCGCGCAATTCATCCAGATCGCGCTGCGCCGCTGGGCGCGCGCGGCCCGCCAGATCGCGCAGGAAGGTCAGCACCGCGCCACCATCCGATGCCATCTTGGTGGCGAGCGACCAATCGACCGGATCGGCAAAGCCAAGCAGGTCGGCCGCCTCGCGCCGCAGCTCGAGGATGTGCGCCATCCGCTCGGAATTGTCGAACGCACCTGCATTGGGCCCCTGATCCGACGCGCGCGTGCCGAAGGCGCGGTAGACGCGGGCGCGCAGGTCGCGGTTCTCGGCGAAGGTCAGGATCGCATTGACGCTGGGCATCTGCAGCGTCACCCGCCAGCCGGTCTCGCTTTTGGCAGCAGCCGCGGCGGCGAACATCGCCTTGTCATTATCGGATACGCCAGCCAGATCGGCCTCGTCGGTGATCAATTCGCCCCAGGCATCGGTCGCATCGAGCACCGCGCTGCCAAAGGCGTTGGACAGCGACGACAGCTCGACTGAGATGTCCTCGAACCGCTGCCGTGCCTCGGCCTCGAGCGCGACGCCCGCCAGCCGGAAGTCGCGCAGCGCATGGTCCACCGCCACCCGGTCGGCCTGAGGCAGATCGGCAAAATCGGGGGTCTGCGACAGCGCGGTGAACACCTCGAACAGCTCGCGGTTCTGCGCGACCTTGATCGAGTTGGTCACCAGCCGCTGTTCGCCTTGCTGATAGGCCGCGCGCAGTTCGGGCGAATCAGCCACCGCGTGGAGGTGCGAGACCGCCGCCCAGATCGCGCCCAGATCGGCTTCGACGCGCTCGAACGGCAGCCAGGTTTCGGCAAAGCCGGTGGGCCGCGTGGTGGTCAATGTTTCGACCACGGCGGCATGCCGGGCGAGCGCCGCATCCAGCGCCGGCGCGATGTGGTCGGCGGTGATTTCGGCAAAGCGCGGCAGCGCGCGCGTATCGGAAAGGGGGTTGTGTGTGTCGGTCATGCCCTTCCCATAGCCCAAATCGGTGGGGGGTCAGGCAAAAAATTGGCGTGGATCAGCTGTCCTGAAGCTCGCGCAGCATCGCGGCGGCGGCCCCTCGCTCGGGAAACGCCCCCAGCGCCAGCGACGCCCTGAGCGCTCCCACCGCCTGCGCCGTCTTGCCCGCCTCGGCATAGGCCTGCGCCAGATGATAGCGCAGCCAGGGGTTGCGCGGGTTTTTGGCCTGGGCCTTTTCCAGCATTTCGACCGCGACCACCGCACGGTCGCCCTCGGCGGTCAGCGTCAGACCGCGCATATGGGTGGCAAGCGTGCTGGCGGGCTGCACCCGATACGCCAGCCGCGCATCGTGCGCTGCGGCTGCAGCGTTACCGTTGCGCAGCCGCGCCAGCGCCAGATCGGCCAGCAGCAGCGGCTGGTTGTTGCCCAGCCTTGCATGAAGCGCGCCCAACGTCAGGATCGCGCCCGGCCAGTTGCTGCGATCGATATACGCATTGGCGAGCAATCTGAGCCCACCGGTGTTGGCAGGGCTGTAGCCCACAAAGCGCACCAGCAGCGCGTCGGCCTCGTCGGCGCTCCCGGCCTCGCGCAGCGCCAGCGACAGGCGGCGGACCACCGGCTCGGACAGCCGGATCTCCGCGGCACGACGGTAGAACGGAAGCGCCGCGGCCGCATCGCCCCCAGCAAAGAGGACATCGCCCAGCAGGACCTGGGCATCGGGAACGCCGGGGTTGGCGTCGGCCAGCGGCTTGGCAAACTCGGCCGCCAACGCAAAATCGCCATTGGCCACCAGCATGCGGACATAGGGGATGACCGTACGTGCATCGCCCGGCGCGGTGCGCGCGGCATCGGCCAGCATCCACGGCTCGTCCGCTTCAGCGAGACGCACCATCGGCGCGGTGTCGGGCTCGGCGGCGCGCGCGAGATAGTCGGTCGCCTGCGCGCCCTCGCCGATCGCCTCGAGCGAGCGCGCCACCAAAGTCAGCAGATAGGCGCTGGTGCCGCCCTGATCGGCGACCGGACGGAACTTGGAGAGCAGCATTTCATGCTCCCCCTCGGCATACAGCGCGCGCGCCAGCAGTTCGGCGGCGCGGCGGTTGTATGGCTGGGCATTGGCCAGCCTTTCGAACCGGTCGATCGCCTGGCGGTAATTGCCCAGCTGGAACTCGACCACGCCCTCGACCTGCATCACCGAGGGCACCCGCTCGAGGGCACCACCGGTCTTCTGGATCAGGTTGCGCGCCAGGCCGTATTGGCCCGCGCGCGCCGCCAGCACCGCCTGAAGAAAATATCCGCGCGGGTTGGCGGGCTGCAACGCCACGATCTGGCGCGCAGCGGCCAGCATATCGCGCATCCGGCCCATATCGCCCAAGGTGGCGGCATATTCGCCCAGCACGCTGACATCGTTGGGGTCGATGCTCAAGGCGCGTTCGAACCACGGCAGCGATGCGGCGAGCCCGTACTGGCTGCGGACCAGTTCGGCGCGAAGTTGCAGCGCACGCACGTTGCCGCTGTTGAGCTTCACCGCGTACTCTGCCGCCTCGACTCCGCCCGCCTGATCGCCCGATACGATGCGGATCCGCGCGATATCGGTCCACAGCATGCTGTCTTCAGGCGCAAATTGCAGCGCCCGGTCGAACGCAGCGCGCGCTGAATCGATGGCGCCCAGCGCGAGGTGCGCGCGGCCCTGCGTGCGCGCGGCATAGCCCGCATCGCGGGTCGGCACCGGGCCCTCGCCCAGCCATGACAGCGCCGCATCGGGCCGGCCCTGCAGCACCAGCGCCTCGGCCATGGCAGCGCGCACCTGCGCCCGATCGGCGCCCAACTCCAGCGCGCGGGTGAGCTCGGCCTCGGCGCCGGCGGAATCGAACAACGCCAGAAAGACGCGCGCCTGTGCAATGCGCGCGTCGGGCAGGCGCGGCGCGGCCTTGATCGCGTTCATCAGCTCGATCCGCGCGGCACGGTAGTCTCCGCGTGCCCGGTAGTCCTCGGCGCGCGCCATCGCCTGGCGCGCCGCGCCCGTGTCTTCGGCCTGCAGCGGCATCGCCAGGCCGCCCAGCACCAAGGCGCTGGCGACCAGCGCCAGCGTCACGCGCCGTACGAGCCCGGACCGAGGATCAGCTCTGGATGTCATATTGCCTGAGCAGATCGTACAAGGTCGGCCGGCTGATGCCCAGCAGCTTGGCCGCGCCCGAGATGTTGCCCTCGGTCCGCGCCAGCGCATGGCGGATCGCCTTGCGGTCGGCGAGTTCGCGGGACGCCTTGAGGTTCAGGAACTCGGCCGTTTCCGGCTCGGCGCGTTCGAGATCCAGGTCCTCGGCGCGCACCAGCCGGGTTTCGGCCATGATCACCGCGCGCTTCACCCGGTTTTCGAGCTCGCGGACATTGCCCGGCCAGTGCCACGCGTCGAGCATCTTGAGCGCATCGGGTGCGAAGCCCCTGACCGCCGGGTTCATCTCGGCGGCGAATTTCCCCAGGAAATGCTTGGCGAGCAGCACCGCATCGCCCGGCCGTTCGGCAAGCGCGGGAATATTGACGACGATCTCGGCCAGCCGGTAAAACAGATCCTCGCGGAAGCGTTCCTCGGCGATCATCTTTTCAAGGTTCTGATGCGTGGCGCAGACAACGCGCGTGTCGACCGCGATCGCGCTGCGCCCTCCGACCCGCTCGATCACGCGCTCCTGCAAAAAGCGCAGCAGCTTGACCTGCAACGGCAGCGGGATGTCACCCACCTCGTCGAGGAACAACGTGCCGCCCTCGGCCTGCTCGATCTTGCCGATGGTGGTCTTGATCGCGCCGGTGAACGCGCCCTTTTCATGCCCGAACAGTTCGGATTCGAGCAGATTTTCGGGGATCGCCGCGCAGTTGATCGCTACGAACGCCTTGCCGCGCCGGTTGCTTTTGTCGTGCAGCCCGCGCGCGAACAGTTCCTTGCCGGTGCCGCTGGCGCCGAGCAGCATCACCGAGACGTTGGTGTTGGCGACGCGCTCGATGGTGCGCGCGGCCTTGACCATCTGGGCATCGGCGGTGATCATCCCGCCCAGCACGGTATGGTCTTCGCCCGATTTCTGGTTGAGCCTTGCATTCTCGCGTTCGATCTGCTGGACATTGAGCGCGCGGCGCACGATCAATGCCAGGTCGTCGATCTCGACCGGCTTGCGATAGAAATCATACGCGCCCTGCGCGATCGCGTCGCGCGCGCTCTGGCGTTCGCCGTGGCCCGATGCGATGATCACCTTGGTATCGGGCTTGAGCCGCAGGATGTCGGCAAGCGTCGCAAAACCCTCGCTCACGCCATCGGGATCCGGCGGCAGGCCAAGATCGAGCGTGACGACATCGGGCTCCTCATAGCGCAGCAGATCGATCGCACTGGCACGGTCGCTGGCGCACAGCACTTCGAAATCGTCGAACGCCCATTTGAGCTGGCGCTGCAGCCCGGCGTCATCCTCCACCACCAGCAGCCGCGGCAGCCTGGGCTGGCCCTTGCTGCCGTTCATGGCAGCATTGGGGGTCAGATCGTTCATCGTCATTATACCTTTGCAGCCAAAAGCGGGCCGTCCAGCGCCGCCTCGTCATTCTCGATCCGCGTGGCGAGCGGCAGATAGACCGCAAAGCGGCTGCCCTCGCCTTCTCGGCTTTCCACTTCGATCCGCCCGTTCATCGCTTCGACCAGCAACCGCGCCTCATAGGCACCGATGCCGAAACCGTCGGCCTTGCTCGAGATGAACGGCTTGAACAGCTTGGCGCGGACAAATTCGGTCGACATTCCCGATCCATGATCAACGATCTCGATCACCCCGTTCAGGCCGTCACGCGACAGGCTGACATAGACCGGATGATCAGCACCGCTGGCGTCGATGGCGTTCTGGATGAGATGCCCCAGGACCTGTTCGAGCTGCACGGGATCCGCCATCAGCGTCATGCGCGGCGCGCTGCTGGCAACCACCGGGTGGCGCTCGGCCTTGTCGGCGATCACCGCGCGGACCACCCGCTCGGCATCGATCGCACGGATGCCGTCACCGGTGGACCGGGCATAGCCGGTCAGCCGCTGGATCAGCGTGTTCATCTTGCCCACCGAATTCTGCAGCGTTGCGATCATGTCGGCACGAAACTCGGGGTTGTCGGCGTGCCTTTCGGCGTTGCGCGCAACCAGGCTCAACTGGCTGACCAGATTCTTGATGTCGTGCATCACAAAGGCCATCCGGCGGTTGAATTCGTCGAACTGATCCGCCTCGCGCAACGCTTCCTGGCTGCGCGCCTCGGCCAGATAGCTCGCGAGCTGCCGCCCGACGAGGCGCAGGAGGTCGAGGTCCTCCCAGTCGAGTTGGCGCTCGATCACCGGGCGCGACAGCACCACCAGCCCTGCCAACCGGTCGAAATGCACCAAGGGGACGATCGCCCACGCGTTGCTTTCCGCAAGAATCCAGTCAGGGATCGCGCGCTGGTCGGTCAACGCATCCTTGCCCGAGCGCAGCGCCTCGAGCTCGACAATCCGGGCTGTTGCCTGGAAATAGCCGATGGTGCTGGCGGTGCAGGCCTGCGCCGGGACATCGGCCGTAGGCCAGTTGAACCGTGCCTGGAGTTGCAGCCTGCCGCCATCGGTCGGTGCCAGCAACAGTCCTGACGGGCTGTCGCTGATGTCGGCGGCGGCCTTGATGACGCGCTCGTGAAACGGCGCCGTGCCGTCGCCAGGCCTGCCGATCGTCTCGGTGAACCGGATCCATTCGGCGCGATAGTCATAGCGGTGCTGGAAAAAATGCTTGGTCGCCTTGACCCGGAACCAGGCGCGAAAGCGGTCGGACGGCAGCAGGATCATCGCGGCGAGCGACATGCCGAGGACCAGCAGCACCTGCGCACTTGAAGCGACCGCGCCGCCGAAGGAACGCAGCATCTGCGCCACTGCGATCATCGTCACCAGATAGCCGAGAATTGCGAACAGCGAGAGCGAGCGATAAGCGACCTTGCGCGACAAGGTGAGCTTCCACCCGCCCGGACGGTTGGCCGCGAGCGCGAAGAAGGGTACCGCAAAGACCATCAGCACGCCGCGCAGCGCCACCAGATCGGCGGGCAGCGCATCGCCCAGATAGCCGACGGTGTAGAGGTTGAGGTCATACAGCCACATCGCGGCGAGCGCGGTCAGCGGCAACCGCAGGCTGGCGCGGGTCTCGGTGTCGGCAACGCTGTAAAGGTTGTTCGCCAGCACCAAGACACCCACGGTGAAGATCATCCGCAGCAGCATGGCAACGGAAAACGCCAGCTCTCCGGGCCGGGGCATGCCCTGATTGGCGGCATGCCAGAACGCGACCATCGGTTGCCCGATGAGCACCACTGCGAGCACCAGATAGACGGCGGTGACGGTGCGCGGTTGCGCGCGCGCCGACCGGACCATCTGGAACAGGAATGCCAGCCAGGCGAGATTGCGCATCGATTCCGCAAGCCCGGCCGTGCCATGCCCGCCGCCCAAGGTGGCAGCGGCAAAAGCCCACAGGCTGGTTGCCAGCAACGCCAGCAGCAACGCAGCGTCGCCCAGCGAAGGACGACTGTGCATCTGGCCTGCCCAGCGCCGCACCAGCCACGCTGCGACCAGCATGGTCAGCGCGGCCGCTGCTGCATGTCCCCAAAGGCCTATGGCGTGCCAGTTGGCCATCGGGTCAGCGCGCGCCGTCGGGCCACAGCACCACCCGCAGCGTCTGCAGAATGATCAGCAGATCGAGGAACGGCGTGTAGTTCTTTGCATAATAAAGGTCGTACTCGAGCTTGTGCCGCGAATCTTCCACCGAGGCACCATAAGGATAGTTGATCTGGGCCCAGCCGGTGATGCCGGGCTTCACCATGTGCCGCTCGTTGTAATAGCGCATCTGGGTTTCGAGGCTGGCAACGAACTCCGGCCGTTCGGGCCGCGGGCCGACGAAGCTCATATCGCCCTTGAGCACGCTCCACGCCTGGGGCAGTTCGTCGATTCGAACCTTGCGGATGAACCGGCCCAGACGGGTGATGCGCGGATCGTCCTTTTGCGCCCATTGCGCGCCATCGACTTCGGCATCGGTCCGCATCGAGCGCAGCTTGATGATCTCGAACGGCTGACCATACAGCCCGACGCGTTCCTGCTTGAAGAATGCCGGCCCCTTGCTGTCCAGCTTCACCAACAGTGCGAAGATCAGGATGATCGGCGCGGTCAGCGCCAGCAGGATCGAACTGACGACGAGGTCGAACAGCCTTTTGGCGATGGTCGAGATGCGGCGACCCGCAGAAAAGCCGTCCGAAAAGATCAGCCAGCTCGGGTTGACCGTATCGAGATCAACCCGTCCGGTCTCGCGTTCCAGAAACGTCGACAGATCGTTGACGTGCACGCCGGTGGTCTTGATCCGCAGCAGGTCGTTGACCGGCAGCGCATTGCGCCGCTCTTCCAGTGCGAGAACGACCTCGGTGACGTTCAGGTTCTCGACGTGCTTGGCGAGGTTCTTGATCGCATCGCGGTTGATCGCCTCTTCGACGACCAATGCGCCATCGTTCATCGCGACAAAGCCGACCAGCACGAAACCCGCGTCGGGCCGGTCGGCAAGGACCTGCACCCGTTGAGCGCGCTTGCCGGCACCCAGCACCATCAGGCGGCGCTTGAAAGCGGTGGTGCCCAGCAGCCCGCTGAGCAAAATTCGAATACCGACCAGAAACACGATCGACAGCCCCATCGCGTACAGGCTGTTGGACCGCCACAGGGTCGTGCCCGGCAGCACGAAATAGGTGACCGACAACAGGATCACGCCAAGCGAGATCGCGACCAGCAGCCTGGCTGCGGCAAAACGGAGCGATTGCAGCGAATCCGGACCATACACCCCGACCGCGATCATCGCCATGTGGACCAGGAATGCGAACGTGATGATCGGCAGCGGCCGCTGGCTCAGCGGCTCGATCGCCATGCCGATCTCGCGCGCGCGCCAGACCCAACCCAATTCCGCGGCCAGCCCCAGCAGCGCGAGGTCAAAAAAGCCGAGCAGCAGCACCGCATGCGGCACATAATGTTTGAACAGCCTGAACATGGCTGCTGTTATAGACGCACAATCGTCAAGTGTCGGTTAATTTTACAGCGCCGGCCGGGCCAGACACCGCGATTTTCCGCGAATGTGTCAAAGTATTTTACGGTTTTGGCATGCGCCGGGTTATTCGCCGATCTTCTGTGCGGCGTCCTGCGCGGCATCGCCGACCTGCTGCGCTGCATCGCCGACCTGGTTAGCCGCACCCGCCACCGCATCGGTACGCACTTCACCCTGTTGCAGGAACTGCCAGGCGATCAAGCCGCCGACCACCAGTACCAGCAATGCCAGCGCCATCATCAGGCCCGATCCGCCACCCGATCGCCGCTCGATCACGGTGGTATGGGTGTGCGTGGGAGCTGCCGGCTGTTCGGTGACCACGGTTTCGGTACGATCGTTCGGGGTCGTCATCAGATGATCTCCAGCAGCATGTGTGTGCGCTGGATACGTGCCGGATGCTCCGCAGTTCCCGACGGCAGCGCCGGGCCGCTCAATCGGTGACGAAATCGAAAGGGGTGACGCCGCGTTCGCGGTCATCGAACTTCAACCGGATTCCCAAAGGCGGCTTCGAGCGCTGCGGACAGTCGCCGCGCTTGCACATCGCACAGCCCGGGCCGATGCGGGTGGCGCCCGCGGCGCTCAGGTCCAGTCCGCGTGCATAGCACAAGGTCGCGGCCTGATCGACCGCAACGCCAAGGCCGATGGCGAACTCCGCGGTCGTGCCACCTGCGCCATAGCCTGTGCCCTGCACGCTGCGCGCCAGCGTCAGCCAGCGGCTGGCGTCTTCCAGTTCGACCAGCTGCACCTGTACCTGGCTGGGGCGGGAAAACGCCTGGTGGAGATGCCACAGCGGGCACGTGACCTCGGTATCGGCCAACGGCGCGCGGCTGGCACCGCCAAAGCGCTTGGACACCTGGCCCGCGCGGTCGACGCGGATCATGAAGAAGCCCAGTCCCCGCTGCCCCACCCGCTGGAGCGTCGTCAGCCGGTGGGCGACATGCTCGAAGCCCGCTCCGAAACGCCGCTGCAGCAGCAGCATGTCGTAGCCCGATTGTTCGCAGGCGCGCAGGAACCGGCCATACGGCATCATCAGGGCGGCGGCGAAATAGCTGAAGATGTGGCGCTGATACAATCGCTCGGCGGTGCGGTCGCCAAATTGGGCGCCTGCCACCAGCGCGTTGATGTCCGCGCGATGCTCGAGCTGGCCGAGCAGATACGCGGCCTGGAAGGTCCGCGAGGCCATGTCCAGCATCTCGGACAGTTGCAACTGGCGCGCATGCAGGTCGAGCCTGCGCAGCCGCCCCGGCATCACGTTTTCGGGCAGGATGCGGATTGCGAGCTGGTGCTTGGTGCGCAGCCGCTCGGCGATCGCGGAATACAGATCGCCGCTTTGCAGCCGCAATGCGTCGGCCAGCTCCTCGGCAGCGTGGTCCAGATCGGCGAAATGGTTGCGCCAGCGCTCGATCTCGCTGCGCACCCGCGCCACCGGATCGTCGACCGCGCCTGCCACGGCGCCTGCGCCGGCACCCCCTTGCACCCGGTCGAACAGCCGCGCGAACGCCGCAGCCGTTCCGGGCGAGGACACCAGCCAGTCCTCGATCTCGCCGGGCTCGATCCCCAGATCGGCAAACGCCGGGTCGGACAGGCGGCGACGCATCGGTCCGAGGCCGCCGCCGGGCTCATCGCCGGTCAGGTCACGCGGGTCGACATCGAACCGCTCGGCCAAGGCCAGCATCAGCCGCGCGCTGACCGGGCGCAGGTTGCGCTCGAGCAGATTGAGGTAGCTGGGCGAGATATCCAGCCGTTCGGCCATCGCGGCCTGAGTCAGCCCGGCATTGCGGCGCAATCGGCGCAAAGCGGGCCCCGCGTGGAGAGAAGCATCGACCATAGCCCAACGTGTAATAATCGTGACAAAATGACAAGTCGAAAGCCGGATAAGGTCGCAAATTTCGTGATTTTCTTGTCAATTTGGATGGCATTCCACCGCGCAGCCGATAGGTCGTTGCTCAGCAGACGCCCAGGCCAAGACCTAGCAGGAGAGGATGAGGGTGAGCGGGGCAACCCCGCCACCCTTGCTTGCCAAACCGGCCTGTACGCGAACCGCCCCTTTGCCCGCCCTTGCCCGGGCCCGAGCTTTCCTGGGGAGGAAAGACATGCCGCCGGGGGCTCTGCCACCGGCGGCATTTTCGCGCCGCATCTTGGCTACGGACTGTTAACCCGCCGCTGGTAAGACCCCGGCTCGACGTCCAGAACCGATGGGGCTTTGTCTAAGATATGCTGAAAGAGGTCATGCTGGGATCGGGCGGCATCATGCTAGCTGCCGTGATTTTCGCGTCGTCGATGACGCCCGGCACCGCCCCGGTTGCCGACGTGCCCGCAGAGCCTGTTGCAGCGGTGGCACCCGCCCCACCCGCGCGCGTCCTCACCGCACCTCGCCCGGCGCCGATTTTCCCCGAAGAAAGCGGCGACCTGACGTTCGGTGCGCCGATGATCGAGGCCGTGCCGGTGGAATCCGGGACGGCCGATCCGGAGCTCAGCACCGCGATCCCCGGCAGCGCCGAAGCCCAAGGCGGGCGCCAGTTCTACGCCAGGCCGGGCCGCCCTTACCCCACGCCCCGTTGACCGCGCCCTGCTGACCGGCCCACCAGCTTACAGGCAGGCGCGGGTCAGATAGCTGCGCGTTTCTGCGCCGATCAGCGCGGCGTGGCCGTAACTGGGGTGGGTGATCTGGACCATCGCGACATTGCCGCCGTCGTGCCATGCCGCGATCGCCGCATCGTCGAGCGGGAAGTGCAGGAAGTGCACTGCACTCGCCTTGCCCGAGGCGCTGGTGCGCTCGACATCCTGTTCCGGCTGCGCCGCGACGCGCACGCTGCCGATGGTCAGGAAGATATGCTGCTCGACCCCGCCGATGGTCCGCAAAAAGGCATCGCGGCGTTCGGGGTTCTCGATCTCGAACATCAAGGTCGCGGTCAGCTCGCGGCCATTGGGGACCATCGGGTTATAGGCCGCCAGCTCGTCGGTCAGCTGCGCTTCCCCGCCCTTTTCGATGCGCAGCATTTCCTGGATCTGTAGCCACATGCTGTCCCAGCTTTCGAAGGTGATCATCGCATGCGGACCGATAGCCAGCCGGGAGAACCTCTTGGCGAGGATGCTTTCCTGCCGTTTGTCCCTCCGGATCAGCTCGTAATCGGCAAGGTCCATGATGTCGTCACGAGTGATGGAACGGCGATCCTTTGGCATGATTGTTTCCATGTGGGTTAAAATCCGTAGGCCTTGGCCATCAGCTCGACGGGGTGGCCGATCCGTTCTGGCACCCGGGCAGAGCCGCCCAGTTCCATCGCCTGCTTGAGATGCGCTCCAGCCAGCGGACATTCGCTGACCATGTAATCGGGCGCGGTCTTTTCCAGCGCGCGCACGGTGGGCCGCGCAAGCTTCACCGCGGTGTCGAAATTGTCCTTGTAGATGCCCCATTTGCCGCCATGGCCCGAGCAGCGCTCGGTCATCACCGGCCGCGCTTCGGGGATCAGCTTGAGCATCTCCATCGCCTTCGGCCCCATGTTCTGCGCGCGCGAATGGCAGGCGAAATGCACGCCGATGCTGGCATCCATCGCCTCGACCGGGGTAAGCCCCGATTCCTTGGAGAGCTTGACGATGTATTCGCTGATGTCGTGCGTGGCTGCCGAAAGCTTGGCGATGTCGGCATTGTCGGGCTCGATCAGCGGCCATTCGAACTTCATCATCAGCGCGCAGCTCGCAGTGATCGCCACCACCGCATAGCCCTGGTCGATCAGCGGCGCGAAGTGCGCGGCGACGCGCGCGGCGGCGCTGGCAACCGCGGGGATGTCTCCGTTCTCGAGCTTGGGCATGCCGCAGCATTCGGGATGCTCGATTCGCACCTCCACGCCGTTGTGCGCCAGCACCTTGACCGCGGCCTCGCCGGGTGTCTGGTCGTTGAACTGGTCATAGCAGCTGGCGTACAGCGCCACCCGGCGGCCAAAGCCGGGAGCATCCGGATTGGGCGCGCGCACCAGAGCGGGCGCACGGTTGGTCAGCGGGACATCGGCAAAGTCGGGGAGATGCGCGCGCGTATCGATCCCCAGCATCGATTGCATGATACCGCGCGTGGTCGTGTTGCCGCCATCGGTCGCCCAGTTGGCGACGTCCGAAAAGACGCTGCCCAGCTTGCCGTTGCGGTCGGTTTCGGCGAGCAGGCGATCGGCTTTCGAGGTGAGCCCCTTGCGATGCTCGACCGCGCGATAGCGCAGCATCAGGTGCGGAAAATCCAGGTCGAACTCGTGCGGCGGCACATAGGGACATTTCACCATGAAACACATGTCGCACAAGGTGCAGGCATCGACGACCTGCTTGACCTGCCCGGCGTCGAGATCCTCGACCTCCTCATTTGGGCTGTCGTCGATCATGTCGAATAATTTGGGGAAGCTGTCGCACAGGTTGAAGCATCGCCTGCAGCCATGGCAGATATCGAACACCCGGCGCATCTCGGCGTCAAGCGCGGCCTCATCATACCAGCTTTCGTCACGCCACGGCAGAACATGCCGCGTCGGCGCGTCCAGACTGCCTTCCTTATAGCCGGTTGCCATGTGCATGCCTCATAAAATCCTCCCCGGCACGGGGAGGGGGACCGCAACGCGGTGGAGGGGAAACGTCTGGGTAAAATGCTTGTCGGGAAGCACTATCCCGTTTCCCCTCCGTCAGCCCTGCGGGCTGCCACTTCCCCGTTCCGGGTGAGGATTGGCCAAATCAGAAAAATGGCCTGCCCACCGCGCCGGAACGCAGCGGACAGGCCGAGTTGTCGTTCAACTGAAACTCAGGCTTCGGCCAGCAGCGCGTCGAGCGTTTTCTGGAACTTGCCGGCATGGCTCTTTTCCGCCTTGGCAAGCGTCTCGAACCAGTCTGCGATCTCGTCAAAACCTTCATCGCGGGCGGTCTTGGCCATGCCCGGATACATATCGGTGTATTCGTGGGTTTCGCCCGCGATCGCCGACTTCAGATTGTCGGTGGTGCTGCCGATCGGCTCGCCGGTGGCGGGATCGCCGCATTCTTCAAGGAACTCCAGATGACCATGCGCGTGGCCGGTTTCGCCCTCCGCCGTCGACCGGAAAACCGCGGCCACGTCATTATGGCCTTCGATATCCGCCTTCTGGGCGAAATACAGATAGCGGCGGTTGGCCTGGCTTTCGCCGGCAAACGCATCCTTGAGGCTCTGTTCGGTCTTCGATCCCTTGAGTTCCATGCTGCATCCTCTTCGTGATTGTCACCCTGAAGCCCCGAGACTACGGAGCGAATGGACCGCTTGCTATAAGATTTTTCCGCATAGCTTGATCGATTCAATCGATCACAGTAATTGATATTAGTTCTCACTTACGATCAATCGTCGTCATTTTGGGTGATTTCAGCAGCAATCCCCGTGACGAACCGCAAATCAGCCGCTAAACCCCCGCCACCGAATCCAAGCAGAAGGACGTTACCCATGAATAATGCTGAACTTGCAGACAAGATTGCCACCGACCACAACGTCACCAAGGCCGACGCGCGCAAGCTGGTTGACGGCGTGTTCGCTGCCATCGCCGATGCAGCTGCTGCCGGCGAGGAAATCTCGATCAATGGCTTTGGCAAGTTCAAGGTGAAGTCGACCCCGGAGCGCGAAGGTCGCAACCCCGGCACCGGCGCCACCATCACCATCAAGGCATCCAAGAAGCTCGGCTTCACCCCCGCAAAGGCGGTGAAGGACAAGCTAAACGGCTGATCCGCCCGTTCACTCGGTATCTTACGCAAAACCCCGCCCTCACCGGCGGGGTTTTGTTGTTCTGGCACCAGCAATAGGGTCGAACGCATAGCTATCCCCAGCCGCCTCGCCCGTGCGGTTGCAACTCGCCTGCCATGGCGATAGGGCCACCGATGTGGGCGCATCGATCGACATTGGCCGGGATGAGACAGGGCAGACTGTCTGCATCGACATGGAAGAGCTGCTGGCGACGCGGCTTCTGGTGCAGGGCAATTCGGGCTCGGGAAAATCGCATCTGCTGCGCCGACTGCTCGAGCAAAGCGCAGGGATGGTCCAGCAGGTGATCATCGATCCCGAGGGCGATTTCGTCACTCTGGCCGATGCCTACACCCATGTCGTGATCGATGCCGGCGACTATAACGAGCGCGAGATCGCCCGCATCGGCGCGCGGATCCGCGAGCACCGCGCCTCGGTGATCCTCAACCTCGAACAGCTCGAGCTCGAAGCGCAGATGACCTGCGCTGCCGCGTTCCTCAACGCGCTATTCGATGCGCCACGCGAGCATTGGTATCCTGCGCTGGTGGTGGTCGACGAAGCGCAGATGTTTGCACCCTCGGTTGCAGGCGACGTGCCCGATCCGGTCCGCCGTGCGAGCCTGAGCGCGATGACCAACCTGATGTGCCGGGGCCGCAAGCGTGGCCTTGCCGGCGCCATCGCCACCCAGCGGCTGGCCAAGCTCGCCAAGAACGTCGCGGCAGAAGCCAGCAACTTCCTGATGGGCCGGACCTTTCTCGACATCGACATGGCGCGCGCCGCCGATCTGCTGGGGATGGAACGTCGCCAGGCCGAGCGCATCCGCGATCTTCAGCGCGGCTGCTTTCTGGGGCTGGGCCCGGCGATCTCGCGTCGCCCCGTGGCGATCCGCATCGGTGCGACGCAGACCGTCTCGCGCACCGGAACGCACACGCTGCTGCCGATGCCCGATGCCGAACCCGAAGCGTTGCGCGACCGTCTGTTTGGCGATGACGGCAGCGCGCCACCACCCACATTGCCCAGGCCCCGCCCGGTTCCGATCGCCGCAGACGAGCTGATCAGTTCGATCGAGCCCGCGCCGATGGCCGCCCAGCCGGCGATCTTCGCCGCGCGCCAGGAGGCCGAGGACGCTGCCGACGCGATCGACAGCGAGGCGGTGATCGTGGCGGTGCTGCGCGACATGCTGGCCGAAGCCAGCGCGTCTGCTCAGCCCGACGCGCTGCTCTATCAGGATTTCTCGGTGCGCTGCCGGATGCAGCGGCTGGTACGTGCGCCGCTCGATCTCGATGGCTTCCGCCAGAGGCTGGCGCTGGCGCGCGGCGGCGTGTTCGACCCCGCCGATCCCGTCTGGGCGCCCGCGATCGATGCCGCCGCCCGGTTGCCTCAGGACATGTACGCGCCGTTCCTGCTGATCGCCCGCGCCGCGATGGAGGGCCAGGCCTGCCCCGACGATGCGGCGCTCGGCCAAGCCTATGGCACCAGCTCGCCGGGCCGGATCAGGCGGCTGATCGATTACATGGAAAAGCAGGGCGTGATCGTCGTGCGCGCCGATTTCGGCGGCCGGCGCTCGGTGGGAATTCCCGAACTGGGGTTGAGCACCGGGGTGGAGTAATTGCCGCCGGGTTGGCGAAGGACGAAAAACCCTCTGCCCCAATCATCGTCACCCCCGCGAACGCGGGGGTCCCGCTTCTTCCGCTACGCCGCCGCAAAAGCGGGATTCCCGCGTTCGCGGGAATGACGAAAGTTCGGATCAGAATTCCGTGGCCTCGAACCGCACCGGCTCGCCCACCGCGCTGTCGGCCAGCGTATCTTCCCACATCACCCGGTTGCCGCGGATGATCGTGCCAATCGGCTTGCCGGTCAGCTCCATGCCGGTGAACGGGCTCCAGCCGCAGCGCGATTCGAGCCAGTCCTCGGTCACCGTCCACTTTTTCTTGAGATCGACGATGGTGAAATCGGCGTCATAGCCCGCCGCGATCCGTCCCTTGCCGACCAGCCCGAAGATGCGCTGCGCGCCCGCCGAGGTGAGGTCGATCAGCCGCTGCATCGACACTCGCCCGTGGTGCATGTGATCGAGCAGCAGCGGCAGCAGCGTCTGCACGCCGGGCATGCCGCTGGGGCTGTCGGGATAGGTCTTGGACTTTTCCTCGATGGTGTGCGGCGCATGATCCGATCCGATGACATCGGGCACGCCCTGCGCCAGCCAGCGCCAGAGGCCATCGCGGTGCGCGCCGCTGCGGATCGGCGGGTTCATCTGCGCATAGGTGCCAAGCCTGGGATACGCCTCTTCACCCGCCAGCGTAAGATGCTGCGGGGTCACCTCGCAGGTGGCGATATCCTTGTGCTGCGCGATCAGCTCGAGCTCTGCGGGCGTCGTGATGTGCAGGATGTGGATGCGGCGCTTGGCCTCGCGCGCCAGCTTCAGGATGCGCTTTGTCGCCAGCATCGCGCTCTCGTCGTCGCGCCACACCGGGTGCGAGGAAGGATCGCCGGTGACGCGCAGGTCGGCGCGCGCGTTCATGCGGAACTCGTCCTCGGCGTGGATCGCGACGCGGCGCTTGCCGCTGGCGAGCACCCGCGCGAGCGCGCCATCGTCCGCCACCAGAAGGTCGCCGGTCGATGCGCCCATGAAGATCTTGACGCCTGCTGTGCCGGGAATGCGTTCGAGCTCGGCGAGTTCGGGGGCGTTGGCGCAGGTCGCACCGACGTAGAAGGCATGGTCGCACCACATGCGATGATGCGCGCGCGCGAGCTTGTCGGCGACGCGATCGGCGGTATCGGTGTTGGGCTTGGTGTTGGGCATCTCGAACACTGCGGTCACCCCGCCCATCACCGCGGCGCGGCTGCCCGATTCGAGGTCTTCCTTGTGCTCGAGCCCCGGCTCGCGGAAATGCACCTGGCTGTCGATCACCCCGGGCAACACATGCAGCCCGGTGCAGTCGATCACCTCGCCCGCATCGCCCGAAAGCGCGCCGATCGCGACGATCTTGCCGCCGGTCACGCCGACATCGGCCGCCACCGGACCACCCGGCAGGTATACGGTGCCATCCTTGATGATAAGGTCGAAGCTGCCCGTCATGTCCGTCTCCGCTTGATTAGTTGCGGTTGATACGCATGTAGTGGCCTATGTCCACCCATAGCACACTGGCCCACCGGGCGCTCATCCGCCTTTCGCCCGCAGATCCAGGCGAGGACGTGCGCGTGTTCCTGCAGGGGCTGGTGACGCAGGACACCCGCCTCGTTCTCCCCGGAAAGCCGCAATATGGCGCGCTTTTGAGCGCCCAGGGCAAGATGCTGTTCGACTTTTTGCTGTGGGATGACGGCCCGGACGTGCTGATCGATTGCGCCGCCGATGTCGCGAACGACCTTGCCAAGCGGCTCACGCTCTATCGCCTGCGTCGCAAGATTTCTATCGCCCGCGATGAAAGTCTCGGCGTCCACTGGTCGCCCGAGCCTGTCGACGGCGCCTCCCCCGACCCACGGCTGGCCGCCCTGGGCTGGCGCTGGCTGGCGCGTGTATCCGGCGAGGAGGGCGCGGACGCAAGCTGGCGGGCGCACCGCCTCGCGCTCGGTGTCCCCGAAGGCTTGGCCGAACTGGGCGACATCCTGTGGCTGGAGACCAACGCGGTCGAACTGAACGGAGTGAGCTTCGACAAGGGCTGCTATGTCGGGCAGGAGAACACCGCGCGGATGAACTGGCGGCAGAAAATCAACCGCCGCATCGTCGTGCTGCCGATTGCCCAGGCCGATGCCAAGCGCCAGAAGATCGCCCATGACGATCTGGGTCTGTCGGTCGAACACCGCCGGACCGAGGACCTGAACGCGGCGGATCTGCCCGAATGGCAGCGTGCGGCCTTGGGCGAAAGCAACATTTGATAATCTGCAGATTTTATCGTATAACCGCCTTACCCCAGTAAGTCAGTCAGGCTGATCCCATGTCTCGCCCGCTCAATGATCACGATGCCATCCGCACCCAGTTGATGGATGCGGCCGAAGACATGGTGCGCGCGCGCGGCGCGATCAACCTGTCGCTGAGCGAAGTCGCCGCGGCTTGCGGCATGTCGCAATCGAGCTTCTATCGCTATTTCGCGTCTAAGGAGGCGTTCTTCGAGGCGATCGCCGGGCGCTGGTTCGAGGAGCTCAACCAGATCATGGAAGAGGTCGTCGCCTCCGACCTGCCCCCGCGCGAGAAATTGTACGAATTCTTTGCCCGCCGGGTCGCGATCAAGCGCGCACGGTTCGAAGCCGACCCGGTGCTGTTCAAGGCCAACATGGATCTGGGCGAGGAACATTGGGAAGTGATCCGGGGCTATGTCGACCTTGCCGATCACTATATGGCGGTGATCCTGGGCGAGGCGATGGCCGAAGGCTATTTCCCCGGCTACGATCTGGATCATGTGGTGTCGCTCACCAACCTGATCGTTCAGCCGTTCTGCAATCCGTTCGTGATGATGGACATGATCCGCACCGCGACCCCGGAAAACCTGCGGATCGTCATCAACACGCTGTTCGATGGCCTTGTCGCCCGGCAGACGGCGGTTGCCGATGGTGCCAATGTGACGCCGTTGCGGGCGATTTCCTGAGCCCCCACCGCTGCTTCAAGCCGGTTTGCCCCTCTTGCCAAGCCGCACCGCTTCTGGCAATGGAGCGCTCCGCATGGCCCCGCCGCAACCGGCAGAGGCGCGAGCGGGCGCGTAGCTCAGTGGTAGAGCACACCCTTCACACGGGTGGGGTCGCAGGTTCAATCCCTGCCGCGCCCACCATCTTTTCAATGACTTAGAAGAGATGACCCGTGTTTCCATGAAAAAAACATGAAAAACTTTTTGGCTGGATTTTGGCCTGGCCCGTTTTGAGCGCGCGTGAAACTCACTCGGACACATGCCGCCGCGCGCATCCATTCTGGCCGAGGCCTGCTGCTGAGTGATTCGCGTCAGCGACGTTTCTGACGCTGACCGCCAAACACGATCTAGGTCTTGCGGATCGATTGAGACAGGTCGCCTCAACCCTGCCCGCCGCTGACATATGCTTATGAAAAATTTCGATTGGCTGTCTTGGCGGTTGTCGCAGCGACCGACCAAAAGTTTGTGTCGGCTTTGCAATAGAGGCAGGATAGCCGTTTCTCTGTAGGAGAAATCGATGGAGGACCGGAAACAAGCATTGCCGCTCCGAATAGTTGCAGCCCGCTTCCTCAGCACGGATGAACAGGCTGGCCTTGCTGAATTGGACCGCATTACAGCGCAGGCTTCGCGCGTTATCGAGAAGCGCTACTGGACGTTGAGGCTGGCGCTGGGCGCTACGGCTTTCGCGACGACGATAACGCTCCTTCCAGGAATCTTCCTGACGCTGAGCAATGCACCAGGGGCGACCCCCGTCGTCATCATCGGCCTGCTGTGCTTTACCCTGATGTTGCTCGCAATCGTCACTTGGCGAATGTTCCAATACGGGGGTCTAAAAGCAAAAGCGCCGCAGGCTGCCCTGTACGCAAACAGCGACGATCCAGCAGCGCGGAACCTCGAACGGCTGTTCAAACTGCTGCAACGCGAGACATCTCGACGCGCCTTTTTCCGATTGGCAAATGGCCGCAGGCGACATGTCGATCACCGTTACTTCTTCGGCAAGTTGCGCGCCGCCCATGTTGCCAGAGACAGCACGATTCGCAGCGCGTTCTTCAGCCCGATCGGCTCCTGGTTCGATCGGGAGCTGTTCCTGGAGGCAGACGTTGACGACCTCATCGCCGAGGGCAAGGCCGAACCCAGCCGCGCCGGGGCGCCCAAGAAGTATGATTACACCAACGCGGTCATATCGCTGATCGAACACCCGCAGGTCCGAACAATCGATATCTCCAGAATGCGCGGAAACCAGAAGCTGATTATCGGGCTACTCGAAGATTGGTATCGCGACAGGCGGCTTAATGTGCCGAGTGAAACCCAGCTGTCCGGATACGCCAAGCAAATCCTCGAGACGATCGCGAAAAATCGCGCATCTTAATGCTTGCCTGCATTACCGTGAATGCGCGCAATTACGCGGCTGACGAACCCCTTGAATTACCGCGTTATGGGCCAGAATGGCTGATTTCCTGAATTTCTGCGTACCGCTGGAACCGCCGCCGGTCATCGGCAAATCATCCCGTCGTCAGCCGCATCGCGGCACTCAGACGGAGGCTACAATGGATGAACTCGCATACTCGATTAACCGCACCGCAAAGGTGCTCGGCGTCGGCAGAACCACGATCTACAAGCTGATCAAATCCGGGCAGGTCGATACGCTCAAGATCGGTTCACGCACCCTGATTACGACCGAGTCGATTACGCGCCTCACCCAGACCCGCCGTGAAGTTTGAACTCGGACCGGCCCTCTCTTCGTTCGCCCTTTCTCACACTCATGTCTCAAGCCGGAGGACAACGCATGTCCCAGTTTCGGTCCACGGTCCCTCGCTCTCTTGGCGAGCCAGATCACATCGCCATTCATCCCCTTATCGGCTTGCGGATAACGGAAACCGTTCTGCCCCTGATCGAAACGAATTGCGGGGACATGGACGATGCGGAGCCTCGCCTCTCGACACTCTTCCCTTGGCGCAGACTTGAGAGACTGACGATCGCAACCTGTCAGAATGAGAGCTGCAAATGTTGCACCCACGGCGGACTTCGATCGACTAGCGGGGAACCCTCCACTGTGGGTAGCATCCCGCTCAGTCGCGACGGCAAAGCTCACTTCAATCCGCTGGATTGGGATGCCCTTTGTCACCTTGCACAGCCGGTTGTCAAAAACACTGGCTTGACTATTATTGATGGCTGCCACCACCGCGACAAAGCAATTGCCCCGATCGAACTCGACCCGGCCAATTTCGATCTCGAAGTTCATGGAACGACGGTCGATTGCGACGACGCGACGACGCAATCGGCTCGACAGGCGTGCCCTTCCCGGGAGGCTCGGATCATTGCTGAACCGACCCATTTTCCGGCAAGGTTGCAGGGCCGCGATGCTTCGCATCGGACCCGTAATTTGGATACACACCTCACGCACGGGTGCATCCAGCTTTTCCGCCGCTTTTCGAGAGTGCGCTCCGAGTGCAGGGCTGAGGTTATCAGCCCAGACCGCGAATTTGCGCCGAATCCTGAGAGTACGCGGCGCACCCTCGGGGAGGCAGCATCATGAGATCCGTTCAATACACCGTTCGTGTCCCGATGTCCCTCGACAAGGCGCTTCGCAGACTTGCCGAGCAGAAGGGAATAACACGATACGCGGCGCTTCAGCATAGTGTGAAAGCAGGCATTGCAGCGCAGACGATGCCTGCCACTGATGACAGTCAAAGCCACGAACTTGTTGCCGAAGTCGCGTCCATGAGCGTCCGACTATCCGACCTCGAGCGGATGATCGACCGCACATTGTTCACGGCTGTTGCAGCATACTGTTATGCGCGCAGCGCCGCGATGGGCGGTGGAAAGACGGATGAAATCATCACCGGCGAAATTAATCGGGCCTATGATCGGCAAAGGGCAAGGGCGGAAGGACGGTCATGAGCCGGCACCGCGACTACGGTTTTTTTGCCCAGGAACCGCGCCAGGAAATGCCGCGACGGCCGACGCAAAACTTCATGCGTCCTGTAGCGTTGGTGGCTTGGCTGCTCGCCCTCTGCATCAATGCAGCGTCCGACACATCATCGTGCATGCAATGACTGCGCTGAAAATCTTGCCGATCAGATACGCCTCAACCGACATAGCGGGCGCAGACAGTCGGCAAAGATATTTGACAGGCGATCACGTAGGGCGGTCAATCTCGATGAAACGAAAGCGCGGTCGGGGCTCGCTTGCGACAACTCGGCGTGCAGTTTGGAAATACGCCGCAGCTGGCTCGAATGTGTTTTGATCGTCCACACCATTGCCATCCCGTCTCGCAACCGGGCTTTAGCGCTTGCCAAAGTCCGGAATGTTCCCGAAGATTCTTGAGACATGCGCACAGATCTCGATCATCTTCCCGCCGCCAAACAGCGCGAGCTTGAACGCATCGTCGAGACGATCTTCGACGAGTTTCGCGGATCAATTGAGAATGCGACCGGACCGCGCAAAGGCGCGCGCATCCTCAAGATCATTCTTTTTGGCAGTCATGCGCGCGGCGATTGGGTCGATGCACCACTCTCGGCTAACCAGTACAAATCCGATTATGACATCCTGATCATTGTCAGCCAAAAGGAGCTGACCGACCGCGCCGCCCATTGGGCCAAAGCCGAGGAACGACTGATCCGGGCCTATACGATCGAGAAGACGCTCCATACGCCGGTCAACTTCATCGTCCACAGCCTGCATGAGGTCAACGAGGGCCTTTCGCATGGCCGCGTGTTCTTCATGGAATTGGCGAAGGATGGCATTGCACTTTACGAGGCGGAGGATCGCGAGCTAGCGAAACCAAAGCCGAAGACGTCAGGCGAGGCTCTGAAAGCAGCGCGTGAATATTTTGAAGACGGGATGGCGGGCGCGATGTCGCGCCAAAAACTGGCAAGATACGCACTGGGGGAAGGACTGCTCAAAGACGCCGCATTTGATTTTCATCAAACGACCGAGCGCCTTTACTCCTGCCTCCTTTTAACACTTACCTATTACACGCCCTACAACCACAACATTGCTTTCCTGCGTTCGCTGGCAGAGGGGCTGGATCGCCGACTCTATGGTATATGGCCACACGCCACCCATCGCGAACGCGCAATGTTCCAGAAGCTGAAGGAGGCTTATACCAAGGCGCGCTATTCGAAGCATTATAGGATCAGCAAGGAAGAGCTCACCTGGCTGAGCGAACGCGTCGAGGAGCTTGGCCGTGTCGTGCATCAGGTGTGCTCCGACAAGATCGCCGAGCTTGAGACCGCTGCCCGCAGCTAGGAGCCGAACCCGCGCGACTTGCCGGGACTCCCTGTATCTGGCATAATCTGCGCCACGGGATGGAACGACTGGCGGCCATTCCGGGGATTACCCTGCCAGGCATCATGTAGGTCCGGCTGCGCGTCGGACGGTTGCTGATAGCCGCTCCAGCGGCACCACAGCGAACACCGCTTGCCCATCCGTGCGTTTTTGCGCGGACCGCCGTGGTGCGAGCTGCAAATGACTACCCCACATTTTTACGACGTTTACGCGCGCGAAGTCGTGATGGCGCGCGTCGGCCATCTCATTCGGCGCAAGCAGCGGGAAATCGAACGCGTCATCCGGATGCTGCGCAGCCTGTTCGATCCAGCGCCAGTGCTCGCGCCTGAGCCTGGCATGATAAAGCGCATTATCCTGATCGGACCCTACGCCAGGCGATCATGGTATGAAGACCGCCGGACGATCGAGTTTTCCGACTACGAGTTCTGGGTAGTCGTCAACCACCCCCTGTTTACCGATGAGCGCTGCTGGCGACGTGCACGGACTACTATCGACAGTGAGCTCGGCAATCGATGTGCCGTGGATATCGAGATTTACGCCAAATCCGACATTCGAGCTGCAAAGGCCGAACGCGACACGTTCATTCTTGATCGGATCGAGGCAGGGATCGTCCTTTATCGCGCATCGCGCGATGCCGACATTCATTCGACACATGGCTTGGGAGACCGGCCATGAGCGCTGCTGGCTCCCATCGCGCGTTTGAAGCAATTTACCGGACAGAACGGACGCGGTTGCTCCACTTCTTCAGGCGCAAGATTGGTCCAACTGATGCCTCCGACCTGGTGCAGGAAACTTTTGTTCGCGTCTGGCAAAGCGGCGCATTTGATCGGCTGGACAATCCGCAGGGCTATCTCACACGGACAGCTCAGAACCTGCTTATCGATCTGGCGCGCAAACGGAAGCGCAACGCATGCACAATTTGTCCGTTGGATGAAGCCCGCGACGCACCACTGCCGCCACACCAGGAGTGGGGCATTCAGGCTCAGGAAATGCGTGCAGCATACCGGTGCGCGCTTCTGGCTTTGCCTCGACGAACTCGACGCATATTCCTGATGCAGAGGTTGAAGGGCATGACCTATCGTGAGGTCGGTCAAGAGCTTGGTGTTGGTACCCAGTGCATCGAGTATCACATGATGCGGGCATTAGCCGAAATCAAACTCACCATTGAGCGATGGTAGCCAATCCAACAAGGCCGCATCACACCTGTTAGATTTTACCCTAATTCCGTCGTGTCGAAGCTCAATCGATTCTGTCAGGAGTTGCAGAGGAACACGGGCGTTGGTTGACTGCGACCAGCTGACAGCGATTGCGTCTCCGCTCAGCACCTACCAATAGTGTGTTCGTGGTGTCGTGGCATATCGACGGTTAACTCGTCATGCCCTAGTGATCAAAAGTCTTAGATTTTTTAATGTGGGGGAGATTGCTGTGACCGGGACGTTCTACGAACAACCGATCCTGAATTCGCCTTACAAAGAACCGAGCCTTCACCACCCGCTTGATGATCATGGACAGCCCCTCGATAGGTCGGCTGAGCCTGGGCGCAGGCCGTCGCGTTTTATTGTACCAGTGCCGAAGTCACGCAAGGCACCGGCATCGGCACAAGCTTCCCTCGATCTGGAAACCTACACGCCGAACAGTCTCATCAATGAGATCCGGGGCTACGTTGACGCTTGGCGAAAGATCCCAAATCCGACCGACTGGGGCGTTACCGCTGCGACTGCACGCCTGTTGGATTACTGGCGGAACCATGATTTTTCGTCTGTGCGGCCATTCTTCTGTCAGGTCGAAGCAGTCGAAACGATCATCTGGCTGACCGAAGTTGCGCCGAAGCGTGCGGCGACAAAAGGCCTGCTCGATCAGCTGAAGAAGGCAAACGAAGAGGCCAACCCTGAACTGTTCCGTCTGGCCATGAAAATGGCGACTGGCAGCGGCAAGACGACCGTGATGGCGATGCTCATTGCATGGCAGACGGTGAACGCCGTGCGCAAAGACTCGAAGCTATTCAGTCGCGCTTTCCTGATCGTCGCACCCGGCATCACCATCAAGGACCGGTTGCGGGTTCTCATGCCGAGCGCCCCCGATAACTACTACGAAGAGCGGGAGCTGGTGCCTCCCGAAATGCTGAACGAGGTAAAGCGCGCCGAGATCGTAATCACCAACTACCATGCTTTCCAGCACAGGGAGAACGGCCCGAGCGGGAAAGTCGCCAAAGGCTTGCTTCAAGGCAACGACCCTGAACCAATTCGCACGATCGAGAGCGACGGTGACATGCTCCGGCGCGCATGTGGGGATTTGCTCAATCACAAAAACGTCAACGTCATCAACGACGAGGCACACCATTGTTATCGTCACAAGAGCGGCGGCGAAGAGGAAAAACTGAAAGGCGAAGACAAGAAGGAAGCTGAGGCAAACGAGGAAGCTGCACGCCTCTGGATCAACGGGATCGAGGCATTGAAACGCAAGGTCGGCGTTCGTGCTGTTCTGGACCTGTCAGCCACGCCGTTTTTCTTGCGCGGTTCGGGATATCCCGAAGGCTTCCTGTTCCCGTGGGTCGTATCCGATTTCAGCCTCATGGACGCGATCGAAAGCGGTATCGTCAAGCTGCCCCGCGTGCCGGTTGCAGACAATCTACCGCAGGTCGAATCGCTGGTCTATCGCGATCTGTGGAAGCACGTTGGCAAGGACCTGCCCAAAAGTGCTGCTGCCGTAGGAAAGCTCGATCCTTCAAGCCTGCCAAACGAGCTCAGGACCGCGCTCTACGCGCTCTACAGCCACTACAAACAAACCTTCGACCTTTGGGACCGCGAAGGCATCGACGTTCCGCCCGTTTTTATCGTCGTTTGCCAGAACACCGCAATATCCCGCCTTGTGTTCGAATGGATCGCGGGCTTCGAGCGGGACCTTGGCGAAGATGGCAGTGACCGCGCTGCCTTTGAGATCGGTAATCTCGAATTGTTCAGCAACTACGACCCTACCGGCGGACGCTTCCCCAGGCCACGCACTTTGCTGATCGATTCCCGACAGATTGAAGCTGGCGACACCATCGACAAAAGCTTTCGCGACATCGCCGCGACCGAAATAGACCAATTCAAGCGCGAAATTGCCCGGCGCGATGGTGCCGGTTTGGGCGACAAGGTGACCGATGGTGAACTGCTCCGCGAGGTAATGAACACCGTCGGGCGCAAGGGCAAGCTTGGGGAGCAAATCCGTTGCGTGGTTTCGGTCTCGATGCTGACCGAAGGCTGGGATACCAATACGGTCACCCACATCCTCGGAGTGCGGGCATTCGGCACACAGCTTCTGTGTGAACAGGTCGTTGGGCGCGGCCTGCGCCGACAATCCTACGATCTCGATCCGGAAACCGGGCTGTTCCCGGTCGAATATGCCGACATTATGGGCATCCCCTTTGATTTCACCGGCAAACCTCGGACCGCCAAGCCTATCAAGCCCCGCCCGGTTACCCGTGTCTATGCGATCCGTGAGCGGGCCGAACAGGAAATCGAATTCCCCCGCATCAGCGGCTACCGCAAAGACCTGCCCGAGGAACGGCTGACCGCCGAATTTGACGACGAGTCCAAGCTGATCATCACCACCGCCGACATCGGTCCGACCTCAGTGCTGATGGAGGGGATTGTCGGCCAGGGTGTTACGATCACCACCGAAGTGCTCGAGCACCTACGACCTTCGGAGATCAGCTTTAATCTCGGCAAGTATCTGCTCAACCATCATTTCCGCGACGAGGACGGTCTGGCCAAGCGGCACCTTTTCCCGCAAATCCAGCGTATCGCGCGCCGCTGGCTCGATGGCGGCTATCTGGTCTGCGCTGGAGTGCCGGTCGGGGCGATTCTATATGAAGATCAGCTCGCCCGCGCTGCCCAGAAGATCCACATCGCGCTATCTCGCGCCAGCGATAGCCCGGTCAAAGCCGTGCTCGACCCCTATAACCCCAAGGGATCGACCCGCTTCGTCAATTTCATCACCTCAAAGGCCTGTTGGACCACCGGTGCCCGTCCACCCAAGTGCCAGATCAGCCATGTCGTTAAGGACAGCAGCTGGGAAGAGCAGCTGGCAATGGTGCTCGAAGGCCATCCGCGTGTGATCGCCTATGCCAAGAACCAGGCCCTTGGCTTCGAAGTCCCCTATCTCGATGGCTCGGTGATGCGCCGCTACACGCCTGATTTCCTTGTCCGGCTCGATGATGGACGCGACGATCCTCTCAATCTCGTGCTGGAGGTCAAGGGCTATCGTGGCGAAGATGCAAAGCTGAAGGCGGCGACCATGCGCGACCTCTGGGTCCCCGGCGTCAACTCTCTCGGCGGTTTTGGTCGCTGGCAATTCGCTGAATTCAGCGATTGGGCGATGATGGAAGATGATTTTGCGGCGCTGGCCGAGCGCTTGCGGTCGTATCCAGCTGGAAGACTAGAGGGAGCTTTACCCCATGCCTAAGGAAGAACTCGGCACGCTTACCACGGTCAGCCTAACTGACGCGTGGGAGAACGAACCAAGAGATTTCACGCCTTGGCTGAAGGATAACATTGACAAAATTTCTCAAGCAATTGGAATTCAAATCATAAACCCTGAGATAGAGGTAAAAACAGATCCAAGTGGGATCGACCGCTACAGTGCCGATATCGTTGCAACAACAAGAGACGAAGAAATCATCCTGATTGAGAACCAATTTGGAACATCAGACCATAATCATCTCGGACAAATATTGACCTATCTTTCAGGGATAAAGGCCAATTATGTCGTTTGGATAGCGCCAAATTTTCGCGATTCTCATCTTTCAGCGATAAAGTGGCTCAATACAAACACTTCAGAACAATTTAAGTTTTTCGCTATTGAGATTAGCGTAGTGAAGATTGGTGATTCAAGAATGGCGCCCCTATTTGACGTCATCGAGCGTCCAAACAATTGGGAAAAACGCCTCGCAGGTAAGCAGCATGATATTGTTGAAGGCCAAAGGACAGAGCGTCAGCAATTTTGGGACATGTATGTCCAACTTTTTCCGGTGGCCGAAAATGATCTAGGTGGAGGGGGGCATGGTGCAACTAGATGGAGAGAAGTGCCTGGAACAGATCTTTTTGTAGCCCGGTGGTTTTGGATTGACGGTGCGGGCTTATTTGTGAGGGGCGGACGAACATTTGGCTCTGACCCATTCTATGAGTTTTCTGACGAGCAACAGGAGCTGCTAGCTTCATTGCTAGTCGCCCATAATGATTTCGAGCAAAGACCCCTATACAAGGAGTTTGATCGTTCCATTGACAGCGCAAAGGACTGGCCCGCAGCGATCAATTGGCTTGAGGATCAAACTCAAGCCTATTGCCGAGAATTATCAAAAGTTTGGAAGAGAATACCATAATGGCACGCGCCCCCAAACCGCCCAAATCCATCGATGCCCTCAAGCATGATGCCGCGTCGCGTCGGAACATTCCGACCGCAGAAATGGAAAGCTTCTTCCTGCGCGAGGAGGATCGTGCGCCCCGGCCACCCAAGGCCTACCCGCGCGAACGTCCGTTGGCCGAGGGTGAGGCACGCGAGCGGGCGGAGGAGCTTGATCCGCAGCTCATCTGGAACGGCGCGAAAATCCGCATCACCAAGGCGCAGATGGAGCAGCTAGCTGCAACCGGCGAGCTGGAGCTCGGTGATGCGCAGCTGGTGTGGCGCGGGAAGGATACACAGGACTGGTCGGACCTGATCGTCAACGTCCCACCGCTCTACATTCAGGAGAAAATCCATCCCAAGGCTATCATCGACGATCTGAAGCGGCGGGCGGCAATGAAGCGCGAAGCGGAGAGCGACGCTCCCGATATGTTCGCCGATTTCAACGGCATTGAGCCGGGTCAGCGCGCTGAGTTCTATCAGCACGACCAGCACTGGTCGAACCGAATGATTTTGGGCGACAGCCTTCAGGTCATGGCGAGCCTTGCCGAACGGGAAAGCCTGCGCGGTAAGGTGCAATGCATCTATTTCGACCCACCGTATGGGATCAAATTCAACAGCAACTGGCAGGTTTCGACGAGGTCAACGAAAGTCGAGGATGGGAAGCAAGCCGATATCAGTCGCGAACCGGAACAAGTGAAGGCGTTTCGCGATACTTGGAAGGACAGCATTCACTCCTACCTCGCCTATCTGCGTGATCGCCTAACGGTAGCGCGAGACCTACTGACTGATAGTGGCAGCATATTCGTGCAGATCGGGGACGAGAATGTACATCGTGTTAGGGCGCTTCTGGACGAAGTTTTCGGAGATCAGAACTTTTCGAGCCTGATATCTTATAAGACCTCGGTCGGGCTTGGCTCATCTGGGCTAGATAACACGGCAAATTTTATTGTATGGTACTTCAAAGATAAATCAATCGGGAAAGTTCGGTCTTTGTTGCGAACTACAGTGCCTGGTGAAGAAGGCGCTTCTAGGTACAAAACTCTTAGAATGCTCGACTTAAGAGAGATGAAGGTTGCGGAAGATAATTCGAAAATTCCTTCTGGCGCACGATATTTCCGTGACCAAGGAATGACTTCTCGCACTGCGTCAAAAACGACAATTTTCGAATTCGAATACAATGGAAAGACGTATAGGCCTAATTCAGGAGGCTGGCGCACTTCTGAGCGTGGTATGGACCGAGTGAAGAAGTCTGATCGCTTTCTTCAGACAGGCAAAACACTGTCGTACCGCAAATACTATGACGATTTCAGTGCGATAGCGCTCGACAACGTGTGGTCCGACGTGAGCGGTGGGGTCACCAGTCGTTCAGATCCAAAAGTTTACGTGGTTCAGACCGGAACGAGGGTGATCGAACGCTGCATATTGATGGCAACTGACCCAGGCGACCTTGTGCTCGACCCTACTTGCGGTTCGGGCTCAACTGCTTATGTTGCCGAACAATGGGGGCGGCGCTGGATCACCATGGATACCAGCCGCGTCGCGCTGGCTCTGGCGCGCACGCGGCTGATGACCGCTCGCTATCCTTGGTATTTGCTAGCCGACAGTAAGGAAGGCCGTGCGAAAGAAGCTGCGCTCACCCAGCGCCCGCCAGCGGACACGCCCTTCCATCACGATATTCGTCAGGGCTTTGTTTATGAGCGGGTGCCGCACATAACGCTGAAAAGCATAGCCAATAATCCTCTGATCGACGACATCTGGGACAAGTGGCAACAGGTACTGGAGTCGCGCCGCGCCGAACTCAATCAGCTCGCGGGCAAAAACTGGCAAGAATGGGAAATCCCGCGCGATGCCGAGGCGGCCTGGTCGAGCAACATGGTCGGCGTCCACGCATCCTGGTGGGAAGCCCGCGTCGCTCGCCAAAAGGAAATCGACTCCAGCATCGCCGCGCGCGCTGATGTCGAGTATCTCTACGATAAGCCCTATCAGGATACATCACGTGTCCGCGTGGCAGGGCCGTTCACCGTCGAAAGCCTCTCCCCCCACCGTGTCCTCCCCGCCAGCGAGGAGGAACTGATCGAAGAGATCGATGCCGCCGAAGGCAGGCGCGTGAAGGACGACGATGCGCTCGCCAGCAACGACTTTGCCGCCATCGTGATCGATTACCTCAAGGCCGAAGGCGTCAAGCAGCAGGACAAGGGCGACCGCATCACCTTCGAAAGCCTCTTGCCTTGGCCCGGCAACTGGATCGGCGCTCAGGGAACCTTCATGGAGGGACCGGAAGGTAGCCAGGTGGAACGCCGCGCCGCGATCCTGATCGGCCCCGAGTTCGGCACCGTCGGCCGCGCCGACCTCGTCGCCGCCGCGCGCGAAGCCGCTGATGCCCGCTTCGATCTGGTCATCGCCTGTGCCTTCAACTTCGACGCGCATTCCAGCGAACTGGGCAGCCTCGGCAGCTTGCGCATCCTGAAAGCGCGCATCAACCCCGACATGCACATGTCCGGCGAGCTCAAGAACACCGGGCGCGGCAACATGTTCATCGTCTTCGGCGAACCCGACGTCGATATCCTCGACGACGGCGGCGAGACGATCCGCGTGAAGGTCAACGGCGTGGACGTGTTCGACCCCAACACCGGCGACATCCGCAGCAACGACACCAAGGGCATCGCCGCCTGGTTCATCGACACCGACTACAACGAAGAAAGCTTCTTCGTACGCCACGCCTATTTCCTTGGCGCAAACGATCCCTATAAGTCTCTGAAAACAGCATTGAAGGCTGAAATCGACGAAGATGCGTGGGCGACTTTGTACTCGGACACATCCCGCCCGTTCGAGCGGCCCGCGAACCGGAAGATCGCGGTGAAGGTGATCAACCACTTCGGCGACGAGGTGATGAAGGTGTTTGGGGTTTAGGGGGAGAACTGCCGTGGCATCGACGCTGATTGCGCTACCGTTAAAATCGGGGGAGGCGTTTCTCCTCCGTACCCCGGACGAGAATGGGCGCGAATGGGTCATCCTTGTCGACGGTGGCAAGGCCTATGGCAAAGACAGTCGAGAACTCGCGAAGATCCTGGCGGATGTGAAACCCACGATTGACCGGATCGATGTTGTCATCTGCACCCATTCGGACGCGGACCACTCGCAGGGGCTCTGGTTTCTGGCGGACGATTGGTACGCGATGGGCCGCAAGATCGGGGAATTCTGGTTGCCGGGACGGTGGGCGAACGCAGTTCCTTCGATCCTGACTGATCCATCCGGTTTTGTCGCGAAATTGCATTCTGGGGCAATTGAAGCCGCTTCCCAAATTGTGCGGGATACTGCCGAAGGCTTCAGCCTTTCACGCGAAAATCGCTATTTCAAGGCGAGCGCCATGCTTGCCGACGGTGAGCTCGAAACGGCGGTTTCGCGGATCGACGATGTCGAGTATTTGCTCAAGATCGAAGCAGCCTTTGGCGAGCATAGTCTCGGACTTGGACTGACCGACATCGAAGCCGAGCAGCTGCGGGCGGATTTTGAGGAGACCGACACAGAGATCGACCTCCTCGAAACAGCCCTGAGCGACAAATCGGTATACCGTAGTTGGTTTGATCTACCCGGCGAGATATCATTTTCCCATTACCTGAAGATGGCTCCAGAAAGTCAGGTCGCGTTTGCCGAAGTTGCCGAGACAGCGAAGGCAATCCACAAGATTGCAACGTCTGCCCTGGTTAATAAAATCCGCGTCCGCTGGTTTGATTTTGGCGAGTACAAAAAGGACGAGGTGCCCTTCGGTGGCCTGCCCGGGTTGCTTGAACCATGCTGTGCGGTCGAGGTGGCGCCATCGCGTACAAAGGCGGCGAGGCTCACCAATCTGACACTTTTCCATAGCCTACGCCTCACGCGTCAGAACGTTGAGTCGCTGGTTTTCTATCGCCCCGAAAGTGACCGGGAGCCCGCCGTATTGTTCCTCGGTGACTCGCGATTGGCGCATGGTGTCGAACGCCCTGAGAAGGATTTTCCGCGGCCGTTCGACAAGCCGGCCCGGAAAACGCTGATAACAGCCCCGCACCACGGATCGAGGAACAACGATCACGCCTTTTCTGTGCTGACCGACTGGCTCGGCAACGATGAGCAGCTGTTTGTGCGCAATGGCGGGCAGACCGGCCAAACGCTTGATCAGTATCTCGCACGGAAGACCCGCCGCTGCGCTCAGTGCGTCCAATGCCACGGCAAGGAATGGAACCAGTGGGTTTCGGTTACCACCGATGGAAAAGACTGGCGGTGGCCGCCGAATGCCAATGAATGTGGCACGCCCAGAACATGAATTTTCTGATCGCCGATACCTTTACTGCCGCATTTAACCGTCTGTCTGGTCAGAATCAGAAGGCGGTCAAGGCGAGTGTGTTCGATCTGCAGATGGACCCCAGCGGGAACGGCCTGCAGCTCCATCGCATCGACAAATCTAAGGACGGCAATTTCTGGTCGGCGCGGGTCAATCGCGACGTTCGGCTGATCGTCCACAGAACGGCGGATTCGATACTGGTCGCCTATGTCGATCACCACGACAAAGCCTATGCTTGGGCCGAGCGTCGCCGCATCGAAGCGCACCCAACAACCGGGGCGATACAGATCGTCGAAGTCCGCGAAATGGTCGAGAACGTCTCGCCGCCCGCGACTTTCGACTTCGTGTTTCCTGAACCTGACAAGGCAAAGAAAGACGACGCCCCTCAGTTGTTTGCTTCGCTCGACGAAGACGCGTTTCTGTCAATCGGCGTGCCAACCGATTGGCTTGCCGACGTTCGTGCGGCAACCGAAGAAGGGTTCTTTACCCTCGCCGATCATTTGCCTGCCGAAGCTAGCGAAGCGCTGCTGGAGTATGCGGCAAGCGGCAAGTTGCCCGTCCCGGCAGTGAAGATACCCGCTGATCCCTACGCCCATCCCGATGCGCTTCGCCGCATCCGCCCGATCGCTGACCAAGAGGAACTGGCACAGGCGCTGGCCTACCCTTGGGAGAAGTGGGGTGTCTTTCTCCACCCTTCACAGCGCGATATCGTAGAACGCAGCTTTTTTGGGCCAGCGCGTGTAGCCGGTTCAGCCGGCACCGGCAAAACAGTGGTCGCGCTCCACCGCGCGGTGCGGCTTGCGCGTGAGACCCCGGCAGCCAAGGTCCTACTCGCCACGTTCTCGCAGCAGTTGGCCGATGCGCTGCGCGTCAAGGTGTCCGTGCTGGCGCCCGACACCGGTTCGGTTGTACCGCGCATTACCACTGCGTCGTTCAAAACCATTGCCGATGAACTTCACCAACTTGAATATGGCGTGCGCCCGCGCATTGCCCCAGAAACTCTGTTGCGCGAACGAATCCTCGAAGCTGCGACTAAGGCAGATCTCAAAGGTTTTTCGGATCGCTTCCTGCTGTCCGAATGGACCAACGTGGTTGATGCATGGAGCATCGGCACGATGGACGAATACGTTGAGGTCGAGAGGATGGGCCGCAAGAGCAGGCTTGGCCCCAAGCAGCGCGAGCGGCTGTGGCCTATCTTTCAGGCGGTCCGCAATGCTTTGCAAGCAGAGCGCTACACGACCTGGCCTGCCGTCTTCACCGATCTCGCATCGCGATTGACCAAGAAATCCAACAAGCCTTTCGATCATATCGTGATCGACGAAGCCCAGGACCTTGGCCCGTCAGAACTGCGCTTCTTCGCAGCTATTGCCCCCGGTCATGCCGATGCGCTGTTTTTGGCTGGTGATCTTGGCCAAAGAATCTTTCAGCATCCCTATTCCTGGAAGGGACTGGGTGTAGATGTGCGCGGGCGGTCATTTACTCTCAAGGTCTGCTACAGGACGTCACAGCAAATCAGACGCTCGGCTGATCTTCTGTTACCGTCCGTACTGCGTGACGTGGACGGCAACGAAGACGAACGGCGAGGAACGATCTCGGTCTTTGAAGGACCGGAACCGATCGTACGGCGATACGCCACCACCGAAGATGAAATCGCAGGTATTCGCGAATTTGTTGCTAGTGCGCTTCAAGATGGCATTGCCCTATCAGAGGTTGGCCTGTTCGTGCGGACATCGGCTCAAGTTGGGAGGGCCAAACGTGGACTTGAGGGCATCACCGGTAATGATGCCATCACGGTCAACATCATGCATCTTGCCAAGGGCCTCGAATTCCGGGCTGTTGCCGTTTTGGCTTGCGACGAAGGTATCCTGCCATTGGACGAGCGGGTCGCGGATGCTGCCGACGATGCCGAGCTGGACGACATTTACGAGACGGAGCGACGGTTGCTTTACGTGGCATGTACTCGCGCCCGAGATCGATTGATGGTCTCGGGGGTGAAACCAGCTTCGGAGTATCTGAACGATTTGAAGGGGCAGTAAGGTGCTACCCTGCCGGGCAACCTGCTCTATCCGCTGGCGCGGACCGGGCCTGTAGTCCCTGCCCATCCGGGTGACGATCAGGAGCGGTTGGAAGCGGAGCGGGAATTTCTGGAGGACGCGCGCTTTTCCGCGCTTCGCGCTCCCGAGGGCCCGGCGTTCCTGAGCTGACCCGCAGGCGCTCTTGCCTCTCTCATTGCCGGACGCCCGCTGGCCCACTTGGCCCGGGCGCAGGGCGTCCGGCGGCTTCGCGCCGTGCAAGGGCGCCGTTGTCTGTGCGGATCGCCGCTGCGATCCTTGAGGGGAACGCCAAGGGCTTTGCCCTCTCGTTCCCAAACCCCAATCGACACCTCCGTGTGGCGGGCTTCGCCCGCTGGCCCGCGCCAGGGCATTGATTGGGGTTTTCCCTCCCCCTCCCATCCTCGCCGGAAGGCAGAGCCGCATGCCGCTTGACGGATGCGGCTTTGCCTGAAGGAGACTGGACCATGGGTGACCTGATCTTGAATTACCGCGCATGCGGGGCCGAGTGCCGCGAGGACTGGCTGCGCATGCTGGCGCATGACAATGGCTTGCCACTGATGGCGGTGCAGCAGCTGGCGGCCGAGCTGGGCGAGAGCGAGGATTTCGGCAAGCTGGTGCGGCTGTGCGAGTGTGGCGGGAGCCTTGCGTCATGAGCGGCGCCGTGCTGACTCGCGCCGAGCGGATTGCGCGGCTCAATGATCTGGCGCGCCGCGCCATGGGGGTTTCCTGTGTGGTGGTGGCGACTGAGGGCATTCGGGCCTTGCCCGAAGCCGATCAGTCACGCCTGCGCGAATTGGTCGAGACCTTCGGTGCCTTCACGCCCGACAATGATCCTTATGGCGAGCGCGACTTTGGGGCGATCTATCAGGGGATGGACGGGGTCTGGTCGACCTCGCGGCCCGTCGATGCTGCGGTGACCGTGTTCTGGAAGATCGATGCCTATGACCGCGCGATGCGGTTTGGCAGCGAGGACCCCGCCGATCCCGCCCTGACCCGGCGGGTGCTGACCATCATGCTGGGGAGCGAGTATTGATATGGCTGCCCGCTTCCACACGGTGGAACCGTCGCGCCTCGCTTTCGGCGCGTGGTGCCACGCCAGCGAGAGACAATGCGGCGAGGGCGATATTCGTGCCAGCTACAGTGCTGACCGCATCGGCATGGGCCAGCCCATCCGCAAGCCATTCCGATTTGCCGGAAAGCTTTGGATCTGTGTTGGCACAGGTTGTTCAGGAGCCGAGGCCTACCTGCTCGTGCACCCATCTCTCTATGGCGGCACGGTGCGCACCTATCATGAACGGTGTCGCGATGGCGATCGCGCGCGCGCTGATCAGGCGGGGTTCTATGACGGCATCATCGTGTGTCACGCCGTGAGGGAACTTGTGATGGCCGGACCGCCTGTCATGTTCGTCGCAGGCGAGGAGGCGCAGCTGTCCCTGTTCTGATGGGAACATTGGATGGGGGTCTGCTGGCCAAGGCGCGCCGCCTGACACGTCAGGCGGCGCGGTAATCCACGAAGCAGTGCTCATTGTGCCAGTCGAGAAAGGCCGGTTCCGGATCGAACCGTGCCGCCGGGCGCAGTGTCGCCTTTTCAAATTGCTGGAAATAGTCGCGGGTCTCGCGGCTGCGGCTTTCGCGCAGCTGGCGCGAGACGTGGATGCGGCGCGCGCGGTCTACTGTAATCATTCCGCGATCGAACG